>CAILEP010000023.1 GCA_903833275.1 uncultured Bdellovibrionales bacterium
AAAATTGGGGTGACCGACGGTTTCGGGCGCGGCAAAATAGGCCGGGGGCCTATTTTGATGCGACGTCGTGCACGACGCCTCTGCCACCTTTAGGTGGCAATGGCAAAGTGCCGAAGCGCAGCTTCGGGCCCCGTCAATAAAAGTAACGTAAAACAACCAAGGTCAGTTAGGTAAGTAGAAAAAAAATAAAAAATTGGGGTGACCGACGGGGCTTGAACCCGCGACAACCGGAATCACAATCCGGTGCTCTACCAACTGAGCTACGACCACCACATGAAAAGAGCCCAATTTATAAAAACTTGGGGCCCAATGCGCAATGAAAATCGCGGGTTGCCTGAGGTATGGGCCTCACTGATGCGGTGCGAAACGGTGATTGAACTGCAGATTGAAGCTCCGATTTAAACGCGGATTGAATCGTCGTTTGCGCCGCCGTTCACATCGCCGGCGCCAATGAGAATATCACTCCTAATGCGCTGGCATTGGCGCTGAGAGGCCGTTGCGCTCATTCGCATCGATAGTCTTCAGAGCTTTATCGAGCTCATCTTGATGCTTACGGCGCTCAAAGCGAGCGCACAAACTGTATGCACAAGGCACGACGAACAAAGTGAGAAAGGTCGACACGATGACCCCACCGATCACGGCGATCGCCATAGGGCGAATGACCTCGGCCCCTGGGCCAAACGCGAAAGCTTCGGGTATGGCACCGGCAATAGTGGCAATTGAGGTCATCAAAATTGGTCTCAATCGCACCGGGCAGGCTGCGATCAGAGAATCGTTAACCCCGAGCCCTTCGGCGCGCTTATGGTTGGTGAATTCAACGAGCAGAATTGAGTTCTTTTTCACGATGCCCATCAAAAGCAAAATACCGATGACACTATAAATATTGACCGACTGATCGGTAATTCGCATCGCCCATAGTGCGCCTGTAATACTAAACGGTAGCGCCAGCAAAATAATCGCTGGATGCAAGAAACTATTAAACTGGCTGGCGAGAACCATGTAGGCCACAAAAATCCCTAGCACGAGTGCAAGCAAAAGACTCTGCATTGAATCTTTAAACGCCTGCGAACTGCCCGAGAGCACGACGTGATAACCATCGGGTAAAATTTCTTTTGCGGTCTTCTTTATAAAATCGATGACATCCGACTGCGAACGACCTACGGCGAAATTGCCGTAAATACTGATGCCGCGTTCACGATTGTATCGAGTGATAGTCAGCAGCGTGCTCGAGTCTTTAACATCAATCACATCTTTAAGCGGCAGGATCTCGCCGTGCACATTTCGAACCCAAATTCGGTCAAAATCAACTGTGCCGGTATTTTCTTCGGGAGAAAGTTTAATCTGAATATCTTCACGATGGCCCGACTCGTCGGTGTACTTATTCGGCAAAAGCTTAAGGCCACCCACCATGGCCGCAACCGAATTGGCAATCGCCGTGACATTTACGCCATGCTTAAGCGCCTTCTCACGATCGGGGTAAATTTCGGTCTCGGGCATGTTTGGGTTAAAATCGCTGTCAACGTCAGGCATAAAACCTGACTCTTTTAATTTTTTGCGCATCTCAAGAGAGAGACTTGCAAGCTTCGCCCAATCGGGCCCTTGAAGTACGAACTCAATTGGGTAACCCCCACCTTTTTGAGCACTAAAAGCCGACAGCGAAAGATCAAGAATCGCCACACGATCGACACCTTTTATTTTGCTTAACTCTTGTCGCAAGAAACCCATGAACTCTTGTTGGCTGGGCCGCTTTTTAAACGGAGCTGTCACCGGTCGCTCACCCGGGTCTTTTAAAGTCACAAAGGTGATTCCTTGGTTGACCAAACCTCCGCCAAAACCACCGACGGCAATATAATATTTTTCGACTTCAGGCCGCGCCTTATAGACTTTTTCGGCTTCTTTAAAAATAGAATCAGTAAATTGCAGAGACGAACCCATTTTGGTGTAAAGGGTCACAAGAAAACGGCTCTGATCTTGCGGCGGCAAAAATTCTTTTCTCAAGCCCGACCAAGAAATTAACGAAATAATAAAAAGAGCCATCGAAAGACCTAATATCTTCCAGCGATGTTCGAGACTTTTGATCAATGTGCGTTTGTAGACGGCCGTCAGCTGATCCATCCATACACTGACTTTGCGAGTGGCGGCGTTACCGCCTCCAACGGCCAGAAATTGAGAACAGCGCATCGGCGCGAGGGTCAACGCCTCAAGCAAAGAAATCATCACAGCCACTGACATCGTCACGCCAAACTGAAAGAAGAATTTGCCGATAATGCCGTCCATAAAAATAACCGGTACGAAAATCGCTAAAATCGCAAGCGAAGCCGCCGTTGCGGCACCCGTAATTTCTCGAGCGCCGATCAGGGCAGCATGAACTCGGCTTTTACCGGCCTCGTAGTGTCGGGTGATATTTTCGAGCACCATAATGGCATCATCGACCACAATACCAATCGAGAGCGACAAGCCCATTAGAGTAAATGTATTCACCGTAAAGTTCATCGCGCGCAAAACTATAAATGAGCCAATAAGCGAAACCGGGATTGCCAAAATAACGTTAAATGCCGAACTGAGTGAACCCAAAAATAAATAGCAAACGATTGAAGTCAGCAACACCGCGATAATCAGCGTGAAGAGCAGTTCGTTTATCGAATCGCGAATAAATTGAGTGGTGTCAGTTACAATGCCGAGGTGAATCCCTTTAGGTAAAATATCATTAAGAACTTTTATTCTTTTCTTAACCAAATCGCCAATCGCAACCGCGTTGGTGCCTCGCTGTTTAATAATCCCCAAACCAATTGTCGGAAAGATACCGTTGTACCGCGAAATTCGGCGCACCTCATCGGTGCCCTCTTGGCAATTTGCAACATCGCCAATACGAATCTTTCGATAGATCGGCACGCCCAATCGTGCCGGGATAATCAGATTATTGCACTCAGCCGCATTGCTAAACTCAGAGTGCACGCGAACATAAGTCTCTTTATCGCCAACGTCTTGATAGCCGGTTGGCGACAGCTGATGCTCGCTATTAATTGCATCAATTACGTCTTGAGCGGTGATTTCGCGCTCGCGCATTTTCTGCGAGTGCAACCAAACTCTCATTTGCGGTTCGACGTAACCGCCCATGGTGACATCGCCCACCCCTGTAATCGTAGTCAAAATGTCTTTCAAATGATCCCGCACGAAGATCGCCAGCTCGCGAACGCTTCCGCCGTCGCTATAAGCGGCCGTCCAAAGCAACGGCTGATCACCCGGGTTCGTTTTCGTGATCACCGGAGGGTCGATGGTTTGCGGTAAGTTTTTTGTCGCCTGCGAAACTTTGGTTTGCACCTGCTGAAGCGCGACGTTGATATCTTGATTAATATTAAACTGTATCGTGATTTGAGTCAGACTCTGTTGCGATGTTGAAGACACAACCATAATACCATCGACGCTCATAACGGCACTTTCGATAATATCGGCGACAGCAGACTCCATCACATCAGGAGAAGCCCCCGCCCAAGTCACAGCCACGGTCACTACCGGAAAGTCGACATCAGGCAACTGGCTGATACCCATAAAAAGATAGGAGATCGCACCGAACACGATAAGCCCGGCCATCAGCATCCAGGCAAAAACTGGCTTCTTGATTGAAATGTCGGATAAGGTCATGCTTTTTTACGCTCCAAAGCCGGCGAGTCAAAATACTTTGGCTCGTCTGAGAAATAGTCTCGATAAAGTAGCGTAAATCTGACAGCAAAGATAACAAGTAATATGTTTCTAAGCGCCATGTCGTAAGTTATGAAGGGGTTGAAGTGGACATAATCCCAATAACCATAGTATTTGCCCGCGATGGTGATGCCGTCGAATTCAATTGAGGTGGCGGCATAAATTATGGTCACCAATACGAAATCGATCCAACGCGGCCTGAGAGCAAAAAGAATGGCCACGGCCGGTAAGCTCCAGGTGAAATATTGCGTCGAGAGCACACGCTGAGTGGCAACAAAAAGAATATACGGCACGCTCATCGCCAAGTAACCGCCGATATAGTAGTTAAATGTCTTCGCACGCCGCGAGGTCTTTATTTTTCGAATTCGATCCAAAAAATGTACATAGAAGGCGCCCATAACCATAAAACCAAAAACTTTTGACAGTTCAACAACCCAATTGGGCAAATCAGCGCCCGCCAAATGTTGCGCCCCGTTGTTATTGGCAATTTCGATAGCGGCGGAGGGCTGCAAAACCTTCCAGACCATAAAAATCGACGCCCAAAAACTTTCGATCTGAATACCACGCGCTGAATGCATGCCGAGCATCTCAAACATGTGCCCGTTCACGTAGCTGTCCCAACCAATCAAAACAATGGCGGTTGGTATCAGGCCAATAAGGGCCGACTTTACGAAGGCCTTCATGCCGCCTTGGTACCATCGCATCACGCCCAGCACGGGCATCCAAAAAACCGGCATGACCTTCCAGAGCACGCCTAAGACACCGGCCCCCATCGCTTTCGAGAGTTTTGGGTCACTCATATAATAAAGTGCGACAACGAACGTGCCCACCATAAAAACATCGATACGTTCGTAAATCAGATGAGCCTGAAAAAATGCAAGCAGCGAATAACTGCAAATACCGATGGTCACGGCCTTCGCCGAAAGCTGAAGTCGCTCGGCCATAAATTTCGCAAGGTAAATAACGAGCACCCCGTCGATCAAAAAACTGAGAAGCTGAAATATCAGACGATAGCCATCGAAGTCTTGTCTGAATAAATAGGGAGTATAAATAATCGAGAGCGAAAGCGGCGGGTAGCCCCAGAGAAAATCTTGATAAGCCTTCTGGCCCTTTTGCGCCGCGAGCTCAGCAATTTGTATGTAGTAATACATATCGCTGATATGGGGCCCAAAAAATTTGATAATACAAAAACGCGAAACCAAAAAGGTCAGCGCCGCGACAAGCGTAAATGGAGTTCTTTTTATAAATTGCACTCTAAAATATTAGGCTTGGATTTTAATAATCACAAGATCTAACAACGGGCTCAGTGCCCTTACACGAATCATGAAACGACGCCGGCAAGCGGGTGGGTGAAGACCACTGCCCGTTGGCATTGCAAATGCGTCGAACGCACGTGACGTTGGCCAAATCTGTGCGACATTTCTTTTCGCTTTTCGGGTTGTTTTCACAGGTCCAGGCGCATTCGTTGAGACGTGCCGAAGGCGCCGCGCAAATCGGCATATCTTGGTCTTCGACCGATCGTTTATTTTTTGCCAGTTCGCTTTTGGCTTCAGCCGTTGGCGCGCTCGGGCCATCGAACAGCGTCACTCGATTAAGGTCTAGAATCTGCGCATCCGAAAGCGGAGTCACATCACTAAAGCGACCCTTGATGCGATTGGCAGCAAGATTATCAGCCGAGTTACTTGCGACCAACTCGCCCTCGGGCGGCAACGTCGATTTGTCGGCCAAAAAACTCGCGGTTTCATTTTTAGCCACAAAGGTTTTCTGAAGATGCGAAAGATCTGACAATTCAACTTTGCCTTCAAGCGTTTCAATTTTCGAAATAAAATCTTTTTCACCCTCTTCAACTGACACGACAAATTCGGTGCCTCGCACCCCGGCCACGGCCGCTCGTGTTTTCACTTGGTAAAAACTTTGCTCGCCGTCGTACTTCACATTCACTTTGTTGCGTATTTTACCCTTGATAAGATCGAGCACCATGCGTTTCTTTTCAGCCGACGGAGCCGAATCACTTGCCTCGTTGATCACCACTTCTGAATTCGGAGTGATATTGAGCTTATTGGTATTGCTAAATTCGATTTGCACGCGGCCTTTCTCAGCCGTCGCAATGCGGTCTTTTTCGTGAATTTCAACGCCAACCAAAAGGGCCGTCTTCGCCCCACCGGCCTGAGTCAACCACGCGTCTGGCTCTACAAATTTCACACGGCCGATCACACGTAACGGAGCCGCCGCGGGCTTGGCTTCGACCTTTGCACCAGCACCGTCTGCCGCAACTTCAGCTGCACCGCCGGTTTTTTTTGATTTCGCGAGCTTACATTTTGGCGGAGCATCTTCGATCGGGATACACGTCGGTCGCGAGCAACTCTTCACTCGATCGCCACCAGCACATTTTTCAGAATAGAACGTAAGATCGGTTTGAGTTTCGCAATCCGCCTCGCACGCAAGTTTAGGGCACTGGCAGTCATTTATTTCAGCACCAGAAGTTGAAGCAATGTGTACAAAGCTCGCGATTGAAAAAGCAGAAAGTAGAACGATGAAATTTCTTTGGATCATATTTGAACGCCCCTGTTAGAAATACTCCAGGTATCTTAACGGCGCAAATAGGCGAATTAATTAGGGCTTAATTAGGATTTAACAACTCGACGCTCGCTCGACGTTAGGATGGCGCAATGAAATGGGCGCGGCAGGGGCTCGTCAGGCATTGGCAACACGAGACTGGGGTGCTGCCCGACCATCGGCCGGCGATCGCGCGGGCGATCGCGCCCTTCAGCAAAACTATTCTTCGAGGTAAACCATCGCATTGTTGGTTTCAGCGTCTTGAGTCAAAACTCCGCTGATAATGTCTCCGGCTTGGTACTTACATTTCACTTGGCCTTCGGCTTTTTTCACCAAAAAGCCATCGCTCGCAACTTCGTCGATCTCAAGCGGGCAAGCACTATGCGGATTATAAATTGACCCCACCACTGCCAACGTCAAGTGCGCCAAACAATAGCGCGAAAGGCTCGGCTGAGTGAGCGCCACGATATCAGTAAGTGCCGCCCTAACTTGGGCCTCACGTTGTGCGCAGGTATGAGCATAACTTGGGCCAGCGAAAACGATCATTGCGGCAACTGCGGTCAATGTACGTACTGCTAATTTCGGCAACTGAGCTAGCTTGTTCATACTCACTATCCTCCCGTAAGGTGGTTTTATACGACTGTCCCAATAGGCCGTCTTAATGGACCGCTTTAAGCAACGACATTAAGTGGCGACATTAAGCCGCGACATATAACACGGCCTACAGCGATTCTAGAAAAATATTGCGCCCCTCCTCAATTTCTAACCGGCGATGGTGAAATGATTTCTCGGTTTCGGCCTAAAAACGTTGCCCGGACTGCATTAGCCAGTTTTTCGATCGTTCTCTTGTTGGCCCCCATTGCCTTGTCAAACCCTTCATTGTTAGGTAGATTTTTTAGCGAATCTGAACGCCGTCTTCGCGCGAGGTTGAATGGCGCCCAACACTCCTCATAATGAGGCGAAAACATAAGGTGAAAAAATGCGAATTTTAAAACTGATTGCCCTGGCCGCTGTACTTTCAAGCGCCGCACCCGCACTCGCTTACTACACCGTTCAAGACACTGGTGATCTTTTAAAACCGAAAGAAATGCGGTTTGGCGCTGAAGCCCAATTTATCACCCACGGAGACACGACCGGCGTCAACGCCATCGGCCGCTTCGATCGCGGGCTTAATAGCGACATGAATTTACGATTCGAAGTTGGCGCGGGCACTACCGATATGGTTGCCGCAGCTTATGTAAAATGGGTGCCCTTCCCGGATTTCGAAAAACAACCGGCTGTTGGCTTCACGGTCGGCGGTCAATATGCGCATTACAACAGTCACAGCGAAGTGGCCCTTCGTGTGATTCCGTTTGCGAGCAAAGCGTTCGAAACAGACATTGGGATGCTGACACCTTATGCCGCACTCCCCTTCGCCTTTGCGTCTTACAACGGCGACAATTTTGTACCGGTTCAACTTGTTTTGGGTTCGCGGTATCGCAGCCCCGACGTCAAGCAATGTGATTTCACCGCTGAGCTTGGCTTCGACATTCACCAATCGCCAAACTCAATTACCATCGGCGCAATATTTCCGGCCTTCGAATAAAAGGTGCCAAGCACTTTTGGGTAGAAACTTTTACAAAAACTCGCGCTCCACCAAAACAAAAACCCCAGCTCATTGGCTGGGGTTTTTATTTGCCTAAGGCGATAACCGCGCTAACGCGGCGTCCACCAGAAAACAGGCCGGGTATTAATTAACATCCTTGTAGTCGGCATCGATTACGTCGTCTTTGCCGCCGGCTTTAGCGCCCTCGCCGCCGGCCGCTCCGCTGCCGCCGCCTTCAGCGCCACCACCCTCACCGCCTTCTTTTTTCGACTTCTCGTACAACGAAGTCGAAAGTCGATGGCTCGCTTGGGTCAGTGCATTCAGCACGGTAGTGATTTGATCAAGTGGCGGTCGATCTTGCAGAGCTTTTTTCGCATCATTAATCGCCGCTTCGGCTTGAATTTTTTCAGTCTGTGAAAGATCGCCGCCTTTTTCTTTAATCAACTTCTCAGTTTGGTAAACCAAATTGTCGAGATTGTTGATGGCATTGATCTCTTCACGTTTTTTCTTATCATCATCGGCATGTGCCTCGGCTTCTTTCACCATGCGATCAATTTCACCCTCGGTTAAACCCGATTTCGCGGTGATTTTAATCGCCTGCTCTTTGCCGGTACCCAAATCTTTTGCCGATACATTCAAAATGCTGTTGGCATCGATATCGAAAGTCACTTCAATCTGCGGCACCCCTCGCGGAGCAGACGCAATACCAATCAACTCGAAACGACCAAGGGCCTTGTTATCGCGCGCGAACTCGCGCTCGCCCTGAACAACGTGGACGTCCACGCTTGTTTGGCTATCAGCCGCCGTCGAGAACACCTGTGATTTGCGAGTCGGGATTCTCGAGTTGCGGTCGATAAGCTTCGTCATTACTCCGCCCAAGGTTTCGATACCAAGTGAGAGCGGTGTTACGTCAAGCAGTAGAACTTCTTTCACTTCGCCAGATAAAACGCCACCTTGTACGGCAGCACCGATGGCCACCACTTCGTCGGGGTTCACTGAGCGATTCGGCTCTTTACCGAAAAGCTTCTTAACCGCTTCAGCAATTTTCGGGACACGAGTCGAACCACCCACGAGCACGACTTCGTCGATGTCAGCGGGGTTCATGCCCGCATCTTTCAAACATTTGCGGCACGGCTCAAGACTGCGCTCGACAAGATCGTCAATCATTTGCTCAAATTTAGCGCGCGTCAAACGCACGTTCAAATGCTTCGGGCCGCTTTGATCGGCCGTGATAAACGGCAAATTAATTTCCGTTTCAACACGCGAGCTCAATTCAATCTTTGCTTTCTCAGCCGCCTCTTTCAAGCGCTGAAGCGCCATTTTATCATTGCGCAAATCGATGCCGCTCTCTTTGCGAAACTCTTCAACCATCCACTCTAAAATGCGATGATCGAAGTTATCACCACCGAGATGCGTGTCGCCGTTAGTGGCTTTCACCTCAACGACATTGTCGCCAACCTCAAGAATTGATACGTCAAACGTACCGCCACCGAAGTCATAGATCGCAATTTTTTCGTCTTTCTTTTTATCGAGACCGTAGGCCAACGCCGCTGCTGTGGGCTCGTTGATAATACGACGAACCGTCAACCCGGCAATCTGGCCGGCATCTTTGGTCGCCTGTCTTTGCGCATCGTTAAAGTAGGCCGGTACGGTAATAACCGCTTCAGTCACCTCGTGACCAAGATAGTTCTCGGCTACCTTCTTCAATTTCATCAAAACTTGGGCGCCGACTTCTTCAGGAGTCAACACCTTGCCCTTCACATCAAAGGCACTGTCTTGGCCTTTTGCTGCGACCTTGTACGGAACAAGCTTCATCTCTTCGCCCACTTCTGCAAATCGGCGGCCGATAAACCGCTTTGAAGAATAAATTGTATTTTCAGGGTTTGTTACGGCCTGACGTTTTGCAATCTGACCCACCAACACTTCGTTGTCTTTTGTATAGGCCACAACCGATGGCGTTGTGCGACCGCCCTCTTCATTAACTAAAACGACGGGCTCACCGCCCTCCATAACTGCCACGCACGAATTCGTCGTGCCCAAATCGATACCAATAATTTTGTTCATACGTACTCCTGTTGTTTCTAAATCGAACCTTACTATTTAAATCTGTGGTCTAACTTTTACCCGTCAAGCTGGATTGAGGTCTTAATTTGCGCCTTAATGCTCAATATTAATATAAGACGACTAGGCCATCACCTAGGGCTATGCCCCCTTACTTTTCTGACTTCTTTCGCCCAAACATGCCGGCTGAGCCCGCAACGCTGACCCCTCGCTCTTTGGCTATCTCGCGCAGCAATTCTTCTTCTTTTTTCGAGAGTTTTTTCGGAAACTCGACCTTCAGATGCAAGATCATATCGCCTCTCGTCGCCCCTCTTAGGCCCGGAAGGCCCTCGTGCTTCATCCTGACCTTTTCGCCATCATAGCTGCCCGAAACGATTTCAACTGGCTTTTCACCGGTTAGAGTTTCGACCGGAACTTCAGCCCCAAGGGCGGCCTGAAGATAAGAAATTTTTAGTTCTCGGTGCAGCACCATTCCGTCACGTTCAAAGCGCGGGTCATCTTCGACAACAATTTCGACGTAAAGGTCGCCTGGCCCGCCGCCAAAATAGCCAGATTCACCTTCGCCAGTAAGACGAAGTTGTGTTCCGGTGTCGACTCCGGCTGGAATTTGTATGCTCAATTTGCGCTCGACGGCGGTGCGACCGCGGCCTCGGCAAGTGGTACATGGTTCTTTTATCGTTTGGCCTTCACCGCGACAGGTTCCGCAAGCTGTGGCCATAGCGAAAAAACCCTGTTGGCGAACCACTTGGCCCGAGCCTCCGCAAGTGCGACAAGTTTCGGCGGTGGTGCCAGCTTTTGCTCCAGAACCTGTGCAGGTTTTGCAGCTCTCTTCAGTTTCGAATTGAATTTCTTTTTGAGCACCCGTCAGCACATCTTTTAGCTCGACGGCCATTCGATAGCGCAGATCTGAGCCACGGCGAACGCGAGTGCGCGAGCGCTGTCGACCGCCACCCGGCCCGAAACCGGGGCCGCCTTGGCCGAAGAAGTCAGAAAAAATATCGCCGAAAGCGCTAAAAATATCATTAACGTCGTGAAAGCCCTGCCCGCCGCCGCCTGAGCCGCCAAAGCCGTTTACTCCAGCATGACCAAAGCGATCATAACGCGCTCTTTTGTCGTCATTTGAAAGCACATCATAGGCTTCAGCCGCTTCTTTGAATTTGTCTTCGGCCGACTTGTCGCCAGGGTTACGATCAGGGTGAAACTTTAACGCCAATTGGCGATAAGCTTTTTTGATAACGTCTTTGTCTGAGCCTTTTTGCACGCCCAAAATTTCGTAGTAATCTCTCATTTTTGCCCTGATTTTTGCCTTGTATTTCTGCCCTGTCATCGATCGAGTGTAATATGCGCGAACGGAGTTAATATGTGGCGAGCGCGCGCTATGTCAATAACACCCGGCCTGTTTTCTGGTGGACGGCGCAGCATAGGGCTACGGGCGAGGCTTACATCACCAGGCAAACTCAGCAATAACGCACTGTCCACCAGAAAACAGGCCGGGTGTTATTCCTCTGCTTTTGCCAGCTCTTCGTTGATTTCTTTGAGGCGCGTTTCAAGGCGCGAGCGGCCGTAGAAGTCGTCTGGCGCGTCTTTGAGAAACTGTTCTATCAAGATTTTTCCGGCCATTGCTTGGCCTGACTTTTTATAAAGGTTGGCCGAAAGCGCATAAACCCATTTTGGGGCGCCATTCTTCGCCGCAACTTCATAGTATTTAGCGGCCTTTTGAAAATCACCGGTTTCTCGCAAGTGATGGGTGCCCGCCTGAAAATACAACTGCCAGTCGGTTGGGTAAAGCGGCAATACTTTTTCAAATAATAGCGTTGCCCCCTCAATATCGTCGACGAGCACGCTCAAAAACATAGGCCCGTATTGAGCAGGGGCATGAAACCGCGGGGCCACCTCTACCGTGGTATCAAGCATATGGTAAACCCAACTCTTGGTGCAGTCGGCAATTCGATTGATGCCAGTTCGCGGCCCACCCTTCGGGATATGGTGCACTTCGCACAAATCTGGGTTTTGTATGATCCGAAGCCAAAGGGTGTCAGCAAAGACTTCATTGTAGCCAAATAAAAAATATTTAATCTCAACGGGCGGCGAATAATTCGCCGACTTGTCGTCACTTGTCGATTTTATCTTAGAATTAAGGACGATAATAATCGTGAAAATAAAAAAGAAGAGAAGCTTGAAGCTGATTGTTGGCTTTTTCATGACCTAAAAATATTCTTACACTTTTTTCTCGGTCAGTAAACTCTTGAATCTTACAAAAAAAAAGCCGGGTCCAAACCCGGCTTTCGACTTTCATTAAATTATATATAACGAACGATTAGTTCAAACCGTCAAGAACCTGAGCAAGAACTTTACCGTTAGTCATAGTAAACTGATCTTGAATCGCGCCGCCAAGCCAGCCGCCTGCTCCAAGAGTATAGGTCGGGGGTGCTGCAACTGCGCAAGCCGTACCAGCCGGAACCGCGCCGATACCAGGTAGACCGGCTGCACCGGCCGCCAATAAAGTACAAGTCGCTGCAGTTGACGCCGTACAAACTGCGGGTACGGCCGTCGTGTTATTGAGAGCATTGTACACGCCCATCCATGTATTAACTACTGGCTGAGGGCAACCCCCACCGATACCAACATGGTAGCCCAATGCACCACCGGGCGAGAAACCGGCCGCAACGAAATCAGATGAATACTGACCCCATTCGCCCTTAAATGCTTCTTCGGCCGTACCCGCAGCATCAACTAGAGCCATACCGCCTGAGCGACGAGCTTTACGTTGAAAGCGCTGAAAGTTCGGGATGGCGACAGCCGCCAAAATACCGATGATCGCAACGACCACCATTAATTCCACAAGCGAGAAACCGCCTTGGCTTTTGTTACTTCGTATCATATTAAAATCCTCCTAAGGACTCGCAGCTTAGACTGCGCATTTTTTTTGCACACTCGCTTGGCGATTTCTGAGGTCGCTTGCGAGTGTCATTGTTGACGTTCTACTTCTTCAATTATCACGATTGTCATCGGCAGATATTCGCCACAGCGGGACCGCTTGTCTCACAATGTGACACACTAGAATGTGGTCACCTAAATGCTTAAACAAAACGAAAACCAAAGTGGCAACCTGTCTTAGATGCAGCCTTGAGTGTCAATCTAGCTGAGGGGCAAACATCTACCGCGTTCAGTCGCAACGACTAAAAGTGTAAAGTATTTGTTAAAAACGTCAAATTTGTTCTCGATTTTTACATAATCGGGACGTTCGGTTGGCGCGATTTGAGACAAACCGCCATTTATCATTGGCAAATTGTCGCATAATGAGAAGGCCGCCATTCGAACGCCCTTTGGTTGAAATCAATCGGTGCAGCAGGACCTTCGTCTATGCTCGACCTTCGCCTGGGTGGGCCGCCCGAATGTTTCGCCCTTATGCGCACGCATCAGTAACTTATATAAGATATCGCTAGCGACATTCTCTATCTGGTCTGTTCGCTACTGTTTGAGGCGTGTTAAAATTATCGCTAACGGCATCTTGACGTTTTGGGCTTCGACAACATCTTTAAGGCTGAGGCAAGTTGGTGTTTACAAAAGTGACCGCATCGAAATCAGTGAAAGCCGACTCCGGTGGTGAGAGTGGCGACGACTCAGGCGACGACTCAGGCGACTCTGGCAATCAATCGGGTACGCAAACCTTGGTTCGCCCAAAGGCAGAAGCCAAAGAACCATCGTTCTATAAGGTCATTTTGTTAAACGATGATTTTACTCCGATGGATTTTGTTGTGCATGTCCTGCAGAAATTTTTTCTGAAGACGATGGACGACGCCAACAAAATCATGATGCAAGTGCATATGCAAGGGTCAGGGGTGGCCGGCACATTCACCCACGAAATTGCAGAGACAAAAGTTTATGTGGTGAACGATTATGCGAGAAAAAGTAAACATCCATTAAAATGTGTGATGGAGAAGGAGTAAGTAACGACGTCGCTTTTTAGCAAATGGAAAAAAGTTACGGCGTACCTTTTATGTTAAATCCAAGACTAGAAACCTCATTGAATGAAGCGGTACGACTGGCGACGATGAACCACCACGAGTTTGTCAGCCTTGAGCACGTGCTGCTGGCCCTGCTCGACAACCCTGATGCCGTTCAGATTCTCGCTGGCTGCGGAGTCAACCTAACCGGCCTTCGCACCGATCTCGAAAATTTTATTTCAAATAAATGCCCCCGCGTTGATGCGGCGATTATTCAGGGCCTACCGAGCTGGAAGCCAGAACTCACGATTGCCTTTCACCGACTCTTTCAGCGGGCCGCCGGCCAAGTTCATGCCGCTGGCAAAAGCGAAGTTACCACGGGTTATATTCTTGTGGCGCTTTTTAACGAACGACAATCACACGCGGTCTATTTTCTCGAAAAGGCCGGTGTCACTCAATTTGATATCATCAATTTTATTTCTCATGGGGTGCCTCCGCAAAGGGCCGGTGCGTTTTTAACAACGACTCCGCAAACCTCAACTGACCCGAACCAAACGGGCGGGCCAGCGACCGGGGCGGCAGCGGCCCCTGGCGCGGGCGCACCGCAATCGGCGCTTGATTCTTTTACCGTCAATCTTAATGCCAAGGCCAAAGCCGGTCGCAGCGAACCATTGATTGGTCGCGAAGATGTGATCGAACGCGCGATACAAATTCTGGCGCGCCGAACAAAGAACAATCCACTTTTCATTGGTGAAGCTGGCGTCGGTAAAACCGCGCTCGCCGATGGTCTCGCGCAACGAATCGTCGATGGCAAGGTGCCGAAAAACTTGAAAGAAGCCGAAATCTTTTCGCTCGACATGGGCTCGTTGATTGCCGGCACAAAATTTCGTGGTGATTTTGAAGAACGCTTAAAAGCCGTTCTGGGCGAACTTAAGAAGCATAAAAAAGCTGTTCTTTTTATCGACGAAATTCACACCGTGGTCGGTGCCGGCGGCACCACCGGCAGCTCAATGGACGCCTCTAATCTTTTAAAGCCAAACTTGGCAGACGGCACATTAAGTTGCATTGGTTCTACAACGCACAAAGAATATCGCAATACTTTTGAGAAAGACCGCGCCCTGGCCCGTCGCTTTCAACGCATCGATGTGAGAGAGCCAAGTGTCGAAGACACCGTTAAAATCTTAGAGGGCCTGAAGCCCAATTACGAGACACACCACAATGTCACTTATACGACAGCCGCTTTGCGGGCGGCGGCCGAATTATCGGCAAAATACATTCAAGGTCGACAGCTGCCCGACAAAGCCATCGACGTGATGGATGAAGTCGGCGCTCGAATGCGCATTGAAGCTGGCAACGAAGAGCTCCAGACTGTAAACGTTAAAGATATTGAGAAAGTGATCTCAAATATGGCCCAGGTCCCGACGGCTACAATTTCAGCGTCTGACAAAGATAAAATTAAAACCCTCGATCAAGATTTGAAAACGGTTATTTTTGGCCAAGATTCGGCCGTCGACAAGCTTGTGGCCTCGATTAAACTTTCGCGAACGGGCCTCGGGCGCGAAAATAAACCCATTGGCTCTTTTCTTTTTGCGGGGCCGACGGGCGTGGGCAAAACAGAACTGGCTAAGCAGCTTGCAAAAAATCTTGGTATTGAGTTTTTACGCTTCGATATGAGCGAATATATGGAGAAACATTCGGTCTCTCGCCTTGTCGGCTCGCCCCCCGGCTACGTCGGGTTTGAAGAAGGCGGTCAGCTAACTGAGTCGCTCAACAAACACCCGCACTCATTAGTATTGATGGATGAAATCGAAAAGGCCCACCCGGACTTGATTAATATTCTTCTGCAAGTGATGGACAACGGCAAACTCACCGACAACAATGGTCGCAGCGCCGATTTCACCAATGCCATCTTGATTATGACCACCAACGCTGGTGCCTTCGAAGCCTCGAAGGGGGCGCTCGGCGTTTTGCCAGAAAAAGGGGCCGCGCGATCGATCGATGCGATCAAAACACAGTTTCGCCCTGAGTTCTTGAACCGACTCGATGCCACCGTCGAGTTCGCAGCCCTAGACGAAACATTATTAACAAAAGTTGTACGAAAATTCGTCGCCGAACTTGCCGACCAGCTTAAGAAGAAAAAAATCAACCTCAAGGTCACTGACGAGGCCATACGCTGGCTTTTTCAAAAGGGGCATCAACCGCAGTACGGCGCTCGGCCTTTTGCTCGTATAGTTGATGAACATTTGAAAAAAGCACTCGTTGACGACATTTTGTTTGGCGCTTTGGCGTCGGGTGGCGAGATTTCAGTTGACGTTAAAGACAATAAATTAGATTTCAAGACAACTTACTAGAACCCACACCACAATTGAGCTGTCTTTGAGCGTCTTTCAAGTCGGTATATTCTATGCGATCACCACCGGCTTGTGCTGGGCCGTCTTGGCTATTGGGCTTAAATACGCATTACATTTTGCCTCAACAAGCACCATTATTTGGTTTCGTCTCTTTACCGCAACCGTCGGGCTCGTTGGCTATTACGTATACCGAAGCCTGGTGCGCGAGAAGTCACTAAGGCAGCTTAAAAAACTTTTTTGGCCACCGCCGCTTAAACTTGTACTTGCTGGTCTTTTTATCTCCTGCAATTATTTCGGCTACATGCACGGGCTTGAACTTACGTCGGCGAGCAATGCTCAGATTATGATTCAGGTTGGCCCGCTCAGCCTCTTGTTGGTTGGGGTTTTTTATTTTCGCGAAAAACTCTGCTGGCAGCAAGCCGCAGGCATTGCTCTGGCAATATGCGGTTTTGCGCTCTTTAATTGGGATCAAGTTCTGGTCGCGCTCGAAAAGAGCGATGTTTATATCGCCGGCAACATTTGGATATTTTTTGCAGCCATCACCTGGGTGGTTTTCGCGACCCTTCAGAAAATGCAAATCGCCAAAGCCGACTGGACCCCTCAAGAGACCAACGCCGTGATCTATTTTGTCTCAATGATCGCCTTAACTCCGAATGCCCACTTCAACGAACTTCGCCCACTTAATTTTTGGCAATGGCTGCTGATGATTTCTCTCGGAGTGAACACCATTGTTGCCTACGGCGCTTTTGCCGAGGCCCTGCAACGCGTGCCCGCCTCTATGGTGAGCCTGATTATTTCGATCAACCCGCTCATAACACTCGCCCTTATTGCCCTTATTGGTTACTTTGGGCTCACTTTTATTTCTCCCGAACCCATAATGTGGCGCGGCTATCTCGGTGCCAGCTTCGTGGCGAGCGGCGTCGCGATCGCCGTTTCAATGCGTAAAGGCACGCGCACGATTGTGGTGCCCACCAAGTAGTGGCCGCAGACAGCCGCGAGCCTGCGGCAGACAGCCGCGAGAGCCTGCCGCAGACGAAAGTTGAGGCGCACCGCAATCCGCTATTCGTTTGGCGAGATTAAACCTAACATTGATAAATGCGCAGACTGATCCCTTTTTGCTTAGCCTTTACAATTCTCATTGGTTGCTCAACAACAACGAAAAATAATTTTTCATCGATGAGCCCCGAATTTATGCCGCCCGATGCCGCTACTTGGCCAATCAACAATCAACTTTCGGCCGAAAAAGATTTTAAGAGCCTCGACATTTATCTCAATCGCATTGCCAAAGAAAACCCTGCGCTCAATACCACCTGGTGGGCCGACTATCGCCGCGCTCAACTCTGGATGAAAAAAGACAAAAACGTTTCGTGCGAGAACTTTTCTCGGCTAGCTCAGGATATGCGCTTTCCGCTGCGACGAGTGGCCTTTTTGCATGCCCACGAGGTGTGCCCCGCTGATAATCAAATTTTAGAACGGCTCGAGACATTTCAGATTGAGCAGTTTGACCCTTGGCTAACGGAAGCGGCCGTCGATGTGGCGCTTGAAAAAGCCAAGTCTAAAAAAGACAGTTCTAAACTCATCGAACTCTTTTTAAAAAAATCGAAATCGAGCACTCGCAAAGAAGAGAAGGTCGCGCTGGCTGACGAAGCCCTAAAGCTTGCAAAGAAGGGCGGCGATAAAAACAAAACTCTCGAAATTGAAAATCGAATTTACAATTTATCACCAAGCCGAATGCCCGCCCCCAAAGCCAAAGACTATTTGTCGGTTGCCGGCGATTTTCGCTATTTAAGAAAATTTGACGAGGCCCGCGCCTTTTACACCCGAGTCATTCGCTCAAAGACTTTAACTATCAACGACAAACTGCAGGCCTACCGCGGCCTTAGACTCTCATACAAAATTCAGCAGCAAAAACCCGAGGCCCTCAAAACGGCAGAAGATTTAGCGAAATTTGTCGAGAACACCTTTAAGAAATCGAAAAAAAATCAGACCGATGCTCATTTATTTGTCGACACCGAACTTCAGCTCGCTCGACACTATTGGACTGACAACCAACTTCAAAAGGCCGACCAAACTCTTTCTAAGATTGAAAAAAAGGCCAAAGGGCGCACCTCGCTCGCTGAAGTGTATTGGATGCGCGGCCGAATGTCTGAAGAAAAGCAAGATTTCAAAGTCGCCATTGATTGGTTTCGTCGCGCATTGGCCGAGCCCATCGAATCGGCAAATATAAAAGATCGCTTGAGCTGGTACTTGGCGTGGAATGACCGCAAGGCACAAAACTACGATGAAGCCATCGAGTTATTGAAAGCCTTAAAGGCCCGAACTGAAAATTCTTACGAGCGCAACCGTATTACTTTTTGGCTCGGCAAGACTTACGCCGATAAAAAAGACAGCGACGCAAAAAGCGAATTTAAAGATATTATAAAAGACGACCCACTTAGTTTCTATGGGTTGCTCGCGCATCGCGAATTAGGCCTGCCCTTGCCAATGAAGAGATTAAAGACTGGCGACGATAGCACCGCAACCGGCGAGATCAATTTAACCAAGAAATTAAAAGCCGTAGTTGATGTCCCGTATGTTGATTGGTTGATTGCCACACACGAAACTGAAATCGCCAAGAACTATCTCGATTCAATTGCCAAGACTTTGCGCAAAGAGGCCCCCTCAGACACTGATAGCTGGTCTCGCCTATTTCAGCTTTATTCTCGTTCACAAAACTATTTAGCGATGTTCAATCAACTCAATTTACTTGAGTCACCTGACCGCCGCGCCTTGCTTGAAGACCATCCACAGTTGTTATTTCCATCACCCTATAACGAAACAGTCACCCAGTCGGCCGGCCGCTTTGGTGTGAGCACTGAATTTATCTATTCAATCATGCGCCAAGAAAGTTCGTTTAACCCCCAAGCTCGCAGTCAAATGGACGCCTTCGGGCTTATGCAACTTTTGCCCGAAGTGGCAAAGCGCGAAGCCGACGCGAATTACATTCAGTATCATAATCCAGAAGATCTCTATGAGCCGTTTGTCAATATCCCGATCGGGTCGGCGCACCTGCGCGAGCTTTGGGATAAATACAACGGCGAAATTATTTTGGCCGTGGCCTCATACAACGCGAGCTCAGACGCCATTGCCACCTGGCTAAAAACTCGCTTTCGCGGCGACACTCTCGAGTTTATCGAAGACATCCCTTACGACGAAACCCGTGACTATGTGAAACTCGTTTTGCGCAACCTTGTGGCTTACGAACTACTCGGTTCGCGAGATGAGCAAATGGTGTTTCCGGAGTGGACACTTAAGATTTCAAAAAGCTCGCCTTAATCATTCTCGATTTTATTTCATTCTCGCTGGTCCCTTATTCTTTTAGTGGGGGTATTTGGGGATAATTACAGTTTCAGTCAAACAGACGGCAGCCCACAGTAGCGGTACAGTTGCCGAAACCTGTTGCGGGCGCCGAGACCTGGCGGCATCACGCCTTTACCGCCTTAATCAATTTGTAAACATGAGCCCCTAGCATATCGGCCGCGAAATCCAAACTATCGAGTTCGTGTAAATCAATTAGTGCTTGCACCTCTCGCAATGACGACAAAGCCGTATAGAAAAATCTTCGGCGATC
>CAILEP010000024.1 GCA_903833275.1 uncultured Bdellovibrionales bacterium
AAAACGCTAGCGGCGTGTCGCTCACTGACCTTGTGTTGGTCAGCCAAGTAAACGGCCGCTAGGCGCTTTTGTTTTGGGGCTACCACTTTTTTGAATTAACATCCTTGAGCATGACAATGTCTAGACTGAGCTCGGCGACAAGTTTTTTAAGACGAGAGTTTTCTGTCTCGAGATCGCGAAGGCGTTTTGCTTCGTTGACCGTCATGTCGTTGTATTTTGCGCGCCAGTTATATATCGCCCAAGGTCTTTCTCCAACACTTAGTAAAATAATAGAAACTCTTAAAAACGAAAGGCACGTGAGCAAAGAATTTCTTCTTGAGCGCGTGTGGGGATATAAGTACGACATTACTATTCACGACCCAATGATTTTCACGGCTCTCGGCCGTTTGCGCACGCTTCTGGGGCCTTTCAAAGATTTTCTACAACTCACTGAAAACGGCTACGGGTTTACCGAATCGGTAGAGGTCATCAATCACACGGCTTTTACAGAAATTAAAAGAGCCACAAAACCAGAATTAATAAGCCAACTGGTCGGGCAAATTGAGCAGCTTAATTTTCGACAACTTCAAATTATGAACCATTTGAATTCTTCTGATTTCATTGACCTTCAGACCTGCTTGAAACTATTCAAGACCTCGCCGATTACCGCAAGTCGCGATCTCAGCCAACTGCATAAGCGCGGGCTTATCACCCGCATTGGTCGGGCACGTGCAACTAAATACATCGCTAAAAATTGAGAAGGCGCAGTTAAAAGATTTCGAGACTGTTTAGGCCTTGGCCCGAGCGGCTTATCAATGAACCAACGGCAAAGCGTTTCGCAAAGAGAGCTATTTGGTTCTGCCGCCAGCTGAACCGCTCGCGGTGCCCGCGACGCCGATAGTAAACCCAACCATGTAGATGGTGTCATGGACTTCAAATTTGTTATTTAAATTACTCGACAAATTTTTGCCACCTGAAAGAAAAAGTGCATCAAGGCGGAGGGCGGCCGCCGAGCCCAACGGTATTTCTAACCCGGCAAGACCGGCGAAGCCTGCGTCTGACGTGCCGATTCCGTAAGAAGCTGCGGTTAAGTTGTTAGAATTGACCGCGCCTGATTCTGAAAACGGCGAGTTAAATGTCGAAGAATAGCCGCCGACACCCAAATGTAGAAGAGGCATTTGCACAGTCACAAGATACGGGATGGTCGTTGTCTGCGTGCTGATCGTATTGACACCGCTCGTAGAGTCTGTCCAAGTTCGTACGTAATAGAGCCCGCCCGCAGTGAAACCAATGGGGCCCGCGAGTAAAATACTGGCGAGAATTGCTCCGCCCAAACCACTTTTACTATCGATGGTGAACCCGCTGGCTGAGGTTTTTGAAACATCATCTACGCCCATAATTGAAGCCGTAACTGACTTTAGAATGCCGAGCGAAATGCCGCCGCTGCCACTCGTAGAAGCGTTGCCGGCGTAGGCCATTGAAGTTAAACTAAGAACTAGTGCCGTCGAAATTAGAATTCTCATAGTGGCCCCTCTCTCATTAACGATCTATCATTAACGATCTATGCAATCGATAGATACAGACTAAACAAAATATGGCGTCTTGCCAAATTTGGACTCAACTTTGGTCAGAGGTCAAGGTCGGGCCCTGAACACGATCTGCAGTTCGTCGCTCAGACTCGCGCGAAGCTGAGAGCTTGCATCAATGATCTGAGCCTGGTGGCTTCAGTTCGCCAGCCCTGACCGCAATTTTCATAACATTTTCTGGCACCGGCAACGGGCAGGTTGCGTAATGGGTGAAAGCGCAAGGCGGGTTTACGGCTCGATTAAAATCGAGAGTGAGGCGATTGTTTTTTGGCAGCGGAGTATTCAAAAAGCGCGCAGCCCCGTAAGTTTCTTTGCCGGCGGTTGCATCGCGAAAAACGAAAAATAAGGTGTCGTCTTCGGTTGTAGGGTGCAATTCAAATTTCTGGCCTTCAATTTCGAAGCGTGCATAGCCGGGTGATTTCTCTTCGTTAATATTACCGATTACGTCGGGCACCATAAATGGTTTGGGGTTGTCGAACGGCACCCACTCAGCCTCGATGACAAAATGAGGGTCGGGCTCAAACCAGTGGCGGCCAGCAAATTTTTGGCGCGCCTCTGAATTCTGATCGCGCATGCGAACGCCGGTGCCATTTTTTCGTTTAATTAAGAAAAAAGTCACTGAGCCCACTTCGATTTTGGATGGTTTCGCTTCAGTGTTGCCAGCGCCAGGGTCATCATCCTTTAACTCGACAATTTGACCGATTTTGGCAGCGGGCACTCCATCAATTCTAATGCCATCGATGGTTAATAATTTCATTTGGCTTTTCGAATTCTCGTCGGGTTTTGCAAAAGAAATTACGCCCAAAAACTTTGGGGCCGTGGCCGGCAAAACAACGGCGTTTTTGGGGTCTGAGCCGATGGTATTATCGCCGGGCTTAAGCCAGGTTAAGCCCACCACTGTCAGCCAACCCTCGGGCCCGCGCAGGCGAGTCTCGGCGTCGGTATGAAACTTTAAAACGGTTTCGCGCCAAGCCTTGTCGGCGCCGATGGTTTCGTTGCCTTCGTGATTAGAGCTATTATGGTTTGTCAAAATATCATCCTTGCGTTCGACCCAGAAATAAAGACCCGAGAGAGCGAGAGCGGCAACAATTAAGAGGCCCGTAAAGCGCAATTTCATCACATCAACTTATAATCGGGGCCGGCGCCGCCTTCACGAGGTTGCCAGCGCGGGCCAAGCACGTCGGTGGCTTTGCAGTCGATGCAGTTGGGCGCATTCACAACTAACTTATCACCGCTTCGTTCGTAAACCCCGGCGGGGCAAAGAGCGGCGTACATATCAGCGACGTCACCTGAAATATCGGCGCCCACGGTCAAGTGTTGTGGGATGTCGTCGCGAGTTTTATTGCCGGCGAGATAAACCGCATCTACTTTGCTCAGCTGTTGAATCTTGGGGCCCGAGGCCGCGGCCGCTGCTGCTGCGCCAGCGGCAGAATTGTCAGCGGCGGTGATTTCTTTGGGCTCGGCAGCGTCTTCGTGCTCATGGCTAGCTTCCGGAAACAATCCACCCGTAAGTGTCATAAGGCCGGCTTTTGCACCGCCGACAAAAAAACCGGATTTGAAGGCCTGGCGCATGCCGCGAACTTTGTAGAGGTCGTCTTTAATGTAAGAGCTGCGAATTTTTTGATCGTAACTTACAAGCGACGAACTGGCTAAGGTCGTTTGCTGCGGATTATTTTTAAGAGCTTCAAAGATTGTTTCGGCGGCGTAAACGCCTGATTGCATGGCGTAGTGAATGCCTTTAAGTGCGGGCACGTTTACGAGCCCTGCGGCATCGCCGGTTACGATAATTCCGTCGGCGTGCATTTTCTTTGGTAACGATTTATAGCCGCCCTCTGGGATTGTTTTTGCGCCCCACTCAACAATTTCGCCGCCTTCTAGGTATTGGGCAAAAAGCGGGTGCAATTTCAATCGTTGCAGCATTTTGTGAACATCGAGGCGGTGCGAGCGATAGTCGAGGCCGATGACAAGGCCAATCGAAACCATATCGTCTGCCATTGGGTAAAGCCAGCTGCCGCCGAAAGCATCTCGAGGCACAGGGTAGCCAAGGGTATGGGTGACGGCGCGCGGGGCTTTTTTCACTCGCCAAATTTCTTTAACACCTAGAGCGTAAATTTGCGGCTCATCACCTGACAAATCTTTCCATTTGTAAAGGGCTTGTGCGAGCGAACTGCGAGTGCCATCGCTTAAAACTGTAACTTTGGCAGTGATATCGGTTGGCGGCATGTATTGTGGGCCTGGTGAGCCATCGCGCTTTTGGCCAGCGGCTGCGGTGCGAACTCCGGTGACGGCATTGCCGTCAGTCAATAGCGATTCGGCGGCAAAGCTCGGCAGAATCGTCACGCCGAGTTCTTCGGCTTTAGTGCCGAGAAAACGCACGACTTCACAGGCAGACGCGACGTAGTTGCCGTCATTATGCATGGTCGGCGGCGTCGGCAGGCGAAAGTGCGAAGTTTCGGTTACAAAAAAAACATTATCTTCTTCGACTTTCTTTCTAAGGGGTAATTCTGAATCTTTGAGTTCCGGAAACAGCTCGCGCAATACGCGGGGGTTGACTACGGCCCCCGACAGGGTGTGGCCACCGACGTTGGCCGCTTTATCAAGCACGCCGATTTGAATTTCACCAAGAGCCGGTAAGGCGCTCGCTTCGTTGTGTTTTTTAATTAGTTTTGCGAGATGGATGGCGCCCGAAAGACCGGCCGGGCCGGCCCCAACAAACAGGACGTCGAAAGGGACGCTTTCTCCAACAGGTGTTGGGTTCTTCAGAATAAGTTGTTCAAGGTTAAGCGGGGCTTGGTGATCGATAGGGATGATTTGTTTTGTCATCCCTATCGAATAATACGAGATCAATTACGTGTCTAGTACTCGCTGCGACTATTTTTTTGCAGCTGCGGCGGCGGGCTGTGCTTCGCCTTCTAAATTGATGCTGACTTCGTCACTAACAATGACGCCACCTGTTTCAAGGGTTTTGTTCCAGCCGAGGCCGAATTCTTTGCGATTGATTTTGGTGCCGGCTTCGAAACCAACTTTGGTTACTCCGGGCTGAAAGGGGTCTTTAACTGAACCGCGGTAAGTGACTTCAAGAGTAACGGGCTTTGTAATGCCGTTTAATGTTAATTCGCCAGCTAGTTTAACCGGGGCCTTTTTAGCGAGGTCAAGTTTGGCCGTGCCTTTTGATTTAAAGGTCATCCATTGCTTTGCTGGTTGAAGTTTGTTTTCTTTATCGCGCGTACCGAAAAAATCGGCCGTTCTTAAGTGGCCATCGCGTTTCGGTTCGTTGGTGTTGACCGTATCGAGGTCGATCTTTGAGTTGACGTCAGAAAGTTCTCCGGTTTTCTCATCGAATTTAAAAGCGGTCTCATGTTTTTCGAAGCGGCCGGTGACTTTTGAAATCATAAGGTGAGTGACGCTGAAGCCGACGGTGCTGTGGGCAGAGTCGACATTATAAACGGCGGCCTGGGCGCCACTGGCAAAAAGGCCAGCGACTGCGACCATCGCGAATAGAGATACGATTTTCATTTTGATCCTCCAAATATTGTCTGTTTAGGGTGAACGTAAAGTGTGGGCGATGAGCCCACACCGGTCAACGTTCGCACGCAATGATTTGGTAGGTAAAATAAGAGCGAGAACGGCTAGGCCTCAAAAGTTTCGTTTTAGTAATGGTAGTACGAAACGGTGATGGTCGTGTTGGCTGGGTACTTATTGCAGCTAACTTGCTGTGTATTCGAGGCCCAGCTGCACGCGAGTGTCTTGTCGACCGAAGCCCCCGCGGCCGCAGCGATATGAATCTCGGGTGCTTGAGCCGGCATATAGTTAAGCGCGAGCGATTGCGGGTTCACGTTGTTCGCAAACGATTTACTGATGGACGTCAGGTCAGTGGTAAAGGCGCCTGGAGTGAGGACATCACAAATCGAGTACATATTGCCGCCGGTCATTTTCACAAGCGAGGCGTAAACATCGCCGTATTTACCGCCGGTGCCGAGGCCGCTGGCATTTGTGTTCTCCAACGCGAGACAATTTTTATCATTTGGGATTATCGAAATGGCGTCGACAATTAAATTTTTGGTGCCGCCAAAAGTTTTCGCAACGTTGTCGACGAGCGACTGTGGTTTATCCAATGCCTCAAAATTAACTTCGCTGCCATCACTGCAATCGGTGCGACTTGGGTCATCGCCGCACGAGCGTTCGTCTTCGTCTGAAAGAATGACGATGGCGAGGTTGGCGTCTGGGCGAAAAAAACCTTTGGCAACATTAGGGTCATTAAAGCCATTGACTGTTAAATTGGCGGCATAAATGGCGCGCTCGTCACCGGCCCCTTCGAGGTAAATTTTGTTGGTGTTTGTTCGTTGTACAACTGACGCAAACACTGAAGCGACGTTGGCGACCGATGGTTTCATGATAAAATTGGGGCCAAATATCATGCTGCTGACAGAGGTGTAAAAATCAGCGGGGCCTATTAGGCGGCCCATTGCTGACGGAAAGCCTTCGTAATTGAGAGTTCCATCATTGGCCACATTGGTATCGCCTGAATAGCCGCTTACATCGGTTGTGGTCACGGCAATTTGCCAGTCGACCCCGTTTAAGCTGCTAGTGAAATCGTTAAAACTGGCCGCGAGTTTTTCTTGCTCAAGCTCCATCGAGCCTGAATTGTCATCGACCACTAATATGTCTATTTTGTTTGTCAGTGGGCCAAATTTAAAAATTTGTGAGGCGCTTATTGAGGATGGCGGAGGTGTGCCTGTCGGCCCCGGAGTCGGGACGTTTTGAGGGCCATCTGTCGACGGAAGATTGGCTGCCGAAAAACTAACGCCACTGCTGCAGTTTTGATAGCACAAAAGAATCATTGCTGACGCCACTGAGAAGATCGACAGTTTAGCAAAACTTCGCGCTCTGTTTTTGAACAGAGAGTTCTGTTGTTGGCTTTTCTTAACTAGAGAATTTTTTGAATTTGTCATAATGCCCCCACAGGGATTGGAATTGCAAAGGGGGTGCCATGAAAAAGGCGGCCACGAAGAGCCAGATTGGGTCAAAGTTCAATTTTGCTGGCCAGTTGATTTACAGTGTCAACGAACGAGGCATTAAATTCGTATAAGGCCATGTTTCGATGATGTCTTTATATATACGTCGATTGGCCCTACGAGCGTAAGAGATAGATTCAGCACGCGGGCCGGTGCTGAATTGTCTTAAGGTGATACGAAATTTTGATTAGTGGGTGAAACAAAGCCTTCGTTTGCCAACTGATCGTACATGCCGATCTTTGCAGGTGTCGTCGTAGTGTCGCCAAACCAGTCAGTGCTAGACGAACTCGCATAATTGCAGTGCGAGCTCAAGGCGCTGCCGGCAGAGGGCACGAGGCGCCAGAAGATCGACATCGCAATTTGATTGCGTGGGCCCTGGTAGTATTGAATCTTGATGGGCAGGCGTGTAATGGCTGTCATATGGACTTCGGCGCCCTTAGCAGCACAGCCAACACGGTCACTATGTACGCCGTCGTTGTTGATCAAGGTCTGATAGGCGCCAGTGGCATTTGGGTCGACTAAAAAATTAGAACCATCGTCTGAGGCCACAATAATCTGGTAGTAGCCCTCGCTATCAGTAGGTGACAGTTTTAAAAATGACGTCATCTCAAGGGCAAACCACTCGTCTAATTTTTGGCCAGAGTCATCGGCCAAGAAAGAATTTGTCGTGGTTGCGAAGCCATCGGTGAATGCGCGAAGGCGCACATCTAAAAAAGGCAAGTAAATAATAGCAATAGATTTGAGACCACCTGAGATCAACTTGCCGACGGAGTTGTAAAGCGTACTGCCTAAATAACTATTACCGAGAGCTCGATCGGCGGCTGATGCATAATAGAGATTGGCGCGCAGACCTTTTTGGCAGGGGCCTTCAACTAAATGAAAAGGGTCGCAGACAATACTGTGAACGGTGAAGTTGATAAGTGTCGACTGCGACGTGTTGCCAGCATTGTCTATGGCCGTAATGTAAAAAGAGTAATTGCCGACGGCGAGCGCCGTATAATTAATAGTTGTGAGGCCGGTGCAGCTGTCCTGTCTTATGTCTGTGTTGTAGATGCGATAGCAAGTCGCTGATTGCACTCCTGAACCGATGTCGGTGACCGTAAAATTAAATGTGGCAGTTTGCAGGTCATCCGCAATTGTTTGTGATGTAATTTGTATGACGGGGCCGGTGGCATCAACTGTCAAAATAAAGTCTGCGGCTTTTTTCTCGAGGCCGTTTCGAAAGGCCGACATTCGAACCAGGTATTTGGTATTGTCTAGCAACTTACAAGTGGCATCCATAGGCCCCGAAGTCAGCGTGCCTGCAAAACTGGTGGGCCCGCAGACCGTTGTCGCGCCGGTGAGATCGAGAATGGTCGCCATGTAAGATTGAACTCCAGTTGAAGCCGACCAATTCAGAATTGGTGTCGTGAGGTTCGTAAGATAGTTATCAATTTTTGTATCACCGCCGCCGGTGACTCCGATCACTTGAAAATCGCTCGATAATTTTGTGTCGATGGTAAATTGCGCAATGGCCGAGGTCGAAGCCCAGCCCACGTGATCAATGGCCACTACCGAAAAGGTATAGGGGCCATCAGGCAGGCCAGTAAGGGTCATTGGTGAGTTGCAGATCGGTATATCTTGGCCGTTGAGGCTGCATTTGTAACTGGCGACCCCGCTGCCGAGCCCGTCGTCGCCTTTGAAGTAAACTGTCGCCGAACTCATCGTGATGACCGGCGCCGGTGTTGGCATCGCTATAGCGACGGTCGGGGCCGTCAGGTCAACAAGCCATGAATAATTGACTGTTGCAGAAGTATTGCCCGCATTGTCGACCGCATAAGCCGAAAATGAAACTGTGCCTTCAGCAATCCCGACTAAATTGGTGGTGGGCGTGCAAGGTGTAAAATCGGTTTGCCCCGAGAGGTGGCAGTAAATTTGTTTCAAGCCACTGCCGCTATCGGCGGCTGAGATGCCGAAATAGGCAAGCGACGAATTGGTAATCTTTTGCGGAGTATTCGAAAACGAAATGTCGGGAGCTTTTCGGTCGAGGGTAATCTGTGCTTTTAGGCAATCAGAAATCACGTTGTTAGCGCCAAGTAGTAAAAGATAAACGGAAGCCTGGCCGTCTTGATCGCTCAAAACCCAATTCGTGGTGGGTTGCAGCGGCAAAAATTGACTGGCGTCGGGCTTGATCGCGGGGCACGTGTCATTTGCCAACATATAACCGGTCGCATTTGTCGTTACCATAGCTGCGCTGACGGTTTGATTATTGGTGTAAGGCGCACCGGCATTGAGAGAAAGGCTGCCAGTTGGGCCATTGGCATTTAATGAGCTCATCGCAGTCGCGCTCGATTTAAACGAAACGTGATCTGAGCAATTTTGAAAACCGCCAATAGCAAGAATAAGCACAGAAAAGATGAGGTACTTGGGCCCCCATGCTCTGAGGTGTTCGCTGAGTCGTGGCTTGTATTGGTTTTTAAATGAGTTCCAACGTGACATCATCTTCTAGGCCTCTTTGTCTCAAGAAGATATCGGCTGGGCCCTGGTCAAGCTGCAGTAAATTCTCAAAATGAAACGAAAAAAAATATACAAAAAATCTAGATTAGGGGCCGGCGCGCGGGCCGCTCCAGGAATAGAGCCTGAAGCGTTTGGCGGCTATTGTGTGCAGTACGAAATATTGATGTTCGAGCCAGCATGGCCGGCCGCTGCTGGGTCTGAAATGTGAACGTCGCCTGCGGCGGTGCTGTAAGAAAGCACAGAAGACGAGATCGTTGTGCCATCAACCATGACTGAAATGCTTGTCGGGTTCACAGTGCCGCCATTTGACGGAGTCAACTAGTGTGCAAAGGTGATGCCGAGCCAAAGTGGGGGAGTGAGGGCTTATACTGTAACTGGTGCCCTTAGTCTCATTTTGAGACGTCGACTATTTTGACAACTGATTTTGTAGTGAAATCGAGAGTGCCTCTTTCTTCTTTTTGTGGATAATTAACTAGACCGGGTCTCGGCCTCTGCGGCTGGTTTCAGCAACCGTCCCGCTACTGTGGGCTGCCGTCTGTGGACTGAAACTGTAATTCAACTAACTGCGCCGGCCCTTATTGCGGGCCCCTTTTTATCAGGCACCAAGTTGTAGCGGCCAAGCGATCAACCTTGACAAGAATCTCATCGTTTTTAATTAAATCAAGTATGGCCTGTACCTCGCGGATTGAACCAAATGCAATTTTGAAAAAGCGCTTCTGGTCATTTTTCTCAAATTTGCCAGAACCTTGAGCTAAGTTGAGCACAATACTGAGTGCGGCTCTATTTAACTGAGATTTAATCTCACCTTTCAATGGTAGTTTCTCGCATTCGGCATAGACCTCTTTCGCTATTTGGTAACATCTGAAATTCGCCAGCATTTACTTTCTCCTTTTAAGAAATTTATTTTCTAGCCCGAC
>CAILEP010000025.1 GCA_903833275.1 uncultured Bdellovibrionales bacterium
CTTTCTCACCGCGCTTCATGCGTGTGAGTGTTTTTATGATCTGCTCTTCCGTGAACCGTTGCTTCATATGACCCTCCGTTGGTCTAGTTTGACACTGGACCCTAGAAAGTCAAACTGGACCAGTTTTTTCGGCCAGGCTCAAGTGTCTTACTGCCTCAACATTTTATCTATGTCGTATACGCCGCCGCCAAAACCTGGGGAAATGGAAAATAAGCGATCTCGGAAAGTTTGGGATAACTGCGAGTCATGCTTTTGCGAATTGGAAATTTCTGAAAAGGAATGGAATTGGCGAAGGTGCAGCCGATGCCAAAAGATATCTTTCGTGCTCAAGGCGACACTTTGCCTTGGCTTGGTCATTGTGTTGTGGACACTCTGGAAAACGACATCGTTTATCAACTCTACTCTCAATATTTATACACTCGGTTACGTCTTGGATATTTTAGGTGGCTGGTGTCTAGCAAACGGACTTACGGACTTATTTTTGCTTGCTGGTTCAGGCTGGGGTGGAGGAAGTGCGACGTTCAAAACGCACGGAAAGAAAAACTATTACTTCCGGTCGATCGGAATTTTTCTTCTTATCCTCGGCTTTATCATCCAGTGCATAGCCAACATCCTTACTAATTCTCCAACTTAAACCTTTTATAAGTGGGCCTCATTGGAGTTGTAGTTCTTCAACGTAGTGATTTTGAATTTGTAGTTACTGAGTTGTAGTCATTGACATCAAATCCGGTTATTTCCACTTGTTTCAGCTTAGGAATTCAATCTCAGTCTGGACGGTGCGGTTGCAACTATTTGATTTTCTTGATGACTCGAAGGCATAAAAAAACCGCCTTGCAGCGGTTTAAATTGGATGGGGTGGAAGGACTCGAACCTTCGGATGACAGAATCAAAATCTGTTGGCTTACCAACTTGCCGACACCCCATCAGGGTAATTTGCGAAGTCCTTAAATTAAGGGGCTACGACGGTAAAATCAAGAATTGGGCGACAAAAATGACTTTGGCTAATGCGCTGCGCCCTACGACTGCTCGCAGATTTGAAACCTAGAGAGAGCAATTCGGCACGGTTTGGGCTAAACCCTCAACGCCCGACCCGGCCTTGAACATAAGCCCATTTTTTACTCCAAAAATATCAAGAGTGGTGAGCTCCGCGACAATGGCAAGAGCGATGTCGTGAGGGTCACGGCAGGGCATTTTTATACCAACGGGGGCATGCGAAACGGCCGCATGGCGCTCGGGCCACGCTTGATTCATAAATGCGGGCAAATCTGAAATGAGCTGCCGATACCGCTCGCGTGGGCCAAGAAACCCAATATACGATAGTTTCTTGTCGGCAAGACCGACCATGATATGTAAATCAGCCTCGAAATTATGTGACATAAGCAAAACGGCGTCATCGTTTTGTACGTGGCGCGCCGACGTGCCCGGGGCCTCATGCATAACCGCTAGTGCGGAGGTGAAATTTTCTTTCAGCGCGAAATCTCGCCGATGATCAATCAGAATATGCGGGTAGCCCATCTGCCCGAGCAGCTCGCTTAGCGGGGCGGCATCAGGGCCACACCCGAAAATAACCAGCCGACGCGAGCCCTGTAAATCTTTGAAAATTTTGCGAGCCTCAGCGTCTTCATAAAACGGCAGCTTTGAATAAGCGACACTGATCTTACCGTGACAGCCTTTTTGAAAACCGAGCAGTCGATCGCTTTCGTTGCTTGTATCAAACAACACAATGCTTGCGCCCCCGTCATTTAAGAATTTCAGGGCTTCTTGCACGATTGCTCCCTCGAGGCAGCCACCACTCAAAAGGCCTTTGGCTGCACCGCTTGCCGCAATAATCTTTTTTGCTCCGGCTTTGCGATAGGTCGCCCCTTCGGTGCTGATGATTTCGGCCAAGATGAATGGTGCCGTTGTCGCGGGTGCGAGTGCCTCCGGCGCCGATGGTGGCCGCAGCAGGCGACTCTCAGCGCGCCAAAATTCAACCAAGTCTTTCGAATCTCTTAAGCTCATGAAGCAAATCCTGACGTCACAATCGTTGCGTCGCAAATTTTACGTTAATGTCAGCGGCAGCTTTCGCAGACGCTTGCCAGTGGCGGCAAATATTGCATTGGCCAGAGCAGGCGCCAAACACGGTACGCCCGGCTCGCCCACCCCAGTTGGGTCAGCCTCACTGGCCATAATATGCACCTCAACTTGGGGCATATCATGAATGCGAATTGGGCGATAATCATGAAAGTTACTTTGTTCGACATGACCGTCTTTAAGTGTAATCTCACCGTTAAGCGCCGCTGAGAGCGCAAAACCAATGGCCCCTTCGACCTGAGATTTAATGTTATCTGGGTTGACCGCAATGCCACAATCGATGGCGCACCAAACTTTTTCAACCTTGAAGGTTTTGCCGCTCACTTTTACTTGCACGACTTGCGAAACAAACGACTTAAAGGATTCATGGACGGCCACTCCCAGACCGACCCCGGCCGGCAATTTACGCCCCCAATTCGCCATCAATGTCGCCTGCTTTAGCACCTCTTGGCGACGAGGGTGTTTAGTTAAGTGAATTAACCTAAATTGCGCAGGGTCGATTTTCGCCAAATGAGCAAGTTCGTCGATCATGGTCTCCGCGCTAAAAGCAGTGTGTGTGTGGCCAACAGAACGCCACCACAATATGGGCACCTGAAGTTTTGGTGATTGCAGTTCAACCTGCAAACTTTCGGTATCATAGGCGAGGTTCGACAACCCTTCGACTGAGGTGTGGTCAATACCGCCCTTATCGAAAGCGGTGCCCGCCATAATTGATTGGCCAACCAGGCGGTGATCCCAATAGGCGATTTTATTTTCGGCGGTCAAGCCCGCCGAGACTTCGTGCATGAAAAATGGTCGATAGAAACCGCCACGAATATCATCTTCACGAGTCCAAATGACATGAATGGGTCGACCCGAATTGGTTTTTGTTGCCTTGGCGATCTCAACTGCTTCGGCAATGTAATCCGACTTCGAGTTGGCGCGCCGGCCGAAACTGCCGCCGGCCATCAACGTATTGATAATTACTTTTTGTGGCGACAACCCTGTTAATTTGGCGACCGTCATTTGATCGCCGGTTTGAAATTGGTCACCTGTCCATAGCGTGCATTTTTCTTTTTCAAGTTGCACGACGCAATTGAGGGTCTCCATTGGCGCGTGAGCCAAGAACGGAAATTCGTAAGTCGCCTCGACAGTCTGAACGGCGTCTTCTTTGCTTTTTGCCAAAGCCCCGTGCGTGGCGGCAATTTCACCCGACTTGCCTAAAAGTTCTTTATATTCTTCGCGTATATCGGCTGTGGATTTATGCAACGCCTCTTCGTCATCCCATTTAGCGAGGATTTTATCTCGCGCCATTTTGGCTGGCCAAAAATGATCAGCAATGACGACGACGCCCTGTGGGATTCTAAATATTTCGCGAACGCCCTTTATTTTTTTCGCCTCTACATCATCAAATGTTTTCAAAGTGGCACCAAAGAGCGGCGCACGTAAGACGAGAGCATAAACCTTATCTTTAAGATTTAAGTCCATACCATACATTGCTTTACCGTTTACTTTTTCAGCCCCATCTTTTCGAATTACGTTTTGCCCGACGTGCTTAAAATCTTGATTGCTTTTCAGTTTTACCGATTTCGGAGCCGTCGTCTTTTTTGCGGCTTCAACAAGTTGCCCATAACTCAGACTTCGGCCAGATTTATGGTGAAAGACCTGCCCATTTGATGTGACGATATCGGCGAGTGGCGCCGACCACTCCTTAGCCGCTGCCATCATAAGCATGGCTCGTGCAGTAGCCCCTGCTTCGCGCAGCTGGTGCCAAGAGTTTGCGATCGAAGTGCTACCGCCTGTGCCCTGCGCAGGCCCGAAAGCCAAATTATTGTAGCGCGAAGCATCGGCCGGGGCCGCCTCGACCGTCACCTTCGACCAATCGCAATCAAGCTCTTCAGTCACAATGGTCGCAAGCCCCGTGTAAACGCCTTGGCCCATCTCGAGGTGCTTTGACAGCACCACAACGGTGTCATCCCCTTTTACAATCACGAAAGCATTGGCTTCAAATTTATCTTGAGCATTGCCCGGCTCAAATCGATCGACAATTTTAGCGTCAGCCCGCGGCAAATAAAAAGACACCACAAGACCTGTTGTGAGGGCTGTTGAGGATTTTATAAACTCGCGTCGGCTTATATCTTTTTCGATCGCCATCTTGGCCCCTTTGCGTTCATCTGTTTTTTGTTAAGCCTTTAATATTCTTTCAGCGGCCACATGAATAGCGTGCCGAATGCGCGCGTAAGTGGCACAACGGCAGAGATTTCCGCCCATGGCCTTATCAATGTCGCTGTCTGTGGGCTTTTGATTCGAACGCAATAGCGCAACGGCTGACATAATTTGACCCGATTGACAGTAACCACACTGCACAACGTTTTCTTCAACCCAAACTTTTTGTACAGTTTGAGCGACCTTGTCGTGAATACCTTCGATTGTTTGAACTTTTCGCCCAGCCACCGAACCAATGGGGGTCACGCAGGTTCGAGTCGCAACGCCATCGATATGCACGGTGCAAACACCGCACTGAGCCATGCCACAACCAAATTTGGTGCCGGTTAAATTGAGGTGATCTCGAATCACCCAAAGCAGCGGAGTTGATGGGTCAACGTCCACTGTCACTGATTTTTCATTCAGCTCAAACGTGACTTGCACGGTCGTTGAAGTTTGTGCGCTGGTGTTCACCTTGCCTCCTTGCCTGTCGTTCTTTTACAATTAAAATCATGAACGAAGATTTGGCCAAAAACAATTCAGATGTCGTCGCGCCGGATTACATTACCGCCACCGCGGCCCATCTCGCCCTTGTTGAGGTTGCCATGGGCACGGCCATCCACGCCGTCCATTTGCCCTTTGGGGGGCATCTGCTCTCTCTCAACGAAGGCATGTTTCTTGCGCGGGCGAGTTCGCGCGCGCCGTCTCGGTTGAGCGCGGCACTGGCCTGCTACGAAATTGCCGGGGTCGCCTCGGCGCTGAAAAGCCTTTCGCCTGCATCTAAGAAATTGGGGCCAATGCTGAGTATCGTGATGCAAGGTTTGCTGTTTGCGCTCGGGGTACTCATCGGCGGCCGTCGCCGCCTCGGGCAATTTTTGGGCTTTGCACTGCTTTCGACCTGGGCTTTCGCCCAGCCCTTTGTCACGCTTCTGGTTTCGTTCGGGCTAGCTGAACTGACACAGGTGCTACAATTTTATCAAGACCGTCTCGCCAAAGACTATCCTTTTGTGGGCGCAAATGTTTTTACCACCGTATTCTCAATCATTGCAGGCCTCTATTTTTTGAAATGCCTGGCCGCTGCCGCAATCGTAATTTGGTTAGAGCCGCTCGATGACTCGAAGTGGCTCGCCTTTGTTCACCGTTGGCAAGATCGCGCGCGTAGCGCGAACGCGATCGGCGTCATGAGCGAACGCACCAACCGCAAGCCCGTTTCTGCCTGGCGCGGGGCCCTGCGCGATCTACGCCAGCCTCTATTTGTTATTTCGTTTGCCCTGACAATGGTTTTTCTTTTTGTGCAAAAAGAGTCTCTTTCAAAAGTAATTTGGATTTCGCTGCGACCGCTCGGCATCGCCTTTTTGATATTTTATTTGTTGCGGGCCCAGTGGTTCGTCGTTGCCCTTGACCATTTGACTCGCAATCTAAGCCTCTTGCGCCCGGTTCGTCGACGCTTCGATTTAGTGCGAAATTATTTTGGTAAGTTGACGACCTAGGGCTGGCCGCCGAACTCGCGTTGTGCCATATCGGCGCCCTGGGCCTCAGTATCAGCTGAAACCTCGCCATCAACAAGATCGCCAATCGCCGCCGCATCTTGCGCGTCGTATTTCGAACCCTTGAGCCACCCACCGATATAAATATCAATAGCGTGTTCAAAGAGCCTCATGAACCCCTGCGGCCGCAGGTGATGCGGGTCGAAAAAGTAACTAAAAATATGGGCCATGGCTAATTTGTTGTTTCGCGCAGAAGTTACTCCGCCTGCTCGTGCAGGGTCGTCGAGCGAAGAAATTAAATTTGGCACCAATGTTTTAAAGGCCGGAATGTTAGCCTCAGGCGCGCCGTAATAGTAGTGCATGAGCCCAATGTGGTGTTGATACTCAGTGTGATCACCGCGCAAAGCCATCAGGCTTTTGGCGAAACGAAGAAAACCCGTGTTGACCTCAGTGGCCGTTGGCCGCCCCATGTGCTCGTAGATTTCGCGGTAAGCGCTAAAAGGGTTTTGGGCGTAGAGATAACCATTGTCGTAACCCGAAACCAAAACCCACACATCGGGCCGCACGCGGTGAATATCATCAACGAATGCTTTAATATAGCTGCGAATATAGACAAAAAGATCATCCTCTTCTTTGGCCGACATATCTTTGCGCCAAAACTTAAACATATCATTGCCACCGAGACTCAAATAAACCACCTTGGCATTTGGGTTTACCCTAAGATGCTTTAGGGTTTCACCATATGCCGAGTAGGATTTAAAATTATCTGCGCGGGCGCCAATGTGCGAAGTCTTTAGGCAGCCATGAATATCAACTTCAAGACGACGATTTGAGAATGCACTCTGAACGCTGCCAAAAAAGCACGGCAACGTCGACCAGCTGTCGCCTGAAATAATCACTTCGGGCCTAACTGGCCCTGCGGCGTTTGAATTGACAGCAAAAAAGACCAAGCCGGTCGCGGCCAAAATGACACTGATGTATTTCATAATTTAAAACATCGGCTTTGGACGAGAAAACTTTACGATACCCGGCCATTGGTCCATACTGACTCGACCAGATTGATCTCTACTCATCGCAAACGATATGCTTTCTAGATGCAGCGTATTCAAACTTACAAAGAATTCTGGCCGTTCTATCTTGGCGAACACAAAAATGCTCTTAATCGTCGCCTGCATTTTATCGGTACGAGCCTCGGCCTGGCCTTGCTCGCTCTAGCGGCCCTTGAACACAATGGCTGGATTATTCTAGCGGCCGTTATCTCTGGCTATGCGTTCGCATGGATTGGCCATTTCAAAATAGAAAAAAATCGCCCTGCGACATTCACCTACCCTCTCTGGTCATTTATTTCTGATTGGCGAATGTGGTTTTTGATTCTGACACGGCGGCCACTGGCGTAAGTATGAAGCATGGGCTCTCCGCCCACACTCCCCGTTACGCCATTTTTAGCAGAACAAAAATCGCTAAAATAATTCGGTAAACACCAAATAATAAAAACCCGCGGGTGCGCACCCACTTAAGAAACCAGGCCACCACAACGAGCGCGACAAAAAACGATATGACAAAACCGATGGCAAGCAGCACCCACTCTTGCGAGGTATGAAGAATGGCCCCATTTGAATGGTAGAGTGTTTTTAGCAAGTCGTAACAAGTCGCCGCCATCATGGTCGGTATTGAAAGTAAAAACGAGAACTCAAGCGCCGAGGCTCGAGACATACCCAGAATTTGCCCCGATGCGATCGTGGCCATCGATCTCGAAGTGCCCGGAAACACGGCTGAAAAAATCTGACCGATGCCGATACCAATCGCCTGCACCCAAGAGGTGTCATCAATTTTAATCGTGCGGGGGGCTTGGCAAATATAATCAACGACAATCATTATGACGCCGCCAACGAGCAGCGCGCAGCCCATCACGGTTAGACTCTCAAGATTATGCCCAATTATCTTGGTCATTAAAAAGGCCGGCCCCGCGGTCACCACAAAGGCCGCCAAAATCTTTTTAAGTAAAGGTGACAAACCGTTTTTGAAATTAAAAAAAGTCGAGATTCGCGTACGAAATAGAACAAAGAGAGATAAAATTGCACCCAGCTGAATGACGATTGAAAACATCTTCCAATACTCATCTTCGAGAGAAACACCGAGCAGGGCTTGGGTCAGTCGAAGATGGGCAGTAGAACTCACGGGCAGAAATTCAGTGAGCCCCTCAACAATACCTAAAATCACAGCTAGCCAGTAGTGGTTCATGTAAATAGACTAATTAAGTCCGATAGAATTAACAACAAGATTAGGGTTGATTCGCATGCGTATTTTTGATGGCTTTATTCTGATACCGTTACTACGCGCCAATCGGTACTTTCACCCTGCGGTGAGCGCACTGCTCTGGGCAATCACTTGCTTTACTAGCAACATGTTTACGATGAAATTTACCAAAGCCAACTTTACAAACTGCCTACTCGAGTTTATTGCCGGCTGGGCCTTTTTTCATTTTATTAAACAATTTGAAGACTACTCTATACCATGGTTTGGCGTGCTGCTCGCGAGCTGCACAGTTATGCTTTACGTTTTATAAAGTCACAGCCTACTTTCTACGAAGTGCGCCCCGCGCCAGGCCCTGGGGCCCGCCGGCAGCCATGTGCTAGCGATAACGTCGCAGGGCCTCGATTAATATCCCATCGCGAAGCGCCAGATCTGTGGTTTCGAGGGTGCGAACTCCAAGCGCGATCATAATTTCTTCAAGTAAAATGGCGCCTGATAAAATCATGTCCACACGCTTCGGCTCAAGACCAGGTAGGCGTCGTATCTGCTCACGAGTCATCAACTGCATTTCAGCGACAAGAGCACTGATGTCGCTGCGATAAACTGGAGACCCACTGCGCCCTATTTTTTTCATAATACGCGCCACCGTGCGAATTGTGCCGCTCGAACCAATTAGGTGCCCCACATTAATTTTCGGGCGAAGCTGAGTGAGCGGATAGAGAACCTCTTTTAAGTGCTGTCGCAAAGCGAGTATAGGGTGAAGCTCGCCTTTTTTAAATTGCGGCGGAATATTTTTAAAATAAACCTGCTGCAGTCGATTTGCCCCCACCGGAAAGCTCTGCCCCATTAGTATCCTCTGCCCCCGGCCGACCGATATTTCGGCACTGCCCCCTCCAATATCAGCCAGCGCGTATGCACCTTTGGGCAAATCATAATTGGCCAAAATACCGCGCGCAATAAGTCGCCCCTCTTCGGCGCCGCTGATAACCTTAATCGGGATTTTGGTCTTTTCATAAACTTGATCGATAAACTTACGGGTGTTGCTGGCCGTGCGCAGCGCACTCGTCGCGATGGCAATGACCTCATCGACATTGTGCTCTTTTATCAAAGTGCGAAATCTCACGAAAGCCCGAAGACCGCGTTCGACACCCTCAGGCGTTAGGCGCCCAGTCTTGAAAACTCCGTCGCCCAAACGAATCATTATTTTACCGCGATACAACCGCGAGTTACCCTTTGGCGTTAATCGATAGATATCAAGCCTGACAGAATTTGTCCCGAGATCGATGACCGCCAGACGAAGCGGCGACATCAATCGAGGCACTTTTGCCGATTTTTTTGATAAAAACTTTTTCGACATCAGCTTTTTCGAATTTTTATGAGTTGGGCTGGCTGAATCAAGCATTTTAAAACCCTTTTGTCCGCAGATTTAATTTCAATGACGGCCACTCCGCCCTTTTTTAAAGGTAGCGGATGCTGGGTGTCACCGGTCAACATGAAACTGAGAAACTTTGAAAGATGGGGCTCGTGCCCAACGATCGTCACTACATCGGCGGCTTTGAGCTTCGAAAGAGCCGCCCAAGTGACCTCTGGTGCGGTGGCGGGTCGTAACTCTTTGAGCTCGATCAACTGTGGCTTCTCGCCCCGAGGCCAATTCTCGATCAATACCTCAGCCGTTTGGTGGGCGCGAACCAGTGGCGATGTTGCCACTACACTACATTCTTTAAAGACGAACCGAAGGCCCTTTGCCATTTGACGCACTTCTCGTCGCCCGCGCTTATCAATTGGGCGCCGATCGTCGTTGAGGCCACCCTCCAGAGCAAAGTGCGCGGCATCGCCCGCCCAGCCATGGCGTACGACTATCAAAGTCTTCACTTCAACTCACTTTGCTCATGAAGACGCATGTACTCATCATGTATCGAGCGTTCGTCATGAGCTGTGGCTTTATCGCTAGCCGGCTCAGGCTTGCGCAAAATATACTCGCCGTTGGGCTGAAGATCCCAGGTTTGAAATCGATCGTTCAATATTTTTTGCAGCAAATTCCAAATATAGGTTGTCGCACCTAGCTCATCCACTGGCACCACGGTTTCAATTCTATTATTTAAGTTACGATACATCCAATCGGCAGAGCCAATGTAAAATCGCCCGCCAAGTGGGTCTTTGGCCCCTCTCCGAAAGTAAAACACCCGCGAGTGCTCTAAAAACCGCCCAATAACCGACATTACGCGAATATTTTCACTAAGCCCGGGCACCCCTGGCCTTAGGCAGCAAAAACCTCTTACAATTAAATCGATCTTAACTCCAGCTTGCGAGGCTTGATAAAGAAGATCACACATTTCTTGATCTTCAAGGCTGTTCATTTTGGCTAAAATATAACCGCCCTCACCATTTTTCTGCAGGTCAATTTCTTTTTTAATGTATTGCACGAGACGCTTTCGCATATTGACCGGCGCCACCATTAATTTTTGATAATTCTTTTTAAGACTCAACCCGGTGAGAAAATTAAACACCTCAATCAACTCGTTGCCGATACGCTTGTCAGCGGTAAATACATTGAGATCGGTGTAGAGTTTCGCCGTAGCTGGGTTGTAATTGCCAGTGCCGACATGCGAGTAAAAACAATATGAATCACCCTCTTTGCGAATAACCAAAATGGTCTTGGAATGAATTTTCTTACCAGCCACTCCATACACCACGTGTACGCCCGCTTCTTCGAGCATCTCACCCCAACGAATGTTTCGAGCTTCGTCAAATCGCGCCTTGAGCTCAACCACGCAAACAACCTGTTTGCCCTTCTCGGCGGCCGTGATCAAAAGCGGAATAATCGGATTGTTCTCACCAGCCCGATAAAGAGTGATTTTGATCGCGAGCACATCGGGGTCTTCGACCGCCTCTCGAATAAATCGCTCAACACTGTCCGTAAAGCTTTCAAATGGGCAATGCACCAAAATGTCTTTGGCCTTAATCGCTGAAAAAATATTAACCGCCGGGTCGCGCAAGGCGGGCGGCTTGACCGGCGTAAAGGGGCGATATCTTAGCTGCGGCAAATTTAAATTGGCGATTTCATTGAGCGAGTGATAGCTGATCTCGCCTTGAATCGGGTAAAGATCTTCGTTTTTAAGCTCAAGCTCGTCGCGCAAAAAATTAAGCATCGAATCGTCGGCGGCCGGGTTGTACTCGAGTCGCACGATTTTGGCGACCCGACGAAGACGCAATTCTTCTTCAACCAGGCCCAGCTGATCTTCGATATCTTCCTCTTCAATAGTGTCATTAATTTCGGCGTTTCGGGTGATTCGAAACGGCATGACGTTTTGAATCTTCATTTCCGGAAAGAGCTCACTTAAATTCGCCGCGACCACATCGAGCAGGCGAATTAACCGATACCCCTTATCACCGCTCATATGGATCTGCACCCACTGCGGCAACACGTCTGGTATTTTAACTCGAGCAAAAAGTGTCTCATTGTTTTTTGGCCGAGATAGCATGATGCCAAGAGAAATTGAGAGATTTGACAGAAACGGAAACGGGTGCGACTTATCCACTGCCAACGGCGTCAGCACCGGAAACACTTTACTCATGAAATAGTCTTTGGCCGACGCCTTCTCTTCTTCAGTCAAGTCAGACCATTTTAAAAAAATGATTTTTTGCTTGGTGAGATCTGGCAAGAGATGTTTTTCGTAGCACTGCCGACGCATTTCGATTTGTTTAACAATCACTTCGCGAACTGATTTCAAAATTTGATTAGGCGGCAGGGCATCGGTACCAACCTGCGGGATCGCGCGCCCCTCAATTCTCTTCAGGTGACCGATGCGCTTCATGAAAAATTCATCTAGGTTGGTTGAAAAAATGCCCAAAAAACGCACGCGTTCGAGCAGCGGCACTCGACTATCGAGAGCTTGGTGCAAAACTCGCTCATTGAACTTAAGCCAGCTCAAATCGCGATTGAAATAAGGGGTCGAATCGGGCAAATTCATGGGTTCTTATTATCACGAAAAGAAATCCAAATGACAACTTTAGCGCGCGAACTTAACAGAACTCTCAAAATTGCTTGGCCACTCACCCTCGGGCTGCTGGGGCAGCAGTTTTTGGGCCTTATCGATTCAATCATGGTGGGGCATCACTCAACCGTCGAATTGGCTGCCGCGGCCTTCGTAAATAGCCTTTGCGGGGCCCCTTTGGTGATTATTTTTGGCTTCACCACAAATATTGGAGTTTTGGTGGCCCAAGCCGTCGGTCGCAACGGTGGGGGCCAAGCGGGCCGCATCTTGCGGCACGGCTTTGTTCTGAACTTAACGATCGCACTCATTCTAATGTTGGCCCTCGGTTTGCTGAATCAACACCTTGAGCTCTTTAGCCAGCCGGCCGACGTAACCGCCCACGCCCATAGTTTTTTACACTATATTTCGATGTCGCTGCTGCCACTGGCTCTTTTCAATGCCTTTCGGCAATTTTCAGACGGGCTGCAAATCACCCTGCCTCCGATGCTCATCACTGTTTTCGGTGTCATTTTAAACACCACGATCAATTGGTTTCTCATCTTCGGCCATTCGGGCGCGCCCGAAATGGGCCTAGCTGGCGCTGGCATTGCAACCCTCATCTCTCGCTGGGTGATGCTTATAATTTTGTTTATCGTAATCGTTCGCGATGAACGCTATAAAAAATATATCGGTGGCCTCTGGGGCCGCACTTACGAGATGGCCATTTTTCGCCGAAATTTCGGCATTGGCGCCCCGAGTGCCTTTCAATATCTATTTGAATCAGGTGCCTTTTACGCAGTCGCGATTATGATGGGCTGGATCGGCACGAGCACTCTCGCCGCCAATCAAATCGTTATGAGCTTGGTCGCCCTTCTCTATATGTTCCCGCTTAGCATTTCGATCGCCACAAGTGTACGGGTCGGTGAGGCCACGGGTAGAAAAGACCCCTTCGCCACTCGAGTCATTGGCTTTAGTTCGCTCTATCTGTCGTTCGCTGTGACTTTTATTTGCGCGCTGATTTTATTTTTTGGCCGACTCGTTCTACCTCTGTTTTTTACTGGCGATCTGGATGTCATTCACATCACGGGCGATTTGTTTGTAATTGCCGGGTTCTTTCAAATTTTTGACGGCACCCAATGCGTCTTGGTCGGCGCCCTGCGCGGTATGAGCGACGTGAAAGTGCCAACAGCCTGGATGTTTTTTGCCTATTGGGTGGTCGGCATTTCTCTGGCCTACGGCTGCGGCTTCACCCTTCACTATGGTTATTTAGGGATTTGGACGGGCCTTGCCCTCTCAGTCGTCATCAGCGCACTTGGGCTAACCTATCGATTTGATCGAATATCGAGCCGACATATACATAATTCGAAGAACTCCCCATTGGCCGAAACGGCACCATGAGCTGGTTTGGTAGCTTATGTAGACACCATTACGGTGTTTTCAACCATAGATTGGCCATCGGAAGCCACTTAAGCCCTAAGGCTGCGGTGCAGCATCTAAGCAAAACTTGAAAGTTATCAAAGACTTGATAGCCTTTTTAGTAAGAGGGGGCACATCATGGCAGACGAAAAGTCTACGGTCACCAAAGCAGACATAGTCGAAAAGGTTTACCAAAAAATTGGTTTTTCAAAGAAAGAAGCTTCAGAACTTGTGGAGCTTGTTTTCAACCAATTGAAAACGACACTTTGCTCAGGCGAGAAGGTGAAGATTTCAGGTTTCGGTAACTTTGTCGTTCGCGCTAAGAACGAACGTATCGGCCGTAACCCACAAACCGGCGACCAGATTAAAATCAGCGCTCGCCGTGTGCTAACCTTTCGCCCGAGCCAAGTTCTAAAAGCCATCTTGAATGGCGAAGATGTGACCAATATTAAAGAAGACGACGACGATTAGATCAGACGATTAGATCAGACGATTAGATCAGTCGATTAAATCAGTCGATTAGATCACCACTGATACGGCAACAAGGGGTTAGAAAATGAGCGAAGACGGAGTCTACGAAGTATTTAATGAGCGGCGCTACGCCCCATCTGTTCGTGAATTCTCAAATACCCTTTACGATGCAGAACTCGAGCGTAATTTAGCCGCAATCCCTGACAAATTGGCCTTTAAAATCGGCGAAGTTGCTGACCTTATTGGTGTTAAGACCTACGTTTTACGCTATTGGGAGACCGAATTCGACCAGCTTCACCCACAAAAATCAGTCAAAAACCAACGCGTCTATCTCAAAAAAGACGTCGAGCTTGTTTTTATGATCAAAAAATTGCTCTACCGCGATCGATTTTCAATTGAAGGTGCTCGCACCGCTCTTAAACAATTGAAGCGTGACACCAAACAAGTGAAAGCACTTGGCGGGCAATTAAATGCGATGGAAGAAATTCGGCACGATGTCGAAGACCTTCTGGCACATATTGCGGGCATTCGACAGCTTCTAGCTTAAGTAATTGTGGATAAAAACAGTTTCAGTCCACAGACGGCAGCCCACAGTAGCGGGACAGCTGCTGAAACCTGTTGCGGGGGCCGAGACCCGGAAGAATCACGTCTTTACCGCCATAATCAATTTGTAAACATGAGCCCCTAGCATATCGGCCGCGCAACCCAAACCATTGAGTTCATGTAAAACAATTAGGGCTTGCACCTCTCGCAATGACGACAAAGCCGTATAAAAAAATCTTCGACGATCTTTTTGTGTTGGCCTCGCAGAGCCCTCTACTAAGTTTAAACATACACTTAATGTAGCCCTTATGAGCTGATCTTTTGGTTCACCCTTTAGCGGTACTAATTGGGCTTGTTTGTAGAGGTCTTTCGCTATTTGGTAACATCTGAAGTTTTTCACTTTGGTTTTCTCCTTTTAAGAAATTTATTTTCTAGCCCCTGCTGCGCAGCCCGAAGGGGTCGGGCTAGAAAATAAATTTATTAAAAGGAGAAAGTAAATGCTTGCGAATTTCAGATGTTACCAAATAGCGAAAGAAGTCTATGCCGAATGCGAAAAACTACCATTGAAAGGTGAGATTAAATCTCAGCTAAATAGAGCCGCACTCAGTATTGTGCTCAACTTAGCTGAAGGTTCTGGCAAATTTGAGAAAAATGAGCAGAAGCGCTTTTTCAAAATTGCGTTTGGTTCAATCCGCGAGGTACAGGCCATACTTGATTTAATTAAAAACGATGAGATTCTTGTCAAAGTTGATCGCTTGGCTGCTACAACTTGGTGCTTGATAAGGGCGGGCGCAGTTAGTTGAATTACAGTTTCAGTCACACGGACGGCTGTCAGAAGTAGCGGGACAGTTGCTGAAACCATTTGCGGGGGAGGCTCTGACTATAGGTTTGACAGTAAATTTCAAACTGTGAGGTTCGAAATTTAGTCAGTCATTTTGTGTCTCAAGCTGAGAAAACCCACTCTCAAGCGCAGTCGAATCGGCCGATAAGTTGAGATGCGTGTTCGAGCGTCTTTTATTTTTTCGGCTATTGTCGGTCTCATGTCGATTTCAATCGGTTGCGGCTCAAAAATGTCTTCATCGTCGAGCTCAGCCAGTATCAGTTGGCAATTTAGCTCAGCCGCACCCGAGCTGGCTCAAGCGGGTAGTGGGGCGGGCTTTGTTATGGGCGCGCATGTTGGCATCCCGCAAGTACAAACCGCGGCGGGCGCGGTTCTTGCCACACCCAAAATTAAAGTCATTACTTTTACCGAAGACTCACTAGGCACGCCTCTCAAAAATATGGTGAGTGCATTTGCCGCCTCAGCTGAACTTACAGAAATGGTTTCTGAATATGGAGTTGGTGCACCCACGGTTACTACTCCGACGACTTCAATTACCAATGCTACAACTGGGGTTTTGCCTGCAGTCGTTAGCGATACAGCGATTAAGGCCTATATTAGTGCGAACTTTAGTACGGGCTTCTTGGGCGCGGCCGATGATCAAACGATTTATATTATAATGTTTCCGAGCTCTATTATTGTGTCATCAACCGCCACGGCGGCCGGTGATTTTTGCAAGCAAGGGGTTCTCGGTTTTCACGATCAGTACGTTGATGGCTCTTCGGGCAAGAAAATCGCTTATGCGGTGATTCTGCATTGTTTCGACTTTCCGGGCCTGAGCAGTGCCGATACTATGACCACCACCACGAGCCATGAAATTGTTGAGGCGCTCACTGACCCGTATGTCAATTCAGCCCCGGCCTATGCTGGTCTTGCTTCAAGCTACAGCAATTGGGGCGTTTACATGCCGGGCCTCGAGGTCGGCGACATGTGCGAACTCTTTCAGTCATCAATCTACACTCCCGTCGCCTTGGGGTACTCAATTCAACGAAGTTGGTCGAATGTCGCCGCAGCGGCTGGCCACAACCCGTGTGTTCCGACCCCGGTTGGGGCGGTGTACTTTAATGCAATCCCGGTTCTCACCGATACGGTTAGCTACTACGACCCGACCTCGAGCAGCTCGACGCCCATCACGGCCTCTGGGGTCACCATTGCGGTTGGTTCGAGCCGAACGATTGCGCTTCAGCTTTTTAGCGATGCGCCAACATCAGCCAATTGGACGGTTTCGGCCTTCGAAGATCCGAATATGACCTACACTCATGGCGCCGATCTCAGTTTTTCATTTGATTCAACGACCGGATCAAATGGCTCAACGATTCACATGACAATCCACGTATTAAGGCAAGATGTCTATTGGTCAGCAGAGCCTGTTTGGATTGTCTCCACACTCAACGGAGTAAAATACTATTGGCCGTTGCTTATCGGAAACTAAGCGCAGTTGTATTGGTCGCCGTTCAGTCAGTGAAAAAGTCAGCAATGGGCTTTTCGTTTCGAGATGCTGGCGATGTCTTCGCGGTGTTCGTCGCAACCGGTATCGTCGTGCGGCCTTGAAATTTTGATAATTCGCTAATGTGCTTAATGTAATGCAGGCGAATTTTCAAAGACTTCAAAACTTTCTCAACGTGTTTCTTATTACCCACCGGTAAAACGGCTTGGGTAAAACCCAATTTCTCACTCTCGCGCAAACGCTCGACCGCCATGGTGGCAGCGCGCACTTCGCCCGTCAGACCGATTTCGCCAAAGAAAATTGTTTGGGCAGGCAGTGTGCTATTCGAAATCGAAGACATCATGGCTGAAGCGATGGCGAGATCGGCTCCGGGCTCAGAAATTTTTAGCCCGCCTACGACATTTACAAAGACGTCATGGCGCGCGAAATCGCACTCAAGGTGTTTATCAAGCACCGCGGTCAGAAGATGCACGCGATTCACATCAAACCCGAGAGAGGTTCGGCGGGGCATGGCCATGTATGAGGCCGAGCTCAAGCTTTGAACTTCGCAGAGCATCGGTCGAGTGCCTTCGACAGCGGCAAAAACTGTTGAGCCGACAAGACTTTCTCCGCGTTCAGCCAAAAATAACTCAGAAGGGTTATTGACCTCTTCAAGGCCCTGGCCGCTCATTTGAAAAACGCCAAGTTCATTGGTTGGGCCAAAACGATTTTTCTGTGCACGCAATAAGCGAAATTGATAATTCGCATCGCCTTCAAAGGACAAAACGGTGTCGACCATATGTTCGAGGGTTTTGGGGCCCGCAATATTGCCATCTTTGGTGATATGGCCCACCAAGAAAACGGCGACCTTCGAATTTTTAGCGACCGCCATCAGCCGAGCCGCGCATTCGCGCACTTGCGAAACAGTCCCCGGGGCTGACGGGATGTCATCAAGATAAATAGTTTGAATTGAATCAACGATCAGCACTTCGGGTTTCACATTCTCAACTAAATTTAAAATCTGGTTGAGTCGACTTTCAGCGGCGACTTTAACAGCGGCCGATTTTACTCCGAGGCGTTGGGCCCGTAGGGCGGTTTGTTCGACGCTCTCTTCGCCCGAAACATAAAGCACTTTGCGGCCGACTTTACCCAACTGACCGGCCATCTGCATAAGAAGAGTACTTTTGCCAATACCGGGGTCGCCACCAAGCAAGGTGTAGCTGCCGGCAACGAGGCCGCCGCCCAGTACGCGGTTGAGTTCATTCATGCCGGTGTTCCAGCGGCTGGTTTCGTTAATTTCTATTTCGGAGTCGAGGCTCAGCACGGTCTGCGATGCGGCGCCATCGCTTCCGACTGTCCAGGAGCGAGGGTTTTTAGAAGCCGCCATGACCTTTTCTTCGACTAAAGAGTTCCAGGCGTTGCAATCGCGGCACTGGCCTTCCCATTTAGGGCGCTCTGAGCCACAGTTCTGACATACGAACATGGTTTTTGCTTTCGAGGCCATAATTTCAACTCCTTGCGGCAGAAGTGCAAAGCTTAGAATGAAAACTCTGGCAGAGCAACGAAAGCTCACGCAATAATATGTTCCGGCAGGCGTCAATCCGATAAACGGATTGGCAGGCACCGCCGAGAATAACAATATGGCCAATGTTTTCAAGTTACTTTTAATTCTTCAATTCGCGTTTATGCCGCTAGCAACGATGCCGGCCTATGCCCAAGAGCTTGAGCTTATAAAGTACAACCGAATGGCTACGGCGGGTAACGTCGATAAGGCCTACGCCGAGCTCGTCGCCGCGGACGACAAAAAAATCACCGCCGATCATCTTCATCTCAAATACCTGGCTCTTGGCAATTGGGCCTTAACACTCAAAAAATTCGCTGAGGCGCGCGAACACCTTGAGCACTCGCTTAAGCTCAGCACGACAAATGCGCCTTATGTTTATTATCTCATTGGGCATACCTTTAAAGAAGAAGGCAAAACTGACGAGGCTCTCAAGGCTTACAATAAATCGCTCGATGGCCGGCCGGCCCAGAATGTGATGTTTTTAACGCGTTTTGAGATGAGCGAACTTTCGATGAAATCGGGCAAAATGGCTAAGGCTCGCGATCAGTTGCAATACCTAGAAAGACGCTGGCGTGGCACTCCAAATTATCCGCAAGTTCTTTGGCGCCTAATGAGTGTCGAGATCAAAGAGAATCGTAAATATCTCGCGTGTCGTTGGGCGCGGAAACTTTATTCGCGCTATGCCGGCGATGCGCTTTTGAAGGATTGGTCAGTTGAGTTACCCGACAATAAAGTCGACGGCGTCAGTGTCGGTTGCGCGGCCTCTGATAAAGAAATACAGATGCGCATGAAGTCGTTGCAGCTTTACGGCGCGAGCCAAAAGGCCCGCCAAGAAATAGATACGATTCGCGCCCACGCCCGGCCTGCTGAAAAGGTGCACGCCGATTTGATGTTGGCCAGTTTTTACGAAATGCAAGGTTACCCAGACGAAGCTCTGCAAGTTTTGATTCAGCGCTATGAAGAATTAAAAAATGACTTTAACTTTCAAATGCTTTTGGCCAAAGCTTCGACACAATCGGGTGAGTTTCAGGCGGCAATCGGCGCCTACTATAATTCTTATCGTCTCAGCCCAGGTTCGAAAAATGGCCGTGGCGCTCTGTTCTCTTCGGCTTTTCTAAGTTATCAAATTCAAGACTATGACGGTGCCTACCGGCGGTTTTCTGACCTTATAAAGAAAAATCCGACTTCAGGTTTGGCGCGAGATGCGCGTTGGCACTTGGCCTGGATTCAATATTTAAAGTCAGATTATGTTGGCGCTGAAAAATCATTTCGCGAGCTTTACAAAGAGAAGGTGTTTGTCAGTCGAAAGCGCCGGCGCTCGAGCCCTCAGCCGTTTCACAATGAGCGCACGCAATATTGGCTGGCGATGTGTCTGGTGCGACAAAATAGATTTGATGAAGCGCGGCCACTTTTAACTGAATTGAAGCAGAGCCGAAGCAAAAGCTATTATGCGCTCATTGCTGACGCGCGCTTGGGTCAATTGCCCGCACCAGCCCCGGTCGTGGTGCCTGTGTTGGCAGCAAAAGTAACTCCAGCCGTTGTTGCCAGCGCCGCAACAGTAAAGCCCGCTGCCACGCCGACTCCGGCCGAAGTTGAAGCTCAAAGCAAAGTGCTCATCGCGACCAATGGTGACCGCGAGGGTGGCAGTAGCGAAGAAAATGAATCCGAAGAAACGTTAAAGGTCGCCCAAGACGACAGCTCTGAAGAAGCGGCCACCGATGCGCCGGCTGGAGTGGCTGGAGAAAACCCCGCCGAAGCTCCGGCTGAAGCCCCGGCCGCGCCTGAAAGCGAAGGGCCGCAGTTGCGTGCGGCCGGTGACCCAGTCGAAAAAGCTGCGCCTGACACCGACGAGAAAGTGCAGATCACGGCCTTTAAAGATCCAAAGCTGCGCGAGCGCTTTGTGCGGTCGAGCGAATTTTCTTCGGTCGGCCTCAATGATTTTGCCAAGTGGGAGCTCTACGAAATCGAGCGCCGCACCTCAAACCACACCTACCTTCGCATGTTAATGGATGCCTACGCTCGCATCGGTTCATTTAATCGGGTGGCTTACATCTCAGAAATTTACTTTTCAGGCGAGCGCGAGCGCGGGGGGTTTAAAGACGCCTTTGATTTGTGGCGCTACGACTTTCCGCAAGCCTATCAAGAGGTCATTTCAAAGTTTTCGCAGCAGGTGGGCATTCCAGAGGCGTTGGTCTACGCGATTATGCGGGCCGAAAGTCAGTTTAATTTTGAGGCGGTTTCGCCGGTCGGTGCGCGCGGTTTAATGCAATTGATGCCCTATACCGCCGATCAGCTGACAAAGCTCGGCAGCGAACCGGCTGTGGCTGAAAATGAACTTCTGAAACCTGAGGTCAACTTGCGGTTGGGCTCTCGATATCTTGGGCGGCTGATGAAGAAGTTTTCGAACCAGGTGGCTCTGGTGGCCGCCAGTTACAATGCCGGCCCACATCGGGTTTACAGCTGGCTCAGCACTTTCGGCCCGCTTGAAATGGATGAGTTTGCCGAGCATGTTCCTTTTTTAGAAACTCGAAACTACGTTAAAAAAGTAGTACGAAATTTCGCTATTTATAGCGAACTTTACGGGTCGACGCCAACCAAGGCGCCTTCTTTAACGTGGTTGATTGAGCCGATTGCCACCAAAGTCGGCGCAAAGCCATCCCCCCGCGAGAGCTGGGAGAGTATTGAGTGACACAAATTGGTGTCACTGTTGGCGCAGCCACTTGACTTGCCGTCGAAAAAAAATGACGACTATCAAGGGTGACCAGTTTATCATTCGGCTTGGGGGTAATTTCTATGAAGCAAATTCGGTATACAAAAAGTATTTCTACAATTTTGGTTTTGGCGCTTTCGGCGATTGCGATCAGCTGCACCCGCAAAGGCAAGGTTGATTACGACCTCAATATCGACGAAACTTTACGCTGGAATATCGTCAGCGAACCTCCCACTTTAGATTCGACCCTCAGCAATGACACAACTTCGGGTCGTGTGCTCGATGCGCTTATGGCGGGTTTGACTCGCTACAGTTTTAAAGACGGTGAGGTGAGCACCGAACCTTCGCTGGCGTCTTCGTGGCAGGTGACTCCTGACCAAAAAACTTTCACGTTCACCCTTCGCAGTGACGCCAAATGGACAGACGGGGTGCCCTTCACCGGCCAGCAAGTGATCGACGGTTGGAAGCGCCTTCTAACGAAAAAAACCGGCAGTGAATACGCTAACTTTTTATTTAATGTTAAAAATGCGCAAGATTTTTATGAGGGCAAAATCACGGACTTTGCTCAGGTTGGTATTAAACTCAGTGATGATAAGCAGAAATTAATTGTGCAGCTCGAACAATCGCAGAGCTATTTTCCGTCGTTGCTCGCGCATCAAGCGACTTACCCCATTCGCATAGACTTGATTGAAAAATTTGGCGATAAATATACCGAGGCCGCGAACTATCAAAGTCTTGGCCCTTATAAGCTAAAAATTTGGGACCACGACAAAGCTGTGGTTCTCGAGCGAAATGACGGGTACTTCGGCAAGAAAGCCAAGACCAAATACATTCTGGGTCGAGTTGTGGGCGAAGCTTCGACGGCGCTCAATATGTTTAAGAAGGGCGAGCTTGACGCTCTCGACACCATCCCGAAGGTCGAAACGGAAAGCATTAGGCAGATGAAAGAGTACCGGTTGCAGCCTTCGCTCGCGGTTTACTATTACGAGCTCCATACCAACGTGAAGCCCTTTGATGATCTTCGGGTGCGTAAGGCCATCAACATGGCCATCGACCGCGAAGAGATTAATAAAGTTGTCGGAGGCACAAAGATCCCGGCCTACAACATTGTGCCGCCCGGCCTCGTGGGTCATGACGCGAGTATTGGTCTCAAGTTTAATGCGGCCGCCGCGCGCAAACTTTTAGACGAGGCTGGTTATAAAGATCGCAGCACCTTCCCACATATTAAGTTGGGGCTGAATACAGACGAAAATCACCAGCGCATTGCTGAAAATGTTCAGGCTCAGTTGAAACGCAATTTGGGAATTGAAATTGAAATTCTAAACGAAGAATGGAAGACCTATCTCAAAGCCACTGGCACCAACAAATATAATTTTCATCGTTTTGCCTGGGTTGGTGATTATCCAGACGCCGACACTTTTATAAATTTGTTTGTTACTAACGGAGGTAACAACAAAACCAGATGGGGGAGTGCAAAGTACGACGAGCTCGTTAAAAAAGGTTTGAGCGAAGGCGACAAAGAAAAACGTAAACAAATCTATGGCCAAGCAATGAGACTGCTGAACGAAGAAGAAGTGCCCGTCATCCCGATTTACTATTATCGCGACGAATACTTAATCTCAAACAGAGTTAAGAATTATCCTCTCAATATGATGTTTAAGTTTTATCCCGAAGATATTGAACTTGTGAAATAAGGGCTTTCGCTTGAAAGAATTTGCCAAAAATTTTACCAAGAAAGTCGTCGGCCCGGCAGCCGTTATTGCTTTTTTGATTTCAATTGTGGTGAGTTTTGCAGGGTTTGAAATCCCGAGCGCTGTTATTTATGTTGATGCTGGTTTGATCGTCGGTTTTTTTGCACTCTATACGATCACTGAAGGCCTTGGCGCGTATGTATTGCGCCGACTTGGGCAGACGGTTTTTGTTATCTGGGTTATAGCGACGCTCACGTTTGTCTTATTGCGAATAATACCGGGCGGCCCGTTCGATCAAGAAAAAGCACTAGCACCAGAAATCAAACAAGCGATCGAAGCCAAGTATGGGCTCAATGACCCTCTGGCCTTGCAATATTGGCACTATATTTCGGGTGCGGCCACGGGCCACCTCGGCTATTCGTACAAGTACGTCGGTCGCGAGGTTTCTGAAATTGTAAGCGAAAGTTTTCCGGTTTCATTTCAGCTCGGCATGTTTGCAATGGTGTTGTCATTTTTAATTGGCATCCCCGCTGGGGTCTTCGCAGCTTCTCACCACAACACCTGGAAGGACTCTCTGACCATGATCGGCGCGATCTCAAGCGTGTCACTGCCGAGTTTTTTAGTCGCAGCCATTATGATCACCATTTTCTGTTTCGGCCTCGATTGGTTGCCCGTCGCACTCTGGGATGGCCCTTCTTATTACATTCTACCAGTCGTCGTTTTGGGTTTAAGGCCGGCTGCTATTATTGCGCGCCTCACTCGCGCTAGCGTTCTTGAGGTCATTCAATCTGATTTTATTCGCACCGCTCGCGCCAAGGGTTTGGCTGAGCAGATTATTCTCTATAAGCACGTATTGAAGAACTCGCTGATCCCGGTTATCACATTCGCAGGCCCCATGGCCGCCGAGCTTTTGTCGGGCGCATTTATCGTTGAGCATATTTTTAATATCCCTGGCATGGGCAAACATTTTATTCAAAGCGTGACGAATCGAGATTACCCTCTCGTTATCGGTGTTACTTTAGTCTTTGCAACGCTTTTGGTTTTTGCCAATCTTATCGTTGATATTCTTTACACCTACTTTGACCCAAGGATTAAGTTGTCGTGAGCACACCCTCTAAATCTTTGTGGTTTGACGCCTACAAGCGCCTCAAGAAAAATCGCGCCGCACTTTACTCAGGCGTTTTCATTTTACTCTTGTGTGGCGTTGCGATTTTTGCGCGTGTGCTTTCGCCTTACAGTTTTGACGATCAAAATATGGATCAGATTCTCACCACCCCGAGCCTCGCACATTGGCTCGGCACCGATGATCTTGGCCGCGATTTACTTTCGCGCCTCATTTACGGCGCACAAATGTCGATGTCGGTTGGCATCTTCACCGCGATTTTTTCACTCGCGATGGGCGTTGTTTACGGAGCCCTTGCTGGCTGGGTGGGCGGCCGAATCGACGCGGTCATGATGAGATTTGTCGATATTCTTGATTCGATACCGACATTGGTTCTTTTGATTCTTGTTAAAATTCTATTCGATTCTGTGAATGTTTTTATGCACCCAGAATTGCGAGCCCTCGTTGGCGTCTTGATGGCGCTTAGTATTTTTGGCTGGATTATGCTCGCTCGCGTGGTGCGCGGCCAAGTGATGCAAGTTAAGCAGTTGCTTTATGTTGAAGCGGCGCATGCTCTCGGCGCCAAGAATTTGCCAATGCTCTTTAAACATGTTTTGCCGAATATCATGGGCCCAATTGTTGTGGTGCTGACATTTCAGATCCCATCGAACATCATGTTTGAAAGTTTCTTAAGTTTTATTGGCCTTGGCCTGCAGCCGCCATACTCAAGCTGGGGGGTTCTCGCCAACGCCGGTTGGAAGACGATCAAGACCTACCCTCACCTTATTATTGCCCCCGGTCTCGCACTTTTTCTCACCATGCTCGCGTTTAACCTCCTCGGCGACGGCCTTCGAGACGCGGTAGACCCCAAGTCAAAATAGGCGCCAGGCACTTTTTGGTAGCAGCAAAGCGTTAATTGCCAAGATTAGAGGTGGTAACCCGATTCTATCGCTGAGATGATTTTAAAAAAGGAGGAGATTTGAAAAAATTTATTTGTCTACTTTGTTTTTTAGTTGGCCCATTGGCTTTCGCGAGCACAAATGGTTACGAGCTCAATATTAATTATTCAATCGACGGAAGAATTATTGCCTCACCAAGGGTCAAAATTAAAGAGGGCGCTCGCGCGCTATTTACACAAGTTTATAAAGGTAAGAAGAACTTTGTCGAGGTGACGGCCACTGAAAACCCGCTTGATAGCGATTCAAAAATTCATCTCGCATTCGTCGTGGGCACCTTTGATCGTCATGGTCGAAAGAAGATTGCCTCAAACCCCTCGATTACAACATTTGCTGACGAGAAAGCCCAAGTCATCGAGCGTGACGATAAAGGCCGCGAAATTCGCGCCCTCAACGTAATCGCTAAGCGCAAACAGCTGAATTAAAAGCGCCAAGCACTTTTTGGTAGCAGCAAGGCGTCAATCGCAGTCTGACGATGCCTCCGACTGGGTTCGTTCTTCTTTTAGTGGAGTATTTGGGGATAGAAACAGTTTCAGTCCACAGACGGCAGCCCACAGTAGCGGTGCAGTTGCCGAAACCTGTTGCGGGGGCCGAGACCCGGCGGCATCACGTCTTTACCGCCTTAATCAATTTGTAAACATGAGCCCCTAGCATATCGGCCGCGAAATCCAAACTATCGAGTTCGTGTAAATCAATTAGTGCTTGCACCTCTCGCAATGACGACAAAGCCGTATAGAAAAATCTTCGGCGATC
>CAILEP010000026.1 GCA_903833275.1 uncultured Bdellovibrionales bacterium
AAACATTATAACCAAGTTCGACCACACAGCAGTTTAAATGGTAAACCGCCAGCACCGCTAACAATCACACTGAGTGATAAACATGTTGCTTAAACAAATTCAGTCCGATAGAAGGTGGGCCAATTCGTGGGGGCAGGTCACGGGCACTGATTATAACCTCGACAGCGAAATCTACAGTTATTCGCGTGCTCGTGGTTTATTTGCCGGTATTGCATTGCAGGGTACTAAAGTGAGTGTTGACGTAAAGGACAACGCAAAAGTATATGGCGAAGTTCAAGCACTTAGTCTTTTGACAACTGACGGAAATGATTCGCCGGCAGCAGTTACGCCCTACATGAATGCCTTAATGGCCTTCGTGCCCTAGTTCATCGAATTTTGTATCCAATATTTAGATAGAGGGGCTCATTCAATTTTGATGAGCCCTTTTTTAATAGGCCTAGTGTGACAATTCGACACGACTCAGTTGGACAAATTGTCGCGCGACGGGTAGTGGCAGTGCGATTCTCCGATGCGCATAAATTAGCGTGCATTTAATTGGGGTCTGATTAGATTTGCTATGGCCGCTTTTTTGCATCTCAAATTCGGCATATGGGAGAAAATTTTATGAAAGCAAGTTTAGGCCGTGTAATTCAAGTTTGTATTTTAATGATCGGTTTGCCATACGGGGTCAATTCTCAAGCGAAGCCCTATTTAACAATCGATAATCTAAATAGGGCCTACGTGGCTGAAGCAAACGCGTATAACAAATATTGGAAGTTCGCCGACCAGGCCGACAAAGATGGCTATCCAATGGTGGCAAGGTTATTTAGATCGGCCGCTTTTTCAGAGATCATTCATTCAAGAAATCATGCGGCAGCCATCGAAGGTCTCGGCGGTAAACCTCAAATATTTGTATTGAACCCGGTGAAAGTGGGCACCACAAAAGAAAATATTGAGGGGGCTTCAAAAGATGAAAGGAGAGATGAGATTTCGATGTATGAAACCTTTGTTGTTCAGGCCGAAAAAGATGGGCTTAGAGAGGCCAAGGCCTCGTTTAAGTTCGCCTCTGACTCTGAAATTCAACACAAGCAACTTTTTGAAAAAAGCTTAACTCTTTTAGGGCCAAAAAATCTGGATTACTATGTCGATGTCAAAAGCGGCGAAACTGTCGAAGTGCGCCCGGGTGAGATGCCGCCTAAGTCAAAATTAGTGGACGGGATGTACGTAAAGGCCGCATATTAGGTTGAGATTGTAGGCAATAGCGGAAGGTCAACTTGTGGGATGGGCGATGACGCATACTTCGAATTTGGCGCCATCTCGGGACGGCGAAGCACCGTGAATGAGAGATTGCAATATTGGTTGAAGCCGGCCATGACACTTTTGTTTTTGGGCGTGCTCATGTGGTGGGCACCGGCCGCCGCGCTTGACCTATGGGGCCTTCTGAGCCCCAAGAAGATTGTCACAATGATATTTGCACTCGCTCTCGTTCATATTTTTGGCTCGACAATGACCCAATACCTAGGCGCACGGACGAGCTCCATTCTCAATGGATTTTTTGGTGGCCTTGTTTCTAGTACAGCAACAACAGCCTCGCTGGCGCGAAGAAGTAAATTGAGCACAAGCACGGATATTTCTGATGAAATTCTCATCTTTCTATCCGCGACGCTTGCGATGCTTTTTGAAGGGGTTGTTCTGGTAGTAGCCGGAACAACCGAGTCCCATGTTTCGTTTCTGATTGTTTTCGTTGGCCCAATATTGGTCACAATCACGGTGATATTTTTGCATTCGAGAAATCAAAAGGGGCGACGAGGCACAGTAAGTTCCTCGACTTTTAAGATCCTGCCAATATTAAAACTCGCTGCCTTCATTGTTGCCATCCTATCGGTCTCTAAGATTTTTCAAACAGTTTTTGGCAAGAATGGCCTTCTCGTTCTGACCGGTTTGGTCTCGCTTTTTGAAATCCACGGGTCGATTATTGCCAATATCCAACTTCATGAGTCGGGCGTCATCACCGTCAAATTTCTCTGCAGTCTTTTGGCAATATCAATTGTTGCGTCTTATCTTTCAAAACTATTTTTGATTTCGACGCTCGGCAGTCATTTACTGCGGGCCTATGCTTTTCGGATCACTCTATTACTTTTCTTTTCGCTTGCGCTAAGTTGGGCCGCAGCCATTGTCTAGCCGGCCGAAATGGGGCCTCAAAGCCCCTGAATATAATTAACCAAAGCCTTTTCGTCAGAGTCGGTAATGGCTTTTGCAATTGGCGGCATCATCGTCGCTTCTGTGCGCTGGCCATCGCGAAATGCGGCAAGCTGTTTGGTAAGATACTCGATGTGCTGACCGGCTAAGCGGGGGGCAATGCCAGAGCCTTCGCCGTTCAGGCCATGACAGCTTGAGCAGGCGATGAGGCCCTTGTCGGGGTTGCCATTTTCAAAAAGCACTTTGCCAGCGGCGGCGAGGGTTGCATCGCCTTTTTTATTAGGCGTCGCTGTTTTTGCAGAAAAATACTGTGCAAGTAAAGTCAGCGTTTTGTCATCGCGATTGGCCATCATGCCCCACATGAAGGTGCTAGCGTCTGGCTCTTTGCGAAGTTTTTCGCGAAAAGCTTTTAGTGTCGTTTCGAGATAGTTTTCTTGTTGGCCGGCAATGCGCGGAAACCTGGGTTGCTCGCTGTTGCCATCATGGTCATGGCAAGCCCCGCAATACATAACTAAGTCTTTAATCGGCGCAAAATCAGGTGGAGCAGTAGGTGGGGTTGGCGGCCCGGGCGGAGTCGTACCAGGGGTCCCGGGGGTATCGGAGTTCGAGTCTTGCGGGGCACCGGCTTGAATCCATTGACCGATCACAGTTCGTTCGGCCTCGGTGATAGTAGAAGCGGCCGCCGGCGGCATGGTTTTTTCGACAACAACGCGTTTAAGGATGACATCTTTTTTGCCAAAAGCGGTCTGATAATCTTGCCAGTTCGGGAGGGCGCCGCCTGGCATGTGGCAAGTCCCGCAACGGTTAACCAGAATGGGTTTCACCACATTAGCGTAATCAAGTTTCTTGCCTGAGGCCGAGTTGCCACCGCCACCCAAAGATGTGGTAGGGCCATGAGGGCCACTGCCGCAACCTGAAAGGGCTACTAGACCAACAATGGCGACGCTAAAACTGATTACAATTTTCATAGAACTCAACTTTGTGGTGTGTGAACGACTCAAACACATTGCAATACGAATGCCATAGAAAACAACCTAATATAGTCTATTTTGCGAATGATTTCGAGCCATATTATCATGTCTCGTTGGGACACGTGACATTTTGTCACGTAAAGATTTGTCATTTTTGTTTTGTATCATAAATTAATTTCGCGTTAATTGAGGGGAGAACTAAATTCTAAAATGCGAGGTTTTATGAAAAAGCCAATTAATGGCACCACAATGAAATTTGTTTCAACATTAGGTTTACTTCTGGCTTGTGCCGCTCCATTAGTTGCGTTTGCCGAAACCAACGTAAAGCAGCTGGCGCAAAGTTGCACGGCCTGTCACGGTGAGCATGGCAAAAGCCTTAACCCGGTTTGGCCCAATTTAGCTGGTCAAAAACGCGATTATTTAGAGAAACAATTGCATGATTTTAAGTCGGGCGAACGCAAAAACCCGATCATGATGCCTTTTATTCAGACGCTCTCAGATAAAGATATTGAGGCGCTTGCAGAATATTACAGCCAGCTAAATTGATAAAAGCTGAATCGAGAAAAAAATGAAATTTAAAGCTGAAAATATAAATATATTAACGAGAATTACTTTAGCCATCGCAATACTTTTGCCAGTGGCCAGCCACGCGCGGCTTGAGTATGCGCTCGAACACCGAATTACAAGTTGCACTGGGTGCCACGCGAGCCCCTTTGGCGGCGGCCCCAAAAATGTTGACGGAAAAATGTATGCCTCACGGTTTGATGAGCCAAGCCCCTGGTCGAAACAAGAAATGGTAAGTTTAGACGTGCGCGCGATTTCTTATTACCCGAAGAGCGGAACGGCGTCTCGCCAAGGCACGGCACTAATGGCCACGTCAGCTTTTGTTGATGTCCCCATTAAAACAGACTCGACCGGTCGTGAACTGCGATTTGTTGGTGGCTATAATTTCGGCATGAATGTGCCAGGTGCCCGAGATATTTACGGGCAATGGCGCTCGGGCCCCAAGGTCGACAACCCAGCCTATATTCAGATCGGCCGAATTAATGTTCCATTCGGTATATTGACTGACGAGCACCGCACTTTCACCCGACTGCTGACTCGCACGGGTATTTTTGACTATGAATTTGGAGCGTCGTTTTCGAAAAACTGGGGTGATGGTATTCACTACGATCTTGCGGTTACAAACGGCGGTCGCTCAGGCGGAGCATTCGTCGATAACTCTTCGGTGACGCCAGATGCGACGACGGGCTATATTGCCAATGTTCGCTGGATGCCCAGCTTTCTGCCGCTACTCGTTGGCGCCAGCGGCGAATATGAAGATCGACTGACGCCGAACCCAACGCCGAACTCGATTGGTGGATATTTTGCGTTGTCTCTTGATCGATTGACCCATAATCGGTTTTTGGGTTCGGTAATAGGTGAGGCGGTATCGGCTCGGCATTTTTCTGATGTTGGCAACCCGAACATCGCGCGCTATTTTATACCGGGTGCTGGCGATGCTGGCTTTGTGAGTCAAATCTCGAACGAAACGGCCTTTGCCTGGTACACGCAGGTGAACTGGAACTTTGCCCCGCGCTGGGTTGGCCAATATCGTTTTGAAAGAATTGTTTTTGATCAGAACTACTCTGGCGATAGATTTGTGCGCCACGAGTACAGCCTGAAGTATTTCGCTGATTCAAACATCAGTCTTTTGGCGCGCTACGAGCTCGCCGACGTGGGCCGTGCCGAAATTAAGGGTACCAATACGCCAATGGCCGAAGACGCATTTTGGCTAATGGCTCAGCTTTGGCTCTAATCGAATCTTGATTCTTGGGATGGTGCTTGTGGGCACCATCCACGAAATCGAAAATATTAAGCGGCGTATTTCTCGCAAGCTTTTGCGCAAGCCTTGCAGCTGTCGTAGCACTCTTTGCACTCAATATGATGAGAGGTGTGCATTTCGCAAGCTTTCGCGCAGTCATCACAAAACCCGGCACAAACTTTTGCAAAGGCCTTAAGGTGAGCTTCGTTGGCATTATTGTAAGCGGCGAGCTTAGTCAGCGCTTCGCATACGGCCATCACATTCATTACATTTTTTTGGCAATCGCCGAGAGAAGTGTCGCCGTTTGCGAGTTGAAATTGGCAATGAGCCAGGCAAACGCTGCTTGTTTTCACGCAATCGTGGGCCGCCGTTAGCACGGCTTTCAGTTCAGCACTCATGGGTCGGCGTTTTGCGGCCCCCGGCGTTTTTGCGGCAGTGTCAGCGGCAAAGGCTTCGCTCTCGGCGAGACCCAAAGCGCCCAAACCTAAACTTGCCCCAAGACCTAGACCAAGGTTCGTAACAAAATCTCGTCGTTGCAAAAAGCCTCCTATGATTGAGTTGCGAAGAAAGCTTAGGCCCGGCATTGGGTCAAGGCAAAAGCAATTGTTTTTCCCCAAGTTTTGGTTTACAGTTTTTAGAGAGGCGATTTTCTTTTGCGCCCGTAACTTTTATAAGGGGGATCATAATGTTATTGCAGAAACTTGGCCAACTTTGGCCCTATATCATTGTTCACTTTGTGTTCGCCATTGCACTTTGTATGGGGGCTTACGCCGCTCTAGCAAAATGGTTGAAGCCGTTCAATATTCAGTGGCATGCCGCACTCATTTTAGGGGTCGTCTTAAGTATCTACCATTCGGGTAGTACGCTTATAAACGTCATGGATTTTGCGGCCATGTCCCAACCAGCAGCGCAGGCGAGTGCTCAAGACCCAAAAGCTCAACAAAAAGCAGGCCTCGATTTGCAGGGTGAATTTTTGCGAGCCATTGATCAATTAACGGCGCAGCCCGCAACGATCAAGCCTGAAGTAAAGGCGCAGTTGTTTTCGCATTTTGCAGCACTTTTTCAGTCACCCAAAGACAAGCAAGTTTATTTTGAAAATATCGCGCGTGTTTATGACTGCCAAAAATATTTCTTGATGGATGCGCAGGTTTCGCAACAAACAAGAACGGCAATCAAAAGTCAAAACCGAATCGATTGCGAAAAAAGTGACGGAAGCTTTTTTAATCGCGAAAAACTTTTGGCCCCAGAAGTGATCGCCGGCAATGATAAACTAATCGAAATGGTTTCGAAGAAGAAAATGACGGCTGAAGAAGCCAAAGAGTACTCTCCTGAGTTGATTCAAAAGACACTCCAGGCGCAAACTGAGCGCCTCGCTGCCGTTAAAAAAATATTCGAATAAACGGGTTCGGGCCTCGACTGAGGCCTAGTCTTGTCGTCTGAAGGAGTGTTTATTCTTCTGCCTAGGGGCCCCCGAGCTTGGGCGCCCCGAATGAATGTTAAGCTCACTTTAATTTGGTCTTAAATCTCAACAAATCTTTCAAAAAAAAGCCAAAAGAAACCGATAGATCTTGAGATGGTACTGCTCAATTTCATAGACGATATTGGCCGAAAATTTCTCGTCATTTTTTCATACACGCTACGCGTGCTTGAAATGATCTATCTTTCGTTTCGGGCCAGTATCTTTCATCAAGTGCAGGGTTTTCGTACAATCTTTTCTGTTATTTGCGCCCAAGTCTATTTCACCGGTTTTCAAGCGCTGCCTCTGGTCAGCGTTATTGCAGTGGCGGCTGGCGCCGCCGTAGTGATGCAATCGACCTCTCAGCTCAATATCTTGGGCGGCACCCAAATGATTGGCCAATTGATGGTGGTGTTGATCGTGCGTGAAATTGGCCCGCTGATGACGGCTTTAATTGTTATCGCGCGCTCTGGTACGGCGGTCGCATCTGAGCTCGGCAATATGAGAGTCAATCGCGAGATCGAAGCGCTTGAAGTGATGGGCATAAACCCCTTGAGTTTTATTGTCTTCCCGCGACTTGCTGGCGGCATCATTAGTGTCATGGCACTTGCGCTGTACTTTATCTATGCAGCTATCATTGGCGGCTTTATTTTTGCCAAAGTCTTTTTAAACATGCCTCTCAATTTTTATATTGAGTCGATCACTTCGTATTTTTCGTTTGAAGATGTTTATCTTTTTGCGCTGAAGAATTTTTTCAGTGGGGCCATCATTTTCACAGTTTGCTGCTATCAGGGCTTGCTCGTACAGCATGGCCCGCACGAGGTGCCGCAGGTGACCACTAAAGCCGTTATGAATAGCATCATTTATGTCGTCGGTTTTAATCTGACCGTCACTACTCTTTACTACTTAAGCCAACTGATTCGCTTGGGGATTATCTAGATGAAGCGCGAAGATATCAATTCAATCGAGCTTGATCAGGTCTCAGTCGGGTTTGCTCCAGGTCGAAATGTTCTAGAGAATGTCAGCCTTAAGTTGCCAATGGGCGAAGTGGTTTGGTTGCGCGGCCATAGCGGCAGCGGCAAGAGTGTTTTGGTAAAAATTTTGAGCGGGTTGATTGCGATTAGTAAAGGCCGCTATCTCATCAATGATCGCGCGGTTAATGAAATGGATTTCGAAGACTTTAAGCCTTACTGCCTTAATATGGGTTACAGTTTTGACTTTGGTGGCCTTATTAACAATCGTACGATTGAATCAAACCTTATGCTGCCACTTGACTATCACTCGGCCGACAAGCCTGATGAAAACAAAGCGCGCGTTAATGAGTACATTAAACTTTTTGGCCTAGATGATGTCGCAAACGAACGCCCATTTTCGATTGTGGGCGGGTTGAGAAAAGTGGCTTGCGTAGCCCGCGCTTTTGTCACCGAGCCGCAGATGCTGCTTCTTGATGACCCCACCACGGGTTTGCGCGCCGGGGCCATCGAAACACTCAGAAGCCTTATCGAGACCAAGCGTCGAGCTGGCCAACTGAAACATGTTTTTGTGGCGACCGAAGACGAGAGAGTCATGAAGGGTCTGAATCCAGTTGTGATTGAAGTGGGCGAGAAAAGATTGAAAGTGCAAAGCGTTCGAGGTGTGGCATGACAGTTAAGTTTAATAAATTTGAGCGCGTCGCGGGGCTTTTTGTGCTGATCGCGGTCGCGGGGGCTGTTGGGCTAACCGCCGTGACAGCGTTAAAAAAAGGTTGGTTCGCAACAAAGATACCGTATTACGCCCAGGTTACCTCAGCCGATGGTTTGCGTGAAGGGACTCCAGTTACAATTTCAGGCTTACGTGCCGGCGACGTGCGAGATGTCGAGCTACTTTCAGCTGAAAAAATTATTGTGCACTTTGAAGTTCTTGAGAAGTTTCAAAAGCAGTTGCGAGCCGATTCTCGCGTGATGGTTGTGCGGCCATTTGTCTTGGGTGACAAAAATCTTGAGGTCACAGTTGGCAGTGCCTCGAGCCCTGTGCTCGAGCCCAATACAGAGGTGCCGGTGCTTATCACTTTTGACATGATGGATCTCGTCAGTGGCCGAAAATTAGGGCCCTTTCTCGGTAATCTTGAAGGCTTGATGTCAAGCATGTCGCGTCTTGCAGAGGCCTTTGCCGACCCCAAGCGTACGGAGAGTTTTGTTAAAATGTTCGATCGTATGGACCCTCTGTTAAACAACTTCAATCACATGGCTACGGAGGTGACAAAGTTGGCTGGCGAAATGAATCAGTTTGTACCCCAAATCAGAGCGCAGTCTCCTGAAATTGGTAAACAGATCAGTCAATTGGTCACTCAACTGAATACGTTTACCTCAACAATTGAGCCAGCGCTGAAAGAAATTGGGCCTGAGTTGCCGCGAGTCAGTCGACGCGCGGTAGAAGCTCTCGATGAGATGGTAGTGACTTTAAAAGCGATTGAGCGGTCATTTATTTTAAGTGGCAAAGTTCAAGACGTAAAAGATGAAGAGAGAGACAAGAGTGAGCGCCAACGAAAACCGGCCGGCAACTAAAATGCGGCGATCCGTTAAGCCCTTTAACGCCCGTGAGATTGGTCGAACGCTGACTGAAGTGGCGGTTGATTTGATTCGCAGCGAAGATCGCAATATTGAGAGTCGTTGGTTTCATAGCCCGCACGACGCCGACCTATTTTTTTGGCGGGATGATCAAAAGAACATTATTAAGCAGCAGGTCACATTTTTTGGTCAATTGATTGAATGGAATGTGGTTGAGGGCCTTCGCACCGGCGTGGTCGTTGAAGAAGAGGGTAGCGATCAAAAGACCAAGGGTAGCCCAGTTATTCGGTTCGACCTTGACCCACAAAAGCACACGCTCGAGCAGGGCCTTGATATCATTGCCCACACGGCGGCTTTGAGCGAAGACGACAAGAGGCGAATTCTTAATAACTTTGTCAACGGGCCACGCTTGTTATCGTTGACTCCTGAAGAGGTGCTAACTCGTTACGGGTCATATGTGGCCGGAAAGAAGACCACAGAGCGCGTGGCGGCTCAATTGGCGAGCCAGCTAGCGACCGGCGGTTTTTGGCGAGGTTTATTTAAACGCATTCTCTCGGCGATTGGAATTCCTAAAAAACCCATGTAGGCTTAGGGCCAACTATGGTTCGCTTGTACCTTCAAATTTTTTATCGATATTGTTTTTCAACCCGCGCCGGCTCAATTGTGCGTTCAATGGCCCGAATTAGTTGGGTCGGCACGCTGATCGGCGTTGCGGCATTGATTTTAATTTCAAGTATTATGAACGGTTTTAATCGCAGCATTCGCACCAAGCTTTTGGCAGTCGAACCGCATGTGGTCATTAGCAATGTCGACCCGGTTTTGGCGCGCGCTGAACTAAGTCAATTGAATGAGCCGAGTTCGGCTCGTCGATTTGGCTCGCATTTTACCGAATTTGTATCGCAGGATGTAATTTTGCGAAGCCTTGATGGGCATTTTTCGGGGGCCGTAGCTAAAGCTTTGCCCGAAAGTGAAATTTACGATTTTTTAAATCGGGCTATGCATTTAAAATATAGAAATGGCAAAGGCCCCGACATCCCGAGAGAGTCAGTGATACTTGATGCACACGAGGCGATTATTGGCAGTGATCTTGCGCGCGACCTCAATCTTTTTGAGGGTGACGAGGTTATGGTCATACCGCCCGAAACTTTACTTTTGCCAGCTGGCGAAGCCCCAAAGTACGAGCGCATGCGAGTGAAGTCGATTGTAAACACCGAGCTTCCTGAGGTTGATAATAAGCTGATGCTTTACCGACTTGGTTCGGGCACAGAGGTGGCTCACCTTCGTTTTCAATCGACAGCCCAAGAAGAGCGCGGCTTTGAGATGCGACTGTCGAAGCCAACCGATGCTGACGATGTAAAAGTTTATTTGGCTATGCATCTTGGGCCGGTGGCGAAAATTGAAACATGGGGTGATCGCAACCACGCGCTCTTTTTCGCTTTGAAGCTTGAGAAAATTGCCATGCTTTCATTTTTGAGTTTGGGGGTTTTGATTGCGAGTTTCTCGCTCATTACCGTATTGACTCTGCTCTTATCTCAGAAGCGAAGAGAGATTGGCCTCTTGATGGCTTTGGGTTTGTCGGAGCAAAGAACGAAACGTCTTTTTCTCGCACTCGGGATGGTGCTTTCAGGCTTCGGCCTTTTCTCAGGAGTCACCATCGGTTTGCTTACCAGCATTTGGCTCGAGCGCCACCCGCTCGAGATTCTGCCGGATATTTATTACGATTCGGCCCTGCCGTCGGAAATCAACTATGTTTTTGTCGGGGCGGTGGCAGTCGGTTGCCTTGTTGTTGCTGGTCTGTCGGCTTACGGGCCGGTGCGACGCTACTTACGTTTTTCACCGAGTGAAAATTTACGCCCCTACGTGGCAGATTAATTTGCCAAACGCGTTGCTCGCTAATTCGCCGGGCAACCTTGGCGATAATTAAACTGACACGTTGTAGTCGCGCAAAACTTGATTCAGAGATGTTTTTTTGTCGGTGGATTCTTTGCGTTTGCCGATAATGAGGGCGCAGCTCACGCCGAACTCACCTGCGGCAAATTTTTTGGCGATCGAGCCTGGGATCACAACTGAATTTTCCGGCACCATCCCGCGCGACTCGACTGGGGCCGGCCCGCTGACATCGATAATTTTGGTCGAGGCCGTTAATGCGACACCCGCGCCAATCACTGCGCCGGTTTTTACGATGACTCCTTCAACGACAATAGCGCGAGACCCCAAAAACACGTGATCTTCGATAATAACGGGTGAGGCTTGTACCGGCTCGAGCACTCCGCCGAGGCCGACGCCGCCTGAGATATGACAGTTGGCGCCAACTTGCGCGCACGAGCCAACGGTGGCCCAAGTGTCGACGAGGGTGCCGGGGCCGACATAGGCGCCGATGTTCACGTACGACGGCATAAGAATCGCGCCGGAGGCGACGAAACTTCCGTACCGGGCGATGGCATGGGGTACGACGCGCACGCCTTCGCGGCCGCTCCATTTCTTGGGTGCAATTTTATCGAAAAACTCGAGCGAGCCGGCTTTTATTGAGCGCATTTTCTGTAAACGAAAATAGAGTAAGATGGCTTTCTTAACCCATTCGTTGGTTTGCCAAGCGCCATCGTTTGTTCGCTCGCAAACGCGTATCAAGCCCGAGTCGAGCGCGCGAATAACGGCCTCAACCGGAGTGCGCAATCGCGCTAAAGACTTGGCGTCGAGACCTGCGAGGTTGGCAAAGGCCTCGTCAATCGTGGCGCGGTGATCGCTAGCTTGGGTAGCGCGAGGTTTTAATTTCTTTTTTGAGATTTTGGCCACGGGGGTTGCTCCTGCTTTTTTGCGCTTTGATTCGAATTTAATTTTTTTGAAAACGCTGTTCGATTGTTTTGAGCGCTTCGACAAGCGCTCGCACGTGAACCCGAAGCACTGAAGCTGGGTCAAGCCCGCGTTCGATTTCATAAGTGATGGTCGGGATGTCGCGCTCATGGCCCGTGTAAGTGCCGAGGCAGCCGGGTGTTGGGTAGCCGATATCCTCTTTGATTTCATAGCCGGTGTGGCGCCGAATGACTTCGGCCTCGGCCCGACAGGCGCCGTTAATATTAAGGCAAGGGTGCCACGAGTGTAGGCTGATAATAAATTTGGGGGAGTGCTCTTCAATCCACCTCACCAGCGCTTGATTTTCGGGCTCCGAGTTGGGGGCCTCGCCCGGGTAGTATTTTTCTTCTTTTACGTCACGGGTCCAATCTTTGGTCGGCAGGTTTCGATTGAGGTCGACGGCGCGCCCGTTCGTGCGCTTTAAGGCCAAAACGCCATCCCGATTGAACTCAGGCACTAAAGTTAATTGCATGTTGAGGGTGTAGGCCATCGAATATTGCTTTAATAGGCCTAGGGCGGCAACAACCCCTTCGGGTTCGTTTCCGTGGACTCCGCCTAAAACGAGAATTTCGGGGCCTGAGTGGCCAAATTTATAGCCGATGATGGGTAGGCCCTGGCTAGATTCACCGAATTGAAAAGTCTGCATGGCCGGCATTACCTTCCGCCTTAAATTAAGCCCGAGCTAACGCTTTAGCTGGTCTTTGAAGCTTAAGCTAACGCTTTAGCTGGTCTTTGAAGCTCAAGCTAACGCTTTAGCTTTACACCGATTTATGTTAAAAAAACGCCCTAATGAATTCAACACAACCGATCTCATCTCAAAACATAATAGTCAAGAAATTCGGGGGCACCTCGGTTGGTACTCTTGAGCGCATCGAAAACGTTGCCGAACGAGTCTATCGCGATAGTGTTCAGAAGAAGCAAAAGCCCATATTGGTGATCTCGGCTATGTCGGGCGAAACCAATCGATTGGTGCGAATGGCGAACGACCTTGACCCCTATTATCGGGGCCCAGCGTACGATATGCTTTTGGCCAGCGGTGAGCAGGTGGCGGTCGCACTTCTTTCGATCTCGCTGGCTAAGCGCGGGCTTAAGCCGATGCCGTTGCTTGGGTATCAAATCGGAATTCAAACCGATTCAGTATTTTCAAAAGCGCGAATCAAAAGCATCGATTCGCAAAAAATACTGAATTACGTAAACGACGACTATGTGCCGGTCATTGCTGGCTTTCAAGGCGTCAACGAAGACGATCAAATCACCACGCTTGGCCGTGGGGGCTCAGACACTTCGGCGGTGGCGGTGGCGGCTGCCATCGGTGCGCGCGAGTGCGAGATTTACACTGACGTGCCGGCGGTTTTTTCGGCTGACCCTCGTTTGGTTTCGCGGGCGCGCGAGTTGAAGTCAATTACGTTTGAAGAGATGATGGAGATGGCTTCTGTCGGCTCTAAAGTTTTACATTTTCGCGCCGTCGAGATCGCCGCTAAATATGGTATTCGCATTCACTCGCGCTCTTCGTTTGAAGAACGCGAAGGCACTTGGGTTCTTTCGGAGGACAACATGTTAGAAAATCCTGTGGTTTCATCAGTGACTCATGACCCCTCAACAGTGGTGATGAAGCTTTACCCCGTGCCCCTTGGAGTGGCCTTTTTGGCAGATCTTTTTGCTAAGCTTGCCGAAAAGAATATTGTGGTCGACATTATCACTCAAAGTGCTGGCGAATTGGGTCAGCGTTTGAATTTTTCAGTACCCGAAGAAGATCTGGCGCAAACCGAATTAATCTTAAAGAATGTCTTGAAGAAAGAGACCGAAGTGACCATTGTGAAAGAGATGGCGAAAATTTCGGTTATTGGCGTCGGTATGAAAAATCACCCGGGCGTCGCGGCGCGCTTTTTCAAGGTTTTTAAAGAGCAAGAGGTTGATGTTCATCTTGTCACCACTTCAGATATCAAAATCAGTGCCGTGGTGACTAAAGCTGACCTCAAAAAGGTGGCTGAAGCTCTTCATACCGAGTTTTCGCTCGATGCCTAATCTGAACGGCACAAGTCAGACTTTTTCTAAGTTTGCAGGTGATTCGAAGCTGCCGACTCCGTTCTATCTATACGACTTAGAGGCGATGGCCGGGCGGGCAGGTAAGTTCAAAGCTCTGCTACCAAAGAATGCGCATGTGCACTACGCGATGAAGGCCAACGCACACCCTGAACTTTTAAAGTTGTTTTGTGGTCTTGGCTTCGGCGTAGATGTCGTTTCAGCCGGCGAAATGACCCGCGCGCTCGAGTGCGGCTTTAAACCCGATCAAATTATTTTCTCAGGCGTCGGCAAAACGGTTACCGAAATTCGCGCCGCTCTTGCAGCTAACATCGAACAAATTAATATTGAAAGTCTACAAGAGCTTAAGCGTGTGGGCGAAGAGGCGCAAAAACTGAAGGCGACGGCGCGGGTGGCGCTGCGAATGAACCCCGATATCGCGGTCGACACCCACCCCTATATTCGCACTGGTTTTCGCGACAACAAATTTGGTCTTGATTTTACTGCAGTGGCTGAGGCCATTGAGATAGTGAAAAACGCAGCTGGGCACCTAAAGCTTCAAGGGTTGACGTTGCACATTGGTTCTCAGATTCGCGACGTTGAACCTTTTCGTGCTGCCATCATAAAGACCCTCGAGTTGCGACACGAATTTTCTAAGCACAATATTGAAATCGAAACCTTTGACGTCGGCGGCGGCCTGGGGATCGATTATTTTTCTGCAGATCTTGCGCAAGACGAGAAAATTCTTGAAGGCTATGCGGCGGTACTAAGAGAAGTGTTTCTAGATTCGGGCGTGCCGAAGATATTTCTTGAGCCAGGGCGGTTTTTAACCGCGCGCTTTGGGGTGCTTGTAAGCGAAGTGCAATACGTGAAGCCGACTCCGTTTAAGAAATTTGTCATCGTCGATACCGGTATGCATCACCTTATTCGGCCGGCGCTTTACGAAGCGTTTCACCGTATTGAGCTTGTGCGTGAGTCAAAGGCGACGCCAGAGCTTTACGATGTAGTCGGCCCAATTTGTGAATCGTCGGATGTTCTTGGCTTCGAACGGGTTTTGCCCAATGATATTAAAGCCGGCGATCGAGTTGTGATTTGTGATGCGGGTGCATACGGTTCGGTCATGGCGAGCGACTACAATCTTCGGGGCAAACCTGGTGAATATTTTATTCAGAACGGAAACATTAAATGACAACAAGTGAAGCCAGTGGCGGCTCAGAAGAACCTAGCGAAAAAAAGAGCATGCTAAAGAATTTAACCAAGTTCTTTATTCGCGGAGTATTTACGCTTTTGCCGGCCGGCTTGACCATAGTTCTCTTGCTTTCATTTTTTCGGTGGATCGATCAGTACGCGCGCCAAGTGTTTTCAACCCTCGGCACGGATTTTTACTTTCCGGGCCTTGGGCTGTTTATCGGCGTCGTGTTGATTTGCCTTCTTGGTTATATGACGACCTTGACCTTTATGACCAAGTTTTGGGTTTTAATGGAGCTGCCGTTTAAGAACGTGCCGATTATCAAAAGTGTTTATTCGGCGATTAAAAGTTTATCAGATTATTTTTCTCCGGAAGGTGGCAAAAACGACCAACAAGTCGTGGTGGTTCATATCCCCGGTGTTGAAATCGAAGTGGTGGGTCTGGTGACGCGCAGACATCTGAACGATTTGGCGCCTGAGTTTAGCAAAGAAGATCGCATTGCGGTTTATTTGCCGCTTTCTTACCAGGTCGGCGGCCTCACCGTGTTTTTGCCGCGATCATGGGTGAAGCGCACCAATATGCGCGTTGAAGTCGCCATGCGCTCGGCGCTAACTGCCTGGATGCCGGATTAACACCCGGCCTGTTTTCTGGTGGACGCCGCATCAAAGGCGCACCTGCCATTAACGCACCGTCCACCAGAAAACAGGCCGGGTACTAAATATCCGCGAGTTCGAGCTGCTTAAGTGCCTGCGTGCCCATAATTCTTTGGGCGAGGGCTTGAAAATTATCAGAGACATCGGTGGTGTAAACGCGAAGCTCACTCGAGAGGCCCGAGTGATTGGGGGCCAGTTTGGCGCTTTCAAAATCGCTTTGAATTTGGTCGGCGATCGAGATGCTCGATTCGACGAGCTCAACGTGCGGCCCGGTGACCCGGGCAATGGCATTTCGTAAAATCGGAAAATGAGTGCAGCCCAAAATTAAAGTATCAACATTGGCCGCCACAAGTGGGGTGAGATAACGATAAACAATCAGATTTGTAATCGGGTCTTCGTCCCACCCCTCTTCGACGAGTGGCACGAGTAGGGGGCAGGCCTGCTGATAAACCTTCAGCTTTGGATTGAGTTTTTCTACTTCGCTAACGTAGGCGCGACTTTGAACGGTGGCGCGCGTGGCGATGACCCCGACCAAGCCGTTTTTTGTAATCTCACTGGCTCGTCGCGCGCTCGGTGAAATTACATTATAGAGCGGTACAATTTTGGTTCCTGCTGCATTTGCCGCGGCTAAAACCTGAGCCGCTTGGGTAGAGGCCGAGTTGCAGGCGATCACGACAGCTTTGACTCCGCATGATTCTAAAAATTTAATATTTTGCTCGAGGTAGCGTTGAATTGTTCTCGGTGATTTCGACCCATAGGGTATGCGCGCGGTATCGCCGAGATAAATAAAATGTTCGTGAGTAAAGCGCTCGCGCAGGGCCTTGAGTACGGTTAAACCGCCGAGCCCCGAATCAAATACGCCTATGGGTAAAGTCGATGTGTCGTTCACACCGATTATTTTACGCCGTGGGCCTTCGATTCGTAAAGTCCCATTGGTGACATCTCCATGAAACAGGCGTTTTCGCGAATTTCGCTGATCTTTAACGCATTGATGTAACTCATGCCTGAACGCAAGCCGCCGGCGAGTTCATGAACAACATCTGAAACGTGACCTTTGATCGCGACGTAGGTCGATTCGCCTTCCGGAGCCATCCCTTCCGGCACTTCACCGCGCCAAGAAACTTGCGCTGCCTTTGAAGCCATGCCGCGATACTGTTTCTTACCGTGGCGAATGGGGCCGGGGGTTTCGAGAGTGCCGGCCAATATTGACCCAAGCATTACGGTGTCGGCACCGCAGGCAAAAGCTTTAACGATATCGCCCGAGGTTTTAACGCCGCCGTCGGCGATAACGGGTACGCCCATTTCAGCGGCCACTTCGGCGCAAAGGCTAACCGCTGTCATTTGAGGCACTCCGCAACCGGTGATGACTCGGGTGGTGCACATTGAACCTGGGCCTATTCCAACTTTGATCGCGTCGGCGCCGGCTTCGCAAAGGTCTCGCACAGCCTGTGGGGTTGCCACATTGCCGGCGATCACTTCAACATCAGGGTAAGCTTTTTTCAGCCACATCAACGTTTCGAGCATCGAAACCGAGTGGCCGTGGGCGATATCGATCGTGAGGATATTGACTCCAGAAGAAACGAGAGCTTTGGCGCGATCTTTAAAGTCTTGGTTTACGCCTATGCTGGCCGCGATTTTGGTGACACCGGCGGCTTTCACTTTCTCGATTTGCTGAATTTGATCGGCGACCGACATAAAGCGATGAAGAATACCAATGGCGCCTTCGTTTGACATAGCAATGGCCATCTCGGCTTCGGTGACGGTGTCCATGTTGGCGCTGATAAACGGTTTATCGATGGTGATTTTTTTTGTCAGGCGCGAAGAGAGATCTGGGTCACGGCGCGAGCGCACGTCAGATTTTTGCGGAACAATCAGAACGTCATCATAAGTAAGGGCGCGGCCGCGGGTCTTTATTTCTTTCCAGTTAAACATCAGGTTCATTTCTAAGCTCCTTTTGGCAGTCTCTTGGCTCGGTGCTGATATAGCACAAAAAGCCATACATTCGTGTAGTAGTTAACGGCAAAAAAACCGACGGTTTCGATCATTGACCAAAACGGCTCATTAATAAAGTAATGTTTTTCGCGAAGTGACTGTTGCCAGAACTCGACCCCCGTCAAAGCCAATATAATGATAAATAGCGGCCACGAGATGCCCCGCACCAACCGGTCAGACTCTTTTAGGGCGTCAACTCGCCCAGCTTGGTACTCGGGGTTGGCCACCACGATATAGGGCACAAAAAAGTACCTCACGTATTTCACCACGCCCGGGATTATAAGTAGCATAAGCCACAATAAGCAGACCGAAAACGCCCTTATGCCCTCAATGGTCAGGGCTTTAAAATGCAGAAGGTTGAATTGCCAAAATGAACCCGGCTCTTGGTTTTTATCGATTTCAAGCGCTCTTTGCGGGATCAGCATGATCAGTACAACAAACTCTAATAGCGAGACGAAGACATCGCCTATTGCACCTGGTATGCGGGCGGCGCTCGAATGCTCACTCGCCACCCTCATCAGGTAGGTAAAATATTGATGAAAGAGTTCGACTCCGAGCATGGTAACCAAAAGTACCACCCAACTGCGCCTGAAGATGGGCTTAAGCAGTCGATTGGTGTGGCGGGTGATTTCAATAAACGGGTTCTCTTTTATGGTCGTCACGTCGGGCCCTCGAATTGGTAAATCAAAGCGTCTAATAATAATTTCAACTAACAAAAATTTCAAAGGTGATGGCTCAGGCTAATCATAATTATGAATGGCATGAAAAGTGTAATACAAAGCGAACAAGTGGTTTTTGGTGTCATAGTGCACCATATTCTGCGCCAAAAGTGTTCGTTGAAGTCATTTATAAGGAGTCTTCGATGCAGAGCAAAGCGGCAGTCAACAGCGGTCCTTCTCAGGCAAATAGTTTGATGCTCGGCTTAGTCGCCGGTTTTCTAACAATGATTGTTGTGCCACTTGGTCACGCCCAAGATCTGCCGGATAACTTAAATTATGACAAAGCTTATGGGGTCTATGCCCGCGCGAAAGCGAACTCAGATCGATTGCGCTCGGTGGCTGACGCCGCCGTCGCGAGTTTAACGAGTTTACGATCGCAACTTGCGGCCGTTGATTCGCAAGAGAACGATGCGAACGCTCGTATTAACAACAACGCGCAGTCGGTTCGGCAACTGAATGCCGATGTTGATCAGAGCAATTCAAATATTTCGCAAGCTCAACAAAATGTAAACGGGATGCGAACCGAAGTTCGGCAGAAAGAGGCCGCGCTTTCAGATCTCACGTCTCACGCGCCATATTTCTGATTTGCAGAACTACATTCAAAATACTCAAAATCAAGAGGCACCCTTGGTGGGCCGCTACAACGAAATGCGCGATCGTTTTCGCGAAGTCGATCAACGCTTTGACGAAGCTCGAAGACAAGCAGAGGGTGAAGATTCAAGGCTCGAGGGCATGAATAGAACCATTGGCGATAACCAACGAAATGCCGATCAAATTCGCGGCCAGTTGCCGGCCATGAAGAGTGACCTTGATCTGAGTCGCACTCAAAAATCGGCCATTGAAGCGCAGCTGCCTTCGGTGCAGCAGCAAATTAATCAAGCTCAGGCCGCTGTGGCGAACCAAGAGCAGGCGGTGGCCCCGCTTCAGGCTCGAGTTCAAGACGCGCAGAATGGCGCCAATCAAGCTCAGGCGGCGGTCAATCAATTGAGCCCCGCATTTAACGATGCCGCTCGCCGTTTGGCGATTGCTGCCAGAACTGTCGAGCTGGCCAACGGTCAATTGCAAATGGCGCAGTCGTCTTTGCAGACAGTGACCAGTCGTCGGGCACAAACTGAGGCCTCGCTCAATCAAATTAAATCGCAAATTACTCAAACAGAAACTGATCTTGCCAATTGGGATGCTGACACGGCTCGGTTGCAGCAAGAGCTCAACGCCGCAGGTGACAAAACCGCGAACCTTCAACACGAATTGGCGGCAATTTCAGCTCGCAACCCGAATATGAGTCGTGGGGTCTGGGTTAACCCAGCCGATAAAGTTCGCTACCCCGAATGTGCGCGAGAATTTCAAGCGGCTGCGGCTCAAGCTCGGGCGCTAGAGATGCAGGTTAATCAACGAAATGTTGCGAAAGGTATGAAGCAAGGTCAACTTGCTAACCTCAAGCGCGAATCAGATTCTATGACGGCAAACCTTGCTCAGCTTGATAGTCAAATTCAGGCTGGTACGCAGGCTGTGCAGCAAGCTCAAGGTCGATTGACCCAAGCGCAAACTGAAAAAGCTTCAGTCGAATCGCAAGTTGCTGATATTCGGGCGCGCTACCAGCAGGCGACAGATCAGTTAAATCGTGCGAACGCAACGTTGTCGCAAGCTCAGGCGAGCTTGGCCCAGGCTTCGGGCGCTCTCAATACGGCTCGCGCTGAACTTGCTCGGGCCACCGCGATCATGCGCCAATCGCAGGCCAGTATCGCGCAGCTCAGCGCGCGAATCGCAGATTTAACAGTGCGCATCCCGCAATTTGAACAACAGGCCCAAGCGCTCGAGGCGGCTAATAGTACATTGCGGGCGCAGTTGCCGGCCCAGCAGCAGCGAGTGGCAGACGCTCGTGGCCGAGCGCGCGAAATGGGTGATCGTCGTGAGCACATGCGTAGAGATCTCGAGCAGATGAAGGTCACGCTTGATGGTTACGATCAGAATATTGCTCAGGCTCAAACTGATTTGCAGCAGACGCAAAATGCTCTCACTAATGCCAAAGTTGATATTCAGAACGAATACTCAGCCATACATGATAACGAGCAGGCGATCATATCACTTCGCAATCGAATTTTAGATGATCAAGGTCGAATCAGCGCGCTCTATAATGACACTCAAGCTGCGCAAGCTCTGTTGCCGCAGCTCGAGCAGCAGCGCCAAACACTGAAGACTCGTGAGCCCGCACTGGTTGCGGATGTTAATCAGAAAAATCAAGCGGCCCAAGTTGCCGAAGCGACGACCGACGCAAAAGCCCAAGCCGCCCAGCAGGTCAAAGCGGGCTATGATCAATTGATCGCCGATGCGCAGGCTTTAGGCGCAAGTCAGGGTGAATCTGCAGGCGAGACAGTTGGCAAGACAGCCGGCGCCGCAGATGGCACGCGCATTGGTGGTGGCCAAGGCTCTTCGCGCGGTACGACCGCAGGTACGCAAGCCGGTCTATTGCAAGGGCAACAAGATGGTTTAGAGAAAGGCAAAGCTGAGGGTTATGATCACGGCGCTAAATCGCCAGCCGATTATCAAGCGGGTCTTACCAGCGGGATACTTCAGGGTAAAACAGATGCCTTCAACGAAGCTGTTTCGATTAATTTGCCGAAGGGCCGCGAAGACAAGCGCCAAGAGTTGCTTTCGCAGATCCCGAAAAGTGAAGTGACCCTCGATAACGGCACGGCAAAAGGCGCAGCGACGGTTATGAGCTCTGAATTCACCAAAGGTGAACTTTCAACAGCAACTTCAACCGCGACTTCGGCAGTAACTAATATTTTGAAGACAGTTGCTGCGAGCGGCGAGGGCGATGCGGTTTGCAGTGCGATTGACAACCCTGTTGTTGTGCCAGCCGCACCGACGCCCACTGTTGCTGGTTGCGCTTTGCCCTACACGGTCACTCGTCAAGCTTGCCAGGCGACTTATGCCGACAACTTTGGGGCCGGCTTCGCCTCAACGTATAGCGACGCTTTTTCAGGCGCCCGCCTGACGAGCTGTTCGACTTCTTACGACAATCAATTTAATGACAGTCGATTGGCGAAGTACAAAGAGGTTTATGCCCCGGCTTATGCGAAAGCTTTTGCTGAGTGGGATAAAAAAGGCGCCGACGTTGCCCATAGCAATGGTTACGCCGATGGCAAAACCAAAGGTTATGCTGACAACATCGCGCAGTTTCAGGCGCAGCAGTATCAGCTCGGTCAAAACCAAACACTCGCTTACTTTCAGTCTCATGCAGTGGTGAAGCTTTTCGATGTGGCGCTCGATAAAAAGACCGAGGGCAACCCTGAGGTCTTAATACCTGGCGATAAGTTGGTTCTTAAACTTAAGCTTGGCAATTTGGGTGCAGCCGCGGCCGCGAAGGGTGCGGTAAAAGTTCACCTTGAGTCTCAGTCGACAGATTTATTGATTGCCGCTAACAATCTCTCGGTCGATGTTGTGGCCTTGCCGGGTTCAGCTGTGATTGAGCTTCTTAATGTGGCCAATCTCTCAATCGCAAGCGACGCCAAGGCCGGTGTTGTCGAGCTGAAAGTGCGATTGCAATTGGGGAGTGACCCTGAAGAAGTTCAAGTTGTGAAGGTGAGCATCCAGCAACATGTGAATTTCAGTCTTGCCAAAGTTGAAGGTTTTGATGCCAAGCCCAAGCTCGGCGCAAAAGAAACCCTGCGACTTACGGTCAAGAATGTGTCGGCTGTTCAAAGCAAAGACGATCTTCAACTGAAGATTGAGGTGCCCGCAGAGGCCGCCGGTTGGGTTCAGCTGTCGCCGGCAACGGCTGCCGCCAAAACCAAGGGTCTAAAGCCTAAGGGCACCGACAACACCGCGCGCCTGTCATTTGTGATCACAGGCCCTGAGGCCAAAGGTAAGACCATCAAGCTTTTGGTCAAAGGCCTCTATCGCGGCAATGTGGCCGTGACCCAGACTCTTGAGGTGACGGCTCGTTGATTGATCGGCCCCGATTCGATCGGGGTCGTCAGTTATTTGCAAGAAATCGCTCTTAAGCGATGAGTCGAAAGTTGTCATGTGCCGATATCAACGCGATTGTGGTGGACTGCTCAAAGTAGATTGAGAAAGTGCCCCGGTGGCGAAATTGGTAGACGCACAGGATTTAAAATCCTGGGATTCGTGTTAAACGGTCGTGCCGGTTCAAGTCCGGCCCGGGGCACCAACACTCGTAGGTCCATTCTGGATACATAGGTAACATATCATTCCGAAGACATAGGTAACAGTCCAGAGCCGAACGGAGTCGGTGGATGGCCAGGGTTTGGTGGCCTAAAGTGGCAGAGGGTCTGCTTCGGGTTCTACGGTTCTACTCGGTTCGTAGTGGGTAATTTAAAAAAATCTATCAGACACAAGCATTTAGGTATCTTAATCTATAAAATTTAAAGCTCTTAACGCCGTAAGCGCGTTTCTGTATTAGCTTTGCGACGTTGTTAAAGCCTTCT
>CAILEP010000027.1 GCA_903833275.1 uncultured Bdellovibrionales bacterium
CCACACAGCAGTTTAAATGGTAAACCGCCAGCACCGCTAACAATCACACTGAGTGATAAACATGTTGCTTAAACAAATTCAGTCCGATAGAAGGTGGGCCAATTCGTGGGGGCAGGTCACACACCCGGTGACAGATCAGGGCGCGCCAATACAAAAAAGAGCCTCTTACGAATAAACCATGAGAACTTTTGCCTGAGCCGTCTCGCTCTAAAAACCCCGAGGCCTAATGTGTTATAGCTTGGTTCTTTCTTCTTTTAGTGGAGTATTTGGGGATAAAAACAGTTTCGGTCAAACAGACGGCAGCCCACAGGGGCGGAGACCCAGTCTCGTTAATTCGCCACAATAAGAATAACGACCCCGCCTGCTGTCAAAAATCTAGACAACCCCGTAATGCTTACAGCCCGTCTATAATTAAACCTCGTACTGCTGTAAAGTGCCTGCAACATGACTATTATTTCAACTCGACGGCTTCGCATTATTTTGGCGACGGTGCTTTTCTCGCAAAATGTTTTTGCCGGGTACTCGCTACATCAAATTTTGAACGACGCCAAACTGCATAATCCGAACCAACAGGCCAACGAATTAAATGTCGAGGCCTATAAGTTAGACGCGAGTGCGGCCTTTAAAAACACCGTCCTGCCGAGTGTTTACATTTCAAGTAGTGAAACTCGCGCTGAATACAACCGTAACTCCCCTGGCACCAACTCAGTCGGCGCAAGTGTGACCGCCGCTGAAACACTTTATGACGGCAAGGCCGGTCGGCACGAAGCAAAGTATCTCGAGTGGCAAGCGAAAGCCCAAGAGGCCCTCTATAATTCAACAAACCAATACGTCGAAGGCACAGCCGGCAGCGTTGCTAGAAAAGTCTTTATTTATTTTGTTAATTGGAACTACAACCGAATGGGCCGTGATGTTTCGGCCGCAATGGTATCTGAGCTTCAGCAGATCTTGCCACTCGTTAAAGACCCCAATGCCAGTAGCGAAGTAAAAACCGCTTTACTCGCCAAACAGATTCAGCTCAGCAAGGTTGAACGAGATATGATTTCTGTGAAGGCCGATCTTTCTCACGCGGCCCACACCGATAGTATACCGGATGACATTGACGGCTTAGAACAAACGAATGAGCTCCTGAAGTGGGATCTGCTTACCTATCGAAATGTCAGCGATGCCATCGCCACAGCCAAGCAGAAAAATAATGATTATCTCGCGAAATACTACAACCTGCAGGCTGTTATTGAACAGTCGATGGCGGTTAACGCCCGCATTAAGCGCCCGCTCATTCAATTTATAATTTCGGACAATTGGAGCCAATCCAAAACTTTCGCACCTGGGCCGGCCTCGCTGGGGCCTACGAACGGGGCTTACGCCGGCATTCAGTTCAGCATGCCGCTTTCATTTGGCGCCAAGGATACTCTCAAGGCTAACGAATTTCGCGAGCGCGCCGCAAGACAAAACGTCGCCCAGCAAGAAGATGAATTTACCTACACGATTAAATCGGCCTACTTAAAATTGATTGATAACGATGATGCCTTGTCTAAATATGCCCAGGCTCTTGGTGCCGCTCATCGAGAAATTTTAGAATTTATTCAAGATCACGTCTCAAGAAATGCCGAGATTACAAAAGACGACATCGGGCACTTGACGGCGCTCTATGCCACCTACTCAACAGGTTTAAATTACTACTTTCAAATTCTTGAAGACACCGTTAGCATGCGCTACGAACTTGAAGTCAGTATTGGTATATTATTTGACTCGATATCAAAGGGCTTAACTGGACACTAGGGCCAAACCTGCCCAACATCAACGACCCTCGATAAAACAAAACCCACCGGTTTTTGGATACCGCGCGCCTTTCGAAAAATTCTGCACTATCATTATTTTCGCTGGAAGGCCTTTTTTCTCTTTAGCCTCCCCGCCAAATAGCTTTTTATAGTCGGCTCCGGCCTGGGCCGGGCCATAGGCTGTTGTACCAGCACCATCCCACGCGCTAGAGGCGTCTTCTGCATCCTGCACCTGAATAAGCACAGTTTTGTTTCCGGTGCTCGACGTGATTGTGAGTTGCAAAGATTTTGCGCCAGCCGAAATTTCAGTCTCAACTACGACCGACTTCTTAAGCCCCTTCAATTGGGCTTTTTGCGACCCGGCCTTCGATAGAATAGAATCATCGGCCGTCAATTCAATCGATGGGTAGCCCTGCTTGCTTACGCAATTTACAACCACTTCTTTTGCCAAAAGTGGCTCCACCAAAATAAGTAACAACAATAAAAGAGACCAACGCCCCATCACGAAGCCCTCCTGGCTGAATAACTAAATCGTAGGCCATGCAACCCCCAGTGTCGAGGGTTCGAATTGTTAATTTTACCCACGAGATGCTGACAAGATCGAGATTCTATTGATGGTTCACTTAAGAGAGATTAAATTGCGCCCCGGAGGCCACAATGAAAGCCACAGAAATCGCATCTACGAAACTCACGATTGTGCCCTTTACTCCAGAACTCGCACTCGACTTCAAAAATATTAACGAACAGTGGATTCGCGAAATGTTTTCGCTCGAGGCTAAAGACCAAAAAGTGCTGAACGACCCTCAAACCACTATCATACAGAACCCAGACATTTTTCAATTTTTTTCATTAGCTCATCGAACACTATAGGCTTCGATTGATACTCGTCGCAGCCCGCGGCAAGCGTCTTTTCACGATCACCCGCCATCGCGTGCGCGGTTAACGCGATAATTGGTATGTGTTTCGTTTTCGGGTTGACCTTGCTGGCTTCAGCCACTTGCCAACCGTCCATAACCGGCAAGTTCATATCCAGCAATACAATGTCTGGTTGCAACGACTCGATCAGCTGCAGGCCCTTTTCGCCATCGATCGCAAAATCTACTTTGTAACCCTTTTTAACGAGGCGACGGGCGATCAGATCCTGATTTATCTCATTGTCTTCGATCACCAGAACTCGTTTCATCTAGGCGGCCCTCTTTGAGCCCTTTTTTGAGGGGGCCTGTGACGAGCTCGATTTCGACTTCTTCGCGGCTAGCGACGGCAAGCGAAGGGTAAAAGTTGACCCTTTTCCGAGTTCGCTCTTGACGCTCAATTTACCGCCCAGAATATCCGCAAATTTTCGGCAAATGCTGAGGCCGAGACCGGTGCCACCGTAGAGGCGCGTCGTCGACTCATCAACCTGCGAGAACTCGCTAAATATCGATTCGAGCTTGTCAGTAGGGATACCAATTCCGCTGTCTGAAATTTCGGTCACCATCAGAGCCACACCCGCCGCGTTGTCTTCAAATACTCGCACGCAAATGTTTCCAGACTTAGTGAACTTGGCCGAGTTTGATATTAAATTAATTAGAATTTGCTTATACTTTTCTTGGTCGGTGTTAAACGCAGCCGGGGCTTTCGAAATATCGAAAGCCAATTTGTTCTGGTTTTTACCAATTAGTGACCTGACCAGACCCTCAACCTGCCCGATGACTTCTGCGACCTTAAAAGTGTCGCGTGAGACCCCCATTTTGCCGGCTTCGACCTTCGACAAATCAAGAATCTCATTGATCAATCTCATTAAATGATCACCCGCCGATTTAATTTTTTTGACGTCTTCAATTACCGCCGGCTGACTGCTGTCGATTTCTTCAATTAGCAAATCGCTGTAACCTAAAATGGCATTCATCGGTGTTCGCAATTCGTGGCTCATATTGGCCAAAAATCTCGACTTGGCGTTTGACGCTTCTATGGCCTCTTCTTTGGGGCGAACCAATTCGGCTCGCGTGGCCTTGATCTCTTCGTATGACTTTAGCAACTCATTTTGTTTTTGAATCTCAACGGTTGAATCACGGGCAATGGCGTAAATGGTGCTACCGTCTGCGCTCGGCGAAGAAGTCCACGACAGTATCAGCCAACGGCCGTCTTTTGTTTGATAGCGGTTTTGAAAATTTACGGTTCTATGACCCTGGGCTAATTTACCGACCTCTTTTATAGTCAGGGCAATGTCGTCTTTGTGGACGAAATCAAGAAACGGCCGGCCCAATAATTCGCTAACAGCATAGCCCAGGACCTCCGTAAACGAAGGGCTCACTTCTTTAAAAAAGCCGTCGGTACCAGCCACACACATTAGATCTTGAGAGTTTTCAAAAAACCGCGTCATTGTTTTCGCAATCTTTGTCTCTCTTTTAAGATTTTCATTGATAACTCTATATTCAAGAAGTTGCGTCACCTGGCGAGACAGCATAGTCAAAATATCTTTTTGTTCGTCGGTGAAAACTCTTGGCTTATTGTCTATTACACAGAGCGTACCCAAGCGATGCCCCTCTGCCGTCTCTAACGGCGCCCCCGCGTAAAAGGCTACATTGGGGTGCCCCGTGACAAGCGGGTTATCTGCAAATCGCTCATCTTTGCTTGAGTCAGGAACATAAAAAAGTTCTTCTTCTAAAATCGCATGTGCGCAAAACGCAATGTCACGTGGTGTTTCGGTGGCATCTAAGCCAACCCTCGATTTAAACCACTGCCGATCGCCATCGATGAGAGACACCAGAGCGATTGGGGCTTGGCAAACATAAGATGCAATTTTTGTAATATCGTCATAGCTTTGCTCAGGCAGAGTATCGAGTATCTCAAGCCTTTTAAGCGCCGCGAGACGCTCTTTTTCGTTTTTTGGCTTTGGTGCTGATTTCACAAAATCACCTATCTGACTGTCGTTCGAAAACACAAGAAAAGGGCCCCATGAACTTATCGGCAATACAGGCCATTATAAAAGCCTCAACACGGGCAAACCCGACTCGACTAGCCTTTAGTGGCACGTGCCTTTCGCCGAAAAGTAGATTGCGACGGTCGAAATAAAAAAGGCGATTTGATTGAGCAAGCTAGTTTCAAAAGATATCTTAACCAACTTTATCGTGACTGAGCTCGAATTAGACCAAGAATTCTTTACTCGAATACAAGGACACCTCGTTAAACACCTTAGTGAATTTCGCGAAGCCGGTGGTGACCTTAAAAAACTGGGCCAACTTGCGCACAAAATTAGAGCGGCCTGCCATTCTTTTGGGGCCATCGTTCTCGAGGCAAAACTGAGCGAAATTGAAGCCACTGCAAGAGCCGAAAAGCTCACGCTCGACAGTGAGTTGTTTAACGGGGCCGTGGCCATTATAGACTTAACACTTCAGCAGATTGACAGTGCGGCCAACGAAATATTTAAAAAAGAGAAGAAAATTGCCTAAAAATATTTTGGTCGTCGACGACGACCCTCATATCCAAGACCTGGTAAGCCACTTTCTCGAGCCGCAAGGCTTTATTATAAGCGTTTGTGGGGATGGCTATGCCGCCGCTGAGATCATCGGCAAGAATACGTTCGACCTAATCATCCTTGATATTTCAATGCCCTATATTAATGGCATTCAAACTCTCTCGCGCATTCGCAGCGAAACGAAAACTAAAGATGTACCGGTTATGCTTTTGACCGTCGACAACGATCTCGACACCGTTATGCGCGCCAAGAGATTCGGCGCAACCGAGTACGTTATAAAACCACCTCAAAGTGCCGACCTAATTGCGCGGGTAGAGCGCATTCTCAATAGAAAAAAAATCGCGTAAAAAAAGCGGGCCCCTAGGCCCGCTCTATTGAACTGACAGCGAATGTCTGTCTGGCTAGCGAAGTGGGCGAATCACTAAAGACTGAAGTTCGCCGTTAATATCCATGCCATAACCGCGGTAGCCGGCAACGCCAACCCCGACAGAAAGGCCCGCGTCGTTTACTGCGAAGAAGCTGTGTAGCGACCCGCCATTTTCTAAAAAGGTAACCGAAGCTGCGCCTTGAAGTCTGAACGTGCCGAACAAATCATTTGGCGAAGAAACGCCGACCGAGGCAATGCCGACATCGAGCCCACTTACTCGCGCATAGCCAAGCCCACCACCAATGCCGTACAGTCGCACGCTGACAGGCGTGTCGATTTGGTTTCGGCCCATTAGAGACGAGCAGTGCACAACCCCACGACCGCGAAGCGACGTCACCGACAGCCCCAACGCCGCGGTGTATCCGCGCAATTTTGTCGACTGCAAATGGCAAGCCCAAGCCGGCCCAGAGGCATCAGCAATAGCCAATGAACCCAGTGACAACGAAACGAATGCGGCTAAAATCGCAAAAATCGTTTTCATAAATCCTCCGTTTCTCCAGTCAAAGACTGGATGTTATAGTGAATACAAACTAACCACGCAGCAATTGTGCCAAGAATAGAACGTCTCAGCGCCTCTTTGTTTTGATCTCAACTCAAAAGCTTGCGGTCGATGGGACAAACTGGCAAATAAGCCATGACGAATCTTCCGATCCCCTGACGCTTACTTATCGAGCTTATTGAAGTTTTAAAATAACTCGCGTATAGCCTAGCGTTCTCGGAGGGGCCTTTTGTCACATCCACTGTTTGAAATTGTAACGACTACGGCCGGCGCGGTCTCTATTCGCAATAAAAAACTCAACGAGATCATGCACAACCCGGTTGGGCCGATGCGCGAAGCCAATGAACTCTACATCGAACAATCGAACCTCAAATGGCATCTCACCCAAGACCTAACAACCGAGCTCGTTATATACGACGTCGGGCTTGGGGCGGCGGCCAACGCCATCGCGACCCTGCAGGCTGTGAAAAATTCGCAACGACCGGTGCGGCTCGTAAGTTTTGAAATCGACCTCGAACTTCTGCGTTTTGCTCTCGAACACAGCACTCAACTTGGCTATCTCAGTGGCTACGAAGACATCGTCAAAACTATTTTAGCTGATCGATATTACGAACACGAGAATATCAAATGGCAACTTCACCATGGCGATTTCTTAGATTGCATTGAAGACGTAAACCACAAATGCCACCTCATCTATTACGACCCCTACTCGCCTAAAGTGAATGAAGCCATGTGGACCACCGAATGCTTTACGAAATTGCGGGCGAAATGCCAGCCGCGGGCGATGTTTTACAACTATAGCCAGGCCACGGCGATACGCGCTGCACTTTTAGAGGCTGGGTTTTACGTAGGTTTTGGCAAGGCGACTGGGCTTAAGAATCACACCACCCAAGCGGCCACCATGCTGAAAGATCTCAAGAGCCCTCTCGATCAACGCTGGCTCGAGCGATGGACTCGCTCTGACAGCCAATTGCCAATCGGCTGCCAAGACGCCAGCCGACTGAAGAATTTTATTTTAAATCACGAGCAATTTACCTGGCCATTTAACCTCGGCGCCAGTGCGCAAAACAATTGGGCGAATCGTTCATTGTCGAGAGGGTTATTAAAATGAAAGCCGATAGCCGCCTATGACAAGCCCACCCAAAGAGCTCAGCGAATTGACCTTAAAAATTATGGCGGTTATTCGAAAGATCCCGCGGGGGCGTGTTGCCACCTACAAACAGGTCGCGGCTCTCGCCGACCGTCCCGATGCCAGCCGCGCCGTAGTTTGGGTGTTGAGTTCGTGCTCGAAAAAATATCGCCTGCCATGGCAGCGCGTGATCAGCTCGAAGGGCAAAATTGCATTCGACGTGAAGTCGAGCAACTTCTATCGACAGCGCCGCCTGCTGGTCGCCGAAGGTGTCGAAGTCGACTATCTCACCGGCAAAATTAATCTCGCTACTTTTCAATATCGCAAAAAGCCGAAAACCACCCGCAAGCGCAACGAACCTACAATGTTCGGGTAAGGCCCTGGTATGTCTCATTTTTTACCTCACGAAGTATAAACCACTGTAACCCTTAAGTTTTGACCGTCTTATTCCGATAAAGGTCTAGTGGGTTTGCCTGCGAAAGGTGCTTCAATTTGAAATTTTCTTTGCCACGTTTCTTACTTTTTGCACTTTCGACCAGCGTCATTGCGGTCACCTTTAACAATTGCGGCCGATATGGTGGTGTGCCCGAGCAAGCCTCTCTATCGTCAGCCCAGCTGCAAAACGGGCTACACGCGAAATTCGCGGGTCAGGTCGACGCCAATATTTGTAATCAATCAAACTACTATAGTTGCTCGCACAAAATATTTTCGGGCACCCTCGACTATTCAGAAAAACTACAAGATTTCGGCTGCTCCGACACCGCCATCGGCACACATATCTGCCTGACAGGGCCCGAATTTACTTATAACTCGGCCGCGGCAGAAAAAATTTGCGCTCAAAACCACTGCACTGAAGATTATGAATTTGAAGAGTACAGCTGCGAGTTCAACCTCAAGAATGACAGCGGCGCGGCGCCATTGAGAGCCGAAGGCCCTGACTTGGCCAGTGTACTCTCAGCTGTGCAGGCCGATTGCACTCGAACATTAGCACCGACCCCGTCGAACTAAGGAGCTTCAGCCATATGACGAACCCAACTTCGATCAAATCAATGATCCTGCTTTTCGTATTGTCAGCCTCAACAGCTTGGGGCCACAGCCATCTCGTTTCGCCAGTACCGCGCGACCCCAGCACCGGTATCAAGACGGGCCCGTGTGGCACATTGCCGAAACCAGCCGTGGCCACCCAAACATTTACCTCTGGCCAAACCATCGTCGTGCAATTTCAAGAAACCATCGACCACCCCGGCCGATATTTTATTTCATTTTCACCAGCCAACGATCTCAATTTTAATTTGTACCTTCTGGCCACAGTGCCCGATATTCAAGACCCCGCGTCGATCCCCCACAATTATAGCGCTAGCATTACCTTGCCCAATATCAGTTGCACCAATTGCACTTTGCAGTTGATTCAAAGTATGGAAGAAGTGCCGGCCAGCCCCACTTACTATTACTCGTGCGCCGACATCAATCTTGTTGGTGGCCCACCCGCGCCGACTCCGTCACCCATGCCCTCACCTACCGACACCGCGACTGTCGGCTCTCTCGGCGTGGGCTCATCGGGCACAACCCAAAAAGCGCGCATGGGCAGCTCCTGTGGCTCTATCGCAATCTGGAGTGACCATAACGGCCGCAACGGGGGCCCAGGCCCGTCATCAGGCTCAGCCATCATGTCCGTTCTCACGATGCTCTTGCCTCTTATGATTTTACTACTTCTAAAAATGTCTTCAAAAATTTACAGTTTAAAATTTGGTTTAAATATGAGGGTGTTAATTGCCCTTGCGATTGCTTTTTTAGGGCTCAGCCATACAACACGAGCCTTGGCGCAAACGAAACCCGCCCCAACCACTATCAGTGGGCCCTTTGGCTCAAAGCCTATTCAGCTTTCAATCGGCGCTAATGGTATCACCCGAAAAGAAGGCGGTTACATTTGCGACCTCGACGCCAGCATAGGCAAAGCCCATTTTTCTGAGTGGGGCGAAACCGAAAATGATGCTCGCTCTATCGTGGCGAAGAAATGCTATAAAAACGCCGGCTTTCTTCTCTGCAAGAAAGACAAAATCACCTGCAAACAAGAAAAATAGCGGCCTACGGCGACGGCTGTGCCACAGCTGTAAAATCGCCTCGCCGTCAAGCGATCGCCACTTCGACTTTTGTGACATTTAACAGCCGCTCGATTTCGCTCGGCTTAATCTCAATCAAAAAACCGCGCTTGCCGCCATTGATATAAATTTTTTCTAAATCGAAGATGCTTTTCTCAGCATAGACCGGCATAGCCTTTTTTGTACCAAAAGGTGAGGTGCCGCCGACTGTGTACCCCGAGTGGCGATCGGCCACTTGAGCGTCGCAAGGGCTTACACTTTTGACATTCAATAGCCGCGCCAATTGCTTGGCCGAAACTTGTAGATCGCCATGCATTAGAACGATAAACGGCTTTTTCTTTTCGTCTTCAAAAATAAGAGTTTTAATGACGGCATGTTCGGGCACACCGAGCTCACGCGACGAAGCGGCGGTGCCGCCTTTTTCTTGATAATCATAAAGGCAGGGTTTGAATTCAACTTTTTGCTCAAGAAGCATTCGCACCGCGAGAGTCATTGGGTAAGAAGAATCTGAGTTTGAAGCTCTATTTTTCAATCAGTACGCCACCATGACGGTACCCGTCACCGCATCGGCAAAACCGTTGGTGTTGCAATGAGTAAGCCCCCAGTCGTAAATCAGCTCGGCCGACCATATCCCGCCAAGTTTAAAATTCAAACCGGCCTGCGCACCGAACGCTTGAAGATTGGCCTCGGCGACAAAGTCAGCGTTACAAATCGACATGTAGCCCGTGCAATCACTTGAAGTCTTTATCGCCGGCACGGCCCCGGCGAAAACCGCGTACCGATCGCTAAAGCGGTACATCAATGTCAGCGGCAGATCGATATAGCCGATATTGAAATGGGCATTGGCCGCCCCAACTGAAATCGTGGTCACACGTTGGGCAAAATAGGCGCCGGTGCGGTAGCTCAGTGACGGTGCCCATTCTCCAAACACCAGGGCGCCGAACGCCGCGCCCATCGAGGGGTCATAACTCGGGTCAGAGGCATCGCTGCTTCTATAAAAAGATTGGTTCAGACCATACATGAAACTCACATCGGCGGCTTGGGCTTCGCGCGAAACGAGAAGCGTTGCCAGACCCGCGGTCAGCAACAAAACGACCAGCGAACAAAGTGCAGCAAAGGTAATACTTGCAGGCTTATACATAGCCCTGTTTTGTATCCCGTCTTCTTGGTTTTTATCAAGCGGTTTGAAGCTTGCCTAGCGTTGAAGAAAACGCTAAGCAGATTCGATGAAAGACATAATCCCGCCTCGCCCGCCGAATTCTTTTCGAATTGTTTTAGATTTAGAGATGCGCCAAAAACGCATCGACACCGTTTTGCTTCAAGCCCTGCGCGACCAAAATGAAAACATTTTGCTAAAACAAATCTCGCGACTTGCATTTAAAAAACTCTTTGATGATAAAAAAATTCAGATCAAAGGCCAAAACGCTCGCCCGTCTTCAGCATTAGCCAAGGGCCTTACCTATATCGACATTTTGGGGTATTAAACGCGAATCAAGTGCTCAGGTGGCCTAATGTCACATAGCACAGGTCACATAGTACAGCTCACCTAGCACAGCTCACCTAGCACAGGTAAATAAATATTATGCATCGTTGCGCCTGGACGTTTGTCTATGCTTATTTGGGCCTAATGCCATAAAGAACATATTATTTATTTATCTATAAAAAATATTTGAAAACTACCAATTAGTAATCAGAATAAAAATTCAACGATAACCTAACTCAACGATCGAGCAACGGAAGGTCTGAAATGATCCAAAATCACTCTATCAAATTTATCATAGCGTGCCTCGCCAGCGGACTTTCAAGTTATTAAAACTCACAGAATCGCCCTCAGCGGCCTCATTGTGTTAGTGGGCGCGCGTGGAATGTCATCGACCTGCTTGTCGCTTTTACCAAATCTGCTATCTCAGATTTTGAAAGCGCTTTAAGCGTATTTTACCCACACGGCTTCGAACCGGTCGCCGGTTTCATAGACCCGGCCTAGCCGAAGCTCATCGCGCTCAAGCGCATAGGTTCTCTCTTCGACGCTGTTTACCTGTGCCGGTGATGTCGCAACTGTAAAACGATGCTCAACGGTGTTTTCGGAAATCACTCTATAAGTGCCGACATAGCCATAAATGTCTTTTGCGACTTCCGGGGTTTTTTTGAATAAAATAAGCACACTCTGCCTCAGCAAAAAAGTGTAACCAATTGGCGGAAAGTATTCATCGAGAATTTCGACGCTTCACCGCGAAATATCCATTTGTACTGAAATCGCGTTTGCTTTAAATTGAACAATGCGCAGATATAGCTACTCAGATTTTTTCCAGACATTCCCTGAAATTTATCGAAATTTTAGCCAAGTTGTTGATCATGCCACAAACTTTCGAGCTGAGGTTGAAGACAAAAGAATTCTTCACGGCGCGAAAAGCGTACTTTCTATCGGGGCCGGCGAAGCCCAACTTGAATTGGGCCTTTGTCGCGACTTAGGGGCCAGCATGACAATCGTCGAACCAGAGGCAACTTACGTTCAAAAGATTAGATCCGAGGCTAAATTGCTAAAGACCCCCGATCTGATAACCGAGATTTTTGAGGGGACATTTCAAAACTATGCCCCATCAAGACTCTTTGATCGAATTTTTGCAATCCACTCTTGGTATGCTATCGGAAAAGACAAAATGCAACTTCAGAGGGCGCTCGATTTTCTTGAGTTAAATGGGCAGCTATTTATAACTCTGGTTTCGGCAGATAACCCCATTCAGAAAATTGCGAAATTTACTTCAAATGAATCCGGCGCGGGCTTGACCGCTGAAGAGCTCTCTGACTGGGCAAAAAGCTGTGGTTTTCAACACAAATATTGGGATAACAAGAGAAGTATTAAGTGTTCTCTTCTTCAGAATGACGAAGGTCTAACCAGCGCCGGCAAGGCTTTGGTTTCATTCCCCGCCTTTACCCCCTGGCACGAGATGACTCAGGCCGAACAGATTCGAGTGCAAGAAATATTGAGTAGTGCCAGAAACGGCGATTCTATTATCTTAAAAAATGGCTGCCTGCTGATTCAAAAATAGATCGCTATTGCCGGTGAGAAAAGAATACGTTTGTACTTCGACAGGCAAAGGCCCAAAAAGCCGAAAAACGGCACCAATTTTGAATTTTATCACTATCGCGCTCAAGGCCATTAACAGTTATATTGCCTGCACACTATTTGCGTAAGCAGGAGCCCTCTATGAACTCTAAATATTTACCTCTATCGATCGTATTGCCATTTCTATTTTTGGCGGCCTGCACCTCAGCCAAAAGTGGCGCAGTGACCCCAGCCCCTCAACCAAGCACCTCAGTCGAACCCCAAAAGCCTGACGCCGAAACCCCTGCCACCCAAACCCCCGCACCCAAGGCTGAGCCGTCAAAGCCCGTGTCAGAAAACGAGAATTGCCCTTGGGACCTTCAACAAACCGACGTTTTTAAAAAATATGCGGCCCTCCAAATAAAAATCGACGTCGATTGTTCGATGGCTCAATCGTTTTTTAACCTTCGTCGTTCAGATTTAGATCTCACCCTCAAGACTCTTGACGAATCGAGCGACCTCTTCACCAACTGGCAGGGTCGGCCCGAAATTATTCGCATTGGCCAAAGAACTTTTCATAGCTCGAAAGACAAAATCATTCAGCTGCCGGCGCGTACCAATAGCTCTATCGACGTGCTTAAAGATTTTCTAATTGACGTAAAAACCCTGATGAGTTTTGAAGCGGCTCAGTTCGACTCGCAAGTGCGAGTAAGCCTTTTTCAATACGATTTAGGGCGCACCAAAAATGGGCAGATTGTCGACGTGGGCGGCGGCCTTATGTGGAGTCGCGGCACCGCCGAGCTCACCAAAGACCTTGAACTTCTCAAAAAATACAAGCCGCAGATCTTAGCTCACAAAAACCAATTTCCGAACATTGTGCTCTTTTACGGCAATCAATTTGGCCAATTTCAAATCGACGCTTGGAATATGAATTACTCTTTCACACCCGAAGTTGCGGCCGCCGAACAAGTTGCATTTTTTAAATACCTCACAAAATACGAGACAGTTCGCGCCGCCTACGCCCCTGTCGATTTGGTTTCTCGCGTCAATGGCTACCCCGAAGCTAATTTTCAAGCCTTTGAAAAAATGCTCGATGTTGCAGCAAAAATCAAAGATGCGGTCATTAGTTTTCAGCCGCAACCCAAGCGACTCGCCCTCAATCGCGAAGTCACTCCTGATTTCAGCCACGGGCTTTCGTTGAGCTACACTAACAACACGCTCAGCATCGAACGCCTTATGAGTTACGACGACACCGTTGCCTCAGCTGATCAGCTTTTGAATTGTCTCGCCCATGCCGATTTTTCTAAAACTTCGCGATATAAATGCCAAGACGCCCGAGGTGCCAATGAGAACCCCTAATTTTATTCTTACCGCCTTCACGATTATTTTGGTCTGCGCAAATTCATGGGCCAGTGATGTTTCAATGGTCACCAAAAAAGGCAAAACTTGGTCTTTCGTGAAAACCGTTGAAATCACCCAAGACGGGATCAACCTGATTTCTGACGACAAAGAATTCAATTGCACTATTGAAAATGATTTTATCAAAGCCATGAATACCTCATCGCTCGCCGTGGCTTACGATCTCAAGCATCACAATTATGATGTGCTCTGCGATTACGTCGGCTTCTCTCACTTGTATGCCAAGAAGCTGACTCCGCTCGATTAAGCGGTGAGGTTTAGCTCACGTCCGACTGTTTTACGTTACAAAGCTAACCAACCGCATCGGGTATTCGACAAATGGCTCCGGCAAAATCGATTGCAGGCCAGCCTCAACCGCTTTCTGAATCTCTAGTTTTACTTTTACCGGCAACGCGCCAATCAAATACATATCTTTGAGCATCGACCAAATATCTTCGATCGTATTCGGAACTCTTATTGTGAAACCCTCATTGGCTTCGACCTTAGTAAAGCGCCCCTGGCCCAAAAAGACCTCTTCTAAGCCTTCGCGCGAGTAGATTCGCGAATCGCCCGTATGAAGGCTTCGAACCAATGGGAGTTCGCGCTCGATAATATCAAAAGCAATTTTTCTGATAAATTGCCACTTCGGCGACTCTATAGCTGGGGCCCCGTAGACCGCTACAAACCGTCCATTTTTACGTAAGATTCGCCCAAGTTCCTGAGCTAGCGAATCGAGATCATCCATCAACATGATCACCATATGAGAAACGACCAGATCAATTGAATTATTCTCCAATGGCAACTCTTGCGCTCGCGCTAAAATAAATCTCAACCGTGTATCATTAAACGTTTTTTGAGCGATGGCCAATTCGGTTGGGCCCATGTCGACGCCCACGTAATGCGAACCCTGTTGAAGTTTTGGCAAAAGATAATTCAAGAAATGGCCATCGCCACACCCCAGATCAAGACAGTCGTTGAATGTATTCAAAAGCGCTACCCGAGCCAAAATTTGATATGAATTTAGTGCCTCATGATTTCGATAATTGGCAAAAGCCATAGGGGTCATCTGCGGCGCTATCTTATGGGCGCCAATAAGGTGAGCCTCCCAATCGGAGGCCGTTGGTATCGCATTCGCGCGTAATTTATCAAAAAATCTGGACATAGCGAGATTCTAACGCGTCAATTCGCGAGGATCAGGCAAATAAAGCCCACCTTTGAAATTTCCCCAAGTATTGCGCCCCTCAATACCTTCGATTTCCGCATGGTTTCAATATTGTATCAATGAATTTTCAGTCTCCCGCAAACTTTAGCGCATGAGGCCCTGCTCATTTGACTAAAATACCGTAGATTCAGATTTCAATTCGGAGGCATTCTCAAACGGCTTTGCCCTTCAACTGTTTTACATAGTGGGCCGGTAGGCCTGATAGTTCGGCTCCGCGTACCAGGGCTTCTACATAGCGATTGCTAATGGGGCCTTCGGTGCTAGCTCGATTGGGCGACGTGGTAAAAGCTGTTGCTTCGATCTCTTGCCCATCGACGAGCAAATGGACGCTTCGCTCAATCGACATACCCGTGACGGCGCCTTCTTTGTGTTGAACCACGGGCCAATTTTCAGCGGGTATTTCAAACAGACAACCAAACACTGACGAGCCTTCGCGATCGAGAAGACCGGCCACTCGCCCACCCCACCAACGTGAGGGGAAGTCAAAAATAAGATCGAGGTTTTTGGCTTCAGCAATTCTTGCTTTGGGTAAATCAAAAAATTGGTAACTGTGCTCGACCTTCCATTGTTCGAAAGCCTGACGATCGAGTACCCCCGAATAGGCAAAATAGAGCCGCGGCTTTGTGTCAGTTATTTTTTCTCGAGCATTCATGACTTTGTGATAGTGAGCATCCATGTATTCACACTAGCTAGTTTATTGAGCATTAGTCAAATTGTGCCTGCGCACGCAACCACTTCATTAACCTGAAAGGCGCCAGATCGAAATCGAGTTCTATTCTTCACCTAAAGAGTTTGGGCATTTTAAGGTAGCGCTTTGAACGCTTTCGAATTTCTTTTTAACTGTATCGGCCCGCCAAGCCTTTAAAGGGTGCAACTGCGAACCTTCGCTTACTTTTACGATTGCGACTACATCCTTAACCTTTTTGCCGTTCTCTTCACAATGCTCGCGCTCAATAAGAGGAGACTCAGACTTTGAATAATTAGGGGTAGCTAAGGCATCTCGCACCACCCATTGATGCTCGCCGCTTTTTTCAGTTAACAGCCATAAGGTATTGCCGCAAATCTGCCATGTCTCAACAGAAAACTTTTCGCTAGACAATAGGTCTCCACCAAAGTTCTTTATTCGCATCGGTTTATAAAACTGCTTTGCCGTCACTATGGGCAAGCTCGGCGTTTCTTTACCGACGACATTGCTCATTTCAAATTTCGAGCAGTCGATTTTTATAAAAGACTCTGCTTGGCCGAGAGCACTCAAAAGTATTAATGAAGTAAATATCATTTTTTTCATAACACAAACTTAAGATGAGCCGTACTTTCGGTCAATGGTGAAATTTCAGACGCCCAAATTAACGTTATTTGGGCAAAGGCTTCAAAGTCATGCCATTTGCCCTTTGATACCTATCGCCTATCGACATTAGAATAGCGGCAGGTTTCTGCGCAATAGAGCTTGAGCCCGCTACCGTACGAACAAGAATCAGTGTCAATAACAGCCTCCGTGTCTGACCCTGCAGCGTATTCAGTTGAAATATAACGCTCATACCGTGCTATCGCGAGGCGTACAAAATTGTCATATTTTATATCTTCAAGAACATCGGGCTGCCTCTTCAATTTTTCTAAATAACTTTTCGCTACGGAGCCCTCTTTTATCGAGCCGGCCACCACATAATTGCTTTCGCCACCATAATTGCGATCACCAGCTGGAATACTTTCAATATCGCATCTCGCTATTTGCCGAAGAAGAATCTCGCTACTTTGAAACGTCGGATCAGGCAACCCTGAAGACGATCTACAATGGTAATCACTCTCTAAACAGTTTTTATCTCCGTCTGTTCTGATGGGCAGATCAAGCCAATAATCGCATTTATAAACAAGACCGCTAAAATCGCCTGGGTCACCCTCCATATTTTGCTCGATGCTCTTAGAATAACTAAGCTCATAATAGACTGAGCTCGGCCATGTAGTATGAAAAGCAATTTCATATTCTTCCGAATAAACACTACGTTTGAAATCACACACCCTTTGGTTAAGACTATTTTCTTTATAGCCGCAAGAACGCATAGTAAATTCTTCGGGAGTCGCGCTTAAACCCTTTTTTACCACCGTGAGCTTATTCTCGGTTTCTCGATTAATCGCCCCAAACGAAGGGGCCACAAGCAATAAACTCTCTGCGCATCGAGAGTCCTGGCCCTTCTTGAGATGCGAACTTACCGTCGTATAGGCGCTGGCATAGCCCGAAAAACAAAAAAACAGAACAAATATCTTTTTCATATAATCCTCCATATAGATTTGACTTGCCGATACTCATAAAACAATTTAAATGTGATTAAAAGCGACATATTTTTACTAATTTGGTGAATTAAATGAACTTAAATAATTTGAAGTATTTTGTCGATTCGGCTCGTTTTCAAAGCATGACAAAATCGGCCGATATCAATCACTTAAGCCGGCCGGCGATAAGTCATGCCATTCAAAAACTCGAAAGTGAGCTGGGCACAAAGCTTCTTGCCCATGGTCGACGAAAATTCGAACTGACGCCGGCGGGGGCCTACCTACTTAGGCGCTCCGAAGCTCTTTTTGCCCATGTAGATGAACTCGAAGGCGATTTGCGCTCAAACAGAGCACCGCTGCACGGAGAATTTCGAATTGGCTCATCGCGCACTCTCGCTACTTTCAATTTGCCATTGGCTATGACCCGACTGCGTGAAAAGTTTCCGAAGGTCGATTTTAAAGTCAGCCTTGCGAACTCAGACGCTCTTGTTCAAAAACTATTGAATCGCGAAATTGATTTGGCCTTTTTAATTGGTGATGATGCCGTTAATGATTTCAAAGATGTCGTTATAAATCGCGGATCGTTTTGTTTAATTCAACCAAAGAATTGTGACCAGAGCCAAATTCAATACGCCATCACTGAGCGCCGGCCCGAAACCGAGCGACTTCGAAACCTTTATCAGCGACAATTTCACAAACCTTTACCCGTTTTTGTTGAGGTGCAAAGCTGGGATGCCATTTATACATGGGTGAATCAAGACCTCTGTGGAGGCTTGGTACCCGACTTTATGCTTTCGACAAAAGCAAAAAGCGTACGAAAATTCAATGTGGTAATCCCGAAGGTCTTTCCGTATGAAATTAAAGCCATTTACTCTAAAGCGAAGGTGAATCACCCTGTGATCGCCGAATTTCTCGCTTTTATGTCAAAGAATTAATTACGAGCTTCCATCACTTTGTTTAAGCAACCATTAGTCAGCTTGTGCCTGCGCCAGCAACCACTTCAGCAGCTCAACCATCGCCATTGTATATCTAGTCCCGAATGGCTTAAATTCGGGGGTAACCTCAGGTCTCGCTTAAAAAAGCCGTCCTGGCTTTTTTAAATGGCGGACCCAATGGGACGAATATAGAACTTGGTGTCTATCCGCTGTTTAATATTTTATAACTATTTAGCTCCAAGCTCATCTATCCATGCCTCGCCATATTTTGCTGAGATAGATTCAGTTATAAAACCGATGGCATAATAGAGAAAGCATGTGAATCCCATAAAAAAATATTTTGTTCCAGACTCCAAACTAACTGTGAATAATGTGTAAATAGCAGTTGAAAGCAAAATGGCGCACAAAATTAGCCACGCATATTGGGTTCTTCACGGTTGATGGTGGAATGCGGTGAGTTAAAAAACAAAGAGGCATGAGCAACAAATCTTTCATAAGATTTTGGGTATCTGACATCCAAAACTAAGAAAGGAAGCGCCCATGCCTCAAGCTCAACATCTATCACG
>CAILEP010000028.1 GCA_903833275.1 uncultured Bdellovibrionales bacterium
AAGCCGTATAGAAAAATCTTCGACGATCTTTTTGTGTTGGCCTCGCCGAACCTTCTACCAGGTTTAAACAAACACTTAATGTAGCCCTTATGAGCTGATCTTTTGGTTCACCCTTAAGCGGTACTAATTGGACTTGCTTGTAGAGGTCTTTCGCTATTTGGTAACATCTGAAGTTTTTCACTTTGGTTTTCTCCTTTTAATAAATTTATTTTCTAGCCCCTGCTGCGCAGCCCGAAGGGGTCGGGCTAGAAAATAAATTTCTTAAAAGGAGAAAGTAAATGCTTGCGAATTTCAGATGTTACCAAATAGCGAAAGAGGTCTATGCCGATTGCGAAAAACTACCATTGAAAGGTGAGATTAAATCTCAGTTAAATAGAGCCGCACTCAGTATTGTGCTCAATCTTGCAGAAGGTTCTGGCAAATTTGAGAAAAATGACCAGAGGCGCTTTTTCAAAATTGCGTTTGGTTCAATCCGTGAGGTACAGGCCATACTTGATTTAATTAAAAACGATGAGCTTCTTGTCAAAGTTGATCGCTTGGCCGCTACGACTTGGTGCTTGATAAGGGCGGGCGCTATTAGGTGAATTACAGTTTCAGCCCACAGACGGCAGCCCCACAGTAGCGGGGCAGTTGCCGAAACCAGCCACAGGGGCCGAGACCCGGTCTAATTAATTATCCACAAAAAGAAGAAAGAGCGAGTAAACCGACCAAACTATAGCCAGTCCTATCTTGTTTTCACTGCCCTTTAGTTGGCAGTGCAGATCGACTAAACTCACCAAATGAAATCGAGATTCTCGGGTTCAAGCCGTCTATTCAGTTCACTTATTTTTTCGGGGCTGGTTGGCTTGCTTTATTTGGGTTGCGCTCCGAAGGGGCACGATCACAGCGAAAAACCGAGCCCCACAGCGTCGCCAACAAAAGAAAATCCGCCGCCGAAAGAGAACACTCCTCCCAAAAAAGAGGGGGACGAGACCGAACAAGAGAATCCACCCCCGAAAAAAAATGTGCTGCTAACTGACGAGCCAATAAAAACGCCGACGCCAGGCACCGATTCTAAAATTTCGAAACCGAAACGACCGAAAAAGCCTGCGCCATCGCCGGAGCCGATTTTCGATGCCGCGATCCACCCAGAGAGAATCGAGACCAAACTTGGCACCGCCGGAAAAATTAGAATTGCGGTTGAGTTTGCGCGTGGTGGTCAGCCAACTTCGATTTCAAACTTGAAGTTTGAAAGTGACTCGGTGAAGGGCGCAGCGACGGCGCCAGCTGCCGACTCAGCGTCTGAGCGCCAAATGCTAACTTGCGAACAAAACAACAGCACGCTTGATGTCTCGGCCCGAATCGCCAATCAGTACTATCGGGTCATGGGGCAGTATCAAATTTATGTGGTGAAGTTCTCGGCCGTCTGCGGCCATGATTACCGCCTGCAGTTCGACGAAGAGTCAAAGGGCGGCCAGGTCTTGAGCATCGTTGAGACCATTGAACGCGCCAAAGGGCGGCTTGCCGGCGAGGTCGGCCTCGAGTTTTGGAATGAACGCATCAACATAAACTATCCAGCTCGCTCGAATTACTACGCGCTGGGGACTGTGAATATCACTCGCGGCAATCAGTACGAGGCCGTCGCCCATGAGATCGGACATGCGATTTATGAACTCGGCGGAGTCGGCGCCTTCGGCCTCGGCGTTGGCACTCAATCGTCGGTTGGCAGTAAAGTTCACTTTATGGATCAGTGCTACAGCGAAGAGCTCGCCTACTCTGAAGGTTGGGCCACTTTTTTTGCTTCGTGGCTTTATTTGAACCCATCCGACCCTGACGCCCACCTGACGACGATACAAACGCGACGTTCACCCATCCAAATCGAAAATGTCCCTGGCGATGTTTGCAAGGGCCCGGCCAGTGAGTGGCGGGTGGCTTCTTATTTTTGGCGGCTCTACGATCAAACCACTACCGACCGAATTCGACCCTACTCATTTAAAGAAATCTGGTCGTCACTAACCGGGCACGAAGTGCTGACCGTTCGCCAGGCAGCCGCCCTTATTGAAGCCCATTTGGCCCCCACGACCGAAGGTAAAGCCGCTTTTTCTGGGCTTTGGCGCAAGGTTTTTTTAACCAAATGACCGTCGCTTCTAAGTGACGAGGCCAAAAGCAAATTTTCTAGTTGGTTTTTATGCGGGTCCAAAGTTGGTCATAGAGACGTGTCTTGACACCCAAATCTAGCACCGATTCAAATTTAGCTAACTTAGCCTCTGCGGGGAACAACACTGGGCTGTTCTTCATGTTCTCCGGCAATTGGGCTCGAGTGGTTTTCAAAACCGGGCCACCCCAAACCGACTTTACAAAGCTAACGTTCACCTCGGGGCTCAACATAAAATTCAAAAGCTTGTGTGCCGACTCAAGATTCTTTGAGCCTTTTAGAATCACCAGAGTGTCGATAGAGCGCGTGCCGCCCTCTTCTGGTAATATAAATTCAATCTTACTGCCACTCTTGGCCGCGGCCTGCAGGGCATCGGTCGAAAAAGCGTGGGCGACCGCCACTTCTTTTTTGAGTAACGCGTCAATCGTGTCAGAGCGAAACATCTTCACCCTTGGCTTAACTTCGAGCAAGGTACTCTCAGCTTTCTTAAGCTCGTCGGGGTTGGTTGTGTTCACTGAGTAGCCGTTGTATTTCAGGGCGGCGGCCAGAACCTCGCGCACATCATCTAGCAAAGAAACTTTGCCCGCCAACTGTTGGTCCGTAAAAACGGCCTTCCAGCCCTTGATATCACCTTTGAAAAGATCGCGGTTAACGGCAATGCCTGCCGTCGACCAAGTGTATGGCCACGAGTAGCGGTTCTCAGGGTCAAAATCCTGGTGCAAAAGCTCGGGCAGCAACTTGTCGATATTGGCTATTTGTGCGCGGTCAATTTCGTGCAGAAGCGAGAGCTTGGTTAAAATTCGAACCATGTAATCTGAGGGGACGGCGACGTCGATCCCGCTGGCCCCGGCTTGGATTTTAGCCAGCAGCTCTTCGTTTGAGTTGTAGTTTGAGATATTAACCTTGATGCCACTTTCGGCTTCAAACTTCTTAACCAAATCAGGGGTCAGGTAGTTGCCCCAAATTGCCAAGTTAACGACTTTTGCAGGGGCGGAGCCGCCTCGGGTGCAGCCCAAAAATCCAAAACTCAGAGCCAGGCCGACGGCGAAAACGAGGGCTTGGACGACCAAGCTTTTGCGGCCGAAATATTTTTTAATCGATCCATTTTTATCTATCGACATCGCCAACGACCTTTCATATGTTATTGCCATGCTACGTATTGTGAATATGAGTAAAAATTTTGCAAGTCAAACCGCACTTGCAGATGTCGCACTCGAGGTGAAGGACGGCGAGTTCTTTTCTCTTCTCGGGCCGAGCGGCTGTGGCAAAACCACGCTTCTACGAATTATCGGCGGTTTCGAAACCCCTTCCACGGGTGAAATCTACTGGAACGACCTGCGAATCGACCAAATTCGACCTCAGCAACGCCCCTTCAATATGGTTTTTCAGCGCTATGCCCTCTTTCCGCACTTCTCGGTTTTTGAAAACGTCGCTTTCGGCCTTAAGGTTAAACAAGTGGCCCCCGCGAACCTGCGCCGACGAGTTCAAGAGGCCTTGAATTTGGTGGGCCTCTGGGCTCTTCGTGACCGCTTGCCCGAAACTTTGTCGGGCGGTCAGGCCCAACGCGTGGCTGTTGCCCGTGCTATCGTCAATGAACCAAAAATTTTGCTGCTTGATGAGCCGCTCTCGGCCCTTGATCTCAAAATGCGCGAGCACATGCAAACCGAGCTTAGAGAGCTTCAGCGCCGCCTTGGCATCACCTTCATTCTCGTCACCCACGACCAAGACGAAGCCATGGCTTTGTCTGATCGCATCGGAGTTATGAATCAGGGTCGGCTTGAGCAAGTGTCAACTCCGAGAGATTTATACGAACGCCCGGCCACGCATTTTGTCGCCGATTTTGTCGGCAGCATGGGTTCGGTTCATGGCGAGTGCATCGACTCTGAAGCCATGCGCCTAAAGAACGGCTCAGTGATACGCGGTCGCGGCCAGCTGAACCTAACTAAAGGGTGCGCAGCCGAAGCGTTTGTCCGCCCCGAAAAAGTTCATATTGGCGGCAATAAAAGTGCCAACGAAATTTACGCCAAGGTCAGAAGCGTGGCCTACAAGGGTTTACATTTTGAGCTGCAGCTCGAGGTTTCGCCCGAGCAAATAATTCGCGCCTTCGTACCCCCCGAAACCATGAGCGGCGGCGTTAACGTCGGCGATCAAATCCAGGCCCATTTCTCACCGGCCGATACTTTTCTGTTCGAAAGACCCACGTAATGAAGCGAAAGCCCCCACCCGCGCCAACCTTGATATCAAATGAATTGGCCTGGTTCGGGTACCCGTTATTGTTATGGTTGATGTTTTTTATGGCCGCTCCACTTTTTCTGGTCATTGCCCTTGGGTTTTTCTCGCGAGGCGAATATGGCGGGGTAGAAGCCCAACTGACCCTCGAAAACTTTCATCGACTCTTTGACCCGGTCTATTTCACGATATTCGTTCGAAGCATCACCCTTTCATTGGTGACCGCGCTTATTTGCCTCGCATTATCTTACCCGATGGCGTGGGCCATGGCGTCTGCCTCTCAAAAATGGCGGCTTTATTTTACAGTGGGCCTCGCCATCCCGTTTATGACAAATTTGATCATTCGAGTCTATGCCATCAAACTTTGCGTCGGCATGGATGGGCCGCTACAATCACTATTAACTTGGCTTCATATCAGTTTTGACCCCTACCAAATTTCGCAAAATCAAACTTTGGTTTTCTACGGAATGATCACCAGTTATTTGCCGTTTATGGTCTTCCCGATCTATGCGGCTCTTGAGAAATTTGATTTTTCTTTGGTTGAGGCCGCCGAAGACTTGGGTGCCTCTCAACTTAAAGTTCTATTCTCCGTGATCTTACCGAACACACGAACCGCGGCGGTCAATAGCTTCACTTTGGTCTTTGTGCCTTGCCTTGGAGAATTTGTAATCCCCGATCTTTTGGGTGGGGCCAAAACAATGCTCGCCGGCAATTTGATCACCGAACAGTTTCTTAAGGCTCGCGATTGGCCCTTTGGGGCCGCCCTTTCGTTGGGGCTGATGACAGTACTTCTGGTATTACCTTACCTCCTTCGACGAATCTTTATACCGAAAGCGAAGGCTGCGGCATGAAGAAAGGTTTGGCGAGCTCAAAAGAACGCGCACGACCGCAGGCCCCACTGTGGGCCTTTGGAGTTCTAATCGCCGTTCTCATCGTGCTCTATTTGCCAATCATTGTGATGATGGTCAATTCGGTTTTGGTCAAAACGGACACTTGGCATTTCGGTTTCGATTGGTACCTGCAGATTTGGAACGACGAAGAACTCGTCGATGCTCTAGTGCGAAGTCTAGAAGTCGGGTTAATATCGAGCACCGTGGCCACGCTGATTAGCGGCATGGCGGCCATTGCACTTCTCCGCTCTCGATTTCGCTGGGCCCATATTGTCAATTCGCTTTCTTATCTTTCACTTATTTTGCCAGAGCTCGTTTTTGCATTGGCTCTACTCTCTTGGTTTTTTGTTTTGAAAATTCAGCTTTCGCTTATGACCGTGATTTTCGCACACGTCACCTTTAGCCTTTCTTTTGTGCTCATGACGGTTAACGGACGACTCGCCACGCTTGACGTTAGCATTGAAGATGCAGCGCGCGACCTCGGCGCTTCAGAGATGACAATCTTGCGCCGAGTGATTGTGCCCGCCGTGCTCGCTGCCCTTGCTTCCGGTTTTTTACTTTCATTTTTACTTTCATTCGATGATTTCTTAATCACCTTTTACACAAGTGGAGTTGGCAGCGACACCCTGCCGATTCGCCTTTACACCGCAATGAAAGTCGGCCTGAATGCCAAGCTTTCGGCTCTCGCGACACTTATGTTTCTACTGACTTTCACATTGATTATGGGCCTCACCAAAATGCGCGGCCTGCGCCAGATCCTGACCGAAGAAGGCCACTAGGCTGCCTAGATTTACCGGCTGTCTTACATCTTAACTTACATGTTAACTTACATCTTAAGTTACTTCTTAGCTTGCCATGTTCGACAGGTTACGTCTGACTTCATCAAGAGTTGTTAACCCGATGAGGGCCATTCTAATACCGAACTCAAAGAGCGTTTCGAAGTGGTCTTCGCGCGCAATTTTCTCGAGATCCATTAGGTCGGCACCACTCAGAAGAGCATTATTCATCTGTAAGTTATTGCGCCACATCTCGAAAACTGGCAATCGATCAAGATATCCAGTGTGATGGCACGCTTGGCAACCCCGACCATAATGCAGAACATCCGGCATCTGAATGTCACCCACCGATCTCTGTACAAATTTCTTCTCACCCAAAGTCATGGGCCGAGAAGATTCACACTTTTTGCAGATCGAGCGAATAAGCCGCTGCGAGAGAACTCCTAATAGCCCGGCCGAGAGCGTTGCGGGCGATATACCAAGTTCTCTTAATCGCGCCGGCACGTCGAGCGACGAATTTGTATGCAATGTCGAAAGAACCAAGTGCCCGGTTATTGCGGCGTCAAAAACAATTTTGGCCGATTCGGCATCGCGAATTTCACCCACCATAATAACATCGGGGTCTTGACGTAAAACACTTCTTAGAACAAGCGAGAAATCCAAACCTTTCTTGCGATCAATTTCAACTTGATTACAGCCAATAATTTCCATCTCGACTGGCTCTTCAATCGTGACCACATTCAGGCCCACTTTATTTACCTCTTGCACCATCGAATAAAGTGTTGAAGTTTTACCCGAACCCGTTGGGCCGGTCACAAGAAATAGTCCCTGATTTGATCGGGCAATCCCCTGCAAGAGATGAATACTACGTCGATCGGGCGCCAACATATTGAGAGGGATAATTGAGCTCTTTTGCCGTATGATTCGCAACACCATGGTTTCACCATGTTTTACCGGAAGGACAGAGGCTCGCGCCACGAAGGTCAGTTCGTTGATGTCCGTCTTTAGGTGCCCGTCTTGCGGGGTAAAGTGATTCGCGATATCCATGCCCGCCAGAATCTTCAAGCGTGAGATAATTTGCTTTGCAACGCTCGGCTGAAAGCGTTCGGCATGCTCAGCCAACTCACCATCAACGCGGTACCGAACGATAAGACCTCGCTCAAACGTTTCAAAATGAATATCACTGGCTCGCAGAGAGAGGCCCCTCAAAAAGATTTCATTCAAAACATGGGTCGGGTCAACGACGGCCTTCGAAACGTCAGCGAGATTGAGACCCTTTGTACTGCCAGCCGCGACCTTTTCGTCGGTGGCTGTGGTCGTCTGAAATTGCATTATCCAAGACTTAAATTGCAGATCGGTGATGTTTACAATTTTCACTCTATAGTCAGAAAGATAACGCCCAATTAGACTGAGCACCGAAGCGTGATCTGTGCTGACACTGCCCAGAAGTATCTCGTTGTCGCGAATCTCGAGGGGCAGCACATGTTGTTCGGCCATTACGCCTTTTGGGATTAAATCTCTCACGGCATCAAAGCGCGGCGCCACTTCTGGTTTATAAAACTGCACCCCGGTCAAGTGATTGAGATTTTGCAATCGAGTCGCTAATATTTGCGAAAGGGGCACTGTGAACACGGGCGTCGCCACGAGCTGATCGATTACATCTGCACTAAAGGGTATGAGTACAGTGTCTTCAATGGCGCGTACATTATGCAAAAATGGCTTTTGGCTAAAATACTCGACGTCGCCAACCCATTCACCACGGCCAAGTTCATATAGCGCGGCTTCGACTTTTGCGGCTTCGACTTCGCGAGACAATTGTAGGCTACCTGAAAGTATAAAATAGATTGTGCCGGGTGCGTCTTGCGGCCGAACGAGAATTTCGCCGGAGGCAAGATTTCGCACCGGGATATTGTCGCGAATCTGAAATAGAACATCATCCGGAAAGTCTTTAAATAATGGCGCCGACCGCAATGTCTCTAAAGTTGACGGCGCGACAGCCGGCTTAAAGGCAGCGACAGTTGCGCGTGGCTGAAATTTGTTTTTCGCGACGCTTTCAACGATTTCTTCAAACATATTTTCATCGATAAGATATGAGATGATGTGAAGGTCTTTGCCGCGACCCGTGATGTAATCGGCCAATAGCCCATTGCGCAGATCACGCATCGCCACGTAGAGCATCGAGCCTTTTGAAGCGATCGGGATCGCCCCTAAGCGTGACCACTGCCCGACCGGCAACACCTCGGTCGCCGAGCCCACCACATCGAGCAATTGATCCGGCTTCACATAAGGCACAAAGTCAGCGCCCATTTCAAAGCTGTAAACGAGTTCGGCCAACAGTCGCGAGAGCTTTTGCGGAACTTCCGGAAAGCGCCTCAACATCTGCATAAAATGTTCACCGTGAATTCTAAATAGCTCGCAATCCTTGTAGGCGTAGGCCGACCCTGATTTGTTGGTGCCGCTGATCACAGAAAATTCGGCAAAATGGGCACCTGATTTTAGCAGAGCCACACGTTGCACTCTTTTCTCAGTCGGAATGTAACTGACAATTTCGACAGCGCCCGTTCGCACAAAATAGACATGGTCGTTGCGCTCGCCCTGCAAAATGATCGGGTCGCCTTGTGCGAAGGTGCAGGGCTCGATGTGGCCTGCAATAAAATTGATGGCCTCTTCATGAGCTTCTCTAAACAAAATAGAATTTCGAAGAAGCTCGCGCGGCTCAACATGCGGAGCAATTGCCTCAACGGGCTCTGGCATCTCAATATTTTCATGAGATGCTTCTGCTAAATTATCGTTTGCGTTGACGTTCTTGGCGGCCGACATGCTTGATACATCGGCCACAAACGACCAAAAGGTGAGCTAATGCCAGCCGATTGCCTCGTCATTAACACGATCTAGTTATTGAGCCCGACCAATCGCTAGATATATTGTCGACTAAAGTTTTGCTCGTTCGTATTGAGGCGGCCAGGCGACATTGACCTTTAACTCTCGCGCAGCCCTCAACGGCCAGTAAGGGTCTCGCAATAATTCACGGGCCAAGAAAATGACGTCAGCTGAACCTTCTTCAAGAATTTGCTCCGCCTGATGTGATTCTGTAATCATACCGACGGCACCGGTGAGAACTTGAGTGGCTTGGCGAATTTTTGCGGCGAATGAAACCTGGTAGCCGGGGCCGATGTTCATTTTGACATTCGGGATGGCCCCTCCACTTGATACGTCGATGAGGTCGACGCCTATTTTTTTTACAGCTTTTACAAACTCAATACTCTCGGCTACCGACCACCCACCGTCGACCCAATCTGAGGCCGAAATACGCACAAAAAGCGGTAGATCGTTTGGCCAAACTTTACGAACGGCCGCGCATATTTCAATCGGCAAACGCATTCTGTTCTCGAGAGACCCACCATATTGATCATGACGATGGTTCGAAAGTGGAGATAAAAATTCGTGCAAAAGATAACCATGGGCCATATGAAGTTCAACAACCTTAAAACCAGCCCGAAGACTTCGCTCGGTGGCGGTGCGAAACTGCTCGATTAAGTTTTTGATTTGGGGCTCCGTGAGCTCAGTCGGGGTCTGATAACCCTCACCAAAGGGCAAAGCACTCGGCGCCACGGTCTGCCAGCCATTTTGCTGATCGGGGCCAATGGGTCGACCACCCTTCCATGGTAGATCTGTCGATGCTTTTCGCCCAGCATGCGCCAGTTGAATTGCGGGCACCGCCCCTTGCTGCAATATAAATTGGTTGATTTTCTGAAAGGCCGTTACCTGTTCGTCATTGTAAATACCGAGATCACCCGCTGAAATTCGCCCGATCGGCGAAACCGCCGTGGCCTCGCACATGACCAAAGCTGCCCCGCCGACAGCCCGAGAGCCAAGGTGCACGAGATGCCATTCTGATGGCATACCTTCTAGGGCTGAGTACTGGCACATAGGCGACACGAAAATGCGGTTTTTAAAGCCTAAACTGCGTATATTAAACGGCGAAAACAACTTAGCGACTTTAGCGGCAACCATTCTCATACCCTCTTGGCAACGAAATGCGTTTTATGTTACACTGACCCCATGATTCAAGTCACCGAAAACGCATCTAAAAAAATCATCCTTTTAAAGACCGAAGACGGCGCTTCTGAGCAAGCCTTCTTGCGCGTAAAAGTTAAGCGCGGTGGTTGCTCGGGTTTTTCTTATAAAATGGAATTCGACACCGCTCTTACCGATAAAGATAAAGTCTATGAATCAAACGGCGCCAAAGTTGTCATTGATGACCAGAGCCTCTTGTATCTTATCGGCATGACGCTCGATTTTGAAGGCGGCTTAAACGGTAAAGGTTTTATTTTTCAAAACCCCAATGCCACAAAGTCTTGCGGCTGCGGCTCTAGCTTCGCTGTTTAGATCTTTAGAAAATAGACCAATTCATTGCCTATTTGATTTTCAACTTTTTTAAAAACGCCTCGTTGTTCGGTTGGCGGTCTAAAAATTCAGCCAATATATCAATGGCATCGAGCATATCGCCCTGCTCAAGAATCGTAGCGCGGTATTTCTCGCCCGTTGTCGAATTCAAAAGCCCCTCCTTCTGAAAGGCCGTAAACATATCGGCAGCAAAAACCTCAGACCAAATATAACCATAGTAGCCGGCGTCGTAGCCGCCCATCAAATGACCAAAGCCCGCGCAAAAATGCGAACCGTCAATGACCGAAAAGGTCATGACGTCTTTGTGAATTCGCTTATAAGTTTCATTAACATCAACCGGCCCAGTCGCCGTATGCATCGCCATGTCAGTTAAACCCAAACTCAACTGTCTCGAGTAGAAATAACCTTTATTGAAATCACGGGTCGCTACGATTTTTGCGATGAGATCATCTGGCATCTTCTGTTTCGGGTCTGAATAAAGACCCGAAACTTTTTTAAGTATCATTGGGTCCCAGACCCAATTCTCAAGCATTTGACTTGGCGCTTCGACAAAGTCTTGCGCCACTGCTGAACCAGATAAAAATCCAAATGGGGCACGAGTCAAAGTCTGATGCATAATGTGCCCGAATTCGTGAAACACCGTCTCTAACTCGTCATGAGTTAACAGCGAGGGCCTCCCGTTCGCGGGGGGCGTAAAATTCGCCACAATCGCTGACACCGGCTGAACATAACTGCCGTTTTTTAACAAGCGCCCTAAAATAATCGGAAAAGCCGCCGCGTGGCCATACTTGCCCTCTCGTGGCATAAAATCGGTATAAAAATAACCTACGATCTGCTTCGATTCGCGGTCCCGAATCGAATAGAGCTTCACCTCAGGGCCCCAAACGCGAGCGTCTTTTATCTCTTCGAATTTAACTGAAAGAAGTGTTGAGTAAACCTCAAATAACCCGGCCATCACTGTTTCTTTCGGAAGGTAGTCACGAACCACTTCTTCGTCGAGTGAATAGTCGGTCTTTTTGACTTGGTTTTCAAAATAACGAATATCCCAAGCCTTTAACTCTTTTGCATTGGCATCTTCTAGCTTCTTTTTAGCCTCTAACAAAATCGCCAAATCACTTACCAATCTCGGCTTCATTTTTTGTTTTAAATCGACCAAAAAGGCATTCACTTGATTCGAATTATTGGCCATGTTGCCTTTAATTCGATAGTCAGCCCAAACCTTATAGCCCAATTTTTTTGCGATTTTCTCTCGAAGCACTACGGCCTTTTCAAGAAGCAACGTGTTGCCCTTGGCCGCAATATTCTCGCGCGCCGAGTGCATCTTTCGCCGAGTCTCGCCACTCTTGGCATTTTCCATTACTTGAAGGTAATCCGTAATTTTAGTCGTAACAATATAACGCCCGTCGGCCGCCTTCTTTAAGCGACTGATAAAAGCGGCCGGCATCCCGGTCAGTTCTGATTCAGTGAGTTCAATTGTCGTGGTGTCTTCATTTAAGTTTTTGGTGAATTGCGCTTCGACCCCAACCAGTTCTGATTTCATCTCGCGATACTCAGTCAAGTCGGGCCCACTTAGGGTCATGCCATTCTTTTCAAAGTTGCGCTTAAATTCAGATACAATTCGATCTTCATCTGGGTTTTGTGTGGGTGTTGCGACTACCACTTCATAAAGATTTTTACGGGTGAACATATCGATCAGTGCTCGATTGTATTTTTCTTCGCACTGACTGCCCTCAGCCCGCACCTTTTCATTTTGGTTCACATACCCCATAAACGAGAGCGGTGTCGTTTCGTCCGTTACTTCTGCGTAGACCCGATCAAGATCAAAGGCATTTTTGACTTCGCGCTCAAGACGATCCGAAAACTTCGAGATCGCCTTGTCGCAAAGAGTCTTTAATTCACCCGGCTCATAACTAACCCTAATGAGTGGCGTGCTCGAATACGATCGCCCAAGATCGCCGCCGGCAGCGCTAACAAGCTTGCCATCGCCCTGTCTATCGAGCGCATGTTGGGCGCAAGAGACCATCGCGCCGGCAATAACAAAAAGAGCCAAATAACGAACATTATTAAAGCAAATTTTCGAATGCAAAGAACCGTCTGTTAGTTTTTTCATTGCTAAATGATTGACCATCAACTGCGAGAGGTCAACAATCTGAAACATATGAATTACCTCATCACCGGCGCCGGGCGCGGCATTGGCCTAGAACTCACCTTATTTGCTCTTGAAAATGGCCATAGTGTCATAACACTGGTTCGCGAACCCAATAATGCCCGAAGCCTCGCTCAGGCCAAGAAAGAGTACGGCGACAAACTCTCCGTTTTCAAATGCGATATTGCCGACCCAGAAAGCCTCGCTCAAGCCCATAGCCAAGCCCACGAGCTGCTCGGCGATTTCACTCTCGATGTGCTCATCAATAATGCCGGGGTTTTACTAGATGATGAAGAACGCTTTGACCAACTTCCGCTCGAGAAAGTGATTAATTCTCTACATGTGAATGCCGTCGGCCCCGTGTCTGTGACTCAGGCCTTTTTGCCCAATCTCAATAAATCAGCGTCCGCCAAACTGGTTAACATCACGAGCCAAATGGGCTCCATCGCTGACAATGCCTCTGGCGGCTATTATGGGTACCGAATGTCAAAGGCCGCTCTCAATATGTTTGCGAAATCCTTCGCGGTCGATCATCCCAAAATTATAACTCTGCTCATCCACCCGGGTTGGGTTCGAACCGACATGGGCGGAGCCCAAGCCCCGCTCTTGCCTCGCGAATCGGCCCGTGGAGTCTTTAAAGTCATTTCAGAAGCCACTAAAAATGAAACCGGTCGCTTTTTCGATTATAAGGGCAAAGAACTGCCCTGGTGATGGCGCCCTTGTCCACTAGCCGGCAAATTCGGCAAAAACTTCAGCCCATTTATCCTGCAAAAGAAGATGGCCATTGTGATCAATTTTAATCTGATCTTTCGGTCTAATTTTGGCGATAAATTTCTCGTAATTTTCGGTATCAAAAAGCGAATCATGAGAAGAATAGTAGACTCGATCTATCGATTGGTCCGTAAGAGATGCAAGTCTCTCAAACCATTGAGCCCAATTCTCGCGCTGCTCAATCCACAAAAATCGCTCCATCGCTTTTTCAACTAACAAAAGTTTACGCTCATTGAAATGATGGATCTCGTGTTGGCCTGTGGCGCCGATGCGAAAAACTCGGGCCGCCTCAACTAAATTTTCGTGCCCTTCTGCTGAACGCATGTACTCAACCATGTCTCGACCCGCCTTGAGTGCGAAAAGCAAATCCTGGATCTTTTTATTTTGCACAGAAGCCAACGGGTCAAACGGCATCGGGTTTAAAAGCCAATGACGTGAAACATTGAGGTGAGTAAACGCCCGCAGAGCAAGCGAAAGTGTGCCGCCGTAACTTTGGCCAAGCATATGAAGTTTCTTTGGCCGATGTACGTCCCAGATCTGCTGAGTAAAAAGCGCCAAAATCTCAATCTGCCTTGAGAAAGTTTTCGGCCATTGTGAGCCAATAAAATACTTTAAATTCGGGATTATCACTTTGGCGTGTCGACCTAGCATCGGTGCGACGTCTTGAAAATCAGCGGGCCCACCGCCAAAACCATGCCAACATAGAAACACATTCTCGCCCTGCCCGTGGACTCGATAGCGAATTTCGACTCCGTCACATTTGAAAACATTCACGACTATGATCGTCTCGGGTTTCGGTCACGATCATTATTGGATGGTTGAGATTGACCTGCTGGTTCGCTCTGTGGTCGCGGTTGACCTTGCTGCGATTGACCTTGTTGGGGATGTCCCTGTCGCGGTTGGCCCTGCTGCGATTGGCCTTGTCGCTGCTGTGGTCGTTGGCCACCTCGGTTATCACCGCCATCACGACCGCGATTATTTCGCCCGCCACCTCGGCCGTCGCCTCGCCCACCGCCACGATTTTCGCCTCGATCATTGCGACCGCCGCGCTGCTGTTGGCCTGAGCGCTGATCTGAACGTTGGTCTGAACGTTGATCTGAACGTTGATTTTGGCGGCCGCCCTGACGATCGTTTGCATTCTCGGCAGGCGCTTCACTCACTAATTTCTTTAGCTCAAGATCTTGCTCTATCAAATTGCCACTAACGGCATGCGAAACTTCAACTTCAGTTTTTTTGCTGCCCTGAGGGCGGCGGGGGCCCTGATTCTGTTTCGCAACTTGCTCCGTGAGGTCAATCGTTACGTCACCAAAACATCTTAGCTGGCACGACAAACGCCGTTGATCAATAAAATGCCCGGTGCCGATCAGACCAAGTTCTTTAGCGCTTGGAGGCAATACATTTTCTTCGCCTTCGATAACCCGCACTCGACATTCGGCACACGATGGCAAGCCATTGCAAATCGACTTAATGAAAACGTTGTTTTTATGAGCGAGATCGAGCACCGATTGGCCAGCCCCAATATCAAACTCAACATTTTGCGGAACAAATTTTACTTTCATCGCACTACAACTTTCGCAAATTTCTTTTTGCCTGAGCGAACGATCCACTCATCGCCCTTTTTTAAATCTATAGCGAGTCGCGCATCAGTGACCTTTTCGCCCTTGATCTCGACGGCTCGCCCCTCAATCGCACGCTTCGCTTCGCCATTCGAAGCGGCAAGACCCACTTTAACCAGCAGATGACAAACGCCGAGATTCGACTCTTCTTTCATTTCAAATTCAGGGATAACATCGGGCAGCCCACCGCCGCTAAAAACGCGGTGAAATTCTTCTTCGGCCTTATTGGCTTCAGCCAAAGAATGAAATCTTGTAACCAGGGTTTTGGCCAGGCCGATCTTTACGTCACGTGGGTGTTTTTTGCCGCTCGCCAGATCGCTTTTCAGCTGGTTCAGTTCGTCGGTTGTCACATCGGTCAATAGCTCATAGTAACGCACCATCAGTTCGTCACTGACCCTCATGGTTTTGCCGAACATGTCTTTGGGGTTTTCTTCAACAGCAATATAGTTATTCAGACTTTTCGACATCTTCTGCACGCCATCGAGCCCCTCGAGAATCGGCGTCGTCATTATACATTGGCTTGGTACGCCGTAAGACTTCTGAATCTCACGCCCGACCAAAAGATTAAACCGCTGGTCGGTCCCGCCCATTTCAACGTCGGCCTTGAGCGCCACCGAATCGTAGCCCTGCACCAAGGGATATAAAAATTCATGAATCGAAATCGGAGTTTGGTCGCGAAATCTTTTCGAAAAATCATCGCGCTCAAGCATGCGGGCCAAAGTGTATTGTGAGGACAATTTAACAAAATCCGCTGCGTTGAATTTCTTCATCCAGTGCGAATTGTAAGCCACTTCTGTTTTTTCAGCGTCCAAGATTTTATAAACCTGCCCCGCATAGGTCTTGGCATTCTCAACACACTCTTCTTCGGTCAAAGCCGGCCGAGTCTGATTTTTGCCAGTGGGGTCGCCAATCATGGCGGTAAAATCGCCAATTAAAAAGATCACGTGATGACCCAACAGTTGAAATTGGCGCATTTTATTTAACAACACCGTGTGCCCGATATGCAAATCGGGCCGAGACGGGTCAAAGCCGGCTTTGATTCTTAACGGCTTCTTCTTCTGTACCGAATCTTTCAATTTGGCCAACAGCTCACCTTCAGAAACGAGGTCGACAACCCCTTTCTTCAACTCGCGCAGTTGATCTTCAGGTGGCCGAAAATGGCTCATCGCGCGTGCTCTACAATGCGCGTCTCACGCACAACCGACACTTTAATCTGCCCAGGGTAATTCAGCTCGCGCTCTATTTTGCGCGCGATATCTCGACTGAGCATCACAGACTGATCATCGGTAATTCGGCCGCTCTCGACCAGCACTCGAATTTCTTTACCCGATTGAAGGGCATACGCTCGCACCACTCCGTCGAATGAATTCGCCACAGATTCAAGATCTTCAAGGCGTCGCACAAAGTTTTGTATCATTTGGCGATTTGCACCCGGTCGCGACTCTGAAAAAGAATTCGCCGCAAACACAATGTGGCCCAAAAGCGAGCGATCTTCTTCGCGAAGACCCAGCGAGCGAACTGCGTTCACAATTACGTCGCGCTCTCCGTGTCGCTTTAAATAGTCAGCCGCCACTTGCCAAACGCCACCCTCAACAGTGTGATCAATTGATTGCCCAATGTCGTGCAAGAAACCCGCGCGTCGAGCGGCAGAAACGTCTTCACCGAGCTCACCGGCCATTAAGCCTGCAACAAATGCAACTTCTACTGAGTGATCAAATAGATTTTGCGAGCCGACCATTCTGTACTTCTCACTACCAATTAAGCTCAAGACATTTGCATGTAAACCCGAAAGACCAAGATCAAACGCAGCCTTCTCACCATCTTGTTTTACGTTATGAAGAAGATCGCCTTTTACTTTTTCAACAACCTCTTCAATACGAGCGGGATGCACACGACCGTCTTCCATCAATTTTTCAATAGAAAGCTTGGCGACCTGTCGGCGAACCGGGTCGAAACTCGAAATCACCACGGCCTCAGGGGTTTCATCAACGATCAAATCAACTCCGCAGGCGGCTTCAAGAGCCCGAATATTACGCCCTTCTCGGCCGATGATTTTACCTTTCATCTCATCGCTCGTGAGCGGCACGATGCTCACTGATCTTTCGGTCGCAACCTCATTGGCGTAACGAGTGAGCGCTGTCGCCAAAATTCGTTTGGCTTTTTGGTCGGCCTCTTTTTTCGCCTCTTCTTCAATTTTAATCAATTGCGGAGCAATGTCTTTGCGAACATCCTCTTGCAGAGCCGCACGCAGCTCATCTCGCGCCTGATCGGTGGTTAAATTCGCCACGTGTTCAAGCTTTTCTTTCAGCTCTTGCACCTGCGAATTGGCCTTTTTCTCAACCTCAAAAAGTCGATTTTCTTGAATCTTGAGTTTTTCATTTCGATCATCGAGTTGCTTCAATCTTGAATTGAGAGTGTCGTCTTTTTTCTTAAAATCAATTTCAAGGCGCGACTCTTTTTGTTTCAGTGACTGTTCGGTAGTTTGAATGCGCTGCTTTTCTTTGCGGACTTCGTTCTCCGCATTTCGACGGGCTCGCGCCTCAAAATCATTGGCCCGTGCCGCCGCATCCCGCTCAATTTTTTGAGATTGCGACTTCGCCTTGGCGATAATTTTCTCAGCCTCTTTACTCGCATCGCCTTTTATTCGGTCGTCCTGAATTTTTCGATACATGACGAGAGCCACAAAGCCGGTGATTAAGCCGACAAACATACTCCCGATAACTATTAACAGTGTTTTATCCATGAACTATCTCATTTCGTTTTCTAAAGTTTAGGTTCTAATTTCTTTTCAAGCTTCAAAAGGTAATTTTCCGTAACTAAAATATCGAGAGTTTGATCATGCTCTTCGCGCGGCAAATTGACGTCACTCACTTGAGCCGCACTGCAAACGCCGACCTTGAGCGCCGTTGAGTTTGCTAAGATGCGATCATAATAGCCGCCACCGCGACCCAGCCGAACCAGTTTTCTATCAAACGCCAATGCCGGTATGACATAGGCCTCGATTTTATCGGTCTCTACTCGGCGACTTGTTTCTTCCGAAGGCTCATCGAGCCCAAAATTATTTTGAACCCATTTGGTCTCATCGTTGGTTTCAAAAAAGGCGATATTGTCGTTTTCAATTTTTGGATAAACAACTTTACAATGGGCTTTGATTTCAGCTGAACCAAATAACTCCGCGAGATTGGGCTCAGAGGCGAGGGCTCGATAGCCCGCAACACATTGATAGGATTGCAATAAGAGTTTTAACTTTTGAGAAATGGCCGACGCCCGCTTCGCGGCTGCAGCCCCAGCCCATTGTTCGGTGGCGATAGTGCGATATCGTGCCCTCAGCTCTTTTTTCTGAGCGGCGATTTGAACTTTTGTTTCAACCGAATTCTGAACGGTCGAAGAATCAACATCAAAAACTGCAACTGCCAAACGCAATACGCCTGTTCACGAAGTGCCTAATTGTTGCGGAGACCCCAACCAAATTCAAAAATGCCAGCCCGATTACGACCTAATTGGTCGTCGACGTAGCATCTTCGAATCGATCAAGAATTTGACGTGTTCGTTCTTCGACTCTTGAAAGCTCACCCGTTAACGTTTTTCTAAGAAGCATAAGCTCCTCAGAAACGTTTAGCGCGGCCAAAACCAGTGCATTTTGAAATGACACTGTGGAGTTGGCACTCATGGCTTCTTTCACCTTCTGATCTACAAGATTAACTAATTCAGAAACAGTTTGAGGGTCGTGTGAAGAGCGTAACTTCAGGGGTAGACCGGCGACGTGCACTTCGTATACGTTTTTGACCGTCTCGCCCACTGATGTCTCCTATAATTGCGAATACATTTAAACTAATTATACCTACGCCTTCACATTTACCGCACCCTAGCAAAGTGGTCAATTTTACTTGGTTTTATGCGATGCCCCAGGAGCCCAAATTAGCAATTTTCAACCCTGCGCCTTGCGCTGCGTCAGCCCTCGTGTTACATAGTTACGAACATTTAATCGTCGACAGTCGATCGATTAATAACGAGGAGTTTCGCGATGAAAGCCCTTTTCTCTCTCTTATTTGTTTACCTAATTGGATTCTCGGCACAAGCCTGCAGCGACTGGGTTCAATCTGACGGGTGCGTCTACGGCGAAATGAAAGACGGCAATGGTTGGAAGGCACAGAGCTGCGACCCCGATAAAATCTGTAAAAAAGTCGGCCATCATCCTCTGCCCGGCACCACCTGCGAAGAAGACTATGTTTGTTTGCCGAAAAATTTGACTCCCGACATGTTGGCCGCACAAGGCAACGTCTGCGCGCCATGGGAAGAAATGACGAGCACCGATAATGCCCGCGCCTGTGGCGATTCGCACCTCAAACTCTGGAGTCGCCTAAAAGAATGCATGATTATTGGTGGCTCTTACCTCACCAGCGCTTGTTCCGAAGTAAGCCCGGACAACAATTAGTACCAAAAGGTGCTTGGCACCTTTTTAACGTTCTCTTAGAAAAGCGTAAACGTGGTTGGATAAAAGACTGACCACGCGGCGGTAGTCACTTAACACATCCAAATGAATCGAACTGGTATTGATGGTCTCTTTACGACCCGCCACGAGCCGTTCGATGTGGGCCTCGCGAAGCATCTTCTCCATTTTTCGAATCACTCGTTTTTTAAATACAACTTTGGCTGCAAGATCTTTGCTCTGCAATTGAAAACAACTGACCGAGAGTGACGCGACTTCCATCACCGCGTCATGAAGATTGGCGAGCTCCTTCCAGCCTTCGGAGCTGAACTCCACTTTCAACGAATGCTTCTTCTGCGCTAACTCTAATATTGAATTGTCAATAACGTCCGCTGCACTCTCGAGATCTGAGGCAAAACCAAAAAGCCGAACCATCTCGGTGTGCAAATTGCCATCGTTATTATCCATAAACTTGGTGATAAAAAGCGAAATCTCGCGATTGAGCAAATCGACTTTATTATCGCGAGCTCGCAAATCTTCAATTAAATCTGGGTTGTGATCATGCAAAATACGAATCGAATCTTTAATCATGCTAATCACTATGTCCGCCATGCGAAGACATTCGCGTTCGGCATGGGCCAAAACCACACTCGGAGACTCGAAGGTCGCACGATCGAGATACTTAACCGAAAATTCTTTTTCTTCTGACGAAGGCGGAAACATTTTCTGAATCAAAGTCGTGGCCGGCTTAATAAACGGAAAGAAAACAATGGCGCCGACCAAATTGAAAATCAAATGAGCGTTTGCGACGTCGCGAGCTGGCGAACCAACCGAAATAAATTCGGCGATATACGGGGTGAAATAATAAAACATCAAAATGAGCGCGACCTTATGTAAGCAATGCGCCCACGCCACTTGCTTACCCACCGTATTGCCCCCCGATGCCGCCATCAGGGCCGTCGCGGTCGTGCCGAGGTTGGCACCGTAAACCCAGTAGAACGCATCACCAATCGAAATTAAGCCAGACGCCGCCATGGACATCGCAATACCGACGGCCGCCGCACTACTTCGCACCAACGTTGTGAATGCCGACGCAATCAACACCATTGCGATCGGATTGGCCTTCAAATAGATCAGTGATTCTTTAAAAAGTGGGACATCAACCAGAGCATTGGTTCCGTAACCCATCAGCTCGAGGCCCCAAAACATAAGACCGAAACCCATGAAAACTTGCATGATTCGGCTCAAAGTTTTTCTATGAGTCAGAAACTGGATTGTGTAACCAAAGGCAAAAATCGGCAAACCCATTTCTGCAATATTGAAACTCAATAACTGGGTTGTCACAGTCGTGCCAATACCGGTGCCAAGAATAATGCCCATCACCTGAGGTAAGGTAACGACACCCGCCGTGCCAAGACCCACCAGCATCGCTGTCACCGCGCCCGAACTCTGCATTAGCACTGTGACGATGATGCCGGCTAAAACCGAAAGAAATGGATGATCGGCCAATCGAGAAATGATATCTCGAATGCGGTTGGCGGCCAGGCTCTGAAGGTTGTCACTCGCAATGTGCATCCCAAGTAAAAAGAACGCTGTGCCACCCATCAGTAAAACGAAAATCGTATGCGCCTGATTCATATCACCGCCTCAACAAATTCGGGGGCGCTAAAAGGGCGAAGATCTTCAAGCGATTCACCAATGCCAACATAGACAATTGGGATTTTTAATTCATACGCAATCCCGAGAGCCATGCCGCCTTTCGCGGTGCCATCCATTTTTGTAAGAATCGCACCCGTCACGCCTACTGCCTCATGAAATTGCTTTGCTTGTATCAAAGCGTTTTGCCCAGCGTTCGCGTCGAGAACAATGAGCACTTCGTGCGGCGCCTCGGGCTCAACCTTGCTCATCACGCGCTTAATTTTTACAAGCTCCTGCATTAAGTGGTCTTGGGTATGCAAACGACCGGCGGTGTCGACCAAAACCAGATCAGAGCCATTGGCCTTCGCGCGCTCGAGCCCAGCGTAACAGACAGCACTCGGGTCTTTGGTGTTTTCAGCTCCATAAATTTCAGCCCCAGCACGCTCTGCCCAAACTCTCAATTGGCTGTCAGCCGCGGCCCGAAAAGTGTCGCCCGCAATAATTGTGGTCTTAAGTTTTTTAGCTCGCGCCAGATTTGCCAGTTTACCAATTGTCGTGGTTTTGCCGGCGCCGTTGACCCCGACAATCATCCACACCTGAGGCTTTGATGCCGTCGCGAGCTTTTGCCAAAGTTCTTCGCGAATCACCAGATTAAAAACGTCATTCATTTCAGCTTTGAGGCCGGTGCGCACAGCCTCAAGACTATTGCGTTCTTTTTTTTGCAAATCATCAGTCACGCGATTGAGCAATGCATCGGCCGTTTTAGGGCCGAGATCGCTCGAGTAAAGAATTTCTTCAACTTCGTCGCGAATCTGAATCGGCAGCTCTCCGGCATTCGCCAGCTTTGCGATGCGACCCCACAAAGATTCACGCGTCGATTTGAGTGCCGTCGCCACTGTTGCAGTCGATGAAACCGAGCGAGGTGTTGGCGCACCTGAGGCGGGCGTCAATGCAGTGGCTGCGGGTGGTATTTGGCTTAATTCTTTTGGCGCCAACCCATATTCGATCGGCTTCTTGGTTAATAGCTCTTTGTCATCATGATCAGTCTTGATGTAGTAGCGGGCAAAATAATAAACAAGCGAGGAGCCAACTCCGATGACTACAAAGAGAATCGACAACCCAATAACGAACCCGGTTGAATCCATTAGTGGGCAGCCAATTTCTCGGCATCAGTGAGGCTGACAGAAACCATTTTCGAAACGCCTTTTTCTTGCATCGTTACGCCGTACAATTTGTTATTTTCTTTCATCGTGTGTTTGTTATGGGTCACAACGATGATCTGCGAACGCTTCGCCATTTCTCTCACGAGATCGTTAAAGCGAAACACGTTGGCATCATCAAGCGGAGCATCAACCTCATCCAGCAAACAGAACGGTGATGGCTTCACCAAGAAAATAGAGAAAATCAGCGAAACGGCCGTCAAAGCTTTCTCGCCACCTGACAATAGGCTCACGCTTTGCAATTTTTTGCCCGGGGGGCGCGCCACGATATCGATGCCCGGCTCATCGAGCTCAGGGTTTTCAATCAAAATAAGCTCAGCCTCACCACCACCAAAAAGAACCGGAAACACTCGGGTAAAGCGCTCATTCACCTGCTCAAACGTCTCTTTAAAACGACGCGAACAAATTCGATTGATTCGATCGATTACTTTGCGCAAGTTTTCTTTGGCATCAGTTAGGTCAAGATGTTGTTGAGTCAAAAAGGCATAGCGCTTAATGACGTCATCGTATTCTTGAATGGCGCTCAAGTTCACTTCACCAATACGCTTAATCTTGTCCTTTAGTTCTTCAATATCTTTAGTAAACTGCTCAAGGTCACCCGGCTGGTCTCGTTGTTCAATTGCGACCACCTGGAGATCAAGTACGTAGCGCTCTAGAATTTGATCAATCAAGTAGCGCTCTTTCATCTGGCACTGCTCAAGTTTAAGCTGCGACTCGTTCATTTTCGCCCGCACCTGATTCAATTGGTGCATAGTTTGCGAAAGTTCGGTTTCGGCCTGCCGCGTGCTTTGACTCAAAACTTCAAATTCGTCGCGCGTCCGAGCCACATGAAGCTCCGCCTCTTTTGTTTGATGTATCAGCTTTTGTAATTCAGCCTGCTGCTCGACAACCGATATCTGACTTGAACTCAAAGTGTCGGCATTACGAGCCGTCTCTTGAGTCATTTTTTCGAGGCTCGAATTCAGCTCTGTGAGCGTCGACTGAGTCAGAAGCATTTCGCGCTCCATACTCTCGGCTTCTTGATTCTTAGTCGCGACCGAAACTCGCAGCTCTGTCACTCTGCGATTCTTCTCGTCGATGCCCTCACGCGCTTGCGCAAGCTCAACTGTTAACGTCTCAACATCGGTCGATAGATTTGTACGCCTTTGACTCAACTCTGCGATTTTAGTGACCAGCTCTTCGAGCGTGCCCTTCAAAGTATTCAGATCGGTCTCTACACGAGTCGATTCGCGATTTTCGCGTTCAAAAGCCGTAATCGCATTGCCGAGTTCAATTTCGGCGCGCTCAAGATCTTTCTTCAGTTCAGCAATTAAGATTTCTTTTTCAACCGCAGATTTCTTAGCGGCCTCGAGGCTTTGACTAACAGTCGCCTCGGTGGCCTCAAGTTTTTTAAGTGTCAGCTGCGCCAATTGAAGTTTGCCTGCGAACTCTTCGCGTTTAAGCGAAAGCTCTTTGATCTCGCGTCGACGCTTTAGAACTCCAGTTTCAACCGCATCACTTGACCCGCCCGTCATAACGCCATCACGCGAGAGAATATCGCCATCGAGCGTAACAAAAGTTCGATTAATATAAAGAGGGCGCAACCGAAGGGCCGTGCGAATAGAATCCACTACGACGATATCGCTAAAAAAGTGCGCCACCTGATTGCGCCATTGGTCTGGGATGTTTACGACATCTCGTAAAAAAGATTGTACGCCATCTTCAGTGCTTAGACGGGTGTCGTCTGCCGCATCGTTCGAAATATCAACGGCAAGATCGCCGCTGAGAAAGCTCGAGCGACCATTTTTCTTTTCTTTAAGATAGTCGACCGCCCCAACGGCGCTCTCACTTGTTTCAGAAAGCAATAATTGAAGGCGCGCACCTAATGAGGCTTCCATCGCCATTTCGTACTGGGCCGGGACTTCAACCACTTCAGCCAAGGGCTTAAAGGTTGTTCGAGCCGCCGAACCAGCCATCGCACCCAATTCAAGCGATGCTTCGGTTGGCTGCGGCTGAGCTCTCTGCCAAAGCATTACGCTCTTTACGCCCTCTTCGAAACCTTCAAAGTTGGACTGCAAATTCTCTAGACCATAAAGGCGACTGGCCACCTGATTGAGTTCGTCTTTGATTTGATCAACGTCGTCTTTGCGAGTGGCGACTTGACGGCGAACCTCGTTTAAATTTTGAGCGATCAGATCATAGTCTCGGGTTAAATCGAGCTGCATCTGTCTTTCAGTTTCTAAGCTTTGATAAACGCGATTGCGACGATCAGTAAAATCGACTTTTCGTGTCCCTAGTTCGGCCAAAATCGCCTGCGAATTTTCAAATTTTTTGGTCTCATCACCGATACGCTGACGGGTCAGAGAGTCGCGGGCTTCTAGATGGGTTGTGCTGGCTTGCACTCCCAAAAGTTCGCGCCGCTTTTCGGTCAACTCTTGGTCGGCTGTGATCACCCGTGCCTGGAGGGTCTGAAATTCTGTATCAAATTTATGATGATCAGTTTCTAGTCGAACGAGATCTTCGCGCGCATCACTCAGACGCTCTTCGAGAGCGCTTTTTTCGCTTTCAAGGTTATCACGACGAAGTTCATACTGCGCAACGATTGAACCGGTCATTTCATTCGAACGCCGCGCCTGATCGATCGCCATATTGAGTTCACGAATGCGAAATTCGGTTTCTTGAGTATGGGTCAACAAGTCGCGATGAGATTTTTGACTCTCTTGAACCGCAGCCTCTTTTTCAACCAGCTCAAGGCGAAGAGCCGAAACTCTTGCTTCTAGTTCTGCCAAACGACCTTCGCTGCCGCCATCAGTGGCGCGGGCTTCATTTAATGACTGCTCAGCTTGAGTGGATTCGTCGCGAAGCTGCAAATAGTTCTGCGAAGCCACCCAGACGTCTTTTTGCTGAAGCTCTGTTTTAATTTTGCGATAACGCTCGGCTCGTTGGGCCTGGCGCTCAAGACTGTCGATTTGGCGTTTTTGCTCACCGATAATATCCTGCAACCGCACCAAATTCTGATCGGTTGATTCAAGTTTTCTCTGTGATTCGCGCTTACGCACTTTGAACTTGGTTATACCCGCGGCTTCTTCGATCAAATTTCGGCGATCTTCAGGTTTGGCGGTAATGATCTTACCGATGGCGCCCTGCTCGATAATTGAAAAGCCTTTTGAACCCGCACCGGTGTCCATAAAAATTTCTTGGATATCACGAAGTCGTGCGGCCTCTTTGTTGATCAAGTATTCAGACTCACCCGAACGATGAAGTCGACGAGTGACCATGATTTCAGAAAAACGTGCATACTGCGCCGGGAAAGGCCCGCCGTCATTTTCAAGAGTTAACGAAACCTCAGCCAGACCCATGGGGGCATAGCCTTCTGCTCCAGCAAAAATAACGTCTTCCATACTTGCGCCGCGAAGGTGCTTGGCCGACATTTCGCCCATCACCCAAACCAGGGCGTCGACGATGTTCGATTTACCGCAGCCGTTTGGGCCGACGATACCGGTGATCCCGGCGTCAAACTGGATGACTGTGCGATCTTTAAAAGATTTGAAACCAAATATTTCGAGTTTTTTTATTCTCAAGTTAGAACCCCTTCTATTAATTCAAAAACAAATATCAAAAACAAATATACGACCCTAAGCGACCACCGAACCTTACTGCAATCGCTCTGCTTTCTTTTGTTCAAGTGCGGCCCTGGCGGCTGATAAACGCGCAATGGGCACCCGAAACGGAGAGCAACTGACGTAGTGCAAACCGATCTCGTAAAAAAACGAAATCGACTGCGGGTCACCACCATGTTCACCGCAAACGCCGAGCTTAATATCAGGCTTCGTTTGGCGACCAAATTCAACTGCTTTTTTTACTAATTCGCCCACTCCCTCACGATCAATAGTCTGAAAGGGGTCAAATGGCAAAATGCCATCCGACACATAAGTACTCAGAAATCGAGCCGAATCGTCTCGCGATAGGCCCATGGTGGTTTGGGTCAAATCATTGGTGCCGAAGCTAAAAAACTCAGCATATTCGGCGATCTGGTCAGCGATAAGAGCTGCGCGTGGCAACTCAATCATGGTGCCAATCTTAACGTCAAACTTAAGGCCCAGTTCTTCTTGCACACGCCCCACTTCGACTTCAACAAGGCGTCGCAGGCGCTTCAGCTCTTCTTTCATACCCACGAGCGGGATCATAATCTCCGCAATTGGCTTCTTGCCCTTCTTCATCAACTCAATAACAGCCTCTGCAATTGCCCGAGCCTGCATCTGGTAGATCTCTGGATAAGTTATCGCCAATCGACAGCCTCTATGACCCAACATCGGATTGAACTCATGCAGATTTCGAATTTTGCTACGAACTGAATTTTCATCCCACTTAATACGGTGAGCGAGCTCGCGAATTTCTGAGTCGGATTGCGGCAAGAACTCATGCAATGGCGGGTCTAACAGGCGAATCGTCACGGGCAGGCCATCCATTGCACTAAAGATCCCAATAAAATCTTCGCGCTGCATGGGCAGCAATTTATCGAGCGCGCGAATCCGCTCTTCGCGCTCGTCGGCCAAAATCATTTGGCGGACAACATCGATTCTGTCGGCATTAAAAAACATATGTTCGGTACGGCAGAGACCGACACCCTCGGCGCCAAACTTTCGAGCCTGCACGGCGTCGGCCGGAGTGTCAGCGTTAGCTCGAACACCCATCGTGCGATATTTATCTGCTAAAGCCATAATGAAGGTGAAATTCTCTTCGAGGCGTGGCGGTACCGTTTTAACTTCGCCCAAGAACACTTCACCCGTTGAGCCGTCGAGGGTTATGTAATCGCCTTCTTTGAGAACGTAGTCGTTCACGCGCAAGGTTTTAGCACGGTAATCAATGTCAATTTCGCCCGCGCCGGCTACGCAGCACTTGCCCATCCCGCGCGCGACAACGGCGGCGTGAGAGGTCATACCACCACGCGAGGTCATCACGCCTTGGGCCTTCACCATGCCCTCAATGTCTTCTGGCGAGGTTTCGATTCGGGCCAAAATCACTTTCTTGCCCTTCTCTGCCCAATCAACCGCATCTTCAGAGGTGAAAACAATTTGACCAACGGCCGCGCCCGGGCTCGCCGGCAAACCCTTGGTTAATTTTGTTTTCGCAGCATCAGGGTCAAGCGTCGGGTGCAGCAATTGATCGAGACCCTTGGGGTCAATTCGCAGAATAGCTTCTTCTTCGGTTATCAACTTCTCTTCAATCATCTCGCGCGCAACCCGTAAAGCCGCCAGCGTCGTTCGCTTGCCGGTTCGAGTTTGCAACATATAAAGCTTGCCGCGCTCAATGGTGAACTCAATGTCTTGCATATCGCGAAAGAATTTCTCAAGCTTCTGATAGGTATCAACAAGTTCTTGATAGGCTCTCGGCATAATTTTCTGAAGAGTTTCAATTGGCTCTGGAGTGCGAATGCCGGCGACCACATCTTCACCCTGCGCATTCACCATGTACTCACCAAAAAATTTCTTTTCGCCGGTCGATGGGTTGCGCGTAAAGGCCACGCCCGTTGCCGAGTCTTCGCCCATATTGCCAAAAACCATTGACTGCACATTAACGGCCGTCCCCCAACTGTCGGGGTAACCGTGAAGTTCGCGATAGGTCACGGCGCGCGGGGTATTCCAGCTCTTAAAGACCGACGAAATGGCACCGTAGAGTTGCTCTCTCGGCTCGAGCGGAAAGGCGCGGCCAGTGTGCTCAATGATATTCTTTTTATATTTAGCGACAAGGGCCTTGAGATCATCGGCCGACATGTCGGTGTCGTTCTTGTAGCCCTTGTCATGCTTCAAGTCTTCAAGAATCACATCAAGAAAAGAGCCGTTCATACCCATGACGACATTTGAATACATTTGCAGAAATCGGCGATAGGCATCCCAAGCAAATCTTGGGTTTTGCGAAACTTTTGCCAGCACTTCGACGGTCTGATCGTTGAGGCCTAAATTCAAAATTGTATCCATCATCCCGGGCATTGAGGCACGAGCCCCCGAACGCACGCTGACCAAGAGAGGCATGGTGGTCGAACCCATTTTCTTTGCCGTCACTTTTTCAAGACGATCAACGGCTTCATCAATGGCCTTCACAACTTCGGCTGGCAGTTTCTCGCCGGCGTCGAAGAAAGCCTGGCAGACTTCAGTAGATATCGTAAAGCCCGGAGGCACCGGCAAACCCAACGCCGTCATTTCGGCGAGGTTTGCGCCCTTACCGCCGAGTGTCGATTTCAAAGTGGCATTGCCGTCAGCTTTACCGTCAGCAAAGAAATAAATAATTTTGCTCAATTTTTTTAGTGCCATTTTTTCTGACATTGAGCCTGTTGCCTTTGCTGGTTTCGTTTCGGCTTTTGAATTTGTCACAGTCACTTTGCCCCCTAAAATGCTCTCGTTAGAACGTTTTCATTTTTTCGGCCAAATAAGCTTCGAGTTGCGAAATATCAATGCGATCTTGGGTCATCGAATCACGATGACGAACAGTCACCTTTTTATCAACCAGCGAGTCAAAATCGATGGTCGCACACAACGGCGTGCCGATCTCATCTTGTCGGCGATAGCGCTTACCGATTGAGGCACTTTCGTCGTAATCGACGCGCCAATTTTGCGCGAAATCATCGCGCAATTTGTGTGCGAGCTCTTGCAAATCGGGTTTTTTCGAAAGTGGCAAAAACGCGAGTTGAACGGGCGCAATCTCAGGCTTCAACTTGAGCACGATACGAATATCGGCAGCCGCCTCAGCGTCTTTGGGCGCCCCATTGCCGCCTTCTGTTTTCTCAGTCGCCTTGGTGACTTTTTCTTCAGTGTAGGCGTTGCACAAAAGCGCCAAGCACAAACGATCGCAACCCACTGCGGTTTCAATCACGTACGGTACAAATTTTTCTTTGGTAGGCTCGTCGAAGTATTCGAGTTTTTTGCCTGAGAATTTTGAGTGTTGGGTTAGATCGAAATCGCCGCGATTGTGGATGCCCTCAAGCTCTTGCCAGCCAAACGGAAATTCGTATTGCACATCGAAAGCCGCGCGCGCGTAGTGCGCCAGCTCTTTCGGGCCGTGTTCCTTAAAACGCAAAGAAGATTTTTTGAAACCCAGCCGATCATAATGCTGAAGTCGGGTTTCTTTCCATTTCTCAAACCACTCCATATCGCTGCCGGGCTTGACGAAATATTGCATCTCCATCTGTTCAAATTCGCGGGTGCGAAAAGTAAAATTGCCAGGAGTAATTTCGTTTCGAAAGCTCTTGCCAATTTGCGCAATACCGAATGGGATTTTTTTGCGCATACTGGTTTGCACATTTTCAAAGTTAACAAAGATACCCTGTGCCGTTTCGGGCCGCAAATAGACGATCGAGGCGCCCTCTTCAACCGGGCCCATGTAGGTCTTAAACATCAGGTTGAAATTGCGTGGCTCGGTGACATCTAACGAAGCGCAATTCGGGCAAACCGTTTTGCCATCTTTGGTCGGCGCGGTGTCTTGGCGAAATCGGGTCTTACAAGATTTGCAATCGCACAGCGGGTCAGTGAAACCATCGACGTGGCCAGAGGCCTTCCAAACCATGGGGTGCATTAAAATCGCTGCATCAAGGCCAACGATATCGAGTCGACGTGTCATGGCTTTCCACCACGACATTTTTACGTTGAATTTAAAATCAGCGCCAAGCGGGCCGTAATCCCAACAAGAATTCAAACCGCCGTAAATTTCAGAACTTTGGAAGATAAAACCGCGTCGTTTGCAAAGCGAAACGAGAGTCTGCAGATCGGTGAGAGTTTTGGCTTCCAAACGAGGCTCCTTGTAGCAGAATTTTAGTGATGTTTCAGGCCTTTAGTCAGGGTTAGCATTCACCCGCTGGTGAGTCAAATTTAAGGCCTCTATTGGAGGGTGGATTGAGCCTGATAATGCGGCGTTTAATTAGTGAAGCCGGGGCTTAAACTTTCGCAGCCAAACCCCTAGAATTTTGCTGAATCGCTGGAGTTCAAAGCACTGGCCGATTTCAGGGCCATTTCAATAATCAGCCGAGCTGAGTGTTAACCTAAGGTCATTCTAAAATCTGCACGAGTTTTGTGCGCAGGTCTCTTGCCGCCTTAAACTCTCTTCTGACCGATTCCCCCACTTGCTCTGGCTTGGCGAGGTCACTCTGCAACTTGTGGCCAAGCTCTTTTATATCTTTGCGCAATACGCTCAAACTCTTAGCCTTTTCGGCGCTCACCGTTAACAAACCGGCATTCGCCATCTTCTCGATCGTAACAGCATCAACAGAAAGGGATATCAATGTCTCTTGAGCCGGGTCGCGCACAAATGATTTCAATACCTGAATCACGGCTTGGCTTTGCTTTGCGTCTTTTGATGATTTTAGCGCTCCAATCAAACCCTTAACCAGTTTTTGCTCAGGCACATTGCAGCGATCTTGCATGGCTAAGACATCGTTCACATTATCAGGTTTCAGCAAATCTTCGATGGCCTCGGCTCGTAATTCTCGAGCGTGGGCGCTTATGCCTGGCGAATTTTTGAAAAGAGCCAAGGCTTTTTCAAAATTATTTGATTCGACTACGTACTCGCTCATACCGGCTTCCTTTATGAGAGCCAGAACCTCAGTGTCATACTTTCGGCAAGCCGTCTTTAAGGCCTCTGAAGCTACTTTCAATTCTTTCAGCAAACCAGCCGGGTCACCTGGGCTGTGTGCAAATGCCAAGTTCGAAAGTAAAATTAACGAGAACATCACTAACTGTTTCATCAGACCCCCAAATCTTTTAATAACTCAGCTCTCAGCGCGCGCGCCACCGGGCCGCCTTTACCGTCGCCTATTTTCTTAGACTCTACCCGTGTTACAGGCAGAACCTCAAGTGTTGTACCGACCATCATCAATTCACTGGCCTGCAACAAATCATCGCGCGACAAATCCGCCGAACCGATTGAATGAACCGCAACCCCGCCAATGGAACCCGTCTTATTCAAAAGATCTTTAGCCAAATCGAGGGTGCGCACCAAAGTGGTGCCGCGAAGCGTGTAATCAAATTTCGGCGCCACCAAGTCACCGGCAGCGGTTAAAACTAAAATATTTTCGGTCGGGCCCTCAGCGACAAAACCTTGCTCCGTGAGATTGACTGCAAAATCATAACCGCGGTCGAGAGACTCTTTTTTGGTTAAAACATTGGGCAAATAATTGCAGCTTTTTACCTGCGCAAATAGACCTGGCTTAACCGGCACCGTAGAAAACATCAGCGAGACGCCTTCGATAAATTTTTCAGCCGCGAGCGGCTTAAATTCCATGATCGCAATATAAATTTGCGAACCGAGCGTCGAATACGGCGAAGGTGAAAAATCACCTGGGCCACGGCCTATAAAAATGCGCAGCATGGCCGACGACAATCCGGCTATTTTCTGAAGTTTGAGCGAGATCTCAAAAATCTCTTCGATTGTGTGGGGCAACTTCAGGCCAATCAGCTCGGCCGATCGCGCCAACCGGGCGAGGTGCTCTTTCATTAGAAAAAAACCCTTGGGTGCCAACCGCACAGCCTCAAAAACACCATCACCGCGGTGCACGAGGTGATCGTCAATGGGCACCAGCATAAGTGCCGGGTCGGTGACGAAACCCTTGACCACCGAGTTGTACATGGCGGCGTACTTGCGCTTAGGGTTGAGCTCGGTGAGCCTTCGAAAAAATTCGTCGGTCGTTAAAACGGATGAATGAACATCTAGCGGTATTGTCATAATTCTATTTTTGGTAAGACAATTCGCTTTTGCAATGTCTATTTTTGGATATACTTAAGAAATGGCAAGTTCGTTTTTCTCTGACTTAAAAGTGGCGCTAACGCAAAAGAAGATGCTGTTCATGCTCTTGATGGGCTTCTCTTCTGGCCTGCCTTTGCTGCTGACCTCACGCACCCTGCAACTCTGGCTTTCGTATAGCGGCGGCAGCAATGCTCTGGTGGGCTATGTGGCCATCATCGGCCTGCCCTACACCTTAAAATTTGTTTGGGCTCCGCTTATGGATCGTTACGCCATACCTAAGCTGGGTCGGCGCCGTGGCTGGATGTTTGTCACTCAAGCCCTCACCATGCTTTCAATTTTTGCGCTGTCACGCATCGACCCCCTGGCAAATCTCACACTAGCCGCCGCCTCAGCCTTTATGATTGCATTTGCCAGTGCAAGCCAAGACATCGTCATCGATGCCTATCGCCGAGAAATTCTCACTGACGAAGAACTTGGCCTCGGCTCTTCACTCAGCACCACTGGCTATCGAATCGCCATGTGGGTCGCCGGTGGCCTCGCGGTGATTATGTCGAAATTCTTAGGCTGGAATACAATTTACCTTCTGCTTTCGCTTTTTATGGGCGTCGGCTTGATCACAACTTTTTTCGCCCCAGAGCCCGACATTCACAAGTCACGGCCTCACTCGCTAAAGGATGCGGTTTGGTTACCGCTAAAAGATTTTTTCGAGCGCCCGCGCGTCTTAGTCATTCTCGCGTTCATCCTGCTCTATCGCGTCGGCGATTCGATGGTCGGCAATATGCTCTCGAAACTTTATGTTACACTCGGGTTTACTCCTGAAGAGATTGGCGTGGTGGCAAAAAGTTTGACTCCGTTTTCATTTGGCTTTGGCGCTTTTATTGGCGGCGCTGCGATTTTGCGACTCGGCATTATGCGCTCGCTTTTTATTTTCGGTATCTATCAAGCCCTGACAAGCCTGCTCTTCACTGTTTTGCATTTATCGGGTCACAATATCGTTATTTTTGGCCTCGTTGTATTTTCTGAAGATCTTGCTAACGGCATGACCAGCGCGGCGCTTTTGGCCTATATGGCTTCGCTCACGAACAAAAGCTTCACGGCGACACAATACGCGCTTTTAACTTCGCTGATGGCAGTGCCAAGAATTTTTATTGCCTCAATGGCCGGCCATCTCGTCGATTTCTTTGGCTGGGATAACTTCTTTATCTTCTGCACGATGGCCGCTACTCCTGGCCTACTTCTTCTTTACTATCTTTATAAGCGCCACAACCCCCAAACCGACATTCTAAAAGCAAAAGCTTGAACCAAAGGCCGCGACAAAATGGCACATTTAAAATTCACCTGGCAATTTACCGTTCTCGAAACCCACTTAGACACTTTTGGCCACATGAACAATGCCACCTATCTACAGATTTTCGAACAAGCTCGCTGGGAGTTTATTAATGAGCGCGGCTATGGCCTCAAAAAAATTATCGAGACCCAGGTTGGCCCCACGATTCTTGAAGCTAATATAAAGTACAAACGCGAGTTGCGATTGCGCGAAGTGATCACAGTTGAATCTGAAACTCTCGAATACAACAGTAAAATCGGTAAAGTCTTTCAGCGCATGGTGAACCAAAATGGCGAAACTTGTGCGACCGCCGAATTTACCATTGGTCTTTTCAATATGAAGACGCGTCGACTCATATCAGCCAATGACGATTGGCTTCGGGCTGTAGGCGTCATCGAGTAGATTCGAGACACGTGATATCAAAACAAACCCTACCGGCGCCCCCGGCCCGCCTTGCTCTCTTTAGAGAGTCGCCCCCGTGTGGGCGCGACAAATATACGTTTAATGTAATCATTACCATGTGCAAGCCCCCTGATCTCGGGTAAACGAACCGCGGTAACAAATTGGTTTATCGCTCATAATTTTAAGAGCGAAATATTTTAAGAGGAGATCTTATGATTCAACGTTTGCTTTCTATCGCCTGGACGCTCGTGCTCGCGGCATTTGCATCAATCGCAATTTGCTTGGCTAGCGCAGTCGCCTCTGCCGATACCACAACTCTGTCAAGAACCGAAGTCAATGAGCTCAAGATTGCCCGACAAGCTCTCAAAGACGACCGAACGGCAGTAACAACCCAGCTCATGCTAAATGCTCTGAAAATAAAGGTCTACCAAGACTGGTTTAACAACAAGCAGCCGAGCGTGATCACAGACCGCGCTCTTCCGTCAGCCGAAGCCATACTGGTCGGCGGCACATCAACCTACGCGATCAGCGGCCTAGAGATGAAGTTGATCACTGAACTCGCCGGCAAAACAGCTCCGTATCTAATTAAATTTGTAAAGGGTTCTCCGGTTATTGCGGCTTCGGTAGCCGCTTACTACGTCAGCAAAGATTTTCTAGATTACAAAAAAGCCGTTAGCAGCTTGGATGATGTAAAACCCGCCGATCGTCTGAATCAATATCGCAAATTGCTTGAATATCGCGACAGCGCTCTTGATATCATTCGAAATGAAAGTCTCGAAATAAACAAGTTAGACACTCAACTTCGTATTTATGACGTGGCCGATAAAAACTAATTTTTGAACCCGAATTTAAATTTATTAAGGAGTACCAAAATGACAAAACTAATGACCGTTCTCGCTCTTGCCCTTGCTGCCCAAACGGCTTTTGCCGAAACTACACCTTTTGACAATATCAAGGCGCGCACCGAAGCCCTCCAGATCGCTAAAGGCGAACTTCTAAAAGACATCGCACTCAACACCGTCTTGGCTGACTCTGCGCTCGATCAATCACAATTAATTGAAGAGTACGCGCAGTCACGCGGCACGATCTATCAAAATGTCTTGGATTTTATTGGCAGCAACCCTGCCAGCGTTGACTCAACCTTTATCGCGTCTGTCACAGCGGCGTCAGTTATTGCGCAACGCACTCTGATCAGCCCTGTTCTCGTCGGCGAAGCCGGAAATGTTGTGAGCAAATTGATGCAGCGTTTTCCGAAAATGTCGAAAGCCGCCCCATGGGTCGCAACAGTGGCGACCGCCGCAGTTGTTATTCGCCAGACCATTCGCCTTGCGAACATGATGCAGTTTGATGGCATGACGGCTACAGAATTGACTAACCTTTATGCGCGCAAGCTTCAGGACTACAATCTCTATCGCGACAACGTTGTAAACGAAACCCGTGAGCTTCAGAAAGTTGCAAAAGAACTTAATCAGTTGCTACCAGCCGACGAAGCCAAAACGGCCAAATATCCGCTTCACTAATCTTTTTTAGTTTTTTTTGTATCCGCCAATTGCCGCGCCAGAATCTCAATAGCTGGCGCGAAATTCTCTTCACCGCTAATCACTAAATCAGCAAAATTTTTTGATGGTTCAACAAACTGATCGTGCATCGGTTTGACTTGCGAAAAGAACTGGGACCGAACCCCTTCTGGCGTTCGACCGCGCTCCACCACATCTCGCTTCAATCGCCGCTCAAATCTCACCTCTTCACGGGCTTCAATAAATATTTTATTTCTAAGCAGCGCGCGGATACTCTCTTGGACAAAAACCAAAATGCCGTCGACAATTAGGTACGGCCGCGGCTCGCACACCAGCGCCTGATGTTGCCGCCTGTGGGTCGCAAAATCATAAATAGGCACTTCAATTGACAAACCGCGCATAGCGAGTCGAATGTGCCGCTCGAGCAAACCCCAGTCGATCGAATCGGGGTGGTCGAAGTTCACCTTGCCACCGTCATGATCAAAATCCTCGCTGCGATCGATGTAGTAAGAGTCTTGCGCGAGCAAGGTCACATTGCCTCGACCGAGGCGCTCGGTCAGCGCGCGAGCAAACGTTGTTTTACCTGAGCCACTGCCGCCGGCAACCCCAATTGTCGTGATCATTGAGCCAGAAACAAATGCACTCGGCATGGGGGCATCGGTCAAGCTTCAGCCCCGACCTCTGCGCCAAACGTGCCATAGATTCTATCGCCAGCATCACCGATACCCGGCAGAATATAGCCCTCGGTGTTCACGTCAGGTTCAACACTTAGAGTGTAGACGTGCACGTCGGGGTGAGCCTTCAAGAAGCGCTCAAGCCCTGTTTTTGCCGCCAATATAGTCACGAACATAATAGGCCCAGTGTTGTATTCTTTAAGGCGAGAAATTGCAGCAATTGCGGTGTCGCCCGTAGCGAGCAATGGGTCCAGAACCGCAACTCTTGTGCCCTTGATATTCTTTGGAAGGCGAAAATAGTACTCGACCGTGTTGTTGACGAATTTGTCGCGGTAAATGCCGATATGGCCAACTGTGCAGTAAGGCAAAAGACTCAACATGCCCTCAAGCATGGCCTGGCCCGCGCGCATGATTGGCACGAGCGAAAGATTCTCAACTATCTTTAATCCGGTTGTCGCCTTCAGCGGAGTCTCAACCTTGAAACCCTTGGTCTTAAAATCGCGGGTCACTTCGTAAGCCAAGATCTGGCTGATTTCAGAAATCAAACGACGAAAATTATCTGGCGTCGTGGCCTTATTGCGCAGATGCCAAAGTTTATCTTGAGCCAGCGGATGATCAATGATGTGAATATTCTTGTCGTGCTTCAACTGAGACCTCTTTCAAAATTAAAAAACTTTTTAAAACACAGTGCCATCGCTCATGATTTCAAACGGAGGCTTGCCGCCCCGTTTTTCTTGAGCGAGTTTTCGACCAGCCCACCAAGTGCCGCCCTCGAGAACCTTTACGAGCGGAAACTCGTCTTCAGACAACTTTAATTTTCGCCTAATAACTTTGGCAACTTCGTCGAGCAATGCCACTGTCAGCGCCCGCCATTCAATAATTATTTTAGAATCCGGGTACAGGGCGCGGCTGCCAACATTTTGGCGAAGCTCCACCAACCCCGAATCAATGATTAAGCCGCCATTACGATACTCCGCGAGACCGGTGAGCTTATTCAAATTCAAAAACTTAAAGCCCATGCCCTCAAGCGGCTCAAGTAAAGAATAGGTTAACCACTGCGAGAGTTTATGAAAGGGCACAAAGGCCTCCCAGCCTTCTGCCAGCGCCGGATGGCGCCAGGTATCGCCGAGGTTAATATCATTCATGATAATTCGGCCAGGCCAAATTTCACCCAGCCCGCGCAAAACAACCTTCAGCATATCTTCGGCTTCGATTTTTTTATTCGGGTATTTCTTTAGCAAATAGTCGACGATAAAACCGGGGCGATGATATTCGGGCCCAGCGAAATATTCGTTGCTATTCTCAATAGCCTTACCCAATCTATGAAGAAGTTCGGCTCGGCCTTTAGCTCCCAATAAAGGGTTGCCTACCGAAACTTGAAAACCTTTTTGGATGTGGGCCTCGGTCATCTGCATTAAGCCCGAAGCATCGGCCCAAAACTTTTGTTTTTGACTCGACGAAAACTCGCCGGCCATAAACATATTGAAACTTGCCACGGCCAAACCTTCAGAACGCGAATAGAGGTGTCCATTCTCGGTGTACTTCCAGTCATTACCGGCACCCGCATCAAGCAGAACGCTTGTGACGCAGAGATCGATTTTAATACGGGCTTTCTCTTCAGCGGTTTCGTTCGCAATAAGGCGATCTAGCTGAGCAATACGATCAATACCACCCACACGAAAATGATTAAACCGCGAATGATAGGGTATTTTCATATCGGGGTATTTGTCGCGGATCACTTCAAGAACGTAATCGGCGACGGTGTCTAATTTTTCGAGATGAACTATGAACTCACCCTCACCTTTGAGACTCAGTTCAAGAATCTTACGAGACCGCTCGCGAACAGCCTTGGCCGATAGCAAATAATCGACTTGCTCAGCGCTCGAACCATCGTTTCGGAATTCTGATTCGCTTGGTGAATACTCACTCATTGAGACCGCGCCCCTTCACTTTTTTAAGATCGCCCTTATTTTTTACTTTCTCATCGGTGAAATAGCCGGCCGCTTTCTTGGCCTCCATTTCAACTTTCGCATCATCCGGCACCAGATCATCTGGTATCGGCACGCGCTTAACGATTTGGATGCCGCTATTGACGATGGCGTCGTATTTCATGTCACTCATTGAAATAAAATTATCAATTCGTTTAATGCCGAGCCAATGCAAAACATCGGGCATGATTTGTTGAAAGCGCATGTCTTGTACGCCGGCTACGCACTCTGTTCGGTGAAAATACTCAGCCGCGGTGTCGCCATCTTTGTGGCGTTTGCGAGCATTATAAACCAAGAACTTCGTCACCTCTCCGAGCGCGCGACCTTCTTTTCTAAAATACACAACCAAGCCAGAACCACCGGCTTGGGCCGTTTTAATGGCCTCTTCTATGCCGTGCACCAGGTACGGCCGGCAGGTGCAGATATCTGAACCAAAAACATCAGAACCATTGCACTCATCATGCACCCGGCAGGTGAGTTGTTTTTTAATATCCGGTATGTAAGCGACTGGACCAAAAATATAGACCGTGGTGCCACCGATCGGCGGTAGAAAAACTTTAATATCGGGTCGAGTGACAAGCTCTGGGAACATCCCGCCCGTGTGCTGAAAAAGACCGCGTCGCAGGTCGCCCTCTTCTATACCGAAGCGTTTGGCAATGCCGGGCAAATGCCAAACCGGCTCAATCGCCATTTTTGTAACCGCCACATCACCTTTTTTACCAACAATTTTGCCATCTATTTTAATACGTTTTTTTGCAATGGCATCGAAAATTTCTGGCATGTGAATGTGAGCTTTTGTGACGGCAATTGAAGGGCGGATATCGTAGCCCTTTTTAAAGTACTCCTGAAAGTCAGCGAAAACATTTGACCCCCATGGGTCGAGCGCAACTATTTTTTCGGGGTCCGACCACGACGGAAATGGGCCAATTGGCTCAGCCGGCGCGGTGTTAGTCAAATCGGGCTTGAATTCATTCTTCAAACCACCCGCTGCTGTCGCGAGCGCACGATACACTGAATAGGCGCCACCATGGGTGCCAATCGCATTGCGGGCCGTGAGGTCGGTCAAAGAGGCCACGACAGGCCCACGCTGATGGGCGGTTTTTGCCCCCCAATTGATCGGCAGAGATCTGGTGAAAACCTGACTCGGGTGGGAGGTTAAGATAACGTGCGACTGAAGTAAATTGTGGTTCGGCATCGAGGGGTCTCCCTAAAGATCAAAATTCTGGCGCCGAGAGGGGCCCTCTGGCAATAGGAAATCATGGGTTGGGGCGCAGAGTCTTATATATAGAGAAGGTACGACAAACGTAATTGGCATTGAAAGTCGCTCAAACCGCCCCCTAAAAACCGCGCCCTGTATTTAAACGATATTAAAGTTCTCTATTCTGTCTAGGTTCTCAACCTGAGACAGATTATTATGCTGATTAACGCATTGATTCTGAGCTTGAATTTCACTCTAAGACACGAGCAAAGACCCTTCTGCCGCCGCTACACCGCCGCCCATGCTAGAATTATCTAACATCTGTACGTAACTGGGTAAGGATCTATGAAACTTGAACGTGTGCACTTGAAAAACAAGTCGCGCGCTCGGGTGGCATTTCTTTGCCCCCGTCGCGACCACTCGCCTTTGAAGGTCTGGCAAAAAGCCGGTCTTCTGCTTGGGCTTCTGGCGCTCCCCCTCACCCTATTAACCTCATGCAAATCCACCGACGCCGATGACTGCGTCAAAAAATTTGATGTCACCATCACGCCTGACAAGATCGACGATGGCACTGTCTATATTTCGCCTGAGAAGCTCAATTTTCTTTTTGAAGCAGACTATTTCATAATCGATGATACGGATTTAAAAGTCGCAATCACTGGCCGCCGAAGCGATTCGCGGGATATCGACCTCGATTTAAACGGCATTAAATTAACCCGTGATGATGGTCATCGCGGGATTGAGCACGAGGATTTTGATCGTGGCCACGCATGCACCAATATCCATTTCAAACCCCACAAGCTGCACCTAAATGGCGCTGAAGATTTCAGCCATTTTATGTCGCGGGTTAAAACCAATCGCGGCAAAATCGCAATCCGACTGCACGGTGGCGACGACCTGAGAAACCGATATAAAAGTGTCCAAATCGAGCTGATCGGCCGTACTTTTAGCGACGCCAACTGCAAGGCCAAACCGGCGCCGACCCCAACTCCGACCCCGGTGGTCAACTTGGGAGACTATGCGCCAAAGATCACTGCAACGAACCCGAACGTAACGCCGACAAATTCTACCAATATGATGGTGACCTTTTCTGCCACCGCCACAGACGGGGTTTTCTTCTGCTCGCTTGATAATGCGGTGGCCACAAAATGTTCGTCGCCTGTTAATTACTCGAATCTAACAAACGGCACTCACCTCTTTCAGGTGTCAGGCCAAACCCCGGGTGGCGTTAGTGCCGGCTCAGCGGCAAGTTACTCTTGGGCGATCGACACGACGGCTCCAACTGTCACTATTACCAACGCGGCTTCGTTACCGACCCTAACGAACAATACCGCTATCTCGCTTGTTTTTTCAGCGACGAAGCCGAGCAGCACTTTTACCTGTAGCCTTGATAGTGCCACGGCTTCTAGTTGCACTTCACCCGCGGCTTATAATTCTTTGACGGCAGGTTTACATAGCTTTCAAGTTTGGGCGACTGACTCGCTCGGCAATATCAGCCCGACCCCCGCCCTATTTCAATGGAATATCGATTTGACCGCGCCGGTGACCTCAATCTTAAACACCATTCCGACGGCGGCGATTACAAATATTAATACGATGCAGGTCACGTTCTCTGCCAATAAAACTGCAAACTTCGCTTGCTCAATCGACAATGGCCCAATGACCTCGTGCACTTCGCCCGCATCATTTCAAAATCTCGCAGCGGGCAATCACTACTTTGGCGTAATAGCCACCGACTTGGCTGGCAATGTTGGCCTTGCTGTCACCTATGCTTGGATTACAGACTACACTGCGCCCGTCATCACACTTGGCTCGGTTGTGCCGGCACAGGGTTTGACCAACGCGCAAAGTGTTTCTGCGGCCTTTAGTGCTGATAAGCCGGCGGCCTTTACCTGCACCTTCGACAACCTAGCCCCGACCGCCTGCGTGTCGCCATTTACCACCGCCATTTCGGCAAGTGGCCCTCACACCTTGGTGCTCGTAGCCGCTGACCTTGCTGGCAATATCAGTGCACCAGTCACCCTCAATTGGCAGATGGACTTCACTGCTCCAATTATAAGCTTTGGCCTAATTACCCCGAACACAAATGCGAACGTGAACTCAACTGATTTTACATTTCAAATTTTACCTTCGAAATCGGTGACTTTGAACGCGACACTAAATGGCGTTAGCATTGTGACCCCGACCAATCCGATCACATTGAGTGGGCTTGCCGAGGGCAGTTACACATTGACCGTGTCAGCGACAGATCTCGTCGGCTATACTTCAAATGTCTTAACCTATTCATTTACCGTCGATCTGACCGCACCAATATTGACGCTTTCAACCAACACCGTAAGCCCCACCAACAAAGACGTAGCGACCTTCACGTTTACTGCTAACGAATCAGCCACCTTTGCCTGTAACTTTGACGGCGCCGGTTTCGCGGCCTGCGTAAGCCCCGCCCCCTACGCCGGTATCGCCGATGGCAGCCACACTTTTATCGTTCAGGCCACTGACTTGGCGGGCAACGCAAGCACGGCGAGTTTCTCTTGGATCGTTGACACCGTACCTCCGACCACCACAGGTACCATTTCTGTGCAAACGGCTAATGCGACAGTTTCGCTTGGCTCAAACAAGTCGCCCGTCACTTTTACTTGCTCAATCGACAACGGCCCTCTGACAGTGTGCTCACAAGTTGTGAGCTATACCAATCTAGAATCAGGCCCGCACCTTTTCGTGGCCTACTCAACCGATGCGTCGGGCAACATTGACCCCAACGGCTTTTCAACTATTTTCTATATTTTGCCGCCCATTCAGACGATTATCTCTTCGACCTTGCCAGCAAAAAATCTCACGAATTCGACAACTATGATTATTTCGTTCACTGCGACCGTGACGGCCTCGGCATTTGAATGCTCTCTCGACTCGGCGCCCGCCACAAGCTGCAGTTCTCCAGTTACTTACACGGGCCTGGTCAATGGCGCGCACAATTTCTTGGTTAAGGCCACCGATCAGTCAGGCCACAAAGACCCTGTCGGCGCTGCTTTCACTTGGACTGTCGACACCGCGCCTCCAGCTGTCTCTGCAGTTTCTTTTTCAATTACCAGCAACACAGTGACCATTACCTACACTACGAACAAGCTTTCAACTGACCAAGTGCTTTATGGCGCCGGCAGCACGGCTGCGAACATCAATCAGGCTACCACAGAGAGCACGGCCTACTCGACAACCCACACCGTGACGATTTCTGGTTTGACGGCAAATACCGCCTACACTCTTGAGGTCGCTGGTCACGATCAGGCGGGGAATGCGTATGCGAGCAGCCCGGCTCAGACAGTGCGTACGCACAGATAGACAAAAGATAAATAGCCGTACGCACAGATAGACAATAGATAAATAGCCGTACGCACAGATCATCAAAGATCTAAATCGTGAATGACTCCGCGGCGAATGCTTTCGAGCGCTTTAGCGGGGTTGAGTTTAACCCCTTTGGCTTTTTCAACTAACGAATTCGATTCGTATTGATAAGTAAGCTCGATGTCTTTTTCGATCAAATAACGAAAGGCCGCGCGATCCATACGGTTGGATTTGTAGGCCGCCAGGACCTTCTGCCGATAGACATTCGTCATTAGCGACGGTTCAACCTTGCCCAACATCTCAGGCATCTCGACTGCAATCTCAAGATTAATATAATCAAAATAATATCGATGCGTAAGGCGAAAGACCTCAAAAGTATCTTGTTCGCTCAAATTGTACTTAGCCGCAGTTTCATTCGCTTGCCGAAATAGTATGCTGTCTTTGAAATCAGAAACGATATGCGGGTTGCTACTTTTCATATCGAGATCTTTTGCTTGGCCGGCATAACCCATAAGAGCTAAACGCAAAGCATAGACCCCTTTCAACGCGGCTGTTTTGGTAATACTGCCCATATCAAGATTGGCCTTGATGCCTTCATACATGAGATCATTTTGCAAAAGCTCAAGATCTTCTTTTTCATGTTTCAACGAGTTTTCAGCGACAATCTGTTCAGTCTCTTGATTAAACTTTTGCTCAACGGGTCGCTGGTGCCCAAAATAAAGGGCCGTCGACAAAATCACAGTTGTTAATATTAGACTCGGGCGCTTTTTAACGTAGAAAAGTCTTTCGGTGATCGCCTCGGTGGGTCTGTCGATTAAGTATTCGCCTAAAAAACGAAATGGGTGTCGCCAAGATTGCGCTTCAGTCACCGCCGGGGGGTCAACAAAGAAAATTCTTGCCCCACGAGTGTCTTTGACGTCGACGACATAGGCTTTAATGGCACGAGCTTTGGCCCTGAAAAAATCGGCGCACACATTGCCCGCATAAGAAAATGGCGACCCCACGAGGGCCGCCATTAAGACTAAAACAATCGTCTTTTTAATCATTCGCTTATTTGCTGGTCGATTTCTTCAAATAATCGATTACGCTTTGTGCATAACTCTGGCTCGCATTTTTGATATCGGCAACCGATTTAGTTTGGCTGCTCATATCAACTGAATTAATGAGGCTTTGGCCCATTACGATAACCGGAAGAGCTCCTGGATCTCGGCCTAAATCAGAAACGATCAATAGGCGCGAACCATCGCTAACAATTGCATAAAGAACCGATACACCTTGCGTAAGGCGTGACACCAATTTAATTGACGTGCCCAGTTTCACATTCAATGACTTAAGAGCGGCTGGCAATTGCTCTTCAAGAATCATCGTGCGTTTTGCAATGATGCTTTCAAGCTCTTTTACTTCTGCTGTAACGACTTCATTGGGCGTCGGAGCCACAACTGCGTTTTGCTTTTCGATAAGCTTTTCAAGCTCAGCTTTTCGAGTATCAAGTGCTTCTAATTGATTCTTTAATTTGCTCGGCTGATTCTCTTGAAGATCGCGACCGATGTTGTAAACCAACTTCGCCAACCCAGGGACCATTACGCCGGCAATTGCTAAATCAACGGCTCCGATAACGATCTGACCACCAACCACAACGCTGTTTGCTTGACCGTTAAATAGCATTTTCATCTTGGCTTCAACTTCTGCCGTTTGAGCATCAATCGCCATTTTGGCCTTGCTAAAATCAATTTTCTGAACGCCGCTGTAGTCGATCTTGCTGCTTGGGCCTTGTGAAAAACTGGGGCTTTCTGCAAAAGCCTGACCTGATACTGTGGCCAACATAGCAGCCGTTAAAATCACTTTCTTCATACGTATACCTCCATTAAGTAACGTTTCGATTCTAAAATTTGTCTAAAACTCTCAATCAATTAGAGCCGCAGAGTAACAAACAAATGGGTCTTAAAGCGAAAAATCTAGAAATGAGCTGAGTGACAAATTTTGGCAGACGAATAGCTTGGGGCAATTCGCTATTTGGGCTCGATGTAGAATGTACCTGTCCAATATGTTTACAGCGCCAAACAAGGTCGGCCCGACAATCCTGGCCCGTCTTTCCGGCCGATGCCCGCTAAATAGCGGCGTCTTTATATTATTCTATTTGCCAGTAATGGCGAATTCGAGCGTTGGGTTTTCTTTGATGAGCCAATTGAGGTCCCATTCTTTATTTAGCAAAACCACTGGCTGCCCCTTCACGTCTTGATAAAGAATCTGGCCACCATTGATAGATTTTGGCCGCTCGCCCGCTTTTACTCCTGGAGGTAATTTCAAGCCCTCATCAGACTTATAATAGGGCCAGCGCGCCACAGATAGCGGCAAACGCTCAAGTTTTACATCAAGATTGTATTCGTCATTTAATCGGTACAAGAGCACGTCAAATTGCAGTTCACCGACCACGCCCAGTACGGCGTCTTGATCACCCACGCGGGGGTCAATAAATATCTGAACGGACCCTTCTTCTGCGAGCTGGTTAACAGCTTTCTGCATTTGCTTACGCTTAAGGGGGTCTTTGATAGATAGTCGCGCGAAACACTCGGGGCTAAAACGCGGCATTTCGTCAAACGTTAATTTCTTACCGTCGGTGACTGTATCGCCGATTTGAAAATTTCCAGTATCAGTAATACCCACAATATCGCCAGCAAAAGCTTCATCAACGGTCTCACGATCTCGAGCCATAAACTGATTGGCGTAAGCCAATCGAAGTTCACGCTCAAGCCGTTGATGCTGCACTTTCATACCACGCTCAAAACGGCCCGAACATATTCGAATAAACGCTACGCGGTCGCGATGCCGAGGGTCCATGTTGGCTTGCATTTTAAAAACAAAACCTGAAAAGAACGGAGCGTAAGGGGTCACTTCACCGACACTTGAATTTCTCGCCATAGGCTCAGGAGAATACTCGGTAAATAAATCGAGAAAAATATCGACGCCCCAATTGTACTTGGCGCTACCGAAGGTCATCGGAGTAATTTTGCCCGCTAAAAAGGCCTTTTGATCCCATGGGGCGAGCGCGCCCTCGAGCAGCTCAACGTCTTCATAGAATCGGTCGTAAAGTTCTTGCCCCACTCGTTGAAGAATAACGGGGTCAGAGGGGCCCGAAACATCGACGATATCTGGCGCTTCGACCCCGCGAGTGAAGAAATAGACTTTCTTTTGTAAGCGATGATAGAGACCGCGAAAACGATCGCCCATGCCGATTGGCCAAGTCACCGGAAAGCAATGGAGGCCTAGCGTATTCTCAACGTCATCAATTAGTTCGAGGGGCTCTTTACCCTCTCGATCCATTTTGTTTGCAAAAGTATAGATTGGGACATTTCGCAAGTGGCAGACTTCAAAAAGTTTTCGTGTTCGCTCCTCAACACCCTTACCAGAGTCGATAAGCATGGCCGCACTATCGGCCGCAATTAAAGTGCGATAGGTGTCTTCGCCGAAATCTTTATGGCCAGGAGTATCCAGCAGATTCACCCGAAAACCACGATAATCAAATTGCATCACTGACGATGTAATCGACACGCCCCGTTCGCGCTCCATTGCCATCCAGTCGGAGGTCACCGCCTTCTTGCCAGCTTTACCGTGAACCTCACCGGCTTCGCGAATAATTCGACCAAGATAGAGAATTTTTTCGGTGATCGTCGTTTTACCCGCATCTGGATGCGAAATAATCGCGAACGTGCGACGACGTGCAATCTCTTTCTTTTGTGCTTCAACCGTAATGGCCATCTCTATTGTCTCACTTATTCGTTGTCGCCGTTATTGCCGATGGCCTCGACAGGGCAGCCCTCAAGAGCTTCTCTACAAAGCGTTTCTTCTTCTGTTGTCGTCGGCTGCTTGACCACAAAGGCATGGCCATCATCTTCATCCATGCCAAAATTTTTGGGGGCACACATGACGCAGGCATCGCACTTAATGCACTCATTATCGACAAAATATTTACCCTTTACGTTCTCTGCGTATTTTTTGGTCTTATCGGCCATTACTTACCCCAAATAAAAACGACACTAGATTAGAAGGTTCCCATTTCATGGCTATCACAAACTTACGCCCATTTTTACCGCACCCAGATGAGGCATCACGTTTAGGCATTTTGAGGGGTATATAACAATCACCGTACTGCCCATATTGAACACTCCCAACTCATCACCTTTTTTTACAGCCGCGGCGCGCTCAAATGTCTCACTGATTGGAGCCGTTCGAAAGGGTGAATTGGTGGCGAAATCACGACGAAATTCTTCAGAGCCCACGCTCACTGAAATCTGACCGACATTCGTGGCGCCCACCATCACCAATGCGGCTGGGCCAAATGGCGTACGCAGCCAAAATATAACTCTCTCGTTAACTGCAAAAAGATTCTCAACATTTTCGACACTCCATTTATTCACTGGCCAAAGCGCACCAGGAACATGGGTAACGGCCTCAACATCGCAATCAATCGGAGCATGAACGCGATGATAGTCCGTTGGGCAAAGATAATAAGTCAAAGCAAGGCCGCCAGTAAATTTCGCGATCACCTCATCGGGCGATATTTTCAAAAAATCAGACAATTTGTACTGATGCCCCTTGGCTTGAATGATGCTGTTGCCTTCAATGTTTTCGGCCCGAGTCAGTTCGGCATCGCAAGGGTGAACAATCCCGGCGCCAAGCGGGCGTGCCCCAGGCTTTAACTTTCGCGTAAACAATTTAGCCAAAGATGGGTATTGCTCGACCGGCAATTCGGCCTCTGCCAAATTGAGCTTGTAACGAGCCGCAAACCAATCGCGAAATTGAGTCGCAACAATTTTTGGCTTTTCGATTTGCGCAAAACGACCGACGGTTCTGCTCAACATATTTTTAGGCAATAAGTTCAAATACCACATAAGGCATCACTCATAGCATTCTTTATGGGTTGCCGCAATTTAGCTTATACCAAATCGAGCATTAATTTCTCAAACCGTCAGAATAATAACATCTATTTTTTTTGCCTAACAAACCTCATAATGCCGAACTCGTAACCAGCGACTTAACGAAAAAGAGGGCTCCGCATGAAAGACCTTTTGGCCGCACCAAAGAATAAGATTATGAACCGGGCCCTGCATACTCTCATTGTGACCCCAATCGCCAGCTTGATGCTTATAGCGCCGAGCGCCTGGGCCGCGGGCGATGCCCCTCCAGCCCCGCCTAAGCCGCCTCAACAGGGTGATATGAAGAATAGGACCACCGCGAAAGAACGCGGCCAGATCTATTGGACACCTATCAGTGCGCGACACATCACCTTTCGTGTTGTTTACAACAATTCGCTAACCAACTCGACATCACCATCTCGCCATCTCGGCATCTATAGACGAGCTCAGATTGCAAAGGCACCCCCGGCCCTCCGAGATACCGTCGAAGAAAACCTTCTGCTACCAGGCAATTTGCAACCCCTGCCTTTTGACGCCTCAATGGACCTCAAAGACCTTTCGGTTGAAAGCCCCTACGTTTTACCGCGCCCCGATTATGCACTGGTTTCAAATATTAAAAAGGATCTCTATATATTGACTGAAAACGGTATTGCGCAAATCAACAGAGTGCCCGTCGAGAACGTTTCAGCGATCCTTAACAAAGCGCATATGAATCGCCACCTCTATGACATCTATTTTATTTCAAACGCCAACAAACAAGTTGGCGAACTTTTAGTCATTCGTGATGATGGCCAAGTCGTATCGGCTGGCTCAGCCGCGGTTTCAAAAACCCTGACCATTAAAGTGCAGGGTCGAAATCTGCCAATTCTGATCGTAAACGGTCAGCCGTTACAAACACCTGAAGACTACAAAGCCTTAATAGATGCGACGATCGATATGGCCGAGGCAAATCAAAAACCGGATCAGAGCGGTGTCGACCGCTCAAGAGCACTCGCCCCCATCATCAGTGGCGGCGCTCAACACCATGGCCCGACGGCAAAGGGCGGAGCAACACCAGAGAATTCTGACTTTATGAAGGGCATTGAAGACGTCGACGTCATGAGCGCTGAAGGCAAATCTGAGTCGGCTAAAAATATTGTCAAAGTTTTTGTCACAGACGTTGTCGCTGAATTGAAAGCCAAGGCCGATGAGAACATCAATGTCGACGCCAACCTTGAAGCGCAAATTGCCCGCGGCCTATTGAAACGCGAACGCGGCAGCGTCGCGTTTCTCGGCGAAGCCGGCGTCGGAAAGTCGACGAACATCCGCGGTCTTATTTACGACATTCATATTAAGAAGAAACCCGAACTTCAGGCTCTTCAAGAATATACATTTCTTGAGGTCAGCCCGTCGGCTCTTGGGGCCGGCAACAAATTTGTGGGCGCGGTCGATACCAAAATAAACGCCATGATTCAATTATCACGTAAAAACAAAATTATTTGGGTGCTCGATGAAATGCACGTGCTGCGCGGTATGGGCACCAGCTCAAACGACAGCAATGATGTTTTAGACTTTATGATGAAACCGTTGAGCGACGGAACACTTCGCACCATCGGTATCACGACCCCCGATTCGTTCTGGGCCATGTTCGGTGGTGACCCCGGGTTGCGCAGACGGTTCACGATTGTTGAACGCAAGAACCCAGACCAAGAAGAAGTACTTCACATTTCTCAATCGTGGGTCAAGCGCTTCAACCTTTCGGCTGCATCAGACGACGTCTTGAAAGAGGCAATTCGAATTGCCGCAGAGATGGACCCCACCCGCGCCCAGCCCGACGCTACGATTTCGCTACTCGAAGAAGCCTATGCCGATAAACGATTGACGAAAGCAACCGAGGGCACCCCGCTTGAATTAAAAGACTTACAGCAAGCAGCGGTTCGACTTTACAGCCTTGACCCCTCTTTTATGACTCCGTCTCGACAGAAAGATCGATTCATTCATCTAAAAAGCTATTTGGATGAAAATATTATTGGTCAGGACCTTGCCAAAAAAATGGTTCTCGATTTAACAGAACAGATTTTGGCCGATGTCCATGACAACAGCAAGCCTCGAATTATGGCGATGCTCACTGGCAAAAAGGGTTTGGGTAAAACTGAATTTGTTTTGGCCTATGCAAAGGCCCTCGGCTTGCCTATTGAAATAATCGAAATGAATTCATTCAACAGCCCGCGCTCGGGTTTTGACCGAATGGGCCTGATGGAAGCTCTCGCTAACGCCATCAATAAAAGCCCCTTTGTCGTCATCGGCTTCGACGAATTTGAGAAGGCACCGATTGCAGTACAGAACGAACTTTTGAGAATGCTCAACAATGGCGAATTCACGGTTACCGTTCGCAACAAAGGCGAAACGGGCACCCAGGTTTCACGCAAAATTGATGCACGAAAAACCAGCATCTTCTTTACGGCTAATGCCGGCCAAGAGTACATGCGCGAGAAAGCCCGCCCTTCGATCGGCTTTGTCTCTAACCATAATTCAGAGGCCGAATCGACCCGCAGTCGCAACCTACGCGAAGCCCTAGAGGCCGATAATCTTTCAAACGTCGTTCTTGATCGGGTGAATGCGATAATCCCGTTTATTGATACGAGCCGTGAAGAATTTAAAAATGTAATCGCTCTGCACTTGCGCAAAACAATTCATAATCTTGGATTGCGAAATAAAAAGACCATATCGGTTGAGAATGAGGCCGGGTTTCTTGAGTTTTCGGCCCAAAGGCTCTATCACGAAAACGTGAGCAATCGAGATGCGTTACGTGCCGTTCAAGATGACGTTCGCCAAGTGATTGCGCGAGCGCTGCTCGGTGTAAACGGCACCACTAAAGTTGTATTGAAATTTGAGGGCACGGGCTTTGTCGCTGAATTAACGGGCGAAAGCTGTACTGAACTACTGAAAGGTGCTAAATAGATATTGGGTCGTAAATATAAAAGAGCTAAAGCATGCGAGTCTTCCACAATATTACAGTTGGCCTCGATGAAGAGCTCGAAGAAAAGTTAGCCTGGATGACGCCCGGCTTCGCTTCTCATCGAATTCTCAAAAAATCCGTCGACGCCCGCCAAAGACATAGCCCTCACTTCGTCTACTCCGTAGAGGTTTACGAAGCCGGCGAACCACCGCCCGAGCGTCACTTCACGCTTGAGAAAGTGCCCTATTCGGGCCCGCGACCCATAATCATTGGCGCTGGCCCCGCTGGCCTTTTTGCCGCCCTTCGCTTTGTCGAACGCGGAGTGCCCTGTTTGCTGCTCGAGCGCGGCTCGCCAGCCGAAAAACGCATGCGTCACATCAACCGCTTTTGGCGCTACGGCGAACTCGACGCCAATAACAATGTTTGTTTTGGTGAGGGTGGGGCCGGGCTCTACTCTGACGGAAAGCTCATCACGCGCATTAAATCGCCGCACATTCGCTACGTCATGAATCGACTCGTGCAATTTGGCGCGCCGGCTGAGATCGAATATTTGGCTAACCCGCATGTTGGGTCTGATCGCATTCGCCGAGTGATACCCCGCATGCGCGAGTACCTGATTGCCAATGGCTGCGAAATTAAATTTGATGCGCCCGTCGTGAAGTTTCTAACTCAAAATTCGGGCGCACTCGCGGGTGAAAATCAAAAGCCCCAGCAGCAAGTGATTGGGGTCGAAACCCAAGACGGTCAGATTCACCACTCTGACAAAATCATTATGGCGACGGGTCACTCGGCCTCTGACATTTTTGATCAGCTCAGTTTGTCGGGCGTGCATATGGAAGGCAAAAGTTTTGCTGTTGGCCTACGAATTGAGCACCCACAATCTTTGATTAACGAAATTCAATATCGCGAGAAGAACAGCCATGAAAAATTGGGCGCGGCCAATTACCGACTGGCCCGACACGATCGCCAAGCCGACCTCGGCGTTTACAGTTTTTGCATGTGCCCGGGCGGCTACGTACTTTCAAGCGGCACCGAAACCGAGTCGGTCGTTGTGAACGGCATGAGCAATTACAGCCGCGACTCGGCCTTCGCCAACAGTGCGATTGTCGTCACCGTCGATTACGCCAAAAGTTTTGGCACCGAAGATATTTGGGCCGGCCTGAAGTTTCGACAGCACCTTGAAAAATCGGCCTACGAAATGGTGCGCTCGAAAGAAATCCCGGCTCAGCGCTTGGTTGACTTTATGGCCGACAAAACTGGCCCGGTGCTACCGACCTCGTCACCGTCGCATGTCAAAGCGGCGCCCTTGCACGAACTTATGCCGCAAGTTCTCACTGAACATTTTAAAAAAGGCATCGAAGATTTCGGGCGAAAAATGAATGGTTTTATTTCGCCTGAAGCTCAATTGCATGCCGTCGAATCGCGAACCTCATGCCCGATAAGAGTTACTCGTGATCGCGAGACACTGCAGTCGCTGTCACATTTGGGTCTTTACCCGTGCGGCGAAGGCGCCGGCTACGCCGGCGGCATCACCAGCGCCGCCTGCGATGGCATACGCATTGTCGATGTTATTCTGGGCGTGCCTGCAGAAGTTCAGGTCGACGAAACAGATAGCGAAACAGTCGCGTCTGCAGCGCCGATAGCGGCCCCCGCATCGGCGGCAAAAAAACCAGGTAAGAACTTACCATCACCAGAAAGAAAAAATGTAAGTCCATAAGAAGGGCTGTGCCAAGGTGAAATAGAAACCCGGCCGCCAGCCAGGGGTACTTCAACTTTTTATTCCACACTGCAAAAGAAAAATAGATTTCAAAGACCACCGTGCTCATTGAAAGCAACGCCACAATCACCGGAAAGTTTTGCATAAACGCAAAATCGTGCGGGACTAAATCATCTAGCCCGATGACATACCAAACGGCGGTGCCCTCCCACCAGGCGCTGCCCTTGAGCTTCTCAATGCCCGTATAGGCATACGAGATACAAAGCTGAATTTGAATCAAGCGAATGGCCATTGTTGTGAGCATATCCGACTGAAGAACAGCACGTTCGGCGCGAACTTTTTGTTTTCGAAACCAATTTAAAATTGAAAAATAGCGATTGTGATCGGCGAAACTTAAATAAAATAGCCAGAAATTGCCAAACAGATCGGCACCGTAAACAATGCTTATGTTACGTTGAATTAAACCGAGGTTTATTACAAATAATAGCCAGGTCAACGATCGACCGAAAACCCCGAGCGTAAAAAGTGTTAAAAGAAGCAAATGAGCGATGCCTTGCCAATGAATACCCACGTCGGAGGTTAGAAAAAACGGCACTGTGGTTTGGTAACCTGCCGGCATCGCATCAAGCGCCTGGGCCACAGGCATCACACCATTGTTTAAATAGAAAAAATCAAACTCGCTGGCTCGCATGAGGTACATGACCAGCATTGAGAGGCCCAAAAGAAAGCGAAACAACGAAACGTTGTATAAGTCTTGCGGGGCAAACCAAAACTCGCACCAGCTTTGCCAAGAACGAGACAAAAGTGATTTAAAGTTTTTCATTGGCCACGCAGTTAATATCCATCAGATAATCTCGCGTCACTTCGCCCAACTCGCTGACGTGTTGACCTAAATGTCGTGATTTTTCAATGGTCGGAAAGGTGCGCCCCTTAACGTAGATCGCAATGGTCTCGGCGCCTTTGTGCCATTTGCAGAGCTGCGGCCCCAAGGTCACCGGCAATAGCTCGCGCGCCGTAACGTACATTTCGTTATTCACTTTGCGATTGTAGATTTCTTGAAATTTCTCTTCGTTAAGTTTTCTCGGGTAACGAAAGCTTTCGCTTTGTAATTTGCCATTTTGATCTTTTTTAAAAACATCGTATTCGAGTAGGCGTACGGCCGGGGTCGGCGAAAAAAACCGCCAGGTCGTATTGAGACCAAAAAAATTGCCATAGGCCACGATTGTGCTGGCAAACTCACGAAATAAAATGCTCTCGGGGTTTGGGCAAATGAACACCGTGAGAACTTGAAATACTATAAAAACCGAAAGTAGAACCTTAAGGAGTTTCTGGTTCTGACGTTGCGGCTTCTGCAGTTGTGACTTCTGTATTTGTGGTTTCGACGTTTGCAGCGGCGGCATGTTCGGCCTCGTATTTCTCGAGCCATCTACGCTCGCGCTGTTCAACAGCCTCACCGACTGTTATGCGCTCACGCAAATCTTGCGCGCGTTCGGCATCGCGCTTTTGACGTTGGCGCAGTTTTTCTTCTTCAAAAAATGCGGTGGTTGTCTCGATTGTCTTTAGTTCACTTGATATATCAATCAGCTCTTCTTCGCCAATCGAGTAACTATTGACCTGCACTTCGGCTGACAGCTCACCAGTGATGTCTTTTAGCTCGGGCTTCTTTTCTACGTCTTCGCCAATCCCTTCGGGTATCAACTGATCAATTTCGTTAAGAGTCGGCAGCTCTTGAATATTGCGAAGATTGAAAATCTCAAGAAATTTTCGGGTCGTGTCGTAGTTCATCGGTCGGCCGGGCAAATCGCTTTTGCCCGCAAAATGAATCAATCCGCGATCGAGTAAACCACGCATTAAATGCCCTGACTCTACTCCGCGAATTTCATCAACCATTGCCTTGGTGCAGGGTTGTTTATAGGCCACGATTGCTAAAACTTCGAGAGCAGGCCCCGAAAGCCGAAATGGACGCGCCTTCACCGTGCGTAAAAGATATTTTTGATTCTCGGGTTTGGTGCGAATTTGAAAACCGCCAGCCACTTCGTCAACAATGACCCCGCGTGCAGCATTTGTGTACTCGAGTTGCAAGCGCTCGATTGCCGAACGAATATCAGAAACGCGAACTTTAGTGCCCTGAAAAGCGGCCTTTAATGTGGCGGCCGACTGCGGGCGATCTGAAGCAAACAACAAACTTTCGACCGCTGACATTAGCTCTTCTTGGCTCACTTCTTCGACGGCTTCAATTTCAGCGGCGTCAAATACCGCGAGCTCAGTGTCTTCAACGTCGGCGGCTGTATTAATATCAATTTCTTCGTCAAACGCCGGGCCACTTATGGGCGCGGCTGTTAGCGACTCTTCGATTAGGTTATCGAAAACCTGCTCAGTAAAACTTTTTTCATCCAGCTCGAACTTAAGTTCAGCATCGGCTGGTGCGTCGTTATTTGTCGAATTAACTGATGTCTTTTTCGCCATATTTAGCTTCCTCTTCTTCAATTTCTAAATCTGTAGCCGCCTCAACGATAATCGGAGTATCAAAAAACAATGGAGCTTCGCTTGTTGCAAAAGTGGCCCCTACCGGCACTGGCTGGGTCTCTTCAGCCAACTCTTCAGCCAAATCGTCTGCCAAGGCCCCTGCCAGTTCAGCCGTCAAATCGGCCGCTGATTTAATCGACGAAACATTTGCTTCAAGCTCCATTTGGCCAGCGAGGTTGATCGCCATTCGAGCCGCTTCTTCTCCCGAAATTTCAACAGCATTGTCTGAAGTGCCACCGCGGTCTTCGTCGCTCAACCAAATATCCTGCATGCCTTTATTTTCTTTGGCTTGCGAATCATAGTTTTCGACATGAGAAATCACATCGCGCGAGATCACACCTTTGGTTTCAACATGAATGTCGGCGTAGTTGTCAGTTTGAAAAAGATGAACCAAACCAATTTTGGCGAGCTCAAGAAGAGACAAAAACGTAATCAGCAGACGCCCTTTACGCTCAGGAGTATGCGCCACCGGTTCGCCAGGCGTGGCTGCGGTTGAAACTCCGGCATCAACGAGTTCGAAAAAGCTGGCGCGCTGGCCGATCACAAGTCGCTCGCGCATCTCCCAAATTCGATCTGAAATTGACTGCAAGCTCTCAGCCACGCGATGCACGGCCTTGGTCAAACGCTTAATCGCGCCACGATAAAGCGATATCAACGAATAAAGCGCGTTGTCTTCTTCGAGAATAATGCTGTCGTCTTTGACCGCAATCTCTTCACGCTGACCGCGAGCCCATGTATTGCGACCCAAAAGCGGCCTCTTGTAGAGATTTTGCCCGGCCTCTTGAAACATTTGATATTCAAGTAAGCGCTTCACAAGATCGCGGCGCGGATCTTCCGTTTCAATCACTTCGCCGTTTTCGTTATATTGCGGCAAAAGCATCTTTGATTTGATCTGAATCAAGGTCGCCGCCATGGCGATAAAATCACCGGCGACTTCAAGATTCAATTTTTTCATAGCCTTAATAGAGTCAAGATACTGTTTGGTGATCTGGTGGATATTGATATCGAAAATATCCATTTCTTCTTGCCGAATTAGATGCAGCAAAAGCCCCATCGGACCAGAAAATTTATCTATGTGTACAACCACGCCCATCTAATAATCTCTTTGCATTTTGCTCACGGTTATCAATTGGATTTTCAAAAGTGATTCAACCAATCTGCCAATTTGATTGCAACAAAACTATCGCCGCGCGCGTGCAAAAAACGGCTTAAATTGCGCTACGCGTTACAGCGGTGCCTCTGGCGGGCCCGCCAATCAAGTGTGCTGAATGAGCGGCAAGAGAATGCTTGATATTACGCGGACCATTTGCTCGGTCAGCCAAGCGATCGGCACCCCCAAAAAGCGAAAGCCTCCGGCGATAAAAAATATGATAAGGCCCATCTGTAGCTGATTTTGGTGCTGCTCCAGAAAATAGTTCCAGCGGATAGGTAAAAAGCGGGCGATCACCTTGCCGCCATCGAGCGGATGAAGCGGTATTAGATTGAACACACAGAGGAGCATATTGATCATCACGAAATTGGCTGCCATCGTTTGCATCGAATTCGCGAGGTCGGCCGAAGTCACGAAAGCCCCAATCAGTATGTACATCGTGATCGCCACCGCTGCCAAAATGAGGTTCGAGAGCGGGCCAGCCAGCGCAATCCAGAACATATCTTCGCGCGGATGTTGCAGGTTGCGAGAGTTGACTGGCACGGGTTTCGCCCAGCCAAAAATGAAGCCCTGGCCACCGTTGACACCGCCGATACCGGCTAAAATACCAATAATCGGTAGCACAAAGGTGCCAATGGGGTCGGCGTGGGCAAAGGGATTAAGGGTCAAGCGGCCCATCATTTCAGCCGTATTGTCGCCACGCCTCTTGGCCATATAGCCGTGGGCCCATTCGTGAATGCACAAGGCAAATAAGAAGGGCACAAATTGCACGCCGAGTTTCGCCAAAATTTCGATCATGTTGATATTATTCATGCCGACAATTGTATGTGTAGGTTTCGAATTTATCTAGACCATTTTGATTTTTTCTTTCTAAGATGCTCCCCATGTCGTTATTTCGATTTTCGAAATTTTTTGTGCCCCGCTTAATAGTTTTGTTTTTGGGGCTCGCTCTGTGCTCTCGGGCATCAGCCGAAGTTTTAAACTACAACTCGGTTATGCTGGGTGATCGCGCCAGCGGGATGGGCGGCGCCTACACCGCGATGACTGACGACCCTGCGGCAAGCCCCTATTACAACCCCGCGGCCCTGGCGCGCTTGCATGGCAACAGTCTTTCAACTGCCGTCAGCTTGTTCAACAAATACGACTCAAGCTACGGCGATCAACCGAGTCTTAACGACTCCATTTTTCGTATCAACCGCGGTAAGATTTTATCAATCCCCGCTTCAAGCGCCATCATTTCAAGCTTTCATAATTTCTCAGCAGGGGTCTCAATTCTATTGCCCGAATATCAAAACTTTGGTGGCACCATCCATTCATCCGGCACCGACAGCACGTTTTTGCGCCTCGACAACCAAAATCTTTGGGTGGGCGGCGCTTTCGCCCTCAATGTCACCGATAACGATGCTTTGGGCTTTAGTGCGCATTACACTTCTCAAAACACAGCGCGCTCATCAACAAACTTATTTGCGGCGGGCGGCGGTACGACAGTTGAAAACGAAGAGCTCACGCTCGCGACAAATTCTGTGATTTACCAGCTCGGTTATTTTCATGAGTTCGCCAAGACCGAACAAGAAAACAAATGGCGCCTCGGCCTCAGCTACCGCTTTCGTTCGATTCTGGTGGCCGGTTCTGGCAGCTATCTTTTTTCAAGTGTCAGCACGGTGAGCGGAGCTTCGACCCCAATCCAAAAAAACAGTCTGAGCGCCTTTTCGTATGTGCCTGATCGTCTAGCAATGGGTCTTTCGTGCACGACTCAGCACCAACAGACCTACTCGTTCGATATTAGCTATTACGGCAGCAATCACTTTAGCGATCTCGAGCAAGACGGTGACGTCATCGTGCAGAAAAATATTTTTAATTTTGCACTGGGGTATGAAAATCAGCTCGAGCCGTGGCTCGCTTTGCGGCTTGGCTTATTTACAGATTACAGCGCGGCCCCGGGGATACCAGCAAACCCCTCGATGCGCTACCAAGATCACATCGACAAATTCGGCTTCAGCGCCAATTTCGGCATTCAAACAACCGATCATACACGGCTATCACTCGGCGGCTATTATCTCGGGGGCACCGGCGACACCGCCGAAAAAATCGGCGCGGCCTACACCCCTTTAACTAAGACCGACCGAGTCTTCTCGTTCTTGGTCGGGTCATCTTACTGGTTCTAGGTCGCAAACGAAAAGCCTGATCGTAGAACCTTGGTGGCACTTAAGTCGCGCTTAGGTCGCGCTAGTGACACCCTTTAAAAGGAAAAAAGTTACGGCGTACCTTTTTTCTCGGATAATAATGAAATGGCCACTCTTTTTAAGCGCACCATCTTTGATACACTCCATGGGCATATTACGCTCAATCGGGTTGAAGCACGGATTCTCGAAACCCCCTACTATCAACGCCTGCGCTGGATTCGCCAGCTCGGGTTTAGCTTCTATGTCTTCCCGGGGGCGACCCACACCCGGCACGCTCACGCTCTCGGAGTGTTGCACGTTATGCACCGAGTGCTGCACGCTTTAACGCTTGCTGTACCGGATGAGAAATTCTTTGACCCCGACATGCACGACGAAAAGACGACCTTTCACAAGATGATGCGACTGGCAGCGATGCTACACGATATTGGCACCCTGCCATTCTCTCACACCATCGAACTCGCCTACATCAATCACTACCGCGAACAGCAGCGCTCGAGAACCCCGAAGTACAATGCCAATCATGAGACCTTAGGTTCGCACTTGATTCTCAACACGGACTTCGAAGGCGGCATCACACGCATTCTTAAAGAAGAAGGCATTGACCCACAAGAGCTGAGCCAAATCATCGCCGGAAAGTCAAAAATTCTGGTCGCTAACCAACTGATGCACTCCGATATCGATGCCGACCGCATGGACTATTTGTTACGCGATGCTTACTTCACGGGGGTCAAGTTAGGTCTTTACGATATTGATTTCTTGATAAAGAGCATGGTGCTACATAAAGACAATGGCGATCAGCAGATGTGCATGCGCGAAGAGGCACTCACAACTGTCGATTCATTTCTGGTCAGTCGCTACTTTTGGTATTCACAAATCATTAGCGACGGCACAAGCTACAAATTCGATTTGATCGCAGCCAAAATTTATCAATATTTTCTCGAGAACGGTCTCGCCTACTCGTTCGAACATCTGATCGATAAAATCTCGCAGAACCCAAATGAGTATTTTACTTTCAACGATTCGTATTTTCTTGCCAAGCTTCATGAGTATCTCGCCGGCCGCATCACGCACCCGATGATTCGCGAACTTTCAGAGATGCTTGCCAATCGCGAAGCGCCGGCCCAAATAAAGGCCGGCCCGGTTAAGCCGACGCTCATTCAGAGCGACGACCACCGCAAAGATCTCATTCGGCAAGTGACGGCCGCCGCCGAATGGTTGCAAGGCGAAATTCGCGAGATCGACCCGGAAGCTTGGATGATTTTTGATATCCCCTCTAAAGATGTGATGTTCACAAAGAATCTCGATCGCTGCCATAAAGACGCGGCCAAAGACGGTACGGGCGGCGATATTCACAAGCTGCGCGACCCCGCCAAAATCCTCACTCGCACGGGCGAGCTTTCGCTGTTGGTTGAAGTTCCGAATTCGTTGATGTCGATACTCAGCCAATATCGAAACTTTCTACCGCGTATTTATGTTTCACCTACGCTCAATGAAAAACTCGAGAAGAAAAAAATTCTCGAAAAAATGAATTCAATGAAGTTCTAATTAAATTCTATTTGCACACCACGGGCTGAGGCTTCACGTGCAAGATTTCACGGATGGCTGAAGAGGCATTGTTGTTACAATTCGCCGTTTCGGGCGACAATGGTTTTTCTTTGGTTTGCTTACCCGAAAATAGCCCAACATCGTGCAAGTATTTATTCAGGCAAGACTTACCAGGCAAAGACCAGACCCCAGGGCCACAGGTCGCAAAAAACGTTTGCACCTTGCATTTGGCATCACCCTCGCCGCAAATGGCTGATACTGTGACTTCATATTTCTCTGCAGGGCCCTTGCCAAAATCGCAGACGTAGTGGCCCACTTTAATTTTCTGGCAACGCTTTAAATTCGCCACCATATAGCGCAGGCGTTCGGGGCTCGTTACGCTTGTGGGCTTGTCCATTTCTCCGATTCTTTTGTTAACGGCCTTAAACTCTTTCTCAAGCGTCGCTTTTTCAGTTTCAGAAAGACTGTTTTTACCAAGAATACGCTTGAGCTCATCGCGGCGCTTTATGTAGGGCGCGGTAATGGTGTTGTATTTATCACTGATTTTATGAAGGCGGTCCATAACCTGAACTTCAGATTCGCCTTCGGCAACACTTGCTAGTTTCAAAAACTCTTCGTCGAAGTGCCTTCGCAAGAGATGATCTTCTTTATTGGCCTCGGCCAGAAAATGAATGCTGCCGTCGCTGAATTCTAAATCCTCATGAACCAATTGGGAGCTCGTATTTTGAGCCGGCGGTTTTGGCGCCACCGGTGGCTCAGCCGCTCTCGCACCGCGAGCTGCCACCGAAGCTTCTGCCTCGGCCGCCCCAGCCTTGGCCTGCCTCAGATACTTCATGGCCGCCATCCCAGCCTCTGTCGCCAAAGAGACCCCGTTAAGGGCTGTCGATGCAACGACCGCCAAACAATCTGAAGTGTGATTTTGAAGTTGAAACTGGCTGAGCATTTTCTGACTGCACGAATTCGCCGGGACCGTTTGAACGAGCGCTGACAGCGAACTGCATTTTTTCACAGATTCTTTTAGCCCTGCGCCCAACCAACCAATGTTGACTCCCATCGAAACTCTTGCCGCAATAGTGGCGGCTATTTCGCTTCCGGCAACAGCTGAACGCGCCAAAAAGCCAAGCCCGCCCGACAGACTCGAAAGAGCAATACTGCCCGCCAAATAAAGCTGGCCATCAGCCTCTTCTCGATTGCCTCGTACACCCACCATGCAGACTTCTTTTTCGATGCCCGCATAGGCCTGTCGCCCTGCATTTGAATCGGCCGACCGACCGTAGGTGATTTGCGCCGATGGCGTTTCGCTAATGGCTTCTTGAATTTTCGATAAATCACACGACAAAACCCCTGCTACGCAGTTCGATGCCGTCGTGAAGTCACCCAGTTGTTTACTGATTTTCTCTCGCGATTTGACGAAATAGTCTTTTAGACTCGCCTTTACCGATGCCGTAATATCAACCGGCGCATCGTTCGGATACGCGAAATGGCCCGCCTTGATCGAGATCAGTTTTGCGAATGGCGCCGTCTTGAGCCAAGGCATATCGGTCTCAATTTGTAGTTGCGAGCTCTTAAGCTTTAGTACAGCATCCTCGAGACTCTCTAACCGCTTTGGATCATTTTTATTTAATCGCAGGTGAAACACCTGATTGTCCATATCTGTCAAAACGGCTTTGTTGGCGGCATAAACTAGAATATTTTTTTCAGTCTGCTGTTCAATGGCCGGGCGCAATTCTCCGTTCATACGACAAGCCTTGCTCTGTCTACAAAACTCTTGCGCACTTGGAGTCACTAGCTTCTCGCACGCCACATCACTCGAGGGGTCATGCCCAAGATAACTATCGATGGCCGCAAGCTCAGAAACATCGAGCTTTTGACCCTCTACGATGCCGCCCTGAATGAAGTAGTATTTTGAAACAAACGCTTTTTTCTTTACGTCATTTAACGGCAGACTCTCGAGGCATTCGTCTAACTGGTTTGAATGAAAGGCCCCCAGCGAAAAAATATTTGACCGCTCGTAATACCCGGCCAATTGAAAACTATTAATTGTACTCTTCTCAAGTTCAGGCTGACGGCAAATCAGCGTTGGGTTTGTCTGCGTAAGATAACCAATTAACCCGCCCTTGCTATCGTCATTCACCATTTCGATAAGTGCCGGCGAACAATGCAATTTGCCATTGCACTGTTTTGGATTATTCATTCTCTCAATTTTTTTTGCCAACGCGACGACGTCGCGAGGGTCAGGGCCCTTGCCAACTGGCGATTGCGCCAGCACTTTCGGTGCAATTATAAGCGTTATGGCCAAAGTCCAGTTGAGGGCGCGAGTCATCAATATTATTCGGCGAAAACCATCACCTTTTAAAGTCGAGAGACTGCTCGTTTTGAATTTATCGGCCGACCAATTTTTTAGTTTTTTCTACGATTTCGCCAAGCGAAGTCCCTGGGCCGAAGACCGCTTTGACGCCGTGTTTTAATAGCTTAGTCGAGTCGGAGGTCGGTATAATCCCGCCAACAAATAGTGGTTTGCTCACACGTTTCGCTTTTAGAAGTCGCTGAATTTCAGTCACAAGCGGCAGGTGCGCCCCAGACAAAATTGAGAGCCCTATGACGTCGACATCCTCTTGAATGGCCGCGTTCACGATCATCTCTGGAGTTTGATGCAGACCCGTATAAATAACCTCAAAACCGGCGTCACGAAGCCCGCGCGCAACGATTTTCGCACCTCTGTCGTGCCCATCAAGGCCCGGCTTTGCAATAAGCACGCGGCTCGGTAGGCTCGTCGCTGCGTGGCCTAAAACCGCCTTGGGTTTCACCGAAAATTTTTTCTTGGCCGTCGCTTTGGCTTTTTTAGCTACTTTTTTTCGCATAGACATCCTCGAATTTTATAGAGAAAATGGCCGTATTAAAACTATATGCGCACCTCTCTTGCCAGTCGTCTAGTTTTTTTGATCAAAATTTTGATCAATCTTGTAATCGACGGTTGACGCAGCGAGAGCCACAAGGGTTCGCATCAAAAAAGGATCTACCCGTATGTTGACGATTCTATCTGACGACGAAATGGCCTTCAAAGACGCGGTTCGCACCTTTGCCGAAGCCGAAATCAAACCGCTGGTTAACAAAATGGATCACGACGCCAAAATGGATGCGGGTCTATTGCCGAAACTTTTTGCTATGGGCTTGATGGGTATTGAAACTCCCGAGCGATTTGGTGGCGCAGGTTCAACATTTATGATGGCCTGCCTCGCGGTAGAAGAACTAGGTCGCGTCGATGGCTCGGTTAGCGTAATGGTCGACGTGCAAAATACTCTCGTCACAAATGCCATGCTTAAATCCGCAAATGATAAACAAAAGGACAAATACCTTCCGCTATTGGCAACAAAATGGGTCGGGGCCTATGCCTTAAGCGAAAGCAGCTCAGGCTCAGATGCTTTTGCCCTGAAATTGCGCGCTGAAGATAAAGGCGATCACTATTTACTAAACGGTCACAAACTTTGGATCACCAACGGTGCCGAGGCCTCTCTGTTTTTAGTGTTCGCCAACATGGACCCTGCCAAAGGCTATAAGGGCATCACCGGCTTTATCGTCGAAAAAGATTTTGCCGGATTCAAAGTTGGCAAAAAAGAAGACAAGCTCGGCATTCGCGCCAGCTCAACCTGCGAATTGATTTTTGAAAACTGCCGGGTACCAAAAGAGAATGTCATTGGCGAAGTCGGCAAGGGTTACAAAATTGCGATCGAAACTTTAAACGAAGGTCGTATCGGCATTGGCGCGCAAATGCTCGGCATCGCGCAAGGCGCCTACGAAGCCACGGTCAACTACGTAAAAAGTCGCGAGCAATTCGGCAAACCCATCGGCCAGTTTCAAGGAGTGCAATTTCAAATTGCCGAAATGCGCACCCAACTTGAGGCGATCCGCTTGTTTGTGTACAACGCTGCGCGCTTGAAGGATGCCGGCCGCGATTTCGTAAAAGAAGCCGCCATGGCAAAGCTCTATGCCTCGCGCACCGCTGAAAAAATTTGCTCGGTCGCTGTCGATCTTTTCGGCGGCAACGGATTCACCAAAGAATACCCCATCGAGAAATTCTACCGCGACGCTAAAATCGGCCAAATCTACGAAGGCACTTCGAACATGCAGCTTCAGACCATCGCGAAGATGGAACTTTAATACCCGGCCCGTTTTCTGGTGGACGGCGCGTTAGAGAGTCCGCTGCCAGATTCATTTTCGGATATCCGGCCGCGCGCCGGTCTCTCGCGGACGCCATATTTAAAATCACCTGCTTCGACCTGGCAAGGCACTTGCAAACAACTCCTGCATGCGTGGATTTATTTGCGACCCCTCCTCAGCCTATCACGTCACTTCGAGATGCATCAATCGCGACTGGTTCGCGATGCCAATCAATGACGTTTGGAAAATTTTCGCAACAAACCTCAAGTTTGTTTCGTCTGCTTATGAAATTCGAGTTCACGCCTTTATACTCATGAGCAACCATTTTCACCTTCTCGCAACAGCGCCAAGGGCCAACCTCAGTTTAGCAATGAACTATTTTTTAGCGCAAACAAGTCGACATATCGTCCACGACTCCAACAGGATTAACCATACATTTGCGCGTAAATTCAAAAGGTGTCGCGTTGACACAATTTTCTATTTTCTAAACTGCTACAAATATATTTATCAAAACCCACTCCGCGCCGGTATCTGCGCGCGGGTGGAGGACTATCCGTTCTCAACTCTCCCAGGGCTTCTAGGGTTGAGCTCGATGATTGTGCCGACGTTAGATGATACTCTCATGAATGATATTGAAGGCACGTTACGGTGGCTCAACCAACCGATTCAATCCCAACACATCGACGCGACACGATTGGCGCTTCGCAAATCTATTTTCAAATATCCATCCAAACCAAACCGCTCAATACTGATCGACCCCAGGTCGCTAATATAACGCGCCGTCCACCAGAAAACGGGCCGGGTATTAAATATTTCTTCGGTATTGCCCGCCGGCCTCAAAGAGGGCGCGGGTCATTTGATAGAGCGTGCAGTGCCGAGCGGCGGACATCAACGCGCCGAAAACATTGGCGCCTTTCAAAGCGGCCTCTCGCAGCTTAGCAAGCTCGAGCTCGGCTTGGGCGGCATGGGCAATCTTAAATTCTTCGGTCCGCCGCATACACAAAGCCTTTTCTTCGGCCGAGGCCCGAGCCATTTCAATTTTCGGCGGAACATAGCCCTTAGCCACCGTTTTCGGGTCGACAAAAGTGTTCACTCCCACGATTGGCATATCGCCAGTGTGCTTCAACAACTCGTAGTGCATAGACTCGTCTTGAATGCGCCCGCGCTGGTACTGAGTCTCCATCGCTCCGAGAACACCACCCCGCGCATTGATTCGCATAAACTCTTCGAGCACAGCCTCTTCAACCTGCTCTGTCAGCCATTCGACAAAATAACTGCCCTGCATGGGGTTTTCATTTTGGGTCTGACCGAACTCTTTATTAATAATCATTTGAATGGCCTGAGCGCGGCGCACAGAAGACTCCGTCGGGGTCGTAATCGCTTCATCGAAAGCATTGGTGTGAAGCGAGTTGCAATTGTCATTGATTGCCAACAGCGCCTGCAGTGTCGTTCTAATGTCGTTGAAATCGATTTCTTGGGCGTGTAGCGATCGACCTGAAGTTTGAATATGGTATTTCAATTTTTGTGAGCGCTCGTTGCCATTATAAAGATCGCGCATGGCAATTGCCCAAATTCGGCGGGCGACCCGACCGATCACGTTGTACTCGGGGTCGAGACCATTACTAAAAAAGAAAGATAAGTTCGGGGCAAAATCATCAATTGAAAGCCCACGGGCGCGATAGTATTCGACAAAGGTAAAGGCGTTTGAAAGCGTAAAGGCCAGTTGTGAAATCGGATTCGCGCCGGCCTCAGCAATATGATAGCCCGATATAGAGACAGAATAAAAGTTGCGAACGCCGTGCTTAATAAAATACTCTTGCACGTCGCCCATCATTTTGAGCGCAAAGTCGATTGAGAAAATACAAGTGTTCTGACCTTGATCTTCTTTAAGAATATCAGCCTGAACCGTACCTCTCACGTTGGCGAGCGTCGCATCTTCGATTTCTTTTCGCTCTTTCTCGGTCAATGGGCGCGCCAGTTCTTTCTCGCGCTTTGCCACTTGCTGATCAATGGCCGTGTTCATAAAAAAAGCGAGAATCATCGGCGCCGGGCCGTTGATCGTCATCGACACCGAGGTTTTGGGGTCGCAAAGATCGAAGCCATCATAGAGGCGCTTCATGTCGTCGAGAGTCGAAATACTGACTCCGCTTTCGCCAACCTTGCCATAGATATCGGGGCGAAGCTCGGGGTCGTGCCCATAAAGGGTTACGCTATCAAAGGCCGTTGAAAGGCGCTTAACCGGCAAATCTTTCGATAGAAAATGAAAGCGCCGATTGGTGCGCTCAGCTGGGCCCTCGCCGGCGAACATACGAATTGGGTCTTCTTCCGTTCGCTTCAGCGGGTAGACACCCGCGGTGAACGGAAATGCCCCCGGTACATTTTCAAGAGCCAAATAGCGAAACCGATCGCCCCAGTCACTCGTTCGCGGCAACGAAACTTTTGGGATTTCAAGACCGCTCAGGGATTTAGTTGTGAGCTTCTGCTTCACTTCTCGACCACGCACATTATAACTCAGACTGGTGCCAGCATAGGCTTGTTGAAGCTTATCAAAATTCTGAAGCTCTGCGCGCTCTGATTCTGTCAGTTGAGCACTTGCCTGCGCTTCGCGTTTTTTCAATTCAACGGCCTCGCCTGCAATTTTTTGAACCCGCAACAACGCTTGCCAGTCGCTGGCCGCCTGGGCTTTTTTCTCTACGTGAACTTTGTAACCCCGAACCGTCGAAACAATTTCAGCCAAATAATTTTGACGTTCAACCGGCACAATTGTCTGTTTATCAGTGCCACGTAAAACAGATGAAGCCTTTTCTGGGACACTCCAGCGAGCCGAACCCGGCCGCTCTTTTGCTTTAACGTTCAATTTTTCGCAAAGACCGAAAAACAATTCGTTGACACCATTGTCGTTAAAGTTCGAGGCCTGTGTCAAAAAGACAGGCACGGGCGCTACGGCCTCGACTGGCGAAAACATTTTATGTGACCGCCGATACTGCTTGATTACATCGCGATGTGCGTCTTCGGCGCCACGACGATCGGCTTTATTGATCGCAATTAAATCACCAAGATCGATCATATCGATCTTCTCAAGTTGTGATTGCGCACCAAATTCGGCGGTCATAACGTATAAGCTCAAGTCGCAAACCTCTAGAATGGCAGAACTGCCTTGGCCAATGCCCGAAGTCTCAGCAATCAAAAGATCGAAATCGAAATTCTTCAATTCATCAAGCGTTGGCTTTAAGGCGGTCGAAATTTCACGCCCTGAACCACGCGACGCCATCGAGCGCATAAATGCTCCCGAACGCGCGAGTGAATTCATTCGAATGCGGTCGCCCAGCAAAGCCCCGCCAGTTTTTTGCTTCGAAGGGTCTACGCACAAAACGCCGATTCGCACGCCATCAAAAACGTTTAGAAATCTCTGAATAAGTTCATCGACGAGACTCGATTTACCCGCACCGCCGGTGCCCGTTACACCCAGAACTAGTGGTCGTTCACCTTTGCGGCGAAAAGCCCCGAGCTGCTCAAGCACAAAACTAGAATCACTTTTGTTTTCGATGGCGGTGATCACAAGACCCAAATCACGATGCGGGATGGGCGGCAGTATGGGCGCCGATTTTTTAGCCGCCTTCGCCACAGCGTTCGCTTTTTCGGCAGCCGCCTTTGTGGCTTGCTCTCGTGCCGCCGCCACAACATCGAAGTCGCAGGTTCGCACAATTGATTCAATCATGCCTTCAAGACCTAAGCGTCGGCCATCATCGGGATGAAAGATCTGATCAATGCCGTAAGCTTCGAGCTCGCGCTTTTCTTCATGCACGATTACGCCACCCCCGCCGCCAAAAATTTTGACGTAGGGGGCCCCGGCCTGAAGCAAAAGATCTTTCATGTATTTGAAGAACTCCATGTGGCCGCCCTGATACGAACTCACGGCAATACCCTGGGCGCCCTCTTGCAAGGCCGCCACAACAATCTCCTCAACAGAACGGTTGTGACCAAGGTGAATAACTTCAGCACCCAGATCTTGCAGAATACGTCGCATAATATTAATGCTCGCGTCATGCCCATCAAAGAGCGACGCTGCGGTAATTATGCGAACGGGGTGCTTTAGTTTATGTGCCATTACCGACCCGTAAATCGTGGAGTGCGTTTTTCGATAAAAGCGCGGGTGCCTTCGCGACGATCTTCTGATTGAAATGCCTGATGAAATAAATCGGCTTCAAGCTTGAGGCCCTCAATTTGAGATTGATCAAAACCCCGGTTGACCGACTGTTTAGTCAATTTCAGGGCCTTCGGTGAGCGCGACGCTATTTTGGTCGCGATTTTTTTAACCGTTTCTGCCAACTCAGTGGGCTCGCAGGTCAATGCCACCACTCCCCATTTTTCCATTTGTTCTGCTGAATAGAGATCGCCCGTAAGAGTAATCATTCTCGCAGTGGCTTTACCCGCCGAACGCGAAAGCCGCTGCGTACCGCCGTAGCCGCAAATGAGGCCCAAAGAAACTTCAGGAGTGCCCATCTTCGCCGCTCGGCTGGCAATAATAAAATCACACGCAAGCGCTAGCTCGAGACCGCCACCCAACGCAAAACCGTTAACAGCCGCGATCACAGGCATGTGAAGGTCTTCAATCATTTGAAACACGCGCTGGCCCTCGGCGGCCATTTCTCGAGCCGTGCCGGGGTCACGCGCTTCCATCTCTTTAATATCGGCGCCGGCCACAAAAGCCTTTTCACCCGCGCCCGTGACGATTAGAACTCGCAACTCCGTTTCGTCTCGCAAAGAAGTTATGCATTCGCCGAGCTCGTGAATGACTGAGGCGTTTAATGCATTCATCGCTTCAGGGCGCTTGATTGTTAACGTCCCAATCGCGCCATCTCGAGTCAGTTCAATTGTTTGAAATGCCATTAACAACCTCTTTTATTTTGCTTGCGAATAATCGTAAAAACCCCGACCCGACTTGCGACCATACCAACCGGCCTCGACATATTTTATCAGTAGCGGGCAAGGACGATATTTTGGGTCACCCAAGCCGTCATAGAGCACATTCATAATTGCCAGCAACGTATCAAGCCCAACGAAGTCAGCCAACTGCAGCGGGCCCATCGGTTGATTGGTCCCGAGCTTCATCCCTTGATCGATGTCTTCAACGCTCGCGATGCCTTCATAAAGCGCAAAGATAGCCTCGTTAATCATGGGGCAGAGCACACGATTGATCGCAAAACCCGGGATATCTTTAGCCACGATAAAAGTTTTGCCCATAGTTTCGCAAAGCTGCTTCACCTGATCAAAACTTTCGTTTGAAGTTTGCAGACCCCGAATGAGCTCAACCAATTGCATCAGCGGCACCGGGTTCATAAAGTGCATACCCGCCACTTTCTGCGGCCGCTTGGTCACCGCCGCAATTTTGGTAATTGATATCGATGAAGTGTTCGAACAAAGCAGCGCCGACTCTTTGCACACCTGATCTAGCTCTTTAAATATTTTGATTTTTAATTCGATGTTTTCGCTAACCGCTTCGATGACAATATCACTGTCGCGATGAGCACTTAATTCTTTAGAGGTTTTTATACGCGCAAGAATTTTAGGTTTCTCTTCAGCCGGTAAGGTGCCTTTTTTTATCAAGCGATCGAGACTTGTTTCGATCGTTTTCAAACCGCGATTAAGGGCCTCATCAGAAATATCAGTCATCATCACGCTGAGGCCTTTGCTCGCGGCGACCTGCGCGATCCCATTGCCCATTTGCCCTGCTCCGACGACTCCAACAACTTTAATAGCCACTTATAACCTCCCACATTTTAAACTATAAATGGGGCTGATTGACGCCCTCAATTTTCGTTATATTTTGAACAAAATCTTTACTGGCTCTTTACTGGTTCTCTAATGTGTTACAAACTGTAAGTCTAATTGCATATTCAGCAAAATCCAACACTTGCGGGTTTTGGCACCTCGAGTAAATATCCCATTTCGACGACATTTTTTTGCGCTGCCCATCACAATAGCCGACGTGGTCTTGACTTTTTTTTTGATAGGTCCAAAATAAGGTCTGTAGTTCGAAAGGAGGCTGAAATGTTCCATTCGATAACGGTCTTCAAGACCAAAATCCAACTCACACATCATGACAAACGATGCACTGATAGCCATCTGCCGAAGGGCAAGATTAGGTTTCACGACCTTTCACCACCCTAAGCCGATTCTAGCCTAATCATTTCTACCTTTTGATTTTCTGTTTTGTATCAACTGATGCAGTTTTCATTCTATTGGAGGTTTTCAATGTATACGGATAGTCTCGCCCTACAATTTCATGGTTTTCACCCCTCAGAATTTACTCGCGAAACAATCGACGCCCTCCTCGGCGAGATCGAAGAAGAAGCCCCGTACGGCGCCACCGTGAAGGCTCATTTCGCCCGACAGGGGCAAGAGTTTAAAGGGGTCATTGAGATTCATTCTCGAGCCGGCAAATTTTTTGCACGCGCCACTGGCACCCATTTAAAAAATGTGAACAGCCGGTTAATCGCGCAAATTAGACGACAAATTGCCAAATGGAAGGCCAACCGCCTTCACGAGCACGAGAGCCTTAAGGACTATGCTGAGTATTCATGGGCTTCAAACGACGAACTCGCCGGCTTAGCCACTAAAGAAGCGACTGGAGAAGGGGGTATTGCGTCTTAACTTGCCGCAACGGTTTCGACTATTGCTTTGAATATTGTTTCGGTTATTGCTTCGACAAAAACCGCTTACACTGGCTCGCAACCCGCCCTGGCAGATCGGCCGCGGCGGGGCTGGCCGCATACTTTCGCGCTAACTTAAGAGCACCTTTATAACTCTCTTTTTCGACGTCAAAATCAATTTTTCTAAAATACGCTCGCAGTGCCTTTGCCCAAACAAATTCAATAAAATACTGACCAGTCTTTTTTTCAAAAAAACCATCGTCTCGCAATTGGCCGGCCATCGAACGATATGGGTCATCCTTCATCTGCTCAATGTGCCTTGGCAAATCGTAAACCGAAACCACCCGCCCTTGCATTGTGTCGTACTGGTAAACAAAATGCCGCGCACGCATGCGCTGCCAAAATTCCTCAATCGTAAGGTCGTGCCAATTTTCAATAACCTTCACAAATACCTTGCTGTGATCTAGATCATGAACGGCCCGAGCCAAGTGGTGATGGTCGACCACATAGAGCTTCTCACCCGGCCCGACAATGACCGGGATCGGGTTATCATGAATATATTTGTGCCGTTCTTTGCGGCTCATCGAACCAATTTTATCGATGCGCTCATTGACAGCTTCAAACCCAACACGGCTCTGCGTCGGCCAGAGATTTTCAATACGAGCATGGTGAATTTCGCCTGCGGCATAAAGCTCAACATCTTCGGCACGCTCACGAGGGAACGCATAAACATCGGCAGAGTAAATGCTTGTCGCCAACACTGAAAATGTCGCCAGTAAACTGAGAAGTGGCACAAACAATTTGGTTCGAATCGTCATTCTATTTTGCATATTGAGCCATCAATATAAACTGTTGGGGCCATAAACAAAATGTAGAGAATTTACATTCAATTGCCGAAAATGGGCCAAACTAGAAAATTAGTGGGTGTAGGGGGTCAACAGCCACGAAACACGCAATTCGTCGTTATTAACTTGATAACCTTCTTCGAGGTTTTTCGTACCAATTATCAAAAATGTTGACGTGGCATCATCTGACCTCAAGGCAACCATGGCGCTAATCGCCGTTTGGGCATCTTGGCCCACCGAAGTGTTCGGGTCGAAATAATCATATCGAATTCCAGTGCCAAAATTATGCGTGTAATAGCGCGTGACCTCTACCCGATTAGACGAATAGCCGTAGCTGTGCGAGTTTTGTTCGACTTGCCCGCCGGCGATTTCGATCACGGCGTTCCAATCTCGCGGTGACCAATTTACGAATAAAGCCCCGTTTCGCCACTTGGCCGTCTGGCCGTTGTTTACGCCCGCGATTGTATTCGTCGCGCCCAACGATTGCTCGCCATTTACGTAACCAGTTTGCAATGACAATTGAGCCCGCCACTCGCGATCGTTCGTCCAACCAAAATGAGTAGTGGTCCACAGTCGGCTACCCGGCGACTGCTCAATTGCGCCGTTATGTAAAATGAGTTCGGTGTAATAGCCATTGTGTTTGGTGAAAAGCGAAAGCCCGGTATCGGCAAACCCAACAACCTTATTTTCAAAAAGCTGCCCACGCTGAAAAAGTCTTGAACTGCTTTTAATTGAACCGTCGTATCCAAAACCGATCGGCAGCAACCCATAGCGAACCCGGCCATAAACCCCAGCGTATTCGGCGAAGGCGTTGGTAAAACCGTAACCGGTTTCTGCAGGAGTATTGTAGTAAATCGGCAAATTTCGTGACTCGAGCGCCCCGACTTCTATGTAGGCCGAAAGATGTTTGTCGCGGGCCCAGCGTACGCCAAAGGCCGAATCGTCTAGCGAAAACTGCCCACTCGCCCCTTCGCTCGAAGCGTAGGTCGGGCGCAATCGAACTTCGTCGACACTAAACGTACCCACTTTTTCTTCGGCTCGCGCTGACACGCTCACGAACAAAAAACCGGCGAGTAGAACCGCCATTAAATTACTAATAAAAAATCGATTGGGCATACTGAAATAGTCTAGGCAATGATTACGGATTGCTCAAGCTCTTGGTAGGCCTTCACCATCATTTCTCGAACGTCGGCCTTAAGACGGCCACGGTCGTCCTCGGTTAGACCTAAAGTTGAGATCGGAGGCAGAATGCGCAGGCGTATGGTGTACTGCCAGTGCTGGGTGCAGGCGATAAAATCACCCTTGGCAAGGCAATCGCGCACCCCGTACAAAACCACAGGTACTAGCGGAAACTGCCCATTGATCGCAAAGATAAATGGCCCCGACTTAAACTTCTCACCGACCCCTGCCGTTGGTTGCCGCGTGCCCTCGGCGGCTAGAAAAAAACTTTCGCCCTTCAGAACCCTTGCGATCGACTCATCGTAGAGCTTTAAAACTTTACCGCGCTCAGATCGAGTGATGGGCAATACGCCCATAATTCGCATCGCTGCTCCAAAAAATGGGATCGAAAAAAGCTCAATTTTTGCCCCGAACCGCGCCGACTTTTCAATACCGGCCACGATCGCCAAAATGTCAAAATCGCTGCTGTGGTTGAAAACAAAAAGGCAACCATTTGCCGGGATATTTTCTGTGCCTTCTACCAATAACTTAACATTATAAATACGAAGAGCGAGGCGCCCCCAGGTAACCAATACCCAATCGCCAAGGGCAATACTTTTATAAACGCTCAAACAAACAAGGGCAAAGGTTGAAAAAAAACCTGTGAGAACGACAAAGCAAACTGTCGCGAATAATGAACGCAGCCAATACAACACCCGCATTAAGTTTCTCGCGCCGTATCGGGCGTAGGCTTTTCAAGCCCCGCCAGAATGCGTGCACGCGCACGCTCAATCTGTCGCTCTTTGTATTGCTCGTGCGAAGCGGGCCCGCTCAGGTTTTTAAGATGCGCTTCATAATCAACGATTTGAATTTCGTAAGGGTAAAAAAAGCTCAAGGTCTGTGGTCGATCGTTATTGGTGATCGTAATTCGAATTAATCGGCGAGTGATAAACTTAATAAACCGATAATCATGGCTTGAAAAACTATTGTGCTTTTCTAGATAGACCGCCCGCCCCTCGTTCGCCTCAAGTCGTCGGCGAAGCAATTGATCTATCTCTTCACCGTTTGGCTCAACGTCGCGATTCAGCGACTCGAGGGTCTCAAGAAACAAATTGAGCGGGTAAAGCGTGTTATTTGATTGTTCTGGGATATTGTGCGGAAAGCTCACAATGTTGTTCTCAAGAAAATATTTGAGCACACGAAACACATCAAACAAATGCTTAGTGACAATACGAACGCCCACTTTATCAAGAAGACTAAAGGCCACGAGCTCGCGCTTGGCGAGCAGCTTAGTGACTGACGAAGTCGTCGTTTTAAAGGACTTAATATCGACTTTCTTTAGCACAATCGACTTTGGGCCCAGCGCTGGGCCCAGCGCTGGGCCCAGCGTTGTGCCAATGACGGGGTCATCATGAATGTGCTGCTGAATCGGCTTCAAAATCTGATCTTGAATATCGCTCGAAAACTGCGCGAACAAATCATTCTCTAAGTGCACAAAAATATGCATAACCTTAATAATCCCGCCCGCCCATATTTGCAGATCGTTGTCGCGGGTTGAGGCCATAATATAAAGGTTGGTGATCTCGCCAAGCTCGGCCGGGTCGGTTAGTTTCGGCGGTATCTCTTCGCCCTTTTTTAAAAGCTCACTTTGAATGTAAGTGACGGCCTTGCGGTGATACGACCAAATTTTTTTAAGATCTTCTTCATTTTGGGGGTCGTAACCGTAGGTCTTTAGAAACGCAATGGCCTGATCGCGACTTTGAATCGAAAAGTACGGGATATCTAAAACTGAAATGCCCCCGATCATTGATTCGAGGGCATGGATATCAAATTGGAGTGGGTTTTCAGCCATGCCCCTAGTATTCAGTGAGCCTGGCGCAAAAACAAGCGGTTACTTTGTGGCCTTCAGCTCAGCCTCAATGTCGCTTTTGAAATCCTTAATTCTTGCCGTACCTACGATGATGGCCTCATTCAAATCGTGCCTCAACGTTTTTGGGTCGGTGATACCTCGACATGCTAATTTTGAATCTAAAAGAGCGCTTATTTTGCTTGGGTCTGAATCGCTAAAAACTTGAAGTAGCATATCACGTTGGCGACCCATATCGGCTATTGCGCTTTTTGGGGTTTTGCCATTTTTAGCTTTCTCTAATTCGATTTGGTGCATCAGCTTATTTCCGCCATCAATCTGTATTCGAACCTGACCGATAAACTCGATGGCCTGATGCTGAACAATGCGACAGGTGGCGGCGTACTGATTCTGATCAAGAGCATCGGCTTTGGCATTGATGCCTACGGCGAGACCGAGACCAAAAAATACCGTCGTTGATGCGATAATTTTATGTTTAAGTGAAAGTTTCATATTTGACTCCTAAGCTATTTGTTTTGTTTAAATAATTAACACTGAAAAATGCCGCAAGAGCTGATTTGAAAATTGCCCAGCGAAGTGGGTGTACCGCTGCCGCCAACATTTACATCGTTTGAATATTGCACGCTGCCTTGCCACATCGAACCGTTAAAGTCGCCGCTGAAGGTAACACTGCCCGAAGCATCAACTGCCGTAACTGTGGCGCTAGTCGAACCGCCGCTGACTTGGGTCACCTGAAGTGTTCTTATATAGGCGCTGCCTGTGCTAACTGCCGTCGCGTCTTTGACCATAATTTCGATTTGTCCGCCGCCAGTCATTTGAGTAATGAGACCGCGAAATACGACGCCTGTGCCGTCACTACCATTGCCTGAAACAGAGCCAATCGGGCCTGAAGCCCACATAAAATCTTGCAATCCTGCGGGGTCGAATTGACCGGCACCAGTTGTTATAAGACCCCAAGTCGTAGTGGCTTGTGGCTGACCCGTCGCTTGATTTATAAGTGTATTTTGACCTGCTGCCGGGTTGCGATTGCGTTGAGCAACGCTACCGCTATTCTTTGAGCTTTGGCAGGCAGTCGTAAACATGGCCATGGCCAGGGCCGCAACAACGATCGTTTGTTTCGAGAAAATCATATTAAGGGCTTTCATAAACTTCTCCTTGTGTTCACCTAACTACTAAGGCAATTGGTGGGCCGTAAAATAGGGGCTGGCGGGGGCTTATTTTCGAGTTGAGACTCAGTTGGCACGCGAGTCTGCCCAAGGCGCCAAATCGCGCTTAACGACTGTCTAGAGTTTAAACATCTAAAACCCAGTGGACTAGCCCGTCTGAGCCTAGGGCGTCTCATTTTGAGACGCCAGAATGCCCCTGCTAGCGGCGGGCTTTAATACTAAAGCTCGTGCCCGGGAGTGTGATCTGATCGGGTATTGAAACCGAGTCATGCTGAAATAACAAATCACTTTCTGCCGAGAGCTGACTTGCTCTAAAGATCGGCAAAGTTGGGTCAAAACCGAGGCCCATAAATTTCAAATTATCAACGATGCCTGTCTGCACGTTAGCACGCGAACCAACCGCAATGCGCACACTCCCCAATTGGGCCATGTCAGCATCTCGCTTGTTTATTGGGTAGGCGTCATTGTCTTTATTGAGCTGCTCGTCGGTCTGAAAATCCCAGAAACCTAACCCCGCTGACATCGACCAATCACTCAGCCCATAATTAACAGATGCGCTCACTCGCCCCTTGGGGCCCGAAATTAAAATTTGCGCGATGCCCTTGGCAAAATTGTCACCAGAGTTACCAAGCCCCACCACACAAGACAAAAAATGCACCTGCAAATCGGGTGCGAGCGCTTGTGTAAAGTCGGTATGAATTTCGGCAAGGGCGCGCCAGTCGGCCAAATCAGTCACGCACTCAAAGGATGTCGACATACTCGCATTTTGAGATAATTCGCGAATCAACATCATCTGATACTTCTGCACAGGAGAATAATAGCGACTGTAATTTACCTCGTCCGTCGATTCAGCCGTCGCGCGCCAACCCTGGCACTCTTGGCTCGCCTGGGTCTGCGCATCTTTCGGATACCACATCCCACCCGGGATGCCGTGACCGTGAACATTCAAAACGCTGACGAGTCGACCTTCTTCTTTCGCAACTCGAGCCACCGCACCCATAAGCTCATCGAGATTGGAGAAAAAAATTGTCACCGAACCATCTGGGTTTTTTTGAAATACCGGGGTCGCCTCACTCGGAGTCTTGTCGCCCAAAACATAGGGCGTCCACGCGTTGTCGGCGCCGTAATTGTGAACCTTGTTGTCTTGACGATGAAATTTACCCACCCCGAGCTCAGAGGCATGAATAATCAGACGCTCGGTCTTAACCGAGTCGATTCTCTTTTCGGCCCGCCCGCTGATGCAGACGAGCGCAATTGATACCACCAAAAGTGCCGCTTTACCGAACCTGTATATCAACATCATAAAACGTCTGAACCTAAGAATAGAACTTACGATCATTCTTGGCCAAATTCTCTAGGGCCGGCAAGGGGCGAAAACGTTTACCCAACTTTGAGGCATAAATGTCGAGTTCGCCCGCAATATATTTTGAACCGAGAGTATCGGCCCACTTCAACAATCCTCCACGAAACGGCGGAAAGCCGGTGCCCATAATCATGGCTAAATCAACTTCTGCCGGCGAATTGGCAATGTGCTCAGCAATCAAGGCCTGCGCCGCCTCGTTTACCATCTGAAGCATACAACGTTCAACGCACTCTTTTTCATCAAGCTTGTCGGTTGGGGTCGGCAACCCAAGCTCTTTATATATAGTCTGGTCGACGGCCAGCTCTTTGCCTTTTTCATCGTACATGTAAAAGCCCTTGCCATTCTTTTTACCCAGGCGACCCTGCGCGGTGAGTTTCTTCGAAAGATCTGACACTTCGATTCGATCACCAAGTGCTTCACGAAATATTTTAAGCACTTTCATACCGACATCGAGACCCACTTCATCCATCAAACGAAATGGCCCCATGGGCATACCAAATTTGTGGGTAAAGAAACGATCAACCGTTTCAATCGACATACCGGCTTCGAGCAAATACAGCGCCTCACCCATGTAAGGTAGAAGCAAACGGTTCACCAAAAACCCTGGGCCATCTTTGACCACCACGGGTGTTTTACCCATTTTTTTGGCCAATGCAAAAATCGTGGCGACGGCCTCATCAGAGGTTTCGGGGCCGCGTATAACTTCTACGAGCGGCATCATATTCACCGGGTTAAAAAAGTGCATGCCCAAAAAATTCTTTGGGTTCGGATGGGCCTTTGCCATTTCGGTCACACTCAACGAAGAAGTGTTGGTTGCAATAATACAATCCGGTCTGCACTTCGAGGCCGTTTCGGCGATCACTTTTTTCTTAACATTCATATCTTCAAGAACCGCTTCAACCACAACGTCGGTTTGTTTGAAACCCGCATAGTCGAGACCACCGCTGAGGTGGGCCGATCGCTGCTTGTATTCAAAATCTGTCATGCGCCGTTTCTGAAGTTGGCGCTGCCACAAGGCGTGCGCTGACCGCAAGCCAAGGGCGATGCCCTCGTTTGAAATGTCCTTCATGCGGGTGATAATCCCCTTGTCGGCAGACACAAAGCCGATACCGCCGCCCATAACGCCGGCGCCAAGAACCGCTAGATGAGCCACGTCGTGCGGTTTAACATTGGGGTCAGAAACACCGTTTTGTTTTTTGGTAGACTCCATCATATAAAAAACATTGATCAGGTTTTTACTAACGTCAGTCACACCGACATCAAGAAAACCCTCCATTTCGACTTCGAGTGAGCTCTTGCGATTCGAGCTGCCATAGGTCTTTTTAATGACCTCAAGGGCCTTTAGCGGCGCGGGGTAAAAACCTTTTGTCGCCTTCATAACCATTTTGCGGGCCTGATGAAAAACCACATCGATCAGCGGGTGATTCTCTTGCAGCTTCACCATCAATCCACGCGCCACAAATTTTTTCGGGCGTTTTTTCGCACCCTTCTGAATAATTTCGCGCGCAAAATCGAAGGCGCGTTTTTCAAGAATAGCTGACGGCACCGCCTCTTCAACTAAACCGATCTTCAAGGCCTTTTTCGCATCAACAGATTTGCCTTGCAAAATAATATCAAGAGCGGCCTGCAAGCCAACCACGCGAGGCAAGCGCACACAACCACCGAAACCCGGGATAATCCCCAACTGAACTTCGGGCAAGCCGATGCGGGTGCTTTTATCATCGCCCGCTAAACGATAATCACAAGCCAGCGACAGCTCACATCCGCCGCCGAGGCAAGCCCCGTTAATTGCGGCGATGGTCACAACCGGAAGATCTTCGAGCTTATTAAAGATGTCATGTGCGCGAGCGATCGCCGTTCGAAAGGAGTCTCTCGTTGTGAGGTTTTTTATTTCTTCAATGTCGGCGCCGGCGATAAATATATTGTTTTTGCGTGATACGAGAATGCAAACTTTGACTCCCGAGCTTTTCACTTCATCCAGAGCTTCGTTAAATCGCATCATAACCGGAGAAGACAATTTATTGACCTTTTCTCCAACCAAATCGAGTTCGATCAAACCAATGTCATCCTTTTTGGTAAACCGAATGCTCTCTTGTATACTCATGTTGCTGTCTCCGTTTTTTTTCGATCTGCTGAGGTTTTCTGCGCTGATTTCTGACATTTTAATTCTCGCGTTCGATGATCATTGAGCCACCCTGGCCGCCACCAATACAAAGTGTGGCTAAACCGAGAGCCTTGTCTCTTCTCTTCAGTTCTTTCATTAAAGTCACAACCAGGCGAGTGCCGGTGGCCCCAACAGGGTGGCCCAAAGCGATTGCCCCGCCATTTACGTTTAATTTTTCGGGGTCAACTTCACCGACTGCTTCGCCAAGACCCAATTTTTCTTGTGCAAACTTTTTGCTGCCCATCGCTTTTACGCAGCCCAAAACTTGAGCGGCAAAAGCTTCGTTGAGTTCAATCAGATCAAGATCTTTAAAACTAACCCCTGCGCGCTTTAACGCGACCGGCGTCGAATAAACTGGGCCAAGACCCATTCGTTCAGGTTCAAGCCCAGCAAAGCCGTATCCTAAAACTCGTGCCGCCGGAGTCAACCCAAGCTCTCTCGCCTTCGCGCGCGACATTAACAGTGTCATCGCCGCACCGTCTGTAATCGGGCAAGCATTGCCGACCGTAATGGTGCCGTACTTTTTGTCGAAAAACGGGCGCAGCTTGGCGAGCATTTCAATACTTTGGCTTTCGCGCGGGCCCACGTCATCGGCAATAATGGTTTTGAATTTCGGCGGTTGAAACACTGGTGTAATCTCATCACGCAAGCGGCCGGCTTTGGTAGCGGCAACAGCCTTTTGATGCGACCTTAAGGCAAACGCATCTTGCTCTTCGCGAGTGAGGCCAAAATCTTTAGCAATATTTTCGGCGGTCATACCCATGTTGATACCAACAAACGGGTCAGTCAGACCTTGCACCACTGCAATCACCGGAAAGTAGGGGTCGCGCTGATTGGCAGTTAAAAGTGCCAGAACTTGTTTTAAATCTGCGCCGAGCAATTTGCCGAGCAAAGGCAGCGCCTGACCAGGGCCTTTAGCTGAAAAAAGTTTATTTAAAATATTTTGAATCGCCTGTGGCACTAATATAGGCATTTTTGACATAGATTCAGTACCGCCTGCGACCACGACGTCGAGCGTCCCTGATTTAATTTTGTCGAACCCCGTCGCAATCGACTCAAGGGCTGAAGCGCAATTTCGATGCACAGTGTAGGCCGAAGTTTTCAGCGGGATACCAGAGCGCAGCGCGACAACCCTCGAAATATTCACCGCGTCAGCAGGGCTGCCCGTATTGCCAATAATGACCTCATCGACGACATTTACGTCGATTTGGGTTCGCGCCAAAAGCTCAGTGAGCGCAGTCGTCCCGAGGTCGGCGGCATGGATGTCCTTCAACTCTGCACCGGCTTTTGCGAATGGAGTCCGCACCCCATCGATCAAAACCACATCACGATCCGTTTTCGAAACTGCTGATGAACCCACCGAAGTACCCCTTTTCTTTGACAGACGATCTACAAACGCTATCATATGCGAGTAGTATCGATGAAGGAGTTTTTCGTTACATGAATAAAAAAAATCTAGAAAAAGCCGCGCTTGATTATCACTCGAGCGGTAAACCTGGCAAAGTCGACGTTCGCTCCAGCAAAAAATGTGACACTGAATATACGCTCTCGCTCGCCTACTCACCTGGAGTTGCAGCGCCGTGTATCGAGATCGCAAAGAACCCGCGCGATGTTTATAAATACACCAACAAAGGCAATCTTGTCGCAGTTGTGTCGAATGGTACAGCTGTTCTTGGTCTAGGCAACTTAGGTCCGCTTGCAGCAAAACCTGTTATGGAAGGCAAAGGCGTTTTGTTCAAACAGTTTGCTGGCATTGACGTTTACGACATTGAAATCGCGCACAAAACAGCCGACGAATTTATTGCCGCTGTACAAGCACTTGAGCCGACCTTTGGCGGCATCAATCTCGAAGATATCGGCGCCCCCGACTGTTTTTACATCGAAGAAGAACTAAAGAAGCGCATGAACATCCCGGTCTTTCATGACGACCAACATGGTACGGCCATTATTTGTGGTGCGGCGCTCATCAACGCCTGCCTGCTCACCAAACGCAAAATGAACAAGATAAAAGTTGTTTTCAACGGCGCCGGAGCCGCCGCAAGTTCGTGTGCGCGAATTTTTGTGAGCCTCGGCGTTTCACCGAAAAATATTATGATGTGTGACTCTCAGGGCGTGATTTACACCGGCCGCAAAGAGGGTATGAACAAATACAAAGAGCCTTTTGCGATTGAAACCAAAGCCCGAACCCTGATGGACGCCTTTGATGGCGCCGATGTTTTTGTCGGCCTCAGTGTTGCCAATTCAGTGACCAAAGAAATGGTTAAGAAAATGGCCAAAGACCCGATTGTTTTTGCCATGGCGAACCCCGACCCCGAGATTTTACCCGAAGATGCCCTTGCGGCTCGACCCGACGTCATTATGGCCACAGGCCGCTCTGACTATCCGAATCAGGTGAACAACGTTTTAGGCTTTCCGTCTATTTTTCGTGGCGCTCTTGACACCCAGTCCACGGGCATCAACGAAGAAATGAAACTCGCGGCAGTGAAAGCCCTTGCTGAACTGGCGCGCCAAGATGTGCCCGACAGCGTATCGGCGGCCTACGCCAATAAACAATTTCATTTCGGCCGCGAATATATAATCCCGAAGCCCTTTGACCCTCGTGTGCTAATGAATGTCGCGCCCGCCGTGGCGAAAGCCGCTATGGACACTGGAGTCGCTCAAAAACCAATCGAAGACTTCAATGCTTACCGCGAATCGCTCGAGTCTCTCGGCAGTGCTTCGCGCGGTTTTGTGCGTTCGATTATAAATAGAATTAAAACCAAAGCGGCCTCTACGAAGTCGGACGTGCCCATTATTATCTTTCCAGAAGGTGGCAGTACAAAGATTCTAAAAGCGCTCAACTCAATACATCAAGAACATATTATTCGACCGGTGCTCGTCGGGTACCCCGAATTTATTGAAGCAAAAATTAAAGAGCTTGAGCTTGAAGAATTAAAAGGCATCCCGATTGTTCAGCCGACAAAACACAAGAACTATGACCGCTATGTTCAAACTCTTTATGACACTCGTAAACGCAAAGGCGTATTGCAAGCTGAAGCTGAACGATTAATGGCTGACCCTTATTATTTCTCGGCGATGGCTGTCAAAACTGGCGATGCCCATGGCTTGGTCAGCGGCGCTACCAACAATTATTCAAATTGCGTGCGTCCTATATTGCAAGTGATCGGCACCGGCCGCGGCCAAGTGGCCACCGGCATGAACATCGTGCTGATTCAAGATCGCGTTCTGTTTTTTGCCGATACTACGGTTAACATTGACCCAACGGCCGAACAATTGGCATCGATCGCGGTTTATGTTTCGAAAGTGGCTCAGTATTTTAATATTGAGCCGCGAATCGCCATGCTCAGCTTCACGAATTTCACGGGCGAATTTGCTAGCCCCAAGAAAATGAAAGAGGCCGCGCGCCTGGTGCGCGAAAATCACCCTGAGCTAATTGTCGATGGCGAAATGCAAGCTGATACTGCCGTTAGCTCAGACATCATGAAGAGAATCTTTTCGTTTAGCGAAATTAAGGGTGGCGCCAATATTTTGATTTTTCCGAATCTTGATTCTGGCAACATTGCCTACAAACTCATTCAACAGCTGAGCGGTGGCGAAATGATGGGGCCCTTTCTACTCGGCGTTAAAAAGCCGGCCAACGTTTTGCAAAGAACTTGCACGGTAAATGATATTGTTAACACCATCGTTCTCACCTCGCTTGAAGCCCAAGCGTACATGGAAATGTGAGTAACAAAATCGCCGAGCGCGCCATAGTCGTCGGCTGTGGCCTCAAAACAGACTCATTTACCGAGATAAAAGAAAGTCTCGGTGAGCTCGAAGAACTCGCCTACGCCGCCGGCGCTGAAGTGGTCGGCACCGCCGTGCAGATTTTGCCAAAATATGTACCGGCAACGCTGATCGGCTCAGGCAAGCTCGATGAAATTAAAGATTTAGTCGCGAACACTGAAGCCAAAATCGTGATTATCGATCATGCCCTTAGCGGCAGCCAATCGCGCAATATCGAAAAACTGATCGGCGTGCCAGTGCTCGACCGCGCGCAATTGATTTTAGATATTTTTGCCCAGCGGGCGCAGAGCTATGAAGGCAAATTGCAGGTAGAACTTGCGCAGCTTCTGGACCAGTTACCGCGCATGGTGGGCGGCTGGCACGGCTCGCTCTCTCGCCTAGGCGGCGGTATCGGCACCCGCGGCCCAGGCGAAACCGCTCTCGAGATGGATCGCCGACGCATTCGCGAACGCATGCAAATCATTCGCGAGAAACTCGATGATGTCGGCCGCAACCGCGCGCAGTACCGTCAAAGTCGAAAACGCTCGAAAGTACCGAGTTTTGCCTTAATCGGTTACACCAACGCTGGCAAAAGCACTCTTCTCAATAAATTGACTCAAGCCAATGTTTTGGTCCGTGATCAAGTTTTCGCCACTCTCGACCCAACCACTCGGCAAGTATTTTTGCCCGAAATTAAAAATGCCGTCGTCACCGACACCGTAGGCTTTATACGAAATTTGCCGCCGCATTTGATCGAAGCTTTCAAATCGACCCTCGAAGAAAGTGGCGAAGCCGATGTGTTACTACACGTCATCGACCTATCGTCGTCGCATTCTGAACGACAAATTGAAATCGTTGAATCATTGGTGCAAGAGTTTAAATGGGATTTAAAACCCATCATTTATGTTTTTAATAAAATGGATATCACTCCCCTTGAGAAACAGCTGAGTGTGAAGTTGTTTCCGCGCGTATTTGTGAGCGCCCAAACCGGTCTCGGGATGGACAAATTAAAAAAAATGATGAGTGAAACAATTTTGAAATCGGCCCAAGAAGTGGAGCTCTATTTTCCGAAAGACGAAGAGTACCGTATTTATGAGCTTGGCCGCGAAGCCCAGATCGCGCGCAAAGAAAACGCCCCCAATGGCACCGTTTGTATTGTTTCTTTAACCGAAAGCCAGCTCTCAAAGTGGCATAAATTTATGGCGTAATTCTTTCCACCGGGCCGAAAACCATCACCTAAACAGACCCTTGCAACGACAGGCCGAAACGAACCACTAACGCGACGTCCACCAGAAAACCGGCCGGGTATTTTCAAGATTGACGCCTATCGTCTTAACCGCTAAAAGCCCCTATCAGCAAGATCTAAAATGATCTAACAGTTCGATATACGGGGGCTTTCGTGAAATTTGCCTGGCTTATCTTCTCGATCTTAGCGACTTCGCTCAGCACTAACATTAGCTTCGGTGCAGAGCCCACCCCTGAGGTCGTCGTCACTAAGGTGCGTTCGGCAATCCTTAGCAGCGAACTTTCATACCCCGGGCGAGTGAGTTCAGTGATGAATGCCGCCGTGCAATCGCCGACCGACGGTATCGTGCGCGAGATCTTCGTTACTCTCGGCAGCAAGGTGAAAAAAAATCAGCGATTGTTTCGGGTTAAAAAAAGCGAACCAGGATTTAGCTATGCGCCCCTCACCATTGTCGCGCCCGTCGAGGGCTTCGTCAGTGATCTCAAAGTTTCTATGGGCAGCGAAATCGCGCGCGGCCAACAACTCATCACGCTCACCGACCCCACCCACCTTAAAATTAGTGTTGAGATTGCAGCCCAAGATTTAAAGCTTATTCATATCGGCACAGTCGGCGAATTTATTTCATCAACGGCCGAATCTTCAGCTGGGGGCTCAAGCTCTTCGACGGCAGAAGCACAATCTTGGCCTATACGCCTAAGCGGAGTCAGCCCTCAAGTCGACCCCGTAACCGGCACCGCCTCGGTTGAAATATTGCTATCGCCAAACACCGGCCTTCTCGCCGGTGCCCTTGGCCAATTGAAAATAAATGTGAACTCTCATAGCGGTATTCAGCTGGCTGAAAGTGCATTGCGCTACCGTGGCAACAAAACCTTTGTCAGTGTCGTTGAAAAGGGTGTCGCCAGAAATTTAGACGTAACTATCGCTGGCCGCAGCCATGGCCTGGTTGAAATTGGCTCGGGGCTTTCAGACGGCGCCACCGTGGTGCTGCGCTCAAGCTCTTTTGTATCCGACGGCGACAAAGTCAAGATAGCGGAGGGTGACGACACCAACAGCCAAAAAACTGGCGCGCCTGCAAAAGGCGCAGCCGCGAATGGGGCAGCTGCAAAAAAATGAAGGCCATTTACCAATCGCCATTTCGGGTTTATTTTGCGCTCGCCGCCATTGCCATCTGTGGGGTTATCGCGGGCTTTAACTTGCCGATCTCGCTCTTTCCGAACAGTTCAAAACCCTCGGTGACTGTCGGCCTCACCTACGCCGGCATGACGGCCAACGAATTTGCCCAAAATTACGGCCAAAAATTTGAATACAACCTTGAGCAAATGACCTTCGGCAATTACCGCGTCGAGAAATTGACGGCGAATTACGGTCGCCAAAGCGTTAACTATCATGTGCAGTTTCAGTGGGGCACTCCTTCGCGTGAAGCCAGCGAGCAAGTCGCATTGCAAGCCGCCGCTTTTGCCAATCAATTTCCGAAAGAAATTCGCGATTCAATTTACACCTGGAGTGGCTCGAACGACACCGGCTTTCTCGCCATATCTTTTTACAGCACCACCCGCTCGCTCGACGAATTGCACGACTATCTGCAGCCGCTACTCGACCCTCGGCTTGCGAAGCTTGAAGACGCTGACGAGCGCGAGCTTTGGAACCCCGAGCGCAAAGAAATTCGCGTCGAGCTCAAGCCTGAGAAAATGGCGGCGCTTCATATATTCCCGGCCGATATCGAAGCTTCGGTTCGACAGTCACTCGAAGAGCACAGTGGCGGCCAGCTCAGCAATAGTGCCAGTTCGTTTCAAATTCGTCTAAGCCGCCCCGTCGAGAATTTTAATGATCTCGCTCACATCGTGGTGCCCTCGCGTTCGGGCGCGCGGGTCTATTTGCACGATATCGCCAACATCGACTACGCCCCGATGACCGAGTTTTCGCGCGTCTTTAAAACAAGCGGGCAACCCAGCTTAATTTTGTGGGTCACCCCGCGCACCGGCGGCAATATCAAAAAACTATCTGAAGACGCCATCGCCATTGTTAAAGATTTGGGTTCGCACCTCGATTCTGACGTAAAATACAAAATATTAGTCGACCCTTCTGAATTTATTCGCTCAGCGATCTACAATGTTCTTCGTGAGGTATTTTTGGCGGCGACCCTCGCCGTGCTCGTATTATTTTTATTTCTTGGCAATATCAAAAATGTGGCGACCGCGGCCGTTGAAATACCGATGTCGATCGTTCTCGCGTTTATTTTAATGAAATTAACCAACATCAACTTGAACCTTATCTCATTGGGTGGCCTCGCGCTGTCAGCTGGGATGAATGTCGATGCCTCAGTCGTGGTCATGGAAAATATCTTTCGCCATTATCGCCGCGAGAAAGGCCACTTGCTTGACCATGCCGGGCGCCTTAAAATCGTTTTACAAGCCGTCAATGAAGTCAAAATGCCGATCATTGCTTCTACCATTGCGTCGCTTGTGGTTTTTCTGCCTCTGGCCCTGACCCACGACCTAACCAACGCTTTGCTTGGTGACCTGGCTCGAGCTGTCATCTACTCGCACGGCATTTCGGCGGTTGTGGCTTTGATTTTGGTGCCCACAGTTCGATTGCACATACTGAGCCGAAGCCGAGCCGAGGTTGAAGAAAAACCCGCGCCGCTCGAAGGGTGGCTGGTTAAGATTGAACGCCTCTACTCCCGCGCCCTCGGCTACTTCTTGAATTCACCTATTCTAAAAACAGCCGTCATTACGGTTTTGGCTCTTTCAATCGTTGGGTTGGTCGGCCTACTGCTACCAAAAATCCAAAGAGAAATTATTGGCAGCCCCGATTCAGATTGGTTGAATGTACGCATCAGCACTTCGGGCCTAAATCTCATTCGACAAAACGAAGAGGCGACGGCCGAAATTGAAAATCGAATTATGAAAAGTTATGGGCCCGAAGTCCTTTACACCTTCAGTCAGGTTTGGTCGCCCGGCAACAGCAGCATTATGGTTCGTTTAAAAGACAAATCAAAAATGAACGATCTCTGGAAGAAGATCGAAAATCTGCTGACCAATACGGTCGAAACGCACTTTACGGTTTCGCAATGGAACCCATCTGAATTGCCGATACCACACCCCCCCGACCTTCGAATTTCTGTCAGTGGCATCGACACCGAAAAAGCCCGCGAGGTGGCACAGCAACTGAACCTCGAGCTGTCGAGCAAAAAAATGTATTACGGGCTGAACGAAACCCCCAGCGCCGAATATCAACAAGAATTGAAGCTCAAGCCGCACTCTGAGCAATGGTCTCTTTTACGTCTTAACAACGTCGGCCTCGCTCTGACCGACCTCACCGACATCACCCGAGTTGCCACCGAAGGGCGCTACATTGATGACATGCGGGTCGATAATCACAAGACCCAAATTCGCCTTTACTTTCCGCCCAATCGAATTGAAACCACCGAAGACGTGCTCTCTCTGCCGATTGCCATCGGCGACAAATTGATACCCCTCAAAGCGCTCGTCACGGCCAGTAGCGAGGCCGCACCGCCCGAAATTTATCGCGAAGATGATCGCCAGCTCATTTTGCTTGAGGCCCGAACCAAGCGCGAAGAGAAACAAAAGGCCGATGCCTTTTTAGCTCAGACTAAAGTTATCGTCGATGATTTCAAAAAGACTCACGACCTTGGCAATGTTACAGTTACGGTTGAAGACGCGCAGATCGAACTCACTTCATCACTCAAACAGCTGATGGGTGCCATTGCGATTTCGGTGGCATTGATCTTTATCACCATGGTTTTTCAACTGGGAGATCTGGTGTCGGCGGCTCTCGTGCTGGTGGCGATACCGCTTGGTCTTATTGGCGTGATTATTTCGCTCTCTATCTTTGGCAGCACGGTTTCGCTGAACTCCGCACTAGGGGTCATCTTACTGAACGGTATTGCCGTCGCGAACAGCATTATACTTGTGGATTATATGCGAAAACTTGTACAGGCGGGGTATGCTCCGCGAGAAGCGGCCATGGTTTCGGCCACCCGCCGCTTGCGCCCTATTCTTATGACTTCGCTCACCACTTTGTTAGGGATGCTGCCCGTGGCCTTTGGCTTCGGCGAAGGCGGTCGTATTTTGCAGCCCCTCGGCATTGCCGTATCAGGCGGACTATTTTTCTCGACGCTCTTTACCCTCTTTCTTGTGCCCGCCCTCCAAACCACCTATCTCGAGTGGCGCGCTTTCTATTTTGACGACCCCAAGCGCCCGCACCAAGCTGTTTTCGTCGACGGTCAGGTGACGGAGACTCCGCACAATAAAAAACCTGATCGCCCTAGCGAAGTGATGCATTAATATGACCTCCCTTTTTCACAGACGCTTTCATGCAGGCTTCGCGTTAGCACTCGGTTTAGCGCTCGCGCTCGTATCGGCAACAGCCCCGACTGCTTTCGCCGAAGAGCCCGCCACAAAGATTGCCGTTAACTTTCGAAGCGCTCTCGAGGCAGCTCTTAAACAGAGCGAGGCATTGAAAACGCAGACTTCGTTGATAGAGACTGCCCACTGGCAAAAGTTCGCCGCAGGCGGCACGCTTTTGCCGTCGATCACGGCCAGCGCCAGCCAACAACGCGCGGGGGCCCCCGACACCGATAGCAAGCAGTATGGGCTCACCGCTAATGTTAATTTATTTCGCGGCGGTGCCGATCTTCACAAACTCAAATCGGCCGACAATTATCTGCAGGCGACAAAAGCGGGCAGCGACAACACATTGCTTCAAACTGAAGAGTCTGCAGCGAGCGACCTCTTAACTGTCATTTATCAAAAGAAGCATCTCGAGCTTCTCGAATCGAGCCTCAATTTTGAAAATCGATATTTTGAAATTGCCCAGCGAAAATATAAAAATGGCGCGTTAGCTCTCGAGCAACTCGATAAAATTCGCATCGATCGCTCTAACTTTGAGGCCGAGGTGCGTGACGCTGAGTTAGCCTTAACTTCGGCAATCGCGCGCCAACGTGTTTGGATTGAAAATCTTGAGGTCTCAGGCGACTGGCCCTGGCTCACCGATTTGCGCCAAGAAATTGTGACCGCGAAATACCAAAAGCGATTGGCGAAGAAAAGTAACGATGAAACTTTGGCGGCACGGCCTGATGTACAGTCGTCAATTTTGACCGTCAGCGCACAAGATCAATCGCGGGCAGCCGCTAAAAGCCTCCTTTACCCCGAAATAGATCTGCAACTTTTCTACGGCAACCATCAGCTTGACCCGAGTCTTGATTGGTCAAAGGCCTGGGCGTCGACGATCACTTTGACCTGGCCGCTCTTTAATGGCTTCAAAGACTATTCGAGCTATCGAATCGCCAATGAGAGTTACACCATTTCGAATTACAATTACGAACTGTTACGTCGGCAGGCGCGCTCTGACATTGAACTTAGCCAAAAGAATTTTTTAAAATCGGTGCAGACCGCGGTTGATCGCGAAAAGGTTGTCGAATCAAGCGTTCGGCTTATGAGTGCAACCCAACACCGCTTCGAAATCGGTCATGCCACGGCCGATGAGCTCAACCTCGATCAGCAGCGCGTGATTCAGGCCGAAGAGTTGGTAGCCAAGGGTTGGTTTGATGCCCATCAATCGCTGATTCACTTCGCCCACTCCCGCGGAGTGAGCGCGCAGGCGATTTACTAAAGTTTAGCAACGAGCACATATCCACGACCCAATTCAGGCGCCTCAATAACGCGCCGTCCACCATATGTCGAGTGGGAAAGCGCCACCGGCGCGTGGGGCCCACCGACGGCCGGGTATTATGCGATGGTCGCCACATTGTTAATGTCGCGCCAGAACCAGCCAAGCATGGGGTCGATATCAATTGATTCAACGATTTGAAGATCGCGAGCTTCAAACTCAGCGATCACAGCGCGATCAATGAGCCCGGGGCCGACATGTATGATGCGCTCAAGGCGACGCTCATCTACCACACGCTCCAATACTTTTCTTAGGCTCATATCGGCGTCACCAAGGCTCGTCATGCGAATGGCATCAACAGAGGCAAGAGTGCTTTCTGCAGCCCCGTCTTGGCTCGCTGAAGCAGCTGAAGCCACGTTCACCACTAATCGTTCGTAAGCTTGATATTGCGGCAAGATCGGCCCGTTCAGGACTAAATCGCCAACCGGCTGCAAATGGGCAAGCGGTCGCACCATGTGGCAGGCGCGGCTTGCCATTATTAACTCTTGAAAAGACATGAGACCGGCGGCAACCAGCATTGCCGAATCGTTTTTAACATTGCCCACTAACACTTGCGGGCGATGAAAGATTCGCTTGAAACGATCGTACAGGCCAAGCTGCACCACCGCTAGCGAGAGCGTTTTCAGGCTTAGATTCTTAAAGAAGACCGCGTCTTCAGATGCCAAGAAGTGATGAAAGCTAAACCCAGAGCCGCAATTGCGGTCCCAGAGCTCCTGAGCCTCTTCGATCTTTAAACTCACTTCTGGAATTCTTATAACCCCCAGACGAACGTCTGCGAAGTCTAACGCGTTTGCTCCCCCAAATACCAATGCATCTCTCATGGTACATCCCCCCTTTAATTTTGAACCGCCCCCTCGGCGATCTACCATACAAGTGAGCAATTTCTGTGCCGTGACCTCTGAAGACCAAAAGATGAATCACGATTTAGCTGGGGTGTTTTTCCGATTTGATGACAGAAATTTTCATGAAGAAAATACCGAATGCGCTGAAATTAACGATCAGGGTCATAAATAAAAGTGTTATCGACAATTAAAAATTTATCGAAAAATCGTCACTTTTCACTCGTCTAAGGTCTGGGTATCAGAGGGGATGTTTTTGCTTATGACAAGAAGCGTCTGTTAGACTTTTAGTTAGGAATGAGCTTCTTAGATCGAGCAAAACAAATATGGTCACGTGTCGGTACCAATGTCGCATCTGGGACATCCAAGCCTCCACTCGAGAAATTTTACGTGCTCGCGTTGTGCGCACTCATCAGCTACATGATTGCCGACCTTAGCGTTCTCAACTATCGCCCCAACTTAATACCAAAAGAACCCCCACCGATTCGCCCAACAAAAAGCACACGCGCACGGCCACAAAGTTTGGCCGAATATAATGTCATCACTGAACGCGATATTTTCAATGAAGATGGCAAGATACCCGACCCCTTGAGTGCGACAAAAGGCGGCGACGAGAATATCGATCGACCGGCAGTTCTTTCGCAGTTGCCGATTCAGCTTCTCGGCACGATCGTTCATTTTAATCCGAAGATGTCGATCGCAACCGTGAGCATTTCAAGCAAGAATATGTCGAGCTCGTACAAGGTCGATGAAGAAATCGAAAACATGGCGCGCATAACAAAAATCGAACGTAAAAAAGTAACGTTCGTAAACTTGAACAATAAACGCAATGAGTACATCGAAATCGCCGAAGACGCGGGGCTGAATTTTGGCATGCAAGCACCGGCCGCAACCGGCAATGAGCTTGTCGAACAACGTGGAAAGTTTGACTTTGCGATTAAGCGCACTGACTTTGAAGGTCTCACCCAAAATCTCTCGTCTGTTTTGCAGCAGGCGCGCATGGAGCCGGTCTTCTCGCCTGACGGTATCAGCGTCGAGGGCTTTAAATTTTCAGCCATTCAACCCGGCAGCCCCTTCGACAAAATGGGCTTCAAAGTTAACGACATGATCAAGTCGGTCAATGGTGAGCCGGTCAACAGCCCAACTAAAGCTATGGAAATGTACAATTTATTAAAGACTTCAAACAATGTTCAGCTCGGTGTCGATCGCGACGGACGCGACGAGAAATTTAATTACACGATCCAATAGGGTTGAACGCCAAGGAGTACCTCACCGTGAGAAAAACGACGAATTTCACTAACTCATCTGTCCTGCAGAACACCTTGTGGCTTCTGCTCACCAGCTTTGTCGTTCTGCCGGCACACGCCATCGCGCCGAAAAACCCACCGCCCGCAGGTTCGCCTTCGAATAGAGCTCAGCAAGGCGCAACGGTCAGCGGTAACACCCTCCACTCGGCAAAAGGCAATGTCGATTTTGCCAAAGCAAACCCTGAAGACATCACCAACGAAAACTTTCCCAACTTGATCGAGAGCTTCGATTATCCAAATGCTGATATTGCAGAAGTTGTAAAGGCGATCAGCAAACTCACTGGCAAAAACTTTATTCTTGAAAAAGGCGTTAACGGCAAAATATCAATCATCGCGCCCAGCCAAATCACGGTGGCCGAAGCCTATAAAGCCTTTTTGACCGCACTTGCCATGAACAATTACACCGTGGTGCCGAGTGGCAGCTTTCTCAAAATTCGAAGCTTGTCGGTCGCGGCTAAAGAAAGCATCGACACTTACGCCGGCAACTACTTTCCGAACGCTGACCAATTGATTACCCGAATTATTAAGCTCAAATACATTAGCGCTGAAGAAGTTCAGAAAACCTTGCGCGCCATCGTCAACCAGAACGGCGACATTACCCCTTACATCCCGACCAATTCGCTGATCGTAACTGACATGGGTTCAAATATTGAGCGCATTACGACTATCATAAATCAGCTTGATGTGCCGGGTTTTGAAGAAAAATTAGTCGTGATCCCGATTAAGTTTGCACGCTCAAAAGACATGGCTGACCTCATCGACAAGATTATTAACAAAGGCGACAAAGGGGCTAACAACGCATTTAGTTCTGGAATCCCGCGCTTTCGCCCAGCCGGTAGCTCGACCCCGGGGTCTGGCAGCGGCGCCGCCAACTATTCGCTCGTTATACCCGATATGCGCACCAACTCAATTATCGTGGTTGGTAACGACGCCGGTATCGAGCGCATTCGCGGTCTCGTCGCTAAACTTGATTTTAGAATTCGCCCCGAAGACGGCGGCAATGTCTGGGTCTACTATGTTCGCCACGGTGAAGCCGAAAAAATCGCTAACGTTCTGAACGGTATCGCCAGCGATAGCACGAAAAAGGCTCAAGCAACTTCAGGCGGGGCTAGTGGCTCAACGCCAATGGCCCCCACTGCTGCCGCTGTCGTTGAGCCCGTCTTTGGCGGTGACGTCAAAGTGACGGCCGACAAAGATAACAACAGTCTCGTCATCACCGCGGGCAAGCAAGACTATGAGATCGTGCGCTCGATTTTAGCCAAAATCGATATCCCCCGCGATCAGGTTTTTGTTAAAGCCATTTTTATGGAGTTAAATGTCACCAACGGGTCAACCTGGGGTATCAACTACTTTAAATTTCTCAACTCAACAGGCGCCGCGCGATCTAGTTTTGTGAGCGGTTCGCAAAGCGTGACCGACCTTGCCGACTTTACCAAAGATCAAGGTCTGACATTAGGTTGGGGCAGCAACGATACCGTAACGGTGACCCCACCTGGCGGCACAGGCCCCGGCATTCAAGTGCCAAGCCTTCTGGCCTTGATTAAGTTTATCAAAGCCACGACCAACTCAAACTTACTATCGGCACCGCAGCTCTCAGCACTTGATAACGAAGAAGCCGAAATCGAAGTGGGTAACAACGTCCCCGTCAGCAACAATCAAACGATCACCGCGGGCGGAACAACTGGCAGCTCGATCGAGCGCAAAGACTTGACGCTCAAAATGAAGTTAACTCCGCATATCAGCCCGGATACCGACTCGGTCCGCATGAAGATCGACACCAAAATTCAAGATATCGCGAGTGTAAATATCTCGTCAGCCTCAAGCCTGGCGAGCAATGCTTTGGCTTACTCGACGCGATCACTGATCACCAATATCGTTGTGAACAGTGGCGACACCTCGGTTCTCGGCGGTTTGATGAAAGACAAAGAGGACGAAAATGTGACCAAGATACCAATATTGGGTGACATCCCCATTCTTGGCTGGTTGTTCAAATCAAAAAGCTCTTCAAAAGCAAAAATGAACCTACTGGTGTTTATTACCCCCAAGGTCATTCGAAATGCCCAAGACAATGCCGATTTGCTGAATCAACGACTAAATGACCGCATCGATTTTATTCAGCAAAACTTAAGCGGTCGTGACCCCTACGGCAACGACATCGACCACCTGCCCCGCCGTGCCGGCGCTGACGAAGAAACCAATGAAATGAATGACGATCGAATGCAAATGCCTACACCACGTGGAGGCAAACAATCTGGCCCCGCTTTTCGCGGCAAACCAAAGTCAAATGCAGAGGCCCCCGAGCATGCCGGTGACAAGACAGTCGAACCTTCGACCAACGCTGAGCCCGCCCCGGGCGAAGCCGAAGAAGGAGAATAACTGATGACCGGCGCGACACTAGAATCACTCATTACAAAAGCCACTTCAATCAGCGATGTTGAGCTGAAGACGCTTTTGAAAATGACCGATGCGCGTGGCGAGCCGATTGAATTTCAGTTTAAAAATCGCACCTACTCGACGGCCGACGACGCTCTGGCTGATCTTTGCAAAGCGATCAACGCCGACTTTATCAAAGACATCCCGTCCAACGATATTCCGGTTGATCTTGTACGTAACATCCCGATCAACTACGCCAAACAGCAAGGCATAATGCCCTACAAGCTTGAAGGGGATCGGGTTTTAATTTTATCAACCAACCCGCTTAATCATCGCGCATTTTCTGATATGCGCGTTCTGTTCGGCAAAAAAGTAAGCGTTCTGGTCACCACAACTTCGAAGCTTCAAGAAACCATCAATCGAGTTTATGAAAAAAGCACGGCGGCACTCGAGGGCCTTGATGACATTGAGAGCGAAGAGTACGATCTCGACGATCCGGTCATCGATCTTCTTGAGGCCGGTGAAGATGATGCTCCGGTTATTAAACTTGTAAACACCCTGCTATTTCGGGCGGTGAAAGAAAAAGCCTCAGATATTCATATCGAGCCTTACGAAAAAGACATGGTCGTGCGCTTTCGCATCGACGGTATCTTGTTTGATATATTTCGGCCACCGAAGAAACTACAGAACGCCATCACCTCTCGTATCAAAGTTATGGGCAACCTAAACATTGCCGAAAAGCGCTTGCCACAAGATGGTAGAATCCCGCTAAAGCTTGCAGGCAAAGACATTGATGTGCGTCTATCGAGCGTGCCGACGGCCTTTGGCGAACGGCTCGTCATGCGTTTGCAAGATAGATCCAATGTCGTACTTGAACTGGATCAGCTTGGCTTTAACCCCCGAAGCCTTCAGAAAATCTATGGCTTGCTACAAAACACTTATGGGATCGTGCTGGTCACCGGCCCCACAGGCTCTGGTAAATCGACGACTCTTTATGCCGCAGTTTCAAAGATTAACAGCGTTGATAAAAATATTATTACGGTTGAAGACCCCGTCGAACAGCGCATACACGGCATTGGCCAAATTCAGGTAAACTCAAAAATCGGCCTGACCTTTGCGAGCGGGCTGCGCTCGATTCTTCGTCAAGACCCTGACATTATTATGATCGGTGAGATTCGAGATTTAGAAACCGCCGAGATTGCAATCAACGCCTCGTTAACTGGTCACCTTGTGCTTTCGACTATTCACACCAACGATTCGCCCGGCGTCTTTCCGCGTTTAATGGATATGGGTTGTGAACCGTTTTTGATTGCCACCTCGCTTCTCGGTGTTATTGCCCAGCGTCTGGTTCGCTTGCTATGCCCGCACTGCAAAGAGGCTTATACCCCGACCGACGCTGAACTGCTGAGCTTAGAAATACCACGCGATCAGCTTAAGAATAACAAAGTTTACCGTGCTGTCGGCTGCAGCGAGTGCAATCAGAAGGGCTACCTCGGCCGAACTATTATTCAAGAGATGTTAATGGTTAACGAAGACATTCGAAGTCTGATCATGAAGCGCCAAGATGCCGCGACGATTAAAAAGGCGGCTCTCGCTGCTGGCATGGACACTATGCGCGATCACGGTATTCAAAAAATTATAACCGGCGTCACCACCATTGAAGAAATCATCTCGAGCACACAAATGGATGATCAGCTGCAATAGGTATGGTGGTCTGGCGTCAATCAAAACCGCCCATCCTCATTGATTTTTTGCCACTCAATCTCAATAATACCTAAGTACCATTTAGTAAGCCCACTAAGGGTCATCTATTAAAAATGGAGTCAAAAAATGGCGACTGTCATACGCGTTTTACTTGCCGACGATCTTGCTGCCCACCGCTCTGTTTTAAAAGCGAGCCTTCGCACCGTCGGGCCCGATCTTGGCGTTGAGTTCGACATCAAGGGCGAGGCCGAAGATGGTCAGCAGTTGCTCAATCTTTACTCGCAAGCGGCACCCGGGGCGATCGATTTAATTTTTTCAGATATTCTCATGCCGGTGATGGATGGGCTCAGCGCATTGGTTAAAATTCGACAGCTCAGCCCGACACAAAAAATAGTAATGGCAAGCTCAGAAGACCTGAAAACCATAGACACCGCTAATACCAAACTCGGCGAAACGGCCCGCAAAACCGTCGAACAAACCCAACGCATGGATTTGCTGAATAAAGTGGCCGAACGTATTCGCAAGGGCCAAACCGAAGAAGGCAAGACGAACTCAATTCTCACCGGCTGTGAAAAACTCGCGCTCGACCCCATTTGGGTGGCCGAACAATATGGTGCCAACGGCTATCTTCGAAAACCCTATGACGTTGCGAAATCGAAAGAATTGATTCAACACGTATTGCAAACCGCATCGATACAATTTTTGGCAAAGGTCTAACCCCCCTCATGAAGTTACTCTGCAAAAGCCTTTGCTCTGACCCGCTTATGAGCAAAGAGAAAATGATTCAGCTTTTAACTAAAGCCTGCTCTTTATCGGGGCATATTGATAAGAATTTTTTGTCTGAAACTGAATTGAGCCCCGAGGCCCATATTGAAACTCTCGTCGATGAAATTATAACTGGCACAGCCTTTAAAGAGTCTCGACTTCAAAAAGCACGGCCGCTTGCAAAAATTGAAACTGATTTTCGTGATCACCAGAAAAAAATAATGGATTTTTTAGAGAATGCTTTTCGCGATGAAACCGCAATTGTCGCCAAAATGCTCAAAATCTCGTTTGCAAAAATGAGAACCAAACTGCAGTTGCCCTCAGCCACGGCAGCGGCGAAAGCAAAAACAAAACCTGCTAAAAAGTCGGCTAGCAAAGCCTCGCCCAAAGCGCCAACTAAAGCGAAACCCGCTGCAGAAGACTCCTTTTATAACGTCACCTTCACCGATCTCGACGAAGCAATGATCTCTGACTTCGCCGAATCTTTTGATGAAACACGCTTTCACGATATTGAAACAGCCCTACTCAAATTCGAAAAGACCTCGCTTACGACTCACGACATGCCCATCCTCGAAGAGGATATGCGAGATCTCTACCGCGAGTTGCATTCAATCAAAGGCACGTCGCGATTTATTTCGGCTGAGCTCACCGAACGAATTATTCATTCAGCCGAAGATCTTCTCGGCTTTGTGCAAAAGTTTTCAAGTAAGATCTCAAACGAAGACTTCGAAAAGGTCATATCGCTGCTGTTACAGGCCATCGATCTTGCTTGGCAACTAAGGAGCTCTCTTTGCACCGTCAACAGCGAAAAGTCTTTTTGGCATGATTCCACCCGACAGGCCAAATACCGCGAGGTCTTGGGTCAGATGCACGCCCTCAAAAAAGACTTCGACGAACGCGGCTACGTGCTGACGATCGAAGATGCGGGCTCGATTTTCTAGGGGGCCCGACTCGAGCACGTCTTGACCTTATTCTGGGCTCGTAGCTACAATCAGACATGCCAATTTTCGATTACAAAGGCTTAGACAAACAGGGCAAAACCGTACGCGGCACCATCGATTCAGAAAATGCCCGAAACGCGCGCATGAAACTCAAGCGTGACGGCATTTTTGTTGTCGATCTTATTGATAAGACCCGGTCAGCCGCTAAAAAAGCTAAATCGGGCGGCCCAAAAGCTCGCGGCGGCAGCGTCAATGTCCAAGATATGTCGATGATGACCCGCCAGCTTGCGACACTCCTCAAAGCCTCGGTGCCCTTGGTTGAAAGCTTGTCAGCGGTCGCCGAGCAAGTGCAAAACCCGACTCTGTCAGAGGCCCTTTCTGACATCAAAAACATGGTTAACGAGGGCGCATCGTTTCATAAAGCCATTGCCAAATATCCGAAAATTTTTAGCAAGATCTACATCTCGATGTGCGAAGCCGGTGAAACCTCTGGCACCCTCGACGTCATTCTTATTCGTCTTGCCGAATTCACCGAAGCCCAGAGTGCCCTCAGCTCAAAAGTTCGAGCCGCAATGATCTACCCGATTCTCATGTTCGTCGTCACCACCGCTTTGCTTATGTTACTTTTTGTCTTCGTCGTACCGAAGATCATGGTGATTTTTGATTCGAACCCCGATCTCGTTTTGCCCTGGTACACGAAAGCGGTTTTTAATCTCAGCGGAGTTCTCGTCGACTATTGGTATGTGATCGCCATTGCCGTCACTCTTTTTATCGTGGTCTTTCTGAACTGGATTCGCACGCCATCAGGCTCGGTGCAATGGGATGCTATTAAACTTCGATTGCCCATCGCGGGCCGAATTATTCGCACCGTTGCCGTGTCACGCTTTACCCGTACGCTTTCAACCTTATTGGCTGGTGGAGTGCCCATGCTCGGCGCGATGAGTATCGTGCGCAACGTGGTCAGTAACGAAATTATTGCCCGCGCCGTCGACGATGCACGCGACAACATTAGCGAGGGCGAATCGGTCGCCGGGCCGCTTAAAAAATCAAACCAGTTTCCGCCATTGGTGATTCATATGATCAACATTGGCGAAAAAACTGGCGAACTTGAAACCATGCTGAGCCAAGTGAGTGACTCGTATGACTTTCAAGTCAAAACAGAAATCGACGGCCTGACCGCACTTCTTGAGCCGCTTATGATTGTCGTGATGGGTTGCGTTATCGGGATTATCGTGTTCTCAATTATGATGCCGATGTTTGAGCTCTTGAATACAGGTACTGGCTAGACTAAAATGCTCCATGGAGGACGCTGTTAAATGAAACGATCTCTGAATATATTTAGAAATGTGTCTAACTCGCGCGGTATGACACTTATTGAAATCATGATTGTCATTACCATTCTCGCGTCGCTTGGTGCGATCTTGGCGACCAAAGTTGTTGGCGCCCAGAAAAAAGCCAAGGTTCGTGAAGCCAAGATTCAAATTGCTGAACTTTCGAAAGCACTCGACATGTATTACACCGATTGCGGTCACTACCCTGATTCGGGCCAAGGCTTTTCGGCATTACTGCCAGGTGGCGAGTCGTCGTGCACAAATTGGGGCCCTGAACCCTATTTAAAGAAAAAGCCCCTCGACCCCTGGAGCCACGAATTTTCGTACTCGCTAGAGAACGGCAATTATACCATCACCTCATTTGGTGAAGACGGTCAGCCGGGCGGCACAGGCTATGCAGCCGATATCACCAACGAGTAGGCTATCGCCTCGTTTCTCGTTGTATCGCTCGGACCTCACGAATTCGCGCCGCGGTTTTACTCTTATTGAAATTATGATCGTGCTCGGCATTATCGCCTTTATTGCCGGAATTGCCTTACCGCGAATTAGCAATCGCAATAACGATCTGCGCGCGGCCGTTCGTCGCTTCACCACCCTCAGTCGTCAATTGCGCCAACTCGCTCAGCTGCAAAATGCCACTTATCGACTGGTGATTGATATGGAAGACGGGTCGGGCTTCACCAGCGACAAAGCACCGGCTGATGCAACGGGCACCGCAGGTAAAGAAAGCGCTAACGAAAGCAAACGCGTTGTGACCTATTGGGTTGAACGCGGGCCGGGCAGCTTGGTCAGCAGTTATGACGCCAAGAACCCACCCAAGTTGCCAAAACCAGGCGACAAAAAAGATGAAGATGCCCCGGCCGATGCATTTGCCCAAGACACTACGGTTTTGAAGAGTAAAAAAGTGCTCGATAAAGGGCTCGACATCGAAAGCGTTGAGCTCGGTCGCATCGACGAACCCGTCACGTCGGGCATCATTTATATTCATTATTTGCCATCGGGTTTTGTCGATGAAGCCGTGATCCATTTAAAAGCGAGCGAAAAACTACAGTGGACTCTTGCGACCGAACCTCTCACCGGTAGAATGGATATTATCCCCGAAAATCGTTCGCTGAAGGATTTGAGATCACGATGAACGCTTCGCGCGCCGCCTTTCAATCTAAAGGGCTTACCGGCCAACAGGGCTTCACCCTTATCGAAGTGCTCGTGGCGCTGGTCATCACCGTTGCCGCCGCCCTACTTCTTTCAAATTCGTGGAGTGGTAATTTTTTGCGCGTGCGAAAAACCAATATCTACAACAACGTTTCGCAATTGCTTGAGCGCAAAATTGTCGAGCTAGAAACCAAATACTCAAAAAAAACTTTTGGTGAAATCAAAGACGAAGAAGGCGATTTTGGCGCAGACTTCCCGCAATATCGCTGGTCATTTTCAGTGCAGCCCTTTGCTATGCCTGACATGACGCCTGTTCTCACCTCGCAAAACGAGGGTGCCGATCAAACCTTACTTATGGTGATCACGAAAATGCGCGAGATCGTGAACAAAGCGATTTTAGAGGCCACCGTCACCGTCTATGTGAAAGCGGGGGCAAAAGAGACGCCGTTTTCAGTTACAACCTATTTCGTCGACTACAACACCGACGTCGCGATTGGGATGTAAACAGTGAGAAACACCCGAGGCTTTACTTTAATTGAAATCATGATCGCAGTGGTGATCATGGCTTTTATTTCGATATTTACCTCGCGAATGATACAGCAAGGCGTGCAGGCTAAAACCAAAATTCAGAGCGAAATCGATCGCACCAGCGGCCTTAAGGCCGGGCTCGCGCTCATCACCCAAGATCTTCAAGTGTCTTTTAATTATCATGACGTAAACGCTGAACTTTATAATGCGGCTCAAACTGCGCGCCAGGCACAGTCTGCGACACCTAAAACGCCACCCCCGCCTGGCACTTCGCCTCCGCCCCCACCTACGACGACCGACCCAGATAAATTCAAACTAAAGATCATCAATACGTTCACGCGGTTTTTTGGCGAGGTCGATAAGCTTAATTTTACCTCACTCAATAATTTTCGTTCGGTTAAAAATCTTCAAGAGAGCGATCAAGTTGAGATTGGTTATTACCTCGACACCTGTACGAGCCGATTGAAAAAAAGCGAATCGAGCAAGTGCTTGTGGCGCCGGGTCAGCCCCTACATCGACGATGAGGTAAAAGAAGGTGGCACCGCAAGCCCCATTCTTGAAAACGTAAAAAGTTTGCACTTTCGCTATCTAGGCTATGGGCACGAAGAAGAATGGCTCGACCGCTGGGTCACAGAACAGGGCGAAGAAGTTATGAAGGGGCGCTTTCCGAATGCCGTCGAGATTACTCTTACTATTTATGATAAGCGCACCGAGCCACCGAAAGACATTGCCATGACTGTGGTAGCGGCGGTGCGCTTCCCTAACAACAGACCAACCGAGGCCGCAAGTGCAACAACGCCCCCGGGACGCTAAATCATTGCGGTCATTTCTTTTGAGTCCGCTGCTCAACAATCGCGGCATGGCGATGTTAATAGCGATTTTTGCCATGGTGCTGGCCGTGGTGATTGCCACCGAAATTTCGTATGAAACTCAAATCGAATATGCGCGCTCAGCCCAGTCGGTCAATCGCCTCAAGGCCTATTACGCCGCGAAAGCCGGCGTCGAATTGTCGCTCTATCGAATTCTGCTTTATAAAAAAGCCATGGCCCAATTCGGCGATCAACTCAAAGACAATCGCGCCATGCTCGACCCAATCTGGAACTTTCCGTTCGCTTGGCCGCCGACTGCCCTCGGCCTCGTCAGCGACTCGATGAAAGAAGATGTTGATAAAATCACCAAAGAATCGACCCTAGATGCACAATATGCCGTCAGTATTGAAAGTGAGGGCAGCAAAATTGATATCAATGCGCTCGGCTCGCCCAGCAAGCCCCTGGCGGATTCGGTTCGGGCCCAACTTCTTCAAATTTTTCAGAATGAAGTCGAGGGCAACAAAGCGTTTAAGAAAAAATACGAGAACTATAAATTCACTGAGCTGCTCGACAATATTCAAGATTGGGTCAGCGAAAACCCGCAAAGTGTTGGCGGCCATGGTGACAAATCGTCAATTTATAAACAGCCCGATGGTGTCCACAATTACAAGCTGCCACCAAGTGCGCCATTTAAGACTCTCGACGAATTGCACATGGTGCAGGGCATGGAAGATGAATTTTTTGATCTTTTAAAAGATCGGGTGACGGTCTATGGCACCCTTGGCGTTAACGTCAATTATGCCCCTGAAAACGTACTTCGCTCACTCGACCCACAAATTAAAGACGAAATCTTAAGATGGATCGTAAGCCGTCGAACCGACCCCAAATTGGGCGGCCCATTTAAGGACGAAAATGATTTTTATAATTATCTGAATTCAAAAGGCATGCGCACCGATAATATGCAAAAGGCTAAGATCCCACTCTATTTTGATGCCGAATACAATTTTCGAATTAAAAGCACCGGCAAATTCTCAAATGTCGTGCGCACAATCAATGCCGTTACTTACGATATTACGGGGCTCACGGATCGAGTGGTGAAAGTGCTCAACGACGCTGACCAAGCGGCAAACCCGCCGGCGACACCGCCGCCACCGCCCGGGCCAAAAACGCCAGCCCCTCCGCCAACGTCGCCCCCCGCCTCTAGCCAAAAAAAGATCCCCATGGGCCGCCCGACGGTTGTGCTATGGCAGGAGAATTGACCAGAAAAACTGACCAAGAAATATTATGTTCCGTAATTATTTTGGCTCGCGATCTGCGCCTTCAATTGCTCTTCGATTTCTTTAGCGCTCCAAACTTTGCCCTTGCCCACGCCAGGGCAAAAACTGACAACGTCTTTGCGCCAGCTGCGAGCATTTAGAACTTCGGGCCAGAAGGGCCAAGTTCGACATTGGGTCGGCCGCCCCTCGTAAACCCCGCACTTTTTATCACGTAAAAATATACAATCCGCATTACTGCTTTCTTTAAGCTTCCAGATTTTATCTTGCAACTCGCAATGAGTTTCGGTGAATTCGGCTAAAGTCATTTTGAGATGTTTCGCCAAGGCTTTGCGATCGGTTTTGGTCAAAAAAACGTACCCGTAACTACCGCGCGAAACGCAGCATTTTGCCGAACCCTGACATTGAAACTGCAGACCATCGGCCCAAAAATTTTTTTTTGCCATCTCGATTACTCCGATACCGTGGCGAAGAAATTTCGAATGCGCTCGGCATTTTTGCCAAGATCACTAATGCCCACCCGCGAAACCGATCTCATATCAACTCGGCTGCCTTTTGCATCAATAGAGACCTGAATAACAAGGTCATCTTTGAAGGCAAAAAGAGCACTAGTGGCCGTCGCTTCAATTCGCATCGCCTCTTTGTCGATCGAAACGACCTCCCAAGGCTGGGCACGAGCCTTTGCCACTAACAATTGAAATGCCTCAGTGGGGGCCATTGCCAAAATCTTTGGCGAAATATCTGGATACGCCTTGTGCTGTTGCTCGGCGATCAAATGACCCTCATAAACCGCCGAGTTAAGGGCGTCTTTTCGCAAGGGTAAAATCGCAACAAATTGCGGGGGTTTCTCGGTATCGGTGGTGATATCATGAATGCGCGGCAAGCTGTCGACCGTACCTTTCAGCCGTAACATCGGCACTGAAAGACTAAGGCCTAACATAACGCCGACCAAGGCATAAGCCAGCCCAGCTTTGACTGGTCTAAAAAGAATCCACAGGGTCACTCCGATGCTGATCGCCGTCGCCGCAAAACTCGCCGGTATGGCGATCTTAACGAAACTAAATGCGGGGCCAAACGCAAGCGCGCCGGTGCGAAAACAAATAACACCTGCGAAGAATGCAAGAATTGAAAGCAGTGCTAGCGCGAACCCGAAAATTGCGATTTTTTTAATCACGAAATCACCTCAAATTTTAGATAAGGTGAATCTAGCTTAGTTTTTATCTGATGGCCAAGCTGAATAACCCGGCCTTTGGCTATCTTCGCGTGCAGCCATCACTGTGGCGATCGAGTATCGCAACTTTACCGTCGCGGCAAAGAACCGAATTGATCTGCTGAAACTTAATATTTGCACCTGAATTCGAAATATCTGTGATCTTGAAATCGGTCTGGCGTGCGACAGCACCTGACTTGCACTCGTCAGAGGTAAAACTGTCGGGCGGATTGCTCACGGTAATAGTCACCGAATCGTCATCACACCTTCCGACTGAACTTTCTCGCGTGACGCCATCAGCTGGCGTCTCTTCGCCATTTATAGAATAGAAAAAAAGTGTCCTGGTAATTCGAGTTGAAATATTAAGATTGCCCGCATTGCCACAAAAGTAAGCTCCGTTGACCGTTGGGCAGGCCAGGGCCGGTAGCGTTGCAAAAATAGAAACAATCAGAGCCGACATGAATTTCATAAGCAGTCCTTCGTTAAACTTTGGGTACACCTGCTAATCAATGCTAGTTCTGTGCCAAATCAAGTGCTTTATAAGACGCGGCCCCCTCCCTCTAGCGCCCATTTCGTTTACAGAGTGACAATTGACGCCAAAATCGACCTATTCGCCATGGTTGGCCCTTAATTTAAGCCCGGCTCGATGTCTTGGTTAAAATCTAAACACTCCTGCAATCATTTCAGTTGGTGGTCAAAGTGCGGCAACTTTAGGGTATAGTGTGGCCTTCGCTTTCATACGCGATTTAAATTTTGCTTAACAGAAAACTGTACCGGAAAAATTTTTTGAAGGAGTTAAAATGAAATTCTCAACAACCCTCGGCCTCACTTTAATCGCCGCCTCTTTGGTCGCTACAAACATCTTAGCCAGCACAGAGACTTCGAAATTAACCGCGATCGAGCCACGGACGCCGACAATGTTGATTTCAACAGACTTTCCGTCAGCGCCAAACCCGACAGCCGAAACGACTCCTTTGCTTGTAGAGCCCATAGTTGTGCCGCGAACAATGCCGGTGGTCGCGCTACCCCCACCCCAAAATACCTTTATCAATGAGGCGCTCGCCAACCCGATTCATGGCATTGCTATCACTGCTTTTGGTATTCGTTAGGCCTGAACGGGTTTCAGCATTGCCGTTATCCAAAAAAACCCGGCCCCCGACCTAGACCACCCCCCACCAGCGCGTTGTTTACCGCCCCAAAAGTCGGTACGATTTTTATATGTTCAGCATTGGTATCGACATTGGTAGCTTTAGCGTAAAAGTGGCAAAGGTTCGCTCGCACAACCGCGGGTACGAGCTTATGCATTTCTCAGAATATCCACTGAGCCAAGACCCGACTAAAGACAACAAAATTGAAATTCTTGAAATTCTGCAAGACACCATTAAACGACTTTACGAAGAAGGCACACAAATCGTAGTAGGTGCCCATCTTTACGACGTTGCTTGGCGCCGCAAAGAATTTCCATTTCGTGAACGTCACAAAATTATAAAAAGTTTGCCGTTTGAGCTTGAGGATGACATCCCTTTTTCAAGCGAAAATTCGGTGTTCGACGCCAAGCTCACACATTTTATTGGCGACACGGCTCACGTTATCGCCTTCGCCTGCCCGCGCGATCACCTGACTGACATTTTAAAAACCTACACCGACGCCAACGTCGAACCCTCAATTATTAGCGTTGACGGTGTCGCCTTCGCCAATGTCATCGAATCCTGGCGCGAAAGCCCTTGGGAGTACGCCACAAGCCAAGACTCAACAAGCGTAAGCGAAGCCGATGTCGCCATAAATATTGGTCATCGCACGACAACTGTCGTCGTCCTCAAAGACGGCTACACTCTCGACATGTGCCTCATTGATTGGGGCGGCAAAGACATCGCCGATCTCATCGCCCAGCGCTACAATATGCACCCCCTTGAGGCGCTTAAAGAACTTCGCAAACGCGCATTTATTTTAATGAACAACGAGGGCGCCACCCGCGAGCAGATTGCGCTTTCTGAAGTTATAAAATCATCGGTTGATGGCTTCAGCCAAAAACTCAATCTTGCGCTTCTCGAATTGCGCACCCATTACAATCTTCAATTTCGCCAGGGCATTCTCACTGGCGGGGTTTCGCAGCTCAGAAACTTGGGCCCCTATCTCACGCAAAAAATAGATATGGCCACCAACCGGCTTGCCCACCTCGATATGCTGCCGCAAATCGATTTTGCCGCAAGCCCGAATAACGAACTGGCCGGGGTCACCGCCATCGGCCTGGCCGTTGAAGGTGTGCGCCGCCCCAAAAACCCAGCTATTAATTTACTCAAAGGTGACTTTGCAAAGCAGTCGCAATCGTTACGCTTGTTCTGGGATAAATGGGCCCACACCGCAAAAATTTCTGCCGCGGCCTTTGCCATACTTGTGGTCTGGGGCATCATGCGCGACAGTTTCTCAACAACAAACGTTGAGGTCGCCGCAGATGCTTTAAAAAATCAGGCCGGCCCGATACTCAATATGAAGGGCAATAAAATAAGCGAGCGCAACATTCGAGCCTTTATTAAAGACCAAGATCAAAAAATGAAACTTAAAGAAATGGTTGATGGCCTTCAGACTATCAATTCAGCGCTTGATGCCCTCAAGCGAATTTCGGCCCTCGCGCCCTCTCGCAATTTAGGCGGAATTAATATTTTTAATTTCTCCATAGACAGCGACACGGTTTCTATTGCCGGCGAGGCCAGTAAGGTCGAAGTGCTTAATGAGTTACAAAAAGCTTTAAAGAGCGCGGCCAAAGACAATCAAGTGCAAAGCGGTCAGCCGCCGGGCGCGGCTCACCCGGGCTACAAGACCTTTAAGTATTCGATTAAAATAGAACGCAAAATTGGCGGGGCACAATAATGGCGCTCGAAGATTTTCGCGACCAAGTGAAAGAAAAGCTCGGCGAACTCTGGGGGGCCATTCAAGAGTCGCCGGCCTACAACAACGCTCAAGAGAAATTCGAAGCGCTTTCGCCTGGCTCGCAAAAAGGTATAATTCTTGGCTCGATTGTCTTGGTCTTTGTTATTTTAATATCGGTGCCCATTGGCTATTTTTCTTCAGCCTCCTCGTCGGTATCAGAATACGAAAACACTCGGCAATTGATTCGTGCTTTGTGGCGCGCAAGCCGCCTCGCCAACGAGTCTTCGGCTCTACCGACGTCTCTGTCGGCAGACGAACTTAAAGCACGGCTGCAAAATGATTTGGCGTCGTTCAACCTATTGCCCGAACAGGTCGGCGGGGTCAGCGATCTCGAGGTCGATAAAATGGGCGCCCCGCTCGCCCCTAAATCGATCAATCAATCCGGGGTCGGCCTGAGTCTAAAAAAACTCAACCTAAAACAGGTCGTCGATATCGGCTTTCAATTGCAACAAATCAACCCAAGCGTGAAACTGGCTGGCCTCGAAGTTTTAGCCTCGAGCCCTGACCCACACTATTTCGATGCGCTTTACAAACTCATTATTTACAGCCTGCCAATGAATCTTGAGAGCGAAGAAGGCGGTGGCGGTGGGCGACCACCACCATTCACAAACCCGAGCGGCCCTGGCTCAAAAGGCAACCGCCCCCCCCCACGTGGTAGCTCTGCAAAAGGGCCGCAAGGCCCACCACCCAATTTTCGCAATTCACCGGCAAACTCGAATTCTGGCTCGAACAAAAAAAACAATGACGACGATTGATGTGAAATTTAAATTAACCACCCACTGAGGCCCTGTTTTGTTGCAAAAGATATTTCGACCTTTTCTCTTTTTAATTCGCGAAAAAAAGAAGCTTATGGCGCTAATGGTGCTGATGACTTTTGTTTTTGCGCTATTAGTATTTCCGTACGATGACCTTTCGGACATGATCACCGAACTGGTCGCAAAAAATTCGCAGAATCAGGTTTTCGTGCAATTTGATGATCTGGGCATCGGCTTTCTGCCGCCCTCTTTAAAAATGTCCAACGTCTCACTCGACACCCCAGTATTGCCGACCATCAAAGCCAAGAAGCTTTACCTGGCCCCCAATATTGCCGGCTTGCTTGCCTTCAGCCCGGGCTTTAGCGCCACGATTGAAGACGTGCTTAAAGGCGAAGTAGATATCGATTTACGCGCAGGTAAGAAAGTGAATGATAATATTCGTCTTCAAAATGCCTCGGTGAAACTAAAAGATCTCGACCTCAAAAGCCTCACTACTTTTGCTCAGGCGCAACTTGATCTCGAGGGCAGCGTCGCCGCGACGCTCAGTGCACAGGTTGACCCGACACTTACCGAGCAGCCCGACGGCTCGCTGACACTGGATATTTCGAAATTTCGTTTGCCGCCATCGACCATTCCGACCCCGATGGGCCCGGTCTCGCTTTCAAATCTTGAAATTTCGCATATCAGCCTTAAGGGCGACCTAAAGAACGGTAACTTCGATATCAGCGAGGGTACAATCGGCCAGCAGGGTGATGCCATAAATGGCCGCATTAAAGGCCGCATTGGGATACGGCTTCGCATGGTTGGCAACCAAGTCGTACCTGACCTTGGCGCATACGAGCTAAAAATTGACCTGAGCTTCGATCGCTTAACAGAGAAGAATTTTGGCATATTTTTAAGCCTTGTTGATAAATTTCGCACGGTTACAGGCTCAGGCACGCGCTACGCCTTTCGTTTAAGCACTCCCAATATAAATATCCCACCAAACCCCACTGCTCTTGGTAGCTGGTAGGTTTTTGCAGCGCATCACCGAGCTCAAAAATGCCCCACTTTTTTTTGGCAATTAACCCTCGACCGCGTTAGGTTACTTTTCAATTAAAGATTTCACTGAAATTTTCGGAGGGGGAAATATGTCAGGAGTTAATAAAGTCATCGTTCTTGGTCGTCTAGGCGCTGATCCAGAAGTAAAAACTGTAGCCCAAAACCAAACCGTCACACGTCTCAGTGTTGCTACTAGCGAAAACTGGACAGGCAAAGACGGTCAAAAACAAGAACGCACCGAATGGCATCGCGTTGTAGTTTGGGGCAAACTGGCCGAACTTTGCGGCAAATATTTGGCCAAAGGTCGCCAAGTTTACGTCGAAGGTCGCCTTCAAACTCGATCATGGGAAGACCCTCAAGGTCAGAAAAAATACACGACAGAAATCGTTGCAAATTCGGTTCAATTTTTGGGCGGCCAAACTGATTCTCGCGAAGCACAAGCTGGCTCAAATTCGAATTCAAATGAAAATTTTGGGCCAGAGCCGTCATTCAACTCTGACGAAGAAATCCCGTTCTAAATTTGACTCGGGGGCTTTTCGAAGCCCCTCGTCGCTTCTAGACTTTTCTTTTTTAAATTTCGCACATAGCATAATGGTAATGAAGAGTTCCAAACTTCTTATCGCGATGGCTTTTATTTTTCTTGCTTCTTGCTCGGTATACGAGTCGGGACAGCGTAAAGCTATTGAGACTAACGAAGGCGGCATCGTGGGCGCTTACGGCTTTGCCCAAAGCCTCACTGAATATTACATTTGCGAACAACAAACCAGCCAGCCTGATTTTTTGAAAAGCCCGCTTGAAGTTATCGATACTCCGTTTGACTCAAAAAATATCACGACTCTATACAACTCAAAATCAAACCCACCATCCGTCGTCGTCTACACCGTCGCCTCAACTGAAAATTCGAATGCTGTTGCCTCGGCCAGCTCAGCAACGAATACGTCATCAATTGCGAACACCACTTCAAGCGACCTATACACTTTTTGCCGAGTCTCAAGCTTGCTGCCGTCGACGCGAAATCTAAGCGCCGAGAAAATTCAGCAAATTGCCCGCTTTGCCACTCAGCAAATCGAAAAGCTTCTATCGCAATCTCGACCATAGTCTTAATACCCCCCCTCTTGATGACTTGCCACTTGTTAAGGGCCCGAACTAATTCGTAAAATTAGTGAAGAACCGCAATGAAATGCATTTTAGTTTCAGCTCATGACTTGCACCAAGGAGCACCTCAATGTTCTCTTTTCGCCTCGCCCTACTACTCACTTTCGCGCTTACAATTTCTTCAGCTTTTCAAGTTAACGCAGCGGTTGTTAAAGCGGTAAAAGACAAAAAAGTTCTTGTCGACATGCAAAGCGATAAATTTAAAGCCGGCGATATCTTGAGAGCTCAAGACAGCAGCGGCAAAACCGTGGCCCTGATTAAAATTATCAAAGTAAAAGGCTCTCTAGCCGAAGGTATTTTTAAAGGCAAAGCCGAAAAAGGCCTCTCTGTTTCTCTCAAACCGGCTTCAGAGAAAAAATCAGCCGGGGCATCAAGATCGTCACATAAATCTTCGGAGCCCTTCTCTGATAAAAAACTTGGCGTAATGGTTGGCCTCTCTAACGGCAGCGCAACAGCCAAAGTCACGGCCCTAACTGGCACTGCAACGACGTCGATGAGTGGCATGGGCTTCAGCGTTAAAGGCGTAATGGACACTCAGCTTCTCTCTTGGCTCAATTTTCGCGGGCTCGCCGGTTTTCAACAGTTCAACGTCACCGGCACCGACCCCAACGGGGGGTGCGGCGGTTCGTGCAACACTAAAGTTCTTTACCTCGGCGCCGATTTTTTAGCCCGATTTATGTTTACCGACGCTCTTTGGGCAGGCGGGGGCGCATCACTCTTGTTTCCGATGACGAAATCGTCAACGGCCATCACGGCGAGCTCGATCTCGAATACCTTGGTTTACCAAGTCGCCGCTGGCTATGACCTGCATTTCGCTGACAGCGCCTATATCCCGATACAAGTTGATTATGATCTTTTTCCGGCGTCATCGACTGTGACGGCATCTATGATTTCAGCCCGAATTGGTTACGCTAAAACTTGGTAATGGACAACGCGGTGTCCACCAAAGTCGAGTGGGACAGCGCCACCGGCGCGTGGGGCCCACCGACGGCCGGGTATTAATCGGCCGTTTTAGTCTCCGACTGAACTGCGCGTAACTTCGATAATGCCAGCGAGTTTTTGTAAATCAGCCATTACATCATTCAGTTGCTTAATGTCGCGCACACTAATGTCGAAAATACTCACGGCTCTCATGTCGCGCGACGTTCGGGCCTGTACATTTAGAATGTTCACTCCCCGAGAGCTAAAGACCTCAGACATCGCCTTCAACAGCCCCGCCTTATCTTGGCTCGTCACACGCAACCGCACCTGACGCTCGGGCGCCTGCGAGCCCGACGATTTATTCCACTCGACGTCGACGGCACGCGCTTGATCCATCTCAAATGACTTTTCGCAATCCGATCGATGGATCGTAATCCCCCGCCCCCGCGATATAAAACCCAGAATCGGGTCACCCGGTATGGGCATGCAGCACTTCGCATAACGAACCAGCACATCATTCATGCCATCGACCTTAATGACCGACGCCGATTTGCGCGAACGGCTCACGGCCGACTTATAGGCTTTACTCAAAAAGCTCTCAGGCTCAGCCGACACCTCGGGCTTAGCTATTTTCTCGGGTATCAAGCCTTCGATAATTTTTTGGGGAGTCAACTTGCCGTAGCCAATTCGAGTGTACAAATCGTCGAGGTTGCTACAGCCCTCGTCTTTTAAAAATTTCTCAAACTTGGGGCCTTCAAAATATTTTTGTAGCGGCAGACCTTCTTTGCGAAAACTTCGATCAAGAATTTCATGACCCAACTCGCTGGCCCGCTTTCTCTGTTCTGCTTTAACTAAGGCGCGAATTTTCGATTTCGCTCGCGAGGTCACACAAAACTTCAGCCAATCTTTAGACGGAGTTTGGGTTTTTGAGGTGATCACCTCGATGCTGTCACCATTGCGCAAACGATGCTTCAAGGTCACGATCTTGCCGTTAACACGGGCCGCGACGATGCGATTGCCGACATCGGTGTGCACCGAATAAGCAAAATCGATCGGGGTGGCGCCATCGGGCAACTCTTTGACATCGCCTTTCGGTGTGAACACATAGATTTCGGCATCGAACAGATCGGATTTTATATTTTCTAAAAATTCATCGGGGCTATTAGTCGACTGGTGAATACTAACGAGATCGCGAAGCCAGTTCATCTTGTCGATCGGCATTCGCTCAAGACCACCCGAGCTGCTTCGGGATTCTTCTTTGTACTTCCAGTGGGCAGCGATCCCCCACTCGGCGATCATGTGCATATCTTCGGTTCGAATTTGAATTTCAATTCGTTCACCGCCCGGCCCGATCACTGTGGTGTGCAAACTTTGATAATCGTTCGCCTTCGGCATGGCGATGAAATCTTTAAACCGGCCTGGTATCGGCTTAAAGAGCGAGTGCACGACGCCAAGAATTTCGTAACACTCGGGCACCGTGCTCACACAAACACGAAACGCCAATAGGTCAGAGATCTGATCGTAATCGACATTTCGCATCGTCATTTTTCGATAGATTGAATAAAGATGCTTCGGTCGACCCGAAACCTCAAAGGTAAACGAAGTCTTGCTCTTGATATCGCGAATAAGAAGATCTTTTACATCCTGAATGTACTTCTCGCGTTCTTTTTTCTTCTTCTGAATTTTTTGAGCGAGATCGTAGTACTGTTCGGGATGGGCGTAACGAAAACTCAAATCTTCGAGCTCAATTTTAACTGAGCTAATCCCGAGGCGACCGGCAAGTGGCGCGTAAATATCGAGAGTCTCTTCAGCAATGCGCTTTTGTTTCTCGAGCGGCATATGGGTCAGCGTGCGCATATTGTGCAATCGATCGGCAAGTTTAACGAGCACGACTCTTACGTCTTTGCCCATCGCCACGATCATCTTACGAATGTTTTCGCCTTGCTTTTCGTGGGTGCTGCGAAACTTCATTTGCGAAAGTTTTGTAACTCCGTCAACCAGGTCGCGAATGACTACACCAAAATCTTTTTCAATATCGGGCAAACTTACAATGGTGTCTTCAACCACGTCGTGCAGCAGACCAGTGGCGAGACTGGCAACATCAAGCCGAAGATCGGCCAAGATCCCGGCGACTCCGAGTGGATGCAAGATGTAGGGCTCGCCACTTCGGCGCAATTGACCTTTGTGGGCCCCTTCAGCAATGTCGTAAGCTTTTTTTAGAATTGCGAAATCGGCTTGTGGATTATAAGCGCGAACTTTTTCGAGCAACTCGTCAATCGTCTCAGGCGATTTTTCGTTTATGCCCTCATCAAATAATTTCGCCGTTTGCATCTATGCCCCATAAGCGCGGCCCCGTCGCTATCAACGAAGTCGCCAGGTGAGAAATCACATCAGAGGCTTATCGGACAAAGTGCTTTGAGACTTAAAATTTCGAAGTCAAATTCAGCGGTTAAGATCTGCCTCGACCTGTTTGCGTTGGGCTACGTCAGTGACGTCTGTATCAAAGTATACTTTGCCGCCAGCGACTTCACGTAGCGATGTCACAATGTACTTGTTGTTTTTCATCGGGAGTACTGGCTGGACGCCCTTCAAAAGCTGCTTGGCGCGCTTGGCTACTAGGATTACGAGCGCAAAACGATTGTTTACTTTTTCTAGACAGTCTTCAACGGTAACTCGGGCCACACTTCACCTCGTTATAATTCTCTCTATGATTTCGAGCGGGTAACCTATCGATTTTTCACAATTTCTTCAACTATTTTCTTAAACTGCTCATATGATTGATTAACATCTGCGTTTATAATTTGAGCATCATACTCGCCAGCTTGAGCCAGCTCTTTGCGGGCGTTTTCAAGCCGCAACTCGAGCTCGTGGTCTTCCATTTTATCGCGTTTTTTGATTCTATGACGCAACTCGTCTATCGAGGGGGGCAGGATGAAAACGGCATATGAATTTGGGTACTTAGCGCGAAAAGTTCGAGCCCCCTGCACATCGACATCCATAATTACGATGCGGCCCTCGGCCATTGCTCCATCGATCTGGATTCTTGGGGTGCCGTAAAGTTTATTGTGAACCTGGGCCCACTCGACAAAGTAGTCTTGGGCCATAAGCTCGCGAAACCGCTCCTCGCTCATAAAATGGTAGGGCACGCCCTCTCTCTCACCCTTACGCATCGGGCGCGTCGTGCAAGTCACTGTATCAAAAAGAATCGGATACTCGGCTGTGATCTTATCAACCAATGTCGATTTGCCGACCCCCGAGGGGCCAACAACGATAATCATCCCGATGCCATTCGTTATGGGCTTAGCCTTACTCAATGTTTTGCACCTGCTCTTTAAAGGCTTCGATCAAACCCTTTCCTTCAACAACAAATTCAGTTAACTGAGCATGATTGGCTTTTGAACCGATAGTATTCACTTCGCGCAGCAGTTCTTGGCCATAAAAATCAAGCTTTTTGCCGTGCACTCCAACTACGCGCACATGCTTTGCGCACATTTGAAGATGCTCTTTGAGGCGAACAAGCTCTTCAGTGACATCGCTCTTATCAAGATAGAACACTAATTCTTGGGCGAAGCGGGCTGGGTCGACAGAAGAATCTTTCTTCGTGCGCTCAAGGCGATCACGAAGCTTTACCTCGAGCTCCTCTTGAACTATGGCGCGCAACTTCTCAATTTTTGCGACGACGGCTTGTAAATCATGAAGAATGCGCAGCAAGTGGTTTTGGAGCGACTTGCCCTCGCGCACGCGCTCTTCGTGACAGCGTTTAAGGGCCGCGCGAAAGGCTTGAAGTACGGCACGCTTCTCGTCGGGCTTGGGTTCGTTGGCCTCTCGAAGCTCAAAAACTTGCGGCAACGAAGAAAGTCGCTCAAGCAAAAGATTAGCATCAAAAGAAATATTGAGTGACCGGGCAAGCTCGCGATGGGCTTCAACCCAGCGCTTGGCATTTTTTTGATTGAACTTAACTTTAAGATCAGCCGAACCACGGCGATGTATAAAGACATCGACTGTTCCACGAGCAAATTTTTCTGAGACTTCGCGCTTTAATTGTGTTTCTAAAAAGAAATACTCTTTGGGCAAATGAAAGCGCGGCTCTAGAAAGCGTCCGTTGACCGTCTTCACAATGACTGAAATTTCGGTCTGTGCTGTGCGCTTTTCGACAGCGCCGTAGCCGGTCATGCTTTTCATTGCGGTATTATCGATTCAGGCAATTTATTTAGTCAAGTTGCACGATCAATATAGTGGATAAAATTCAGGCCGTGCGCCTGTTATTTTGCAGCCGAAATCCATGAAATTTCGCTGTCACGTTTGAACCAAGTCATCTGTCGCTTGGCGAGCTGCATGGTGCTGATAACGATGGCTGGGGCTAATTCTGCTCGGGTTAGCCGCCCCGCAAGAAAGGCCACGCACTCTTTGTAACCGACTGACTTCAAGGCTTTGGTTTCGCCGAAGCCTTTTCGAATCAACCCCTCTACCTCTTCAAGTAAACCGCCTTGCAACATCTTTTCAGTTCGGGCCGCAACCCTTTCTCGCAACTGAGTTCGGTCACCACCGGTCAGCCCAATTTTTTTGATATTAAATCGGTCGCCCAGGGCCTCGCGCTTGCTCTTGAACTCTTTTTGAATCTCTGAAAACGGCCGCCCCTCATTGATTGTGACCTCAAGGGCCCGCTGAAGACGGTATTCATCGTTTTCGCTGATCTTCTGCGCCGACACGGGGTCGAGAGCACTCAGCCTCGAATAAAGCTGCCCCTGATCTGTTAATTGCTGCACCTGGGTAGTTATTTCGCCTGGTATTGGTGCGACCTCAAACATTCCGAATTCAAGCGCCTGAAGATAGAAACCGCTGCCCCCCACAACATAAAGGGGGGCCTCTGGCAGGCGTTTTTCTATAATTTCTAAACCCACGCGACGGTAGTCTCCGGCCGTAAAAAGCCCGCTCGGGTCAATCAGGTCATAGAGATGATGAGGCAAAAGGCCGAACTCTTCTAGAGTGGGTTTTGCCGAACCAATATTGAGCCCCTTATAAATTTGAACGCTGTCGGCGTTCACAATTTCGCCGCCATTTTTCAAGGCTTCTGTTTGCGCCCAGTGAGATTTGCCACTACAGGTCGGGCCCACGACAAAATAGAGAGTCTGATTTTCGCTCATTGGTAGCCGCTCACCTTAAACGATTCGACCGAAATCGCGCTCAAGGCCCCTGAAGGTTTGCTGCACATAGACCGGTCGACCGTGGGGGCAGAAGCTCGATTGCGGAAACTCATCCATCTGCTCAAGTAAGGCCTTCATCTCTTCATGGCCCAATGACTGCCCCGCCCGAATTGCCGAGTGACACGCGAGCGTTGCTACGCGATCTGCAAGACGGTTTTCTAAGCTATGGCTGCCACCCTGTGACACATAATCATTTGCCAACTTCTCAATTAAAGCCGGCAATGCTTCGCTTTTCGCTAAGGCAGGCGCGCCGTTGACCACAACTTGGCTGGGGCCGAGCAAATCAATGTAGAGGCCCCATTCTGCCAATTCACCCTTTGCTGCCATCAACGCAGCCGCCGCATCTTCAGAAACTTCAACCACAGGCGGCATCAGAAAGTTCTGAACTTCAATTTGGCCTGAACGAATTGAGGCGATTAGCTTTTCAAACATAACTCGCTCGTGCGCCGCATGCTGATCGATATAAAGAATCCCTTCGCGCGACTGAGTCACAATATAGGTAAGATTCGCCTGACCGAGAACCTCGAGCGTCGACCACAGTGGATTGATCTGTCGATTAATCTGTGAATTAGTCTGTGAATTAATCTGTGAATTAATCTGTGGGCCTCGAACCGCGGCTGCGTCAGTCGCGTCGATTGGCGTCTGCAAAGGCGCCGCATTTGCTTTGGCAAGAGGTGCGCTGAGATCACCCATAATAAGCTCGGCATAATTTGGCGGTCGTGCCTTTAACGAACCAACGCCGGGTTGGCTCGCTGATGGCATAGGCGAAGCTGACGCCATCTCCGAGGTCGCCGAGGTCATCGGTACCGCCGACGGCCCACCAGCCCCAACGATGCCCTTCACCCAGGGTGATCGCTCCATCACATCCCGTACCGCACGTTGCACGACGCGAAAGGCGTTCGAGCTATCGCGAAACTTCACCTGTGACTTTGTCGGGCTGACGTTAACATCCAGATCCTCAGGGTCACACTGCAAATAGATCGCTGCGACCGGGTACTCGCCATGCATCAGAAAATTTCGAAAACCTTCAACGACGGCCGCTTGCAACCCACGGTCTTGAACGTAACGCCCCTGCACAAAAAGCCAAATCTGGCGCGAATGGCCGACGGTTCGATTCGGGCTCGCCACTACAGCTGTGGCCTTCATTTGCTCTATTTGAGCTTCGCCTTGAAAAAGCTCGGCTTCACCCAATACATCTTGGGTTCGCGCCACCGCGCTCTCTTGAGCAGACCAAAAGTAAACCATTTCGTTTTCATAAAAGATTCGAAGAGTAACGCCTGGGTTGGCGAGAGCAAGCGCCTTTAGCAAATTTTTAACCTGCGAGGCTTCTGCGGTATCCGATTTCAAAAACTTCAAGCGAGCCGGGATATTCTGAAACAAATCTCGAATCTCAATGGTCGTACCAAAATCACAACCAACCGATATCACGTCACCCAGACGGCCAAATTCAACTTCAACCTGAGCCCCCATTTCTGCGTTTAATGGGCGCGAAATCATTTTAAGTCGACAAACCGCTGCGATACTCGCCAACGCTTCACCGCGAAAACCGTAGGTCGCGATCTGCCATAAATCATCCGTGTTTTGAATTTTACTGGTGGCGTGCCGTGCAATTGCAAGTTTCAATTCGGCGCGATCGATGCCAACACCGTTGTCTTTGACGATAACGTTTCGCCCGCCTTGCTCGAAATGCACCGAAATTTCTGTGGCTTTCGCATCGATGGCGTTCTCAACGAGCTCTTTTATCATGTGAGCCGGGCGCTCAACGACTTCCCCCGCCGCGATTTGATCGATCACGGCATTTTCTAAAATCTGAATGCTCATTTGCCCCCCACAATACCTATGTAGGGATTAGGCCAACCGCTCGAATACGGTCAATAGAAAACGCCCTTATAATTTAGATTTAATAGCGAAATTCTAAAGCAGTGCCGAAGCCAAAATAATGCTGCTTTTCGTAGTAATAGCGACCGTCGACACGCAAGGCCACTTTCTGACCTAACTTAAAGGCTGCCCCTAAAGCCGCCTCAACGCCCAAGGCCAGCTCTTCAGAATCAAGTGCCGGCTTCGACGGCTGGTTAAGCAAGCTCACCGACCATCGCGAATATCGGCCAACAAGCCCGAAACCCCAGTATGAATAATAGGCTTTACCCTCGGATAGCGTAAAGAATGGGACGACGTCGCCGAAAATCATCATGCCCGAAGTCTTCGATGCAATATTGTTGTAAAAACTCGGGGCCGTCGTCGTTATTAGAAAACTCATATCCAGCGGCATGCCGCCCATAAAAGTCGTCGGCCCGGTTTTTTTCACCCCGTACATCGCCGTATTTGCATTCTTAACATTATTGCTAATTTGCTCGGCGAAGTTCAGCGAATAATAAGCCAAGCCAAAATAGTGCATGAGGTAGAATGAATTTTTATTTTCGACGGGTTCTCCGTCATTTATTTCTTCAGTCGCCGACAAATCAGTTGGCAGTTTCTCAAGTTTTTCTTCAGGTTTGCCAGCTGGAGCACTTTCTGCTTCAGAATCGTCGCTGCCGCGTCTCTTAGGCGCGATATCAGTGTCTGCGATGTAACCGAAAACGCCCTTTCTCAATTTTATTTTATAAAAGGACCCAAGGCCACCGACGCCAGGGTAGATCTTTTTAGAAATCTTAAAAGCCTTGCCGCTGTCGAGATACTCCATAACCGGGGCATCAAAGTTCTGCACTTCATACACGGCCGCCCCATCAACTTTAACAACCCCGTCTTGCCCCGAATCTTTGGTTTTTTTCGTAGCACTGCTTTTCGAATCGCCCGAAGTTGCAGAAGGCCTGCCCACCGCCTGCACAGGGGCAGATGAAATTAATGAAAAAACAAATGCCGCAACGACAAAACTCGTGCGCAATACATACGAACCCGTTGGGCCAACATTAAGGCTCTGATGAAAATTTATTGAGATAGGTGTGAAAGTCTTGATCCTAGTCGCCATACTTGGGTAAGGGCTTCTGCTATGATTCTAAACGACATTTTGCTGTGGCCCTCACGTCGCTCCTCAAAGATTATTGGAACCTCAATCGCAGAAAAATTCAACTTTAAAGCCCGGTATTTCAATTCGACTTGAAAAATGAACCCTTGAGAAAGAATATCATCCGTTAGCAAAGCTTTGAGCACGCGAATGTTCCAGACATTAAACCCGCCAGTCCAGTCTGCTACGCGATGGCCCAAAAAAAATCGCGTGTACAGATTACCGGCCCAACTTAGAAAACGACGATGTGAGCCCCAATTTCGAACCCCACCGCCCCTGACCCGACGAGAGCCAATGATGAAATCAGCGCGGCCTCTTTGCGCCAAAAGGTTCGTCAAGTCGGCGGTGCGATGTGAATGGTCGGCGTCCATCTGGACAACATATTCGTAATCACGCTCGACCGCCCAAGCGAAACCCGCCAAATACGCCCGACCTAACCCTTGTTTCTGATCGCGAATGAGACTGTGAACGCGCGGATCAAACGCCGATAGCTCGGTCAACAGCTCTTGGGTGCCGTCGCTTGAGCCATCATCCACAATTAGCAAATCGGCCCCAGCCACCGACGACAAAAGATCTGGCAACAGAGTCGAGAGATTCTCTCGTTCAAAAAATGTCGGGATTACAATCAGCGTCTTCAACAACCTAAACCTGTCGAGATAAAATTCGATTCTCGGTCTTCGCCGAGGGCTTCGCGGCGGGCCCCTGCCCTCGCAAACCATCATTCGAATTTTTATGCACGAAGGGCAAATGTTCAAGCGGGTTTTGAGTTTTAAATAAGTGTCGGCCATCGGCTCGAACCTGATTCAACTTAGTTATCACGCGCCTCACTGTTTCTTCTCGATCCACTTTGTAAAGCAGCGGGTCAAACGCGCAATGTGGGCAGGGCAAGCTCATGCGCCAACGAAGACGAATAAACACTTCGGCCATCGCCAAAAAAATCGCAAAGAAGATCACCGCTCGAGGCTCGATTCTTTGCCAAATTATAAACATCAGCAAAACCGCCGCCAGCGCCGCCTTCAGGACGTTGGTCCAGCCGACAGATTTCTTCGTATAGACCCGGCGCTCGAGACGACAAAAGGCACAGAGAACATGTTCCGATATTTTCATCATAGGTAACCTAATACTAAGTTGAGAAATGCAAAGTTGAAAGACGAGTTTTTTGCAGGATTCATTTTTTCTGATAGACTAAGCACATGAAGAAAATTATCAAGACCCTCAAGGTTGTTGCCGTTGTCACTTTGGTCCAGCTCGTCCCGCTTTCGCTTTTTGCCAACTCCACTGACGACGGGCACCTGACAAATTACGATTCGATCGTTCGCGATCTCACCTCGACGAGTTCGCACGATATTCGAACTGAACATCAAAAAGACGCTCTCGATGCCGTTCGATTTCACTTCGGTGCGGGGATGATCACGTCGCAACTTGACCTCGACACCCCGGCTTCGGCGCCCCATTCGGCCACCTTGCATGGTTTTGAGTTTTCGTTTGCTATAGATCTTTTTTCGCCGGAGTGGCTTGCCCAAACCGATTTGCGTGCTTACGAGCCTGAAAATTTGGCGAACAACCAAATTAATTTCAAAGAGTTTGATCTATTGATTCTGCACACCACGCCACTCGCCGGGCAGGTCAATTGGCAATTGGGCGGAGGCCTTTCGGCTCGCTATCTCGACTTCAAATCACCAATCGCATCTGGCATTGACCCCTCTAATTCAACGCCAGCCTCAGTTATCACCACCGGGCTCGGCTTTGCTGCAACCCCGGCGTTTGGTATCGAATTGGCGGCTTCTTATCGAAGCCGACTTGTACAAAACACTTCTGATGCTGGGTCGCTCGACGGCTCATTGCGCCTGATCGGCCACTTCTAATGTCATTTCGCGAAGAATCTGAAACGACCAATGCCCCTAGACACGATAAATTTGGCGAAGCGCTCGAGTTTCTAAAGCGCTACCTCAAAAACCCAGTTGAAACCATGCGCCGATTGCCCGACTGGGATTGGCCGATGCTCTTGATTTTCTATTCGTCGCTTGCAGGCATTTGCGGCCTGGCTGGCGGGGCGCTCAGTCGACATTTTACCCAAATGATTTCAGGCGCAATCGTTTTTCCGATTACTTCAACAGTCGGGGCCTTCATCGCCACCGGTTTTCTCTACTACACCTTTGCTTTTTTCTTTCACCGCGAAGTCGCCATCAAAACGATTTTCACAATCGTCATCCTCTCACTATTGCCATTTTTGGCTCTATCGGTGATTTCGGCTTGGCTCATGCCACTCAATGTCCTTGGCTTTTTTATATCGGGCCTTCTGCTAGTTGTCGGATTAGCCGAGAATACGCACGTCGATCGCCGGCGAATCTTCAAGCTCGTTGCGATCATCTATCTGATTTACGTTGTTTTCTGGATCTTCAATACGATCAATTCAAGAACTGAAAAAGAAAAATATAAAGATCGCAGCTCGCCCGAAGCCATCGAAACCCTAAAAAAAGAAATGAACAATTAGTTGATAATTTTCGAGCCAACAGGCGGCTATTTACTTGCTGCCGGTGCTGCCGAAGCCGCCCGCACCACGAGCTGTTGAATCAAGTTCAGAGACCTCTACAAGGCGCGCTTGCATTACTGGCGCAAGCACCAGCTGAGCAATTCGATCCTGATCCTGAACGAGCACTGTGTTCTCGCCAAGGTTCGCTAGAATGATCTTAACCTCGCCTCGATAATCGGCATCGATCGTGCCGGGGGTGTTCATAAGAGTCATGCCCTCGCGAATCGCCCACCCGCTTCTTGGTCGGGCCTGAATTTCGTACCCGTGTGGTATCGCAAACGACAAGCCGGTTGGTATCAACGCCCGTTGCCCGGGCTTCAACGAAACGGGCGCGCTCAATTGCGCGCGTACATCAAACCCGCTGGCCAGATCACTTTGATATTGCGGCAGCTCGCCTTTGAATTGCGGCCACTTTTTAATTTGCACATCAACTTTGAGCAACGAAGAGCTATGACTATCTTGATCGTCCACCGAGGTCTCGGGCGCCTTGGCAAAGCCGGCCTTCAAAGGGCTGTCTTTTACGAAGGTTTCGAAGGCAAGAGCGAGTTTGCGAAAATTTTCGTCGCGCTGTTCTTTTTCTATCAAATTATCTTCGACGAATTTCTCAACGATCTGAGCAAAAAACTTAATCTTTCCTGAAATTGATTGTGTCTCCACTTACCCCCCCTAAGAAATATTACAATAAATACTAACCAATAATTTTGTCAATTTGGGTCAGCGTTCGATCTTCACTGACATCGCCGATCACGATAACTCCAGCTCGACTTAATTCAAAATGCTTTTTTAAAAAGGCGTTAATTGTGTCAACATTTACACGCTCCAGATCAGCCACCGTGTGGTCAACCGAGCGGTATTCACCAAAAAGCATTTCGTTGTAACCGAGAGAATTCATTCGGCTTTCGGTGTCATCAGCATCGAGAACGACTTCCCCCACCACCTGAGTCTTGTAATATTGAAGCTCAGAACGAGTGAGGCCTTTTGTTTGCAGCCGCTCAATTTCACGAGCCATGCTGCCCAGCACTTTCTGTACATGTTCTTTCGAAGTACCAGCATAAACAAACTGCAACCCGGTATCGCTGAAGGGTTGCCCATAGCTGTAAATAGAATAGGCGAGCCCCAACTGCTCTCGGACCTTTTGAAAAAGTCGAGAGGTCATGCCCCCACCTAACGCGGCATTGGCTACATACGACTCAAACCTTGCCTTTTCTTTGATCGACACGGAAGGTAGCGCCATCAAAATATGCGTTTGCTCTGAAGGCTTCGACACGACTTTTTGAAAACCCTTTAATTGGGGGCGACGTCGAGCCACCGCGGGCACGGCCCGTCGACGAAGGCTTAACGTGCGAGATAAGGCATCAACCACCTCTTCGTGGCTCACGTGCCCCACGACCGAAACAATTAGATTCTCGCCGTGATAGCGACGGTTGTAGAAATCAAAAAGTTTTTTACGAGTAATGTGCTGCAAAGTCTTTGGCGTGCCCAAGATTGAGCGCCCAAGCTCATGGCCTTTAAACGCCATTTCAAATGCAATATCGAAAATATAGTCGTCGTTTTCATCGGCGGCCATATTGATTTCTTGCATAATGACATCGCGCTCTTTTTTAAAATCATTGCTATCAAACTGAGCGTTGCACATAAGATCAGAAAGAACATCGAGTGCTAGACCCAAATGCTCCTTGAGACAGGTCCCATGAAAACAAGTCTGCTCGCGAGTGGTATAGGCATTGAGATCTCCGCCGACGGCCTCGAGACTCTTCGCTATTTCGTAAGAATCGCGAGTTTCTGTGCCCTTGAAAACCATATGCTCTACAAAATGGGCCGCCCCGACCATGTCGGCTGGCTCATCGCGAGTGCCAAGATCGACGAACACGCCGACGCTCACCGCGCGGCTTGAAGGATGGTGTTCGGTTAATACCCGAACACCGTTGCTTAATGTTGTTTTTTTAAAAATTGGCTCGTATTCAAACGCTTTCACGATTTGATCTCGCCCTTAGAACTGCAAACGCCGAAACTAGGCGTTTGCATTCGCTGCAAGCAATGCTTTGCGCGAAAGTTTAATTCGGCCAGAACGATCGACCTCAAGTACCTTGACGTCAACATCGTCGCCTTCTTTCAAAACATCCGTCACATTGCGAATTCGCTCATGCGCGATCTCAGAAATGTGCAAGAGTCCGCTCAAGTTTGGCATAATCTCAACGAAGGCACCAAAGTCCGCAATTTTAACGACTTTGCCTTTATATGTTTTACCAACTTCAGCTTCAGCGCAAATATCTTTGATCATCTGAATTGCTTTACGAGTGGCCGCTGGGTCAATCGCTGCGATGTGCACTTTACCATCGTCTTCGATGTTAATTTTCACACCCGTCGCTTCGATAATGCCCTTAATCACTTTACCGCCGGCACCGATAACTTCACGAACCTTTTCAGGTTTAATCTGAATTGTTTCAATACGTGGAGCATATTCTGAGATTTGACCACGAGGAGCTTTGATTGTTTTTTCCATTTCGTTAAGAATATGGTTACGACCATCTTTAGCTTGCGCCAGAGCTTTCTCCATCTGTTCAAAAGTCAGACTGTCGATTTTGATATCCATTTGCAAAGCGGTGATACCTTCACGTGTACCGGCAACTTTGAAGTCCATATCGCCAAGGTGATCTTCATCACCAAGAATATCGGTCAATACGGCATATTTTGCGCCGTCTGTGATCAAACCCATCGCAATACCAGCAACGTTGCCTTTGATCGGCACGCCCGCATCCAACATTGCCATAGTGCCTGAGCAAACTGTTCCCATTGAACTCGAGCCATTCGACTCAAGCACTTCGCTCACTACGCGAATCACGTATGGAAATTTGTCATAATCAGGCAAAACCATTTTCAAAGCGCGTTCAGCCAAGTTTCCGTGGCCAATTTCGCGACGGCTTTGCGCCCCAACTCGGCCCGTTTCGCCAACACAAAACGGAGGGAAGTTGTAATGCAACAAGAAGCGCTTAATCGTTAAGCCCTCGATAGCATCAATTTTCTGTTCATCATCGCCTGTACCAAGAGTGATCGCACCCAAGACTTGAGTTTCACCACGGGTGAATAACCCCGAACCGTGCGCTCGCGGCAACAAACCAACCTCTGTGCTGATCGGTCGAACCGTTGTTACGTTTCGGCCGTCAATACGAACGCCATCGACGAGAATCATCGAGCGCGCCAATTGATATTTTTGATCTTCAAATATTTTTGTGATTTCTTTGCTGCGTTTCGATTGAAGTTCAGCGGGCTGAGCCGGTATCAACTTCTCGGTTGCAGTCAAAAGAGCCTGATCGAGCATGTCATAACGAGTTTGTTTCTGGCGCTGCGCCAAGGCGGCTTTAACCAACGGAGCCAAAACATCTTCAGCCGCTGATTTAAATTTAGCATCAATTACGGCCGGAACAAATTCGCGTTTTTTAACATTGCCCGCTTTTTGACGAAGCTCTTCTTGAGCTTTGATAATCGGCTGAAATGCTTCGTGCGCAAATTTAAGAGCTTGCAACACATCCGCTTCGCTCACGAACTTCGCTTCGCCTTCGACCATCAAAATGCCATTTTTGGTTCCGGCAACAGTGATCTCAAGGTCTGACTCAAGAAGTTCGGCGCGAGTTGGGTTGGCGATCAATTTGCCCTTCACTCGGCCAACGGTTAGAGAAACGGTTGGGCCGTTGAACGGGATGTCGCTAATGTGAAATGCCGCTGAGGCGCCAATGCTGGCCAAGTTGTTAATCGGGTACTGACCGTCATAACTCATGACTGTGGCAACAACTTGCGTTTCGTGATTGTAACCCTCTGCAAACGACGGTCGCAACGGTCGATCTATCAAACGGCAATTAAGAATTGCATCGTTCGTTGGGCGACCTTCACGTTTAAAATATCCGCCCGGTATGCGACCAGTGGCATAAAAACGCTCTACGTATTCGACTGTAAGCGGAAAGAAATCTTTATCGCTAGCTGACTTATCTGAAACGACGGTAACCAACACTGCATTGTCACCAGTTGTTACAAGCACTGACCCGTGGGCCTGCTTAGCGAGACGACCGGTTTCGAGAGTGACTTGGCGACCTTGAACATCGAACGAAACTGTTTGTTTCATTTTTAATTATTCTCCGATTTTGTAATGAGACTATTTTCGTAGGCCGAGATCTTCGAGAAGCTTCGTGTATTTCGCTGAATCGTTTTTACGCAAATAATTAAGAAGTTTTCTGCGTCTTGAAACGAGCTTAAACATCCCACGACGACCGTGTTGGTCTTTTTTGTTTACTTTGAAGTGCTCTGTCAATTGAACAACGCGGGCTGTGATCATCGCGATCTGCACTTCAGGGCTACCTGTGTCGAGTTCGCCGCGACGGTGTGCACGCATGATTTTTTCTTTTTCTGATTTCAGTAATGCCATAAGGGTACCTCCAGAGAATTAAATCCCTCTTGTAAATTGATATAACCGCGCGCAATGGTTTGGCGTTCAAAGTGCACAGCTTTGTTTCGAAATGTTCTACCGATGATTGGGTTGTTAGCCAAGTACTTTAAACACGCGACGAATCTTAAGTCCGCGATTCGGCTGGGCTTCTATTAGAGAGAGCAATGCCCCGTTTTGGGCGCTAACAATCTTAATCCCAACGATTTTCTGGGTCTCGGTGGCCTCTTTTTGCTCGACGATAAGGCGACGGGCAAGATCATGAGAGACCTGGCCGCTCACCAAGAGCTTTTCGTCACGCCCGCGCACGGTAAACGCGCGCCATTTGGGCAAGGCCATCTTAAGGGGCACATAGGCCGCACCCCATTCTTCAGGAGTAACTCCAGCCCCCACCCAAGTCTCAATCTGCTCTAAAGTGGTAGCATCGGTGCTTCGATAGGGCGACGAAAAGGTTCGGTCGAGCTCAGCAACCACGGCCCCGCAGCCCAGTTTCATACCGAGCTGATCTGCCCAGGTGCGAATAAAGCTGCCTTTTGTGCAGCAAAGCTCAGCCACCACAAAATGGTTCGAAATTTCAATAACTTTTAAGTCCCAAAACTTCATTTTCTTAACAGGAGTATCAATAAACTTATTCTGCCGTGCCAATTCGTAGAGTTTTTTACCTTCGGTTTTTACAGCCGAAAACATTGGCACCGGCCATTGAAACTCGCCGACCATGGTGGCCACAGCAGCGGCAATTTCATCATTTGTTTGGGTCACGGGGCTCTGACTCAGCACTTGCCCGGTTATGTCGAGAGTGTCAGTGGTAAGGCCCAACTGTGCTTTAACTCGATAGCCCTTATCGCCATTTAGAACGTAATCAGAGAGCTTTGTTGCCTCGCCCACCAGCAAGATCATTAAGCCCGAAGCGAGCGGGTCGAGAGTACCGGCGTGACCAATCTCTTGCGTCTTTAAAATTCGACGTGCCCGAGCGACAAGCTGATGACTCGTGATATCTTTTGGTTTTTTAACAAGCAGAAGGCCATGAACCATCGCGATTACTCGTCGGCGGTCGTATTAGAATCACTCGTACCCAAAGCGGCCTCGCGAGCCTCTTGATCTTTTGCAATGGCTCGAAGTTTAGATTCGACAATAAGCAAGCGTTCGAGACCCTCATCGAGAACTATTGAAATTCGCGGTACGAATTTCATGCTCAGCCCACGGTTCACTTGTTGTTGAATTTCGTAGGTGCAAGCCTTCAGCGATTCAAGAGATTTTTTTTTATCCTCAGCCGTGCCGAGAATACTGACGTAAACTTTAGCGGTTCGCAACTTGGGGTTAGACTCAACTCGAGATACTGACACAAGCCCAAACAAGGGCTGCTTAATGCCGCGAATAAGGTATTGGGCTACTATATGCTGAAGTTCTTTTTCAACTCGCGCAACACGACGATTTTCTTTCATGACTCACATCTCTCTTTAAAGGGCTCTGCCTTTAAGCTTCTTTAGACACTTCTTCAATGATGTAAGACTCGATGACGTCGCCTGCTTTTATGTCGTTAAAATTCTCTATGCCGATACCGCACTCAAAACCACTGGCCACTTCGCGAACGTCATCTTTAAAGCGACGTAAACTTGCGAATTTACCTTGGTAAACAATTGCCCCATTTCGAATCAAGCGGCAAAGATCCGAACGCGTGATCTTACCAAAATTGACCGAAGAACCTGCGATATTGCCAAGTTTTGGCACCGAAAATACTTCGCGAACTTCAGCACGCCCGGTGGCGATTTCGCGCATAACAGGCTTCAATAGACCCGCCATCGCCTTCTTCACATCATCCAGCAACTCATAAATAATTGTATAAGTCTTGATCTCGACGTTTCGCTCTTTCGCTAGGCGCATAGCACCCGTATCAGGTCGAACGTTAAAGCCGAGCACCAATCCATTAGAGGTCGCTGCTAAAAGCACATCCGACTCGCTAATACCACCAACGCTCGAGTGAATAATCTTAACCTTCACTTCAGGAGTTGCCGCTTTCTCAAGCATGCCGCGCAAGGCTTCCATACTTCCTGACACATCTGATTTCAAAACAAGATTGAGCTCAAGAACCTGGCCTTTTTGCACTTTTGCAAAAAGCTCTTCAAGCGAAACCGCGCCTTTGCCGACGGCCGACGTTTTCGTAAGCTCTTTCACTCGCGCATCGGCAATTAAACGCGCGGTGGCTTCATCTTTCACAACATCAAAGCGGTCACCGGCCGAAGCCGTTTCAGATAAACCCAAAATTTCAACAGGGTCACCTGGCATCGCCACTTTCACTTGCGCGCCGACGTCATTTATCATGGCGCGAACACGGCCCGAAATTTTACCGACAACAATCGAATCACCAACTCGAATCGCTCCGTCTTTCACCAAGACGCTCACGACTGCGCCGCGACCCTTTTCAAGTCGAGCTTCAATCACGGTGCCGGTGCCTGAACGTTTTGGGTTGGCTGTCAAATTTTCAACTTCTGCTACAAGCAATATCTGCTCAAGCAGCTCGTTTATCCCAATCTTCTTAAGTGCCGACACTTCGCAAAATATATTCGAACCGCCCCACTCTTCGGGCACGATTTGGTGCTCTGTTAATTGCTGCTTAAGCTTACTAACATCGGACCCCGGCTTATCAATTTTGTTAACAGCGATAATGATGGGCACGTCAGCGGCTTTGGCATGAGCAATCGCCTCTGCTGTTTGCGGCATAACGCCGTCATCGGCAGCGACAACCACGATCGCCACGTCGGTGACATTCGCACCACGCGCACGCATAGCGGTGAACGCTTCGTGACCGGGAGTATCAAGAAAAGTAATTTCGTGCCCGTTTACTTTCACTTTATAGGCGCCGATATGCTGAGTGATACCACCGGCTTCACCGGCCGCCACTTTGGCTTCTCGAATTGCGTCTAGCAATGATGTTTTACCGTGATCGACGTGACCCATAACGGTCACAACTGGCGGGCGTGGGACAGGCTCTGCCGTCAAATCACCGAACGCCGCCGAATCAAGCAATTGATCGGCCGTCTTGAATACGTTTTCAGCTTCAAAATTAAATTCAGGCGCGATCAACGCTATGGTGTCGAAATCAAGTTGAGTGTTCATTGATGCGGTCACGCCACTGGCCATCAATTTCTTGATAAGCAATGGGGCCTTTACGCCAAGACCTGACGCCAAATCGTTTACGCTCATTGATTTCTCAACGCTGATCAATCGCTTCGAGGCTTTTGGTGTCGTCAACTGCGTCTTTTTCGAATCGCGAGACAGACTCAATTTTTTCTTTTTTGGCTGAAAAATAACTTCGCGTTTTCTAAAGTCAGCTGCGATGAAGTTCTGAACCTCTGCTTCGGGCTTCGCCGCTGGGCGCTTCTTCTTTTCTTCGCGATCGCGCTCTTCTTGAGTCTGAACGACTGGTTCATCAAAAACGGGCTGAGATTGTGCAAAGAATCCAGTTCGAATATTTCGTGGGCCAGTGGCCGACGGACGCATTCGACTGTCAGGAGTTACGGTGGCGCCAACCGGGGGCCTCGCGCGCGAAAGATCCATTCGTCCAATAATATTACGTTTCTTAGGCTCGCCGGCCGCTGTTGCTGTAGGGGCCTCTCCGGTTGCGGCTTTTGCCGGGTCTTCAGAACCAGGCTCAGCCATATCACCGGCAACGGCCGCGCCCTCATCCCCACCGGCCGAAACCGTTGACGAGAGCGGAGTCACTGGCTCACCCGCTTTTCGACGAATGACAGGCGTTACTTTCTTTAAGGCGCTTTTCTTTTTTTCTTCAGCAGCGGCCGCTTCTTCAGCTGCGACGGCAGCCGCCTTCTTGGCCGATTTAATTGCGGTCTTAGTTGGGGCCTTGGCCGCCTTCGGCTTTTCTTCAGCCTCTTCAGCAGCAGGGGCAGCCACGACTTCCGCAACCACTTCTTTTACTTCTTTAACTTCTTTTTTAACAATAGGCTTTGCTATTGGGGCTGGGGCAGCAGGAGCTTCCGGAGCTTTCTTAGCCGCGGTCTTTTTGGCCGTCTTTGATTTGCGCGTTTTCGCAGCCGTCTCTTCTTCTAGACGCGTACGAATCTGCTCCATTAAGGAGTCATCAAGAGTGGCCATATGACTTTTAACGGGCAACTTCCACTCACGGATTTTGTCCATTAAAAGAATCGTTTCAATGCCTATCTCTTTTGCAAATTCAAATACTTTCATTTGCGTCAATCTTCACCCTCTTTATTTTTCAACTGCTCCATCTCTTCTTTTAGTCGCTCTTCAGCTTGAGATTTCGCACTTCCACCAACCGAAACGGCTTCCGCCGCTATTGTTTTGGTTGGAGCTATTGGCATTTCTTTACCTTCAGTTTTGTACTGCTCAACTAATGCCTTGGCATCATCGATTAATTTTTGAGCGCGTTCGGCTTCGCTGTAGCCAGGGATATTGGCGATGCTTTCGGCATCTGCTTCAGCAAGTGATTGCACCGAGTTGAAACCAGACTGATAGATATTTTGCGCCATAGTTTCATTCATACCGGGCATTAACATCAAATTGAAAATGGCTTTAGCTGTACGTTGAGTTGACGAGCTCTCTGAAAGAATGTCGATCTTCCAACCGGTCAACTTCGCCGCCAACCGCACGTTTTGACCCTTACGACCAATCGCCAAGCTTAACTGATGATCTGGCACAACGACTTCCATCGCCTTGCCGCTTTCATCAACGAAAACCTTCGAAATTTCAGCCGGAGCTAAAGCGTTGCAAACAAATCGAGTGGGCTCTTCTTCCCAATTTACGATATCAATTTTTTCGCCGCGCAATTCTTGTACGATATTCTGAACTCGCGAACCTTTCATGCCCACGCAAGCGCCAACAGGGTCGACAGCAGCATCTTTCGAAACCACCGCAATCTTGGCGCGTTGACCTGGTTCACGGGCGGCCGCTTTAATTTCAACAATACCGTCGAAAATTTCTGGCACTTCCATTTCAAAAAGTTTCATCAAATAGCGCTCATCAGCGCGCGACATAATAATCTGCGGGCCACGAGTGGTTTGGCGAACATCGGCGATGTAACCCTGAAGGCGATCGCCTGGCTTATACTGCTCGCCCGGGATTTGTTCGCGCGGCGGGATGTAAGCCTCTGTGCGACCCAAATCAACAACGATGGCGCCTCTTTCAACTCGGCGAGCGATGCCCGAAGCAATTTCACCTTTACGTTGTTCAAATTCATTAAAAATAATATCGCGTTCAGCATCGCGAACGCGTTGAGTGATTATCTGCTTTGCCGTTTGCGCCGCAATTCGGCCCAAATCGTTGGTCTCAAGTTTTATACCGATTGAATCGCCAAGTTGCGCCTCTGGGTCAAGTTCGAGGGCCGCCGTAGTCTTGATTTCAACTTCTTCATCAATAAAATCTTCGTCTTTAACAACTTCTTTAAATTCGTAGAGCTCAACTTCACCACTGGCCTCATTATACTGAGCTTCGATGTCGCGATAGGTACCCCATTTTTTACGGGCGGCAACGAGCATGCCTTGGATAACCGCGTCGATAACGACTTGCTTCTCGATGCCTTTGTCTTTACCAACTTGTTCAATAATTCGACTCAAATCTGAGAATACATTTTCTGCCATATTTACCTCTTGTTATCGCCCTTCATAATCCCAAAAACCGTCTGTGCTTTTTTAATATTTGAAAACGGAATCACAACTTCATTGTCAGCCAATTTCACCGTGGCCGAATCTTCTTGAGCCGCCAATAGCTGACCCGTTAAACTTTTCACTTCACCCTTTAACCCCGGGACTGGCTCAAACGTGACAACCTTTACATCTCGACCAAGCGCCGTTTTATAATGCCAAGGTAAACGAAGGACTCGTTCGACGCCCGGGCTTGATACTTCGAGCTCATAAGCCCCGCCTGGTATCAAATCTTGAACATCGAGAAGCAAACTCAAACCACGCGAAACGTTGGCACATTGTTCAACGCTGACTGGCGCGCCTTCCGTATCGATGTAGACTCTTACCGTCCGATTTTGTCCACTTCCGCCGAATTCGATGTCATAAAATAGACAGCCTTCGCGCCGGCTAACTTCGTCGGCCAGAGTTTTAATTTTCTCGATAGATTCGGGGTTTAGCATTTACGATCGATCCCTAAGCAAATTAAATAGCTAATTAAATTAAGTCAAAAAAATGTCAAAAAAAAGAGGGCCTCTTCAGCCCTCACGACCGAGATTTCTAACAAATTCCTCTAGTCATTGCAAGGGCTTATATTCGTATAACAGCGCCTTGCCGCCGTCGGCGTAGTAATCAGGTCGCTCACCGCAAAGCTGAAAGCCAAAGGACTCATACAAACTGATCGCTGGCACATTGCCGGCATGAACTTCAAGCCACACCGACTCGTCAGGCCTTAACTCATCTATAAACGAGCGCATAAGTGCCCTCATCGCCCCGGTGCGGTGCGCCCGCGGCCGAGTTACCAGCAGCATTATTTCGCGTCGGTCGGGCGGCAGCAGCCTATAAAGGCAAAAGGCCTCAAGTTGCCCCTCGCCAGAGAAAATCCCGACACCCTGATGATCGCGTATCTCATCGGCCAACTTTTCATTATTCCAGCTGCCACCGATGGGATGATCGTAATGGCTACCCAGTTCAGCCCAAATGCCTTGGCATTCAGCGATATCCGTCACCGCAAGTTCGCGAAAACTAAGCACTTCTAGCCCCCCAAATGATTGCGGATTCGATATTTAGACTGCAAGAGTTCAAACCACTCTTTGAGTCGCTTATCGACCTGCTGTTTGGTCAAATAGGCCCGAATGTTCTCACGAAAGTTGGCAAAAGGCAGATTTTCGAATTTGAGGCGATTGTTGTTAAAGTACTCTTCGGCCTCGTGGTCTGAAATAGGTATTGCGGCCGAATCGACTTTGAATTTGATAAAATCTTTGGCCCTGAGAGATCGAGTTAGGATTCTCTTGAGCTCTTCAGGCCCAACCTCAAGCTTCAACCAGGCACTGTTACGCCGCATCTTCTTTTGCACTAAGGCCTGAGCCGCCTGAATTTTATCTTTCTCGAGGGGTGCGGCGCCGACACTTTCAGCTTCGAGAAAGATGGCGTTTTCAAGCAAAACCGTCGTGGTTTCGCGAACAAAATCACGTGCGCGCGGGTGCTCGAGGCTGATAACTTCTTTCAAAAGGGCTGGAGTCGGCTTCGGGCTCAACGCCACTTCGATTAAATGATGGATGACCACTTCGCGCGTGGTGACGACGACGTCAGCCACTCGGCCGGCATTCATAGAAACGACGGCGGCGTGAGCGAGCGGCCCAAGCCAGCCACTAGAGGCAAAAATTAGCGCCGACATTAATATGCGTCGAATATTCATTGGGCGATGGTACCAATTGTTTTGGTTTTGGGCAAAAAAAAGCCCCCATTCAAGATGATGGGGGCAATTTTAAATCAATTTTGATCGATTCTGCGATTGGCTAGTAGGTATACCGCATAACAAACATCATCGATTGATAATTTTGCGCCTCAAGCGGCGATGCCGGCATGCCATAGTATGAGTAAGCTGGCGAGTTCAAGCCGTTTTGATTGTCGTACTTGTAGGTCAAATTCGTCATGTACCGATATTCAAAAGCCAAAGAAATATTATCCGTTACAACAACGTCCAAAGCCGCAACTGCACCGGCGTCAAGTGAGTTTGAAGTCATTTTGCCAAGGTTGTTAAACGAGGCTGCGCCGTATGCACCCTGAACGCCTGAGTACTGGCGTCGAACGTAATCAACAGTCGCACCAATTGAGGGGCGAACTCGGCCCGTCATCAAGAAAAAGCGGCCTGTTGTACCAAGAGTATATTGGTCGATGGCGCGATAGTTGCCCCATACGTCAGCGTTTTGATTCAGGCTATTGTAACCGAAATCACCAGCCAACGAAAAGCCACTGGGTACGATCTGACCGAAGCTCATATTGAAGGCACCAAAGTTTTTCACGTCTGGCGAATTGGTGTAGTTAACCGTGCCGGCACCAGCTGAAAAGAAATATTTCTTTTCGTCGCTCTTCTTGTTCATGTTCGCGAGCTCTTCTTTTACGATGCCCTGAACTTCTTCTTTAGAAGCACCTGCGGCGGCCGGAGCAACCGCAGCAACCGGGCTTGGTTGAGCCTGGGGCTGCACAACAACAATCGCGGGCGCTGGAGCCACTTCAGATTTTGCCGGGGCCACTTCTGCAGCGGTCGCGGCGCTTAACGAACCCAATACTTTGTCTTGGCGGCGCTTTTCATCGATGATTCGAGACTGTTCAAGTTTTTCGACTATCTTCTGCTCGGTCTCAACTTCTGTTTGCTCGCGCGACTTGCGAAGCTCGTCAGCTCTAGAATTGGTTAGCGGAGCCGCTTCAACAACCGTCGTTGGTTGCTTTACGATCTCAGCTGCGGTCGCAGTCACTTGCGGTGCTACCGTGGCGGTTGGCGCTGCAATTGTTGTAACCGTCACCGTCTGAGCGGCCGACTGCGGAGCCGCCGAAGTAGCTGGAGCCGGAGCCGCTGCTATGCTCGCCGTCGTCGATGCATCACTTTGTGCAAGAGCGATGCTAGCGGTTGCGAAAGAAAGAACTACGAGACTGATATTTAGCTTCATTGATAAATCCTCCAAATAACGTACCGCGCCAATCTAACAGAATTTGATGCTTTGCGTAATGGGAAATATTTACATATCCCCTTAAGCTGCGTTTAAATTCTATCTGAAGCTAAATTCGGCTTGGATAACAGGATGTTACCTGCTAGTCTGGCGGGCCATATTTAAACAATATGCAGCCATAGTGGCCCTGTGGTGGAACTGGTAGACGCGCTGGACTCAAAATCCAGTATCCGCAAGGGTGTGGGAGTTCGATTCTCCCCGGGGCCACCAAACAAAATCAAGACTTCACCGCGCCTCATTTTAAGCCGAAATGGCTAGTGAGGTATTGCCTGATGAAAGTTTTGACCCGAAATCACCCCTCTATATATGTGTTCGGCGCAGGCCTGGCCGCTTTGCTGATCTTTTTGCCCACCGGTTTCTGCTGGGCCGAAGACGGCGACGATCGACCGGAGAACCGACTCGCCAGTGAAATCAAAGACCGTTGCGAATCAACCAAAGAATTTGTCACGGCTTTTGAATATTTAAAAGGTCACCCCGAAATCGGCTTAAGTGATAATGAAAACTTTAAAATCGCCAAAAACATCGCCAAGGGTTGCACCGGGGCGGCGTCGCGGTTTGCCAAAACTTTTGAACTGCTCTTAAAAGTCGAAGCCGGGCCACGCAACTCAATGCAAATTGCCGTTGATCTAGCAAACAAAGCCCAAGAGTACAGTGATACTTTCACGCTCGTGTTCACGCGATGTTTTCTCGCCGAATACTTGGATCTCGATTACAAAACGTCTTTTGCCCTCGCCAAGAGACTTTCAGTTGATTACGCCGGCAACCCCAAAATAGCAGCCAAAGACTTCATGCGCTTTGTCGATTTCTGCGTCGATGATAAAGAGGTCGGCCTATCCAAACCCATGTGCGGAGTGCTCGCCGGGCGCATTGTTCAACGCACCCAAAATTTTCGTGCTCAAGTGGCTGAAGAATTTATTAAGGTTTATCGTTTTTTGACGGCTGAAAAAGGCCCGGCTAGCCCGACCGTTAAAGCCCTCGAGGTTGCGGAGAATGTTGTGGCTCAAGGCCCCGAAGCGAGTGACAATTTTATTTCGGCTTACAATTATGCCATCGACCACGATGGATTGAGCTTTACCGCCCAGAAGGCGCTCGACTTTGCGCAAAATCTTGCCCAAAACACTTGGTACAATTCGCACGACAAACCGGTGATGGGTGACGAAGGCACTTTCAATACTCCGGCGCTAACGCCGTTGAAAAATCAGACTTCTAAAAAACCCATAGAAGCCCGAGCCCCGGCTGAATCTCTCGATCATTGATTGATATAGGGTTCGCAAAAGCAATCGGGCCATAAATTTTCTTTTTATATTCGCGATGCTGAAGAGCCACCTGCGACCAACGATAATCAAATAGCAACGGCGCAAATGACATCAAGGCGCCAAAGCCAATTGCAAAATTCGAGGTCGTTGCATTGTTTCTGAGAAGCGCGAGGTTCACTCCCAAATTTGTGGCAAACGAAAACCATTTCAATTTCACCGCAACCGAATCGGGAGCATAGAGAGACTCTTCGGCGATGCGCTCGCGCGTTAGCTCTTCTCGTGGGTTGGTGGCCGGCATTTTAACAACATCTTTGTAACCATTGAAATAGGGCTTGTAGCCCGCCGACAACGCGGTCGTCAGCACGAGCCAACTAGCGCCCACTCCGACAGCAAATTTCTTACTGAGATTGTAGTCATCCTGCTGGGTCGAAGTGAGGCCAGTCGTGTAAGTCGCACTTGTGCCCGCGTAAAGCGTGGCCAAGGCCGAAAGCTGAATCGGCAGATGCGTCAGCCAACGATTTCGCGCCTCGTTCTTGGCTTCAATCTCGAGGCGCTCACTCGCTCGCGGCGTCACTTCTAGTTCGGGATAACTCAATTTTATTTCTTGTGCTGTTGGCTGATTAGATGGCGCTGTTACTTGGGATTGTGCTTGGGTTTTATCGTCGGCCTTAGCCGCGATGGCTCGCGGCGCCACAAATGCGACTGCGCCGAAGGTGACAATCGCGAGAAACAAAAAACCAAAAAATGAAGATGCCCGACGTTGCATGAGACCCCCAGTGAAAACCCGTCTAAATATTTCGACTCATTGGTACCAACTGTTGACTGTCGAGTTGAGGTGGTGAACCATTTCTCTTAGACACTCAATTTTCGACAGCCGCAAAGCTAAATAACTGAGATTAGTATAGGAGAATGATTTTGTTATGAAAACATTGAATATGATCGGCTCGCTAATTACTGCAGTATCGGTCTCGATGATCTGCTCGATCAGCGCGGCGCAATCATTTGTCGGGACTTTCGTCGTGGTGCGAGGGGACGTCAAAGTGTTGCGAACCCCGGCGGCCAACGACCCCGGGCCCTTTGCACAATTAGAAGGCGTAAAATATTCTTACGAAGAGGCCAAGATCGGCAAAAAAATTAACCCCGGCGAAGTGATTCAATCGGGCCCCGACGGCAAAGCCAAGATTGCTTACCCCAATGGCGATAGTTTTTTGGTTGGCAACGGCACGTCATTGATCATGCCGAATGTCACTGACCATGGAGATACAAAATCATCTGCTATAAAATTAATCTACGGCCGAATGCGTTCTCTTATTTCGAAATCGGGCCCGAGAAATAATATGCGCGTAACAACGCCGAACGTCGTTGCTGGCGTGCGCGGCACTGATTTTTTCACCCGAGCGAACCCCGACATCGGCACTCAACTGACCGTCTTGCGCGGAGAGGTTTCAGTGCAATCCGCGACCAAACCTGAGGCCACCCCCGTTGCAATCAAATCAGGATTCATGACCCAAGTTGCGCATGCCCAAACTCAAGCCCCGAAAGCAACCGAAGCCACCAAAGAAGAGCTCTCAAGCTTGCAGACAGAATCGGCAGTTAAGCCCACTGCCGCCGATCTAAGCGCCCTTAAACCCGAGCAAAAAAATGAAATTGCGGCCCTCAATAGCAAAACCAAAGATGTGATTATTGCCGACATTCAGGATCACGACCCTGGCCTCTTGAAGCAACTTAAAAATGCCAAGAGCATGGATGACGACGACCTCAACACGGCCGTGGTCGCGCGCCTTTTTAAGATGGCGCCAAGCGATCAAAAGAAAAAACTAACCAAAGCCGAAGCCGATGCGGCGGGCCAGGGCGTCTACGAAAAATACTATAAGACCAGAGAAGGCAAAACCGATTCAAAACATGAGAGCGCACCGAAGGATGGTGCAGATAAAGGTTCAGACAAGAATTCAGACAAAAAGTAATTTCTCTCAATACTCCCCCGCCCGCTGTGAGAAGAAAATTCAACAGACGGCGGCCGCAGCCTTTCGCGTGCTTTTCGATTGAGACCCCCGTTTAATAGTTGCGGGGGACCATCAAAATGAAGTCAAAAAAACCGTTTCAGCAAAAAAAAACAGCGCAATGGCACTCAATCTGTTTTCTGATTATCTCTTTTCAGTTGGCAATTGCGACTGTTGCTTCAGCGAGCCATTTATTGCCAACCCCGGCAGAACGAGGCGCTGACCCAATTTTTAAAGACCAAGCGGCACTGCAATATGCTCATCTTGACGAAGCCATGAATCTTCTTTTGGATGAAAAAACTCAACTGGCCGAAAATATTTTGATTGGCGTCATCGACAAAGGCACCGTCAATCGACAGCACCCCGATTTGCTTGATGTGCTGTTGCCTGAGAGCGATATCAATTCGAGCAGCCCGGGCGAAACGCACGGTCAGTACGTCACCGGGATTCTCGCCGCCCGCGCCTACAACGATGTCGGGATTCGTGGCGCCATCGGAATTAAAGCCCGTGTGATCTACCGGCAGGTTCGATCGGTAGATGATATCATTTATAGCATTAATAAACTGGTGGCTCGTGGGGTGGCGGTCATCAATATGAGCTTGGGGCTTGATGCCCCGTGCGCGACCCTGCACATTGATCAAGAGAAATGCCAAGAACCGATAGCGTTAAATTCGCGAGTTGCAACGGCCATTCAAACCGCCCTTCGTGGGTCCAATACCGTGGTTGTCATTTCTGCTGGCAATGATCATCAGCTTATTAGCCCTTTCGCGACCGAAAAAGATGGCCTTATAATTGTTGGCGCAATGAATGAGCAAGGGCGAGTTGCTGGATATTCAAACTACGGCCCCGGTGTTAGTATTTATGCTCCCGATTTTGGAGTTTGGGGCCTAACCTCGAAAGGCTATGTCAGCCGTCAACCTGCGACGTCATTCACGACCCCGTTAGTTTCGGCGGCCGCCGCTTGGGCGGCGCTCTACCTTCGAGCTCACAACGTAAAATACACAGCTCGAGACATTAAAAGTCTCATTCTGACTTCAGCCCGCCCACAGCCTAAATTGACGGACAAAAGCGAAGTACCGGGCAGCCTCGACTACCTAAACCTGGCCCGCGCCTTACAGACCTTCGTGCAGCACACCCACGAACCGCCCACGCGTAAAGCCAAAATACCGACAAAACGTTAATTGCCTGAAGCTTCTTGCCGATAAAAAGTTGAGCCCTCTCAATAACTTCTGGGCAGGAAGATTAGAAATGAGCACATTGTCGCGCTACCAAAAATCAGGCGGATTCAATCAACTACTTCAATTAATCGAAACCTGTGGCAAGGCAAAACAGGACAACTTTCTAACTATGATTGAAGCCGAAGATTCGCGCTGGTCGCAGGCCCTAAAAGAGCGCTTGCTGACAATCGATAAAATCATGAGTTGGGATGAATCAGTTCTTGCAGAAATCGCAGCCCGTCTGCAACCCCTGACTCTTGGCACCCTTTTGCACGGGATTAAAAAAGAAGAGGGCGCAAAGCTACTTAAAACATTTACTCAAGCGCAGAAACGCATCATCGACGATGTCTTTAGCGCGAAGAAACCTGAAGCCTCTGAAATCAATTCTGCCTACCTCAAGGTTTTACAAGAAGTGCGCTATATGATTACGCACAATTATATTCGCCTTGAAAAATTCGCGCCTGAAATGATGATACCTGAAGATATAGAAGATAAACTTGGCAAATCGGCCGGGGGTTACTTTTCAAATGCCGGTCAGGCTGCGACGCAGTCGACCCATGCTGCAACTGCCGCCGCACCGACGCGAAGGGCACACGTTTCGCCCTCAGAGGCCCTTGCCAATCACACAGCCCCAGAAGAGCTGACGAACTTGCGCCATTTAGTGAATCAATTGAGTCAAGAAAACGAAACGCTCAAAGCTGAACTTCGAATGACCCGCGAAAAGCTCGCGCAGATCAAAAAAATAGCCTAAATCTAGGTGACTCTAAAATCTGTAATGATCGTGAAATTCGGGTGGGCCTTGAGTTGGGCTGCTGGCAGTTCGCAATTGGGCTCGAGAATTTTCGCCAGGATCTGCGCCTTGCTAGAACCCCGAATAATTAAACATATCGACTTGGTCTTCATAAATGCGCCAAGCCCGTAGGTGACCCCGCGCGCGTGCATCGGCAACTTAAGACGCCCGGTGGTTTCAGCGGAGAGCTCGAGACACCCGGAGAAAAAATCATCCCGAATGCCAGGCTCATGAAACGCGATGTGACCGTTCAGCCCCAAACCCAAAAGCGCGAGATCTGCTCCGCGCTCTGCCGAGTCAATAAACTCGATATGACTCGCAAAAGCTGGCAGACACTCGTTAAAAAATTGGCGAAAGGGTTTCTCTTCTGACAACACCTCATCGAGTTGCACCAAGGTCGTTTTGTTAATTTGCTCGACCAGTCGCCGCATCGCCATAGGGCTTTGGGCATTAACCAACTGCCAAGACCTGTAAAGAGGTCGAGGTGTTTCGCCGGCCGGCACAAAGATACGCTTAGCTTGGTAGGCCTCGATTTCATGAGCCAACCACCCATTGATTTTATCAACCCAGGATTTTTCGTCTTTGCACTCGACAATCCGCATGAGAAAATACCTCGATACAAACCAGCTCAAACATTTGCGTCTTTGAAAAATGTTAACGGAGTGAGCACTTGAAGTCTAAGACAAAACCGAATCTTCTGGTCGTGGCACACCCTGACGACGAAACAATATTTTTCGCCGGCCTTTTAATGGCGGAGAAAAAGCATCCCTGGCACGTGGTGTGCGTGACAGATGGCAACGCCGACGGCCACGGCAACGATCGCCACAAACAGTTTGTGGCCGCCTGCAAACGGTTGGGCGTGAGCAAATACTATTTTTTTGATCTACCCGACAAATATGAGACACGGCTCGATATTAAAAAAATGAAATCAAATCTTTCAACGCTGCCGCGCTTTCATGAGGTCTTTACTCATGGGCCGATTGGTGAATACGGGCACCCCCATCATCAGGACGTTTGCATGGCGGTCCATGAACACTTCCTAAATTTGGCGCCGGTATGGGGAGCCGCTCATAACTGCGCCCCCGATCGAGTGATAAAACTAACCAAGTCACAGTTTGCAGTTAAGGCCGAAATATTATCTGAAATTTACTTTGGTGAGACCGAGCGCTTTATTAGTTTTGTGCCTAGCACCGCGACCGAAACCTTTTGTGAATTCGAAATCGCGGAGGTTCGGGCGCTGTACACCTATATGACAGGCAAACAATCCGAGCCGCCAGCCAACTTAAAAAAATATAAATGGTTTGTTTCCTATCTGAAGAGTTTTCGCGAACGAGTCCACACACGGCCGTTTTAGCTCGCGCTAGACAAGGCCAAAAAGCCCCACGACAACGGCAATCAGCCCACCTGTCGGTATCAACAGCCAGGCCGGCCATTTAAAATTTGCAGCCAACGCAAAAATCAACGCGAACAATGCGTAGTACCAAGGCGTCACGTGCCAGGGCCACATAATCGCAACCGTGCTTACCGCCAATGTGCCCATAATAATTGAAGTGGCCGCGAAGACGAATTCTTGAATCCATTTTTGCCGAGACAAAAACTGAATTGCCGAATTAAACCACGTCATCATGTGAAAAAAGCTCGGGCCAAAAACCGCAATTGTGGCAGCAAGTGCGCCCTTAATGCCAAAAATTTTGAAACCTATAAAAGTTGCCGAAATCATAACCGGCCCCGGAGTAATTTGGCCGATGGCGACCGCATCCATAAATTCGGCATGGGTCATCCAGTGCAAGCGGGAAACGAAATCATGCTCAAGAATCGGCACAATGGCGAGACCGGTGCCAAAAACAATAGCCCCGGCTTTTGCACACACAAGAACTAGGTCGACAAACTTAGGGTCCATCACAAAAAGAGACAGCGCCACGCCACCCGATTTGCCGTTTGATGAAAATAATTTTCGTCTTGCCGCCCACAACGCCGCCCCACCGATAATCAAGACCGGCTCGGGTAAAACTTGATAATAGAAAAGCAACGCGGCCGATATCAGAATTAACCAGTAGTCGATGCGGCGAACGTAAGGCAGAAAAAATGATTTGAGACCAAATAGAATCGCCACGACCGCAGAAACTTGCATCCCGGCCAAAAATAATTGGGCACTTCGATTGCTTTTAATAAGATCATAATAGTAGCCATAGACCAGCATCATTAAAAAGGCCGGTAAGATAATGGCCATCGCGGCCGCAAGACCGCCCAGCCGACCGGCGCGCTTGCGCCCCAAAAATACCGCGGTTTGAAAGGCCACCGGGCCTGGCATAGATTTGATTAAAACGAAAGCTTGTTTAAATTCGTCCTGACTGATCCAGTGTCGGTCTTCAATTAATTCCTTTTGCATCATGGCGACGAGGCTGAGCGGCCCGCCAAAACCGACGGTGCCGAGCTTTAAAAAATAGGTGAGAGTTTCAAAAAAACGAACCCAGTATGGAGGCGCTGAATTTGCCTTGGATAATGATTTGGGGTGCAAAGAAGTTTCAGACGACATCTTTTGAGCTTATCTTCGCTTTTGAGTTCCGGCTAGAGTAATTCAACCGGCAAATTGATAGGACTTAAAAACTCAAGGCCACAACTGGTGTGGCCTCGATAATTAGCTTATCTGCGCGAACTAGATTACATGCACTGAACGCGTTGGCCAGATGCCGTGTACAGTAAGCGGCCCGAGCAAACGTTGGGGTAACCACCGCACATGCCGGTAAACCAACCCTGTTGCGGATCGAGATAGTAATATTGACCCATGCACTGCTGCGAGATCACCGCGCCATTGCTTATGCAAAGGCTCTGGTTCGGAGCGGGGTACCCGGTCGTCGTTTGTACGCAACTTCCGTTAATCAAACTATAACCGTTGTTTGTGTTCGGGTTATTATTTGAGCTGCCGCTTGAGCAACCGATTGCGGCTAGTGCGAACATCGCTAAGCCGATCAATGTTAATTTATTCATATACTTCACCTCTCGTTAAAAGTTTCTAATTCTAAATCTAATAGTTATTTTGAAGCTAACCCCTGAACCGATGTGCTGTATGAGGTCGCTCTTGATAGTCTCTAATTGCAAGGTTGGAACCGTATGCATGCCAGCCCCCTAAGCCCTTAATTTCAGAGCGGCATCTGAAAAGTGTTGCGAAATCGTTGCCGAATGCAAAGGTGTCAAACTCTTCATCTCGAGCGCAATTTTGTCACTTTGCCAAGCTCGGCGCCCCCTACAATTGATCTAATAGCAGGCTTGGCTTGACCTTCAAACCCGGCCCAATTCGACCCTATGTCAGTGATCATCAATTGGTTGCGTCTAACTTAACTTAAGAAATTGGAGTGTGACGAGCATCATCGTCTCATTTTGATAATCGCAAACGATGGGGCACTTTAAGCCGATTCGCTTCATTATAGACATCTATAAAGCCAAAAAACCTACCGATAAGTCTAGTATGGATTTCGTATGGCTAAAACAGGAGATTCTCAAGGTGAACACCGCTTTCTATGAGCGCGTTTACAAACACCCTTGGATGTCGAAGGTCTTTCGAAAAGTACCACAAGAGCATATCACGGCCCAGCAAACAGATTTCATACTCGGTGCCCTTGGCGGCCCCAAAATCTATTGCGGCCGATGGCCGACGGATGCTCACCCTCATATTTTCGTTGATCAAGAGATGTGGGATTTGCGCGGGCGATTTCTGAAAGAAGCGCTCGACGAAGTTAAGTTCCCGCCAGACCTTGCGCTTAAGTGGATTCGAATCGATGAAGGTTTTAAACGGGCCATTATGAAAAACAGCCTCGCCGATTGTCAAAAACGATTCTTTTCAGACGAAATTATCTACGAACCAAACACCGCGACAAAAAAAGCAGCTTGATTCGTACGCTGTCTTTAACTACCAAGAAACCTAGGCAGAATTGTGGCTTCCGTCGCAGGTGCCATTGGGTGATGAGGTCTGTTTACAAAGACACATTTTTAACCGAGTCGCTTCTTTCACTTCAACTTTACGAGGCTGAAACTTCGAACCCGAATGCGAACCATCGCAGAACGGCTGTTTCTTTGATTCGCCACAAGAACACCAAAAATAAGTGCCCGGCTGAAGATCAACCGCTTTAAACATTTTCTCAACGACTTTGCCCTTCATACTATTCTCCTGTTGTTGCCAGATGTACCCTAAAGTGAATCGGAGGCCACTTCGAATGTCAATGGCGCTCGACGCAACATTGCCAATGCAACCATTGAGACAACGCCGGGCACCACGGGGGCCAAATCGTCACAAGAGCCAGCTTAACCATCACCCTGGTGGCGCACATTCGCGTTCAGCTTGGTATCGGTCTTGCAAAACTCTCGAATGGACGATTTTAATTTAGGAGGAATTTATGGCGAACGCAACGCTCGATCAGTCACAAAAACAAAAAATAATATGGGCCATAGACCCCACGCAAAAGCCAGACTACGCAAAAGATATTGTGAAAGAATTAAAAATTTGGTCTCGTTACCTCAAGTGTGATGTGCAGCCGGTCACTGTTATTTCGACATCGCTTATGAACTTACCCATTGAAATGCCGCGCCTTTGGGAAGATAAAAACAAGCAAGCGGCGGAGATCGCGGCGCGAAACTATCTAAAGAAATGCAAAACCAATGGGTTTCTTGCCCCGCACTTTATATACGCGGCTACCGGTTCAACCCGGGGGCTGGCCGCTGAATTGGCTAAATACGCTGAAAAACAAAAGGCCACTCTCGTTTTTGCTAATACTCGAATGCGCCCCGGCGGCATTATGTTTCGGCTTGGCGGCTTTTCTGAAACTCTCATTTCTACATCTCGCGTGCCCGTCCTAGTGCTTAATCCGTCCACTAAATCCACGGGGCGGCCTAACACAATTTTGTTCCCGACCGATCTAGACGTCGAATCAGAAATGGCGCTGAAAAGATTGATACCTTGGGCAAAGGCCTTTAGATCAAAGGTTCTAGTCTATAATCAGGTAGAGAACCCAATATATTACCCGAGCGAATTCTACGATGTCTGGCAGGCCCCGCGATTTAGTATGACCAGTATTTTAAAGGACCAAATTGCCTCTCAGCTAACCAAAGCCAATCGGCTTTCGACAAAACTTAAAAACGAAAATATAAAGTGCGATGTCATGGTTCTTGAAAAACAAAAATACGTCGCGACTGAAATTCTTGATATTGCCAAAAAGAAAAAAATCAGTCTAATCGCCTTGGCGACCCGTTCGGGGCCGATTAGTCAAATGGTGCTCGGCAGTGTCGCAAAAGACATTCTATTGAATGCGAAATGCCCCGTTCTTTTCTTCTATCGCCCGAAGCCAGTTCGCACGTCACAAATTGAAGCTCCGAAGAAAACTAAGACCACTCAACCGAATTCGCGTGTGATTCTAAAACCGTTTGCTTATTCATCTTAACGATTTCTCTTTCAAACCCAATTCGTGCAGTGCCGACTCGAGTGAGCGCACATGCTTGGCTTGCGCTTTGCTCTCTATCCAGCGACCATGGGTTTGCAATTGCTCAGTGACAATAGTTAGCACCTGTTTTCGCGCATAGTGCTTGTCGTTGGCCGCGACTAGATGCCACGGAGATTGGCGGGTATGGGTTTTCTTAAATATTTCTTCAACGGCAACAACATATTGGCCCCACTGAGAACGGCTCTCAACGTCAGCCTCGGTCAACTTCCATTGCTTGTAAGGGTCGGCCAAGCGCTGTTCAAATCGCCTCAGCTGTTCGTCTTTGTCGATGGCCAGAAATATTTTGATAATCTCAACCCCATCGGCCATCAACATTTTTTCGAGCTCACAAATTTCGCTATAGGCCGCTGCAATTCGCTCTTTCGGTGCGAGTTTTGAAACCTTCTCGACCAAAACCCTCCCGTACCATGAGCGGTCAAGAATCGTTAATGTGCCCGGAGGAGGCAACATTTGCCAAAAGCGAAATAAGTAATGCCGCCCCTGCTCATCTTTCGTTGGCGGGCCCACGGCGAACACCTGGTAGCCTCTCGGATCAAGATCCTCAATCAGCCTTCGAATGGCGCCGCCTTTGCCTGCGGCATCGAAACCTTCAAAGACAATGATCACGCGCTTTTTCTGACTCCAGACCCCTTGCTGAATGCGCAGCATTTTGAGCTGCAGCTTTTGAAGGCGAGCATCGTTTTTATCACCTGAAGCCTTACCCTCGGATGATTTCATGAAATCACCTTTTCGCAAAAGAGCCACGAGCGACGGCCTCGATTTCATTTAATGCCCCCCTGAGTCTTCGTTGGCACGTGATGGCTCCTTCGATCTGCAAGCTGTTGAAATGCAAAACGAAGCGCCGGGCCAGCGAGTTTATTGCTTTTTCTCAAACACTCAGCCCGATCTCTTTGCGTCCTAGAATTGGATAAGGCTCTATCTTCAAGAACCTCGATATCATGAACTCTACCGAGCCAACCCTGAAAAACTCGTAATGGGTGAACCGGCCGCCCAAGGGCCTCTAAGACGTAACGCGTTTTCTTAACCTCGATGCGCAGTTGGTGAAGCCTCTTGAGACTTGTGTGTCCGTATCGCAGCGGCATGAGGCGGCGCCGTAGACCAGCTAGGGCGCGGGCAAAATCAAAATCAGGCGCCTCGGCGACATCGCTAGCCACTTTATCAATTTCGCTTAACATTTTCTCAATGTTAAATTCTTTCAACACAACGATAAATTTCTTTCTTGTCTTTTTTCGGAGCTTTTTTAAGCTCGAATGTTTGATCTCAAATTTTTCGGCATCACCGACAGCAACGTCGAGCGCCCGAAGTTCGCCTGCGATGCGACCGATCGACCTTAACTTTTTTTTAAACTTTGAAAATTTCAACTGCGGCTCACTGTGCCGTAATAACCAAAGACTCGCTCGCAGTCGACGAGTGGCCACCCTAAGCGCATGAACACGCGAACCCTTCGGCTTTTCTAAGATAGCCGGAAAAAGGCCACCAATCACTTGGCCTTGCTTGTCTATATAGCGCGCAAGGGTTCGAACACGACTCGTTCTCATACAATTCAAATATCCTCTTGCACAAACGAAGATACAAACTCTTACTCGATGCGAAGCCGCATGACTTCGGAGGTCAGAATCTTACTTCTGCGAACAATGACTCAATGATTGCCAATTTGTCTCGCCAATATTAGCGGCATGAGGCTCAAATCAATTTAAATCGAATCTTCTGCCGAATTCTACGCTGGCACAAATACTGCTTAAGCCTACTATGTGTTCGATAGCAGCGATGCTAGTCGAAACTCAAGCGGGTGTAAGACCCGTCAACAGAATCTCGCGGTTGCTGTTGTAGCCTGGGTCAACGAAAGGCCTGAAAAACCTTTCGTATGCTGACCGACAAAGTCTCTGACATGTTCGTGTTGGGGGCTTGGTAAATCGGTAGGTTGTAGCGAAAGCGAACCTCAAAAGTTCAGCAGTCTTTGAACGTTCGGAACGAACAACGGGAGACTGAGGAGAAGGCCGAGCCACTGAACATTGGCGAAGGCTAGAATTGTCGGCGAAGAACTGCGCGTGAGCAGCCGACAACTTCTCTAAGAATGGGAGGACGACATGTCGAGAATGAGTTTTGGCGAAAGCACGGAACCACTGATGGGTCGGTGACACCACTCCGGTGTCAGCAAAAGTGGTTGGAAAAGTTAGCGATGTCGATTGGCAACAGTCGATAGTGCTAGCGAAACCAACTGCGTCGCCTACTGGCGGGGCGGATAAGATCGCGAAGTTCTGCAAAGAACGAGGATCTTTGGAGTAAAGCGCGCCGAGTTCGCACTTGGTGACGCTCTTGTGGCGGCATTTCATATTTAACCGTGTGAGGTGCGAAGATTGAAGTCAACTTTGATTCTTTCTGTGTATGTTAGGAGATCGACTTAAGCAGAAAGTAAACACGGGTAAGCTTCTTTTGATAGTCCAGCTCTTGAGCTGTTCTGGGTAAAACCCAATGGGCAGTTCTACTTTTGAAGTGGCGGAGCCGTTAGACGGAATTTTTACCAAGACCGTCTAACGCGCCACCACTCCATTTTTCTCTAACAAATTCATGTCTCAAATTTTCAGATCACATAATAAACTTATATAAAAATACAAATCGGACAATTTGTCTCGTCGCTTTGAAGATTTATGCCATACCTAATCATTGCTTTTGTATGGTACAGATTTTTCTCGCCGACTTAATATGTACAGAGCAGTATTATCTTGTGAGTTTTTTGACGGGGGATGTGCCGACATGAATAAAAGAATTGCTATCGTCGATGACGATTTAGAGATGGGCCGAATTGTAACTGAAATTCTCGCTAGCGAGGGTTTTCAAGTTTCAAGATTCTCAAGCGCCTCAGAAGGCCTCGTTAAATTTAAAAGCGATTGCCCGCATGTACTTATTACTGATTACAAAATGAAAGACATTGATGGCTTGATGCTGCTTAAGAAGATGCGAGTCGATCATCCTGAAGTCATAACAATTATGATGACGTCGTTCGGCTCTGTAGAAATGGCCATCGAATCGATGAAAGCCGGCGCCTACCATGTACTGGTAAAACCTTTTAAGAGCGAAGAACTCATTCTTCAGGTCAAGCGTGCGTTTGAAAATGTTAATCTGCGGCAAGAAAACGTCAACTTAAGACAGCAGCTAAACAAATCGTTCAATCTCGACACAATAATTGGCAAAAGCGCGCCAATGCTATCACTTTTTGAACTGATTCGATTAGTGGCTTCGGCCTCGGCCAATGTACTTATTTCGGGCGAAAGTGGCTCGGGTAAAGAACTAGTAGCTCGCGCTCTGCACTACACCGGCAACCGCAAGAAAAAACCGTTTATTGCCCTCAACTGCTCGGCCATCCCAGAGCATCTGCTCGAGAGCGAGCTATTTGGTCACGTTAAGGGCTCTTTTACTGGCGCGATCAATGATAAATTGGGGCTTTTCGAAGAGGCTAACGGCGGCACACTTTTTCTAGATGAAATTGGCGATCTCAGCCTTACTCTTCAAGCCAAACTCTTACGTGTGGTGCAGGACAAACAGATTCGCCCGGTTGGTGGGTGCGAGCTAAGGCAAATTGATGTGCGTCTCGTTTCGGCCACCCATCGAAATTTAGCGCATTTGGTGACGCAGGGGCAATTTCGCGAAGATCTTTTCTACCGACTCAACGTCATCCCAATTCGAGTGCCTTCATTGCGCGAGCGGCCCGAAGATATCGCCCTACTCGTTGAAACCTTTATCGCCAAATTTGCTGCGCAAAATGACTCAAAAATTAAAGGCATCAAAGCTGACGCGATGGCGGTGCTGATGGCCCACCCTTGGCCTGGTAACGTTCGCGAACTTGAAAACGTGATCGAAAGGGCCGTGATACTAAGTCGCGGGACCTTTATAGAAAAAGAAGTGATTTTAGAAAGCGCCTTAACTGAGGCCCGCCAAACTGTTGATCAAATATTACTCGATCGACCAACATTGGAGAAGTTAGAAGAGCGCTATATAAAAATGATTTTAAGCCAGGCCGAAAACAAAAAAGAGGTCGCTGCTAAAATTTTAGGAATTAGCCGCCGCACTCTCTATCGAAAAGAACAACTCTACGGCATGCTTTCGGGGGACGAGGCCGAACCAATCGAAGAGGGCCTCGAAATGGCCAACTAAAATTCGGCTACCGCCTCTGGCTTGCGATAGACAATGTGGTAATTTTGCATGAAGTATTCGTAACGATCAGCGATCTCTTTCAATGCGTTGAAGTCTTCATCCGCCACAGCAGTCTCAATTTCACTGCCCATTTGCACGAGATACTCGAACCCAAATGCGCCCGACGGCCCAATAACATTGTGACCAAGTTTTTTTAACGCCGCAATATCTGAGCGGGCAATACTACCACGAATCAGCGCTAGATCTTGGCAGCGGTGTTCAATAAATTGAGGCAACAAATGTTTCAGTTCAGAATCGAGAACCACAACCCACTTTGCATTTTTCACACCGCCCCCATTCTAGAAGCACTGCCATTACGAGTTTTGACTTACGAGTCTTACAAAGTCAGACTCTGTCACAATGCCCACTAGATGATTGCCTTCGGTTACTGGCAGACAACTGATTTGGTTATCGAGAAATAGAGTGCCCGCATCGTATAGTGTCGTTTCTGGCCCAACCGTTTCTGGGTTTTTTGTCATCGCTTGGCCGACGCGCCTTTTGCTCCACGAGTTTTCAAGCCGTTCAGACAATCGGTCGGGGCGGACGCGCAACAAAACCGATAGTAGATCTCTATCAGAAATGAGGCCTTGAATGTTTCCATCATCGTCAACAACTGGCAAATGGCGAAATTTGTTTTCCGACAGCAGCTCAAGAGCTCTATCTAGACTCTCGTTTGCATTAACTGTCACCGGGTTCTCTTGCATAATATCAGCAATAGATATTTGACTCAGAACGCGCAATGCCTTGATCGATTCTCTATTCGCACCCACCTCATTTGTTCTTGGCTGTTTGGCCATCTGCTTCTGGGCACTTTCGAATTCTCGCTCACAGTCGACGCAGAATCGCGATTCAGGAACTAATTTCAATCGTTCAACAGCAATGGGGTCTTCGCAGTTTTGACAGCGACCAAACTGACCGGCGCTCAGCCGATCGAGGGCCTCTTCGATTTCGTGGATACTTTTGATGTTCTTTTCTGATAAGGACTCTAGCACCCCAATCTCTTGGGTGTTGGTCGCTAGGTCTGCTGAATGAAGACGCGCATTCGAAATCTCGCCTGTGCCTTCGGCCGACAATTCTGAAAAGGCGTGCCTCTTTATCGTGTCTTCGACAACGAGCAAAACCTTTCTTCGCTTATTAAGCAAGTCGCTCCATCGAGCCATTTCTTGCCCGACAAATTGACTACCTAATGCCACCGAACTCGCACGTTGAGTTTCTATCATAGCAACCTCCACTTTTGTTTCTTAGAACAGCAATGATCGTGCCAGGTTCGAGAGCGACGGAACCGCCTACTCGACAAGAATATCGAACTGCTGAATGGCAAATCGTCTCGCAAATTGGGCAATCGACTTGCGCTGAGACATTTCGGCGACGGAGATTCGTAGTTAACGGCCGCATCGCAAACAGCGGTCGTCTTTTTTTAGCACGGTCGGATACGCTCTATTACGAAGATCCGAAGACTGATGCGGCGTTACCAACTACCGAAACCGCGCAAATGTAATTATGTCATTTCAATGTGACATGTTGGCCCATTTCTCTCTCTATCCTTAAATATTTAAGGTCTTCTCATTGGGCAGCCGATGGCACGCCACTTGCTTATCAATATTAAAAGCTTAAGAGACTCCTACTTAAGTAACGGGATGGGGAAATCAAATGAATTTTATCGACAACGGTCGGCAACGGCCGCCGCGCGCTCTAATTGTGGAAGACGACATGACCTGGGAAACCATTTGGTCATTGGTTCTTAAAGAGATTAACCCGCATTTCGAATACACCTGGGCCACGAGCGCTAAAGAGGCCGGCACCTATTTAGATCAGTCAATTTCGACAGGCGAAGTGTTTGATGTCGTAATATCGGATATTTTTGTGTCTGGGTCAAAAACCGGCATCGATCTATATGAGAGATACAGAGAGGCCCTCACAGACCGTTTGATTTTTACCTCAGGGGTCGACATGAATCGGCTCAAAAAACAAGTCAACGCTGACGGCAGTAAAATCGCGTTCTTGAGAAAACCCTTTACGAAAGATCAATGCATTAAAACCATCAGATCCGTTTTGTCGCCCCAGCCTTCAGATCTAAAGCCACCGGCCAAGCCGACTATTCAAATAGAGCGCCCCATAAAACCTATCAACTCAGGCCTCGTGTGGGCTTAGCACACATTGAAGGCTACCAGCCTGTGATATTAGTCACCGGATGTAGTTCAGGTATTGGTAAAGCGTTGGCTGAACTGCTATGGGCGATGCCACAATACCGCGTTGTCGTAACGGCCCGCGCGAGTTCACTTTCAGCTTTAGAATCTAAGTTTAGCGACAACGCCCGCTTTCTGATTCGAGCGCTCGATGTGACCGATGACGAGCAGATCGTTGACGTCGTAGGCGAGATTTATAAAAAATGGCGAGCGGTCGACATTGTCATTAACAACGCCGGGATTTCTTATCGATCGGTACTAGAACATATGGACGAACATTCAGAGCTTCATCAGTTGAAAACAAACTATCTCGGGCCAATGTCTCTAACTCGAATGGTCTTGCCGACAATGCGCGAAAAAGGTTTCGGCCGAATTATTAATATCTCTTCGGTTAGCGGCTTAGTGGCAATGCCAACCATGGGGTCATACAGCGCGTCGAAAGCCGCTCTCGAAAGCGCCTCAGAGTCGCTCTGGTATGAAATGAAACCATTTGGAGTTAAGGTCAGCATCGTTCAACCGGGGTTCGTTCATTCTGAATCTTATCGCAATGTCTATTATTCGAAAAAAGCCCAACTCAGCGAAAGCCTGCTCGGGCCCTACTCACTCTATTATCGCTCGATCACTCCGTTTATTGAAAAACTTATGAAACTTTCGCGCACAACACCCGAAGAGATCGCAGAAAAAATATTGGGTGTTATTGAAAGCGAAAATCCGCCGCTTTGGGTACCGATCAGCCTCGATGCCTTTGTCTTCAATATGATGCGACGACTCATGCCACATTGGCTTTACTACAACGTTATGTTTTGGCTTATGCCACGATCTGACGAATGGTCGCAAAAATACCCCGCATTTACTGCGCATGAAGAGAGTTGAGCAATGAGTCTTGAAACTGAATCGGCCGAAAGCCCCAAAGTAGATGCTCGCGACTTTACCTGTCACGCCTGCGACCCAATCGCAATGGTAAATGCCAATGGCCGTATCGAAGTAGTCAATAGACGACTGAGCACATTTTTTGGCTATGAAACCCACGAACTAATTGGCCAACCGATTGAAATCTTAATGCCGAAAAGCGAGAACTTAAACCATATTGGGTCGCGCGAATTTTACCGCGCGCATCAGACTGAAGTTCGCAGTGTCCAACTAACCAAAGTTCTAGCTAAACAAAAGAATGGCACCGAAGTGACGGTCGATATCGACGTAACACCCGTTCACGCTGAAAATGGCCAAGCGGTCTTAGCTACCATTCGCGACATGACCGAACGCTATCGAATTGAATCCAACCAAGAGTTTTTACTTGAGAACAGCCGCAAATTAAACGAAACAACAGATTATCAAGAACGTCTTCAGATCATTACCACGCAATTGGCCAATCGCTTGGGCGATACTTGCGTTATCTATATTATCGAGGGTGACACTTTGGTGCCTAAGGCTTCGGCCAGTGGCGACCCGAATTTTCATTTTGCTGTTTTTCAAAAGCTTATGAACTATCCGTTAACCCTTGATGCAACATTTGGGTCGCCTCTCGTCGCCCGCACCGGTCAAGCGCAACTCTCAACTGTCGTCACCGACGAAGACATCGAGCAGGTTGCAATTGATGGCCCGCATCTCGCCTATCTAAAAAATCTTGGCGTGAAATCGTACATCGGTCAGCCCCTCATCGTGCGAAACAAGGTCGTCGGCGTTCTTGCCCTTACTCGAAGAGAAAGAGAATTTTCGCCAATTGACCTGGCCTTGGCTGGCCAAGTTGCGCTGCACTCGGCGCTTGCGATCGATAACGCTCGCCTCTTTCGAGAAGCGCAAAAAGCCATTCAGGTCAGAGAGGATATCGTCGCTATCGTATCGCACGATTTGAAAAATCCGCTGGCGGCCATTGAGCTCGGCGTCGAGCACGCCAAAAGATTTCAACCGCCCGAGACAACGCTCGGGCCTTGGCTTAAAGCCTCCGACATAATTGACAGCATCGGCCGATCGACAGTCACCGCCCTCAATTTGATTCGCGACCTTCTCGATTATTCTCAGCTCGAATCGGGCTCGCTGAAAATTGAGAAATCAAAGACTCGGGTCGATGACCTGCTTCGACGATCGAATGAAATGTTTCTACCGCTCGCAGTCAAAAGCGGCATTACTCTAGCGACAGAGATCTCAGCCGATCTGCCACTACTGAGTTGTGATTCAGAGCGCATTTTTGAAGTGCTTTCGAATCTTATCAGCAATGCAATGCGATTTACTCCAAATGACGGCTTTATTAATGTTTCGGTCAGTCTGCAGAAAAACAAAATTCAGTTTAGCATCGCAGACACCGGCTCTGGCATTGCCGATAATGACTTACCGAATATTTTCGATCGCTATTGGCAGGCCAAACGAACTAAGAGATCTGGCTCGGGGCTTGGGCTGTCAATTTCTAAAGGTATTATCGAAGGTCATGGCGGCAAGATTTGGGCGCAAAGTAAATTGGGCCACGGCAGCTCGTTTCATTTTAATTTGCCAATCACATAAAAAAAAGGACGAGCCCTCGAGCTCGCCCCTTGAAATCTGAATTGTATTGGGCCGCTTCGCTAATCGGCCAAATTACAATACCCTTCTGGAATGTAACATCCGTCCTCGTAGCTTTCTCCGCCGCAATCAAACAAGGCATTGTATGCTGCCTCTTGCATGGTCGGCGCTACGGCTGAATATGCATTCATCGACTCATCAAATGATGTGCACTGCCACCAATAGCGTGGAGTTTCTATGGCCCATGCAAATGCCGGAAAGAAGAGCTCGGCGCGCCACCAGTACGGAAAGCGATCGTGTCGCCAATTCCAATTGTAGTGATATCCTGGGCGAGGGCCACCGCCATGATAACCTGGGTGCCCATAGTGCGGACCGTGGCCGCCAGGATGCGGACCGGGGCCAGGATGCGGACCGGGGCGTGGGCCGGGACCAGGATGCGGGCCGGGGCCAGGATCCGGACCGGGGCGTGGGCCGGGACCAGGATGCGGGCCGGGGCCAGGATGTGGGCCAGGGCGTGGGCCGGGACCAGGATGCGGGCCGGGGCCAGGATGTGGGCCGGGGCCAGGATGTGGGCCGGGACCAGGACGCGGGCCGGGGCCAGGACGCGGGCCGGGGCCAGGACGCGGCGCGGGCGTCGGGCGCGGGGCGGGCAATACTGCATTGTTACTGTCATCCTCAGCGGCTGTTGCGACTGTCAGCGTAGAACTTTGATCGACGGCAACGTCGATACTATCGTTCGCTTGCGCTTGCACAGTTATTGGCAACTGAATGCCGACAACCAGCCACACGGCTGACAGTAGATATGAACATTTCACAGATACCTCCTCATAGTTTCTCAGACTCATTTTGAAGAATCTGATTGGTTAACGGTTTCCGAGCGAGATACCAGAGCAATCCGAGGGCCACTCGACAAAACAAGAAATCGAATCACAGAACGAAATAATGCCAACTGGGGGTTCGAAATTGACCATCGCATTTTGAATTTTAAAAAATAGGGACAAGTTGGCCTTTTGATTGAGACGAATCCGCACGCACATTCGAATTGCATGCGCACAAGGTCAGACGGGCTAAAAAGTAAAAAAAAGCCCAGTGTTACCCGGGCTCATCTGAGAAAGTAAAAAATGCGATCGAGATCAAAAATTAATTCGGCACACCCGAAATTACGCGTGAATCATCAGGCAGCCCGTCTTCTTTTAAAAATTTAAGAATGCTTGTGAAAATGTCGGGGGTGTAAATCGCATTATGGCCGCCGCCGCCTTCGACAATTTTAAAAGCAAATTGTTTCGGGATCATACTATACACGCGCTCTGATTGCGCAGCGGGGATAAGCTTGTCTTGCTTCGAATAAACCACCATTGTTGGCACGTTGACCTGCGAAGCCATGGCCGCCAGTTGATAGTAGTTACCGCTCAGCTTCTGACTGCTGCAAAAAATCGACATTGGCGAAACCGCATTGCAGAGCTTTTGAAAACTATCCCAAGGGCTCACCAGAACCATCGAGCTAACATCGGCAGCTTGAGTAGTAAGATTTCGATTGTAGACAGCCATGGCAACACCGGCCCCTAAACTGTAACCCCAAAGGCTAATTTTTGCCTGGGGAAACTGTGCCTTGATTCGCTTCAACACGTCGACCCCCGCCTGTACGTTTGTTTCTTCTGAGGGCACCCCTTGCGAACGCCCAAAGCAGGGGTAATCGTAGGCCGCAATCGAAACACCCTCTTTTTGGGCGAGTATAAAAAGATCTGAAATATCCGCTAGAGTTTCACCGTTGCCATGAAAATATAAAATTATTTTCTGGCTTGCGGTAGGCGAAGCATACATTTGCAGATCGATTTTCGAACCCTGCGCGCCAATCACAACACGTTCTGTGCCCGCCAAATCGGCTTTTTCACCTGAAGCACTCGGCCCACGGTAGTAGCAACGATAGTAGAGATTTTTAACAGCAAGCGGGACGTCGGCCGAATGTACGGCGGGCGTTATGGCAATAATCAAAACACCGATGGCGCGTCGAAGATTTTTTAGAATCTTTTTAGAATAACTTTTCATGTTGGGTCCCCTTTTCAATATAGGCGAAAGTGCAGGCGCACCCTCGGCCGTTGTTTAAAACATGTATCCACCGCGCAGCATCGCACCCGATGCCGACAGATTGTCGAGACTGAAACCGTTACCAGTGCCGGTCATATTTAATTTGCGGTAAAGCCCTTGAATGGTGAACTGACCGGCCAAGCGCGCGCCAACACCGCCTTCGAAGCCGAGCTTACCGTCAACGCTTTTGAGATTGCCACCATTGGTAACCGACGGAAAATTATAATTAGCTCCGCCGAAGCCGTAGAAGTTTTCACTGATTGCGAAATTGGCCCCGGCGCCGATTAGAAAAAATGCGACGCTCGGTTTGGGATTATAATTAATTGTTTGATTATTAACGTTGATCGACTTGAGATCTCGACCGAACTCATAAGCCCCGTCTATATAATATCCAAACGACTGAACGCTGTACTGAGCGTACTCGACACCCAAGCCAAATGCAGTTTCTGAATTTGAAGTTGATGCGGCAGAGGCCCCGTTGGCGCTAATGTCGCCCTTGAAAGAATCTGTCATATCGTAAAAGCCGAAAGCCGCGAGACCCGTTAGCTCGCCAGCGGGCACGACTTCTTTGAGACGGCTCATTGTTGACGACAGGCCTGGTGACCCGTACTGCGGCGACCCCGACGAATGAAACGCATCGCCCGCTGCCCGCCCGTCCCGAGCCTCCGCCAAGCTTAACTCGGCGATTTGGCCAACTCGCAGAGATGGGGCAAAGGCACATGATCTCGAGTCAGCTAAAGCAAGATTATCTTTAAGACTTTGAACAACAAGACTGCATTGGGCCCCGTCCCTGCTCGTGACAATGAGAGACTGGCCTGGCCTGACCGTTACTCCGCGAGCCTGAAATACAACGGTGTGCTGAGCCAGATCGATTTGCCGAATTTGAATTTTCTTACTCTGTGCTTTGACGGTGGACGCCGCTTTATTAAGCTGGCTCACCGCCGGATTTACGTCGACTGCCAAAAAGGCGAATAGAAATGAAAGTACCAATAAAGTTTTCACGCAGCCCCCTACGTCAGATGTTAAGACATAGGAGCGCACTGCATCTTGTGTGCCAGAATCGCTTCGAATGCGTTTACCTCGAGCGAATCGCGAAAATTAGAATTTTAGAAAGCGAATGGTTGTTATTTAGAGCCGTGCTGTCACACTGGTGGGCCAAATTGGCTGAACCACCTAATGTTAATCTGCGGTTAATCTACGGTTAATCTGCGGTTAGTTTTCGACGGCGTTGATGCTGATAGTTCGAAAATGGCCATTGCCGAAGGTGACCTTCACCAGACAACCCTGGCCGACCATAATATTTTCTTTCGAGGCGTCCATCGACAATACGAGAACATTCTTATTATTTACTTCTTCAAACGAAACAAATTTGCACTCACCGCTTGCGCCACCGACAAACTCAAGTTTCGTGGTTTTTTCTGCCACCAACGCGACAAACGGGCACTGAAACCCAACTTCATACTCGATATTCGTTTCTTTGTGCTCTTCGGCTGAAATTGTACAATTTGAATTGGCCTGAACCGCATTGGCCGAAGCCATAATCGATAAAGCAAAAAAAGCGGCGAAAACTGATTTCATAAATGCTCCTTATTATTAGCCCGATTTAACGGTGCCAATATAAGCAACTTTATATGCATATTCGACTGTTATCTTTTAAATAGGTAATCTTTTTGATTCTAAGGACGTATGGAGCGTTTTAATTGAACTTGAGAAAATGGATTCATCATCAGACGATGAATTCAGGGGCCCGTGAACCGAGCCCGTGAATCTTGAAACAAAAACTACTTAAGGTGTTTGCTGATTAACTTTGTCATTTCGAACATAGTTACTTCAGCTTTACCGAAAATTTCTTTTAGCTTTGAATCAGCAAGAATGTTTCGACGATTTTTCGGGTTTTGCAAATCGTGTTTCTTGATGTATTGCCAAATTTTCTTAACCACTTGCGTGCGTGGTAGGGCGGCTGCGCCAACGACTGCTGCAAGTTTGTCGCTTGGCTTAAGTGCCTTCATAAACGCTGCATTTGGTTTACGAGCTTTTTTTGTAGCGGTTTTCTTCGTTTTCGCTGCTTTTTTCTTGGCCATGTGGAAGTTCTCCTGTTTAGATTTGGTCAAATGCTCTCATTCAATTTTGAAAAAGAATAGATAAATATTAAATAAATCTCCAGAAAGACCCCTTTGCCCCTTAGCTGAGGGCCATTCGGGGGCCTTTTACGAGCTAAAACAGCTCTCTCTGCTGCCCTATAGCGCATTAGCGTCATTCACCCTGGGCCGCGAGAAAATACATGAACGGAATAAACAAAGCCTTATTCACACTCTTGGGGTTCAAGCGCTCAATAGCCTCTTTATGTTTTGCATAGAAGGCCGGGTAGGTTTCTTTTGAGTTCAATATCTTTTGGTAAATCTCAACCTGACGTTTCTGCCAAGCTTCGGCATAGGCCCTTAGTATTTGATCTGAATTCTCGTTGGCTTTCTGCCGAGCCACCTTCAACACTCGGCCGGGGCCGAATTTCAAATCACAGTACGACCGAAATACTGCATCTTGGGCATACTTCTTCGATAGAATTTGCCAGGGCAACATCCGCTCATTTTCTTTACGCCGCTTATCGATCAAATTCTTAGCTTGGGCCGGGTCTTCACCTGCTACGAGCAAGAGTTCACGAGTTACGACATTGTTGCCCTCAGAATCAACGAAATCAAAAAGGTAGTGGCCGATACCAGGCTCAATCGTGACGACCGCATTTCTTAACATTTGCTTCAATGGCGGTCGAATGTCGTAGGTGTTTGGGCCTATAGGAGTATTATTGGGCCCACCCACCGGCGCCGGCACATACTCTTCGCGATCGCCACTTAATATTCGAATGCGCAGTCTCGGGTTCACCAATGTGGGGTCAGCGGTTTTTGATTTGTTCCAGATAAACTGCTCTGACATTTTCGCAGCCCATTCACCGCCCTTCTCATTTTCGGGTACTTCGCCGCCAAAATTCATTTTCGTCGTATAGTTCTCGTACCAATCGTCGAGCTCTTTGGTGAAGCCCGCCGGTGAGAGCGCCACAACGCCGTCGACTAGTTTTGGAAATTGGGCTACGAACTCAAGCGCGACTTCGGGGCCAAAAGAATGCCCGGCGAGATAAACCGGCTTACCGGCTTTTTTGGCTTCGAGAACAATTTGGCGAACCCACTCCATAAAATGATTTGAATAATTGAGCTTCGGGTCAACCGGCCCATCAGCATGAAAGGGCATATCAAAAGCCAACGCCGAGAAACCGAGGTTGGCGAGAGTGTTCATGTTGTGAATATAATTGCGACCGCTCGATTTCTTAGTGCCCGAACCGTGAACAAATATAAAAACTGCCTTTGAATCTGGGTCAATGAGTGACACCTCTCCGGCGCTGTTAGGGATCGCTGTTCGAGTAAAATAGACCTGGGTGTCCCATTGTTCAGAAAAGTACGTTGCTACCTGGCCAAACTGCTCGGCCCTTTGCATGCCCTCTATATAAGAGCGATCGTTGGCCCAGTTGACGCTTGGCTCGGCGTACCCTCGAGTGTGGGTCAGCTGCCACGAACAGCTATTGCCGCTTAAACTACTGACCTGGTTTATGGGCTCAACTAAAAGCCCAACTGTCGCGGCCTGGCCGCTAAACGGCAACCAACTGACTAAAACATTGACGGCCAATCGTATCCATTGCGTTTTAACGATGCGCACGGGGTGCTCCTCTTGTTTTCAACATTAGAGACTACAATTCAGGTGCCATCGTACTGGCGTCAGGCTTTGAGCCTGAGCGGCTGCCCGCTTTGCCTGTCTGCGTATCGGCGCGGGAGTGGTGATTGCGAGGATTGCGGTGCTGCGGGCGGCGATTATGGGGCGCGCGAAATTGTGGGGCGCGCGAAGACAGTGGCGCCTGCGAGGATTGCGGGGCGCGCGAAGATTCGGGGCCGCTAGAGCCACGAAAGCCATGCGGCCGCTCCGCGAAAATATTAATTCGCTGCTCTTGGTCGAAATAAAAAATAATTGACGGCAATTTGGTCGCCTCAGGCTTTCGTTTAGTCGCTCCAAAAACACGAGGGCCGAGCCCCTAGCGGGCCACCGACCTTCGAAGCGGGGCGATGGTGTCGGAGGCTCGCAACCCGCCCGCCACGCGAAGTCAGAAAATCAGTCGGCGGCCTGGCGACCCCGAAAAATCACTAACGCATTTGGCGGCGAACTTTTAACGGGCAAACGCAAATCACAACGGCCGCTGTCGATGCGACGACCGATTCATCTTGTCTTTCGCGGTGAATTTCGGCCAAGATTTGGGGCAAAGGGCCAAGCCCAATTCGACTCGCGTGGCCGTTCGCTGGGCCAACATCAAAATCGGGTGCGGCATACTCTCGAAAAATTTGCGCGCCGCTTTGGCATTCGAATCTATCGCCATTCAGTGAATTCAAACCACTTGCATTTGCAAATTAAAATCTCTCGGCGAGAAGACTACAAGAATTTCGTGCGCGCGTCGAAGCGGTAGGAGAAGCGGTAGGCGAAGCCGACGGACAAGAATCTTCTCCGACGACTCGTGACCCGAGCGCCGGCGGCGCACAGGCCTCGCGTGGCCCTGCCACCGCCGCGGGCACTCTATCTCAATTTAAACTTTTTAACATTGCTCGCCATAATGATACCAAGAAATGGGTCCGGCAAACTTTTAGTCACCGTCACCATAGCACTCACGGTCACGTGCTTCGCCCAAACCGTAGTCGGCACCGTAGTCGACTTGCTAATCATAATATTTTGCGGGGTGATCTCAAAATGTTGGTTCGATTCGTCACTGGTGCCGTATGCAAATGCATCGTTCAAATAGCTATCGCCAATCTCGCCACCCGTAACCATAGCTGATTTCAGAAAATCGGCCGTCTTATCTGCTTCGACCAAAGAACCTGCCCATTGCACCTCGATTTTGCTATCGTCCTTAAAATCCGCTTTAAGCGGGGTCACAACGACATTTTCAATTTTGGTTTCAGGCAATGCGATTTCTTGAGTAAGCGACTGACCTTTAATCTTTATGTTGAACACAAATTTACCGGCGGCGTTTTTTGCAGCTGGCACTTCGTAGCCACCGCGCGCGTTTTTAACTAATTTTGCGCCATCACATTCAACGCTATCATCAGGTGCCAAACCGATTTCAGGCTCTAAGTCAGCTGTTGCACCCGCCACTCCCATTTCATTTATGAAAGCCCAGCAAACAACTTTGCCCTCTTCGCTTTCAACCCCTACGCTAATCGCCATATTGCCTAGCTCGTAATTTTTCGTTGAAACTTTAGGCTCTGGTGCTGGCGTCACCGCGGCTGGGGCATTGTGAGATACATTTCGCGTACAACCAATAACGGCGATACCGGCAAATGCTATTGCGACAATTGATGACTTGAGTAACTTGTTCATTTTGACTCCGCGTAAAAAGGGTTGTTCAGCCTCCGTTCATGAGCAACCGGCATGCCAGGCCCTGAAGTGAATATATCTGCGCTACGACTGCAAAACGAATAGACAGGTCTATACTTTTGACAAAACCGCTGCCGTAAAAGCGCTGTCAAAAGATTAAGCATTAAAGACAACATTTTTGAAAGTTCGTTTTTCTGTCAATTTCGTTTACAGGACCATATGCCATCTTGATTCGAAAGTTCGGTTTTACTTCACCTCGTGAAAACAAAGACTAGACTAGAGGTTTAATTCAAGGGGGCCGTCATGAAATCCAATGCCTTTATAACACGCCTAAAGAGCTCTCTTGCGTTACCACTGGCATTTGGCGCGTCTTTTGCCCTTATCGCCTGCCAAAACACCGCCCCGACAAGCCTGTCTCAATCTAAGATTGTTTTAATGAGCCGAGCGGCCTCTGTCGATGGCATTGCCCTCTCGGCACCTGAATATGCCATGATTTCGGTCGCTGCCAATTTTGCGTTGAATGCTTCAGGCACAGCTTCTGTCACCAGCGCTGTTTGGGATTTCGGCGATGGCTCACCCACGCAAGCCAGCGTGACCCCTGTCTCTTATATATATTATCAAGCCGGTTCGTTCACCGTGAGTGTCACCGTAACCGACTCAGCTGGAGTGCAAGCCGTTTTCAGTCAGCCAATTAATGTAATCGCCTACAACGAACTCAATATTTGTATATCAGATTTGTCATTGAGCGTGCCCAACACAGGCACTAGTGGGCAGATGGTTACAGGCACGGTCAGCGTACCGAGCTGCATGACCGCGGCCGTTTCAAACGTCACCTGGAACTTCGGCGATGGCTCGACCTCTTCAGCCACCGGCAACTCGGCCCAATATACTTATTCAAATGCCGGCACCTATACCGTGACCGCCTCGATCTACCTAAACTCAAGTGCGACCCCGTCCTACTTTTTGACTCAAACGATTGTGGTCAGCAGCCCCGCGCCGGTGCCGACACCAGTGCCTTCAGTAACCCCGTCACCGACTCCGTCACCAACGCCTACTCCGACACCCACAACGACTCCCACACCCATGCCCAGCGTAGTGCCGTCGCCGACACCAAGCGTGGCGCCATCACCGACTCCGACGCCAACACCGACACTAACACCGGATCCGACGCCAACTCCGTCACCGACGCCATCGCCAACACCCACGACAAACCCGCATGGTAACTATTGTGATTGCCGACACCATTATCACTGGGACCTCGATGCCCTTATCGGCACCCACGGTGAAGTTCAAAGCGATGCACACGCTAAAGCCGATGGCGATGACAAACGCGATTGGGGTCGTGATTGTAACGATTGGTTCAAGGACCATCGTGATTGGTATGGCCAAAGCAAATCTTGGTTTAAAGACACGAAAGATGGTCAAAACCGATCAGATTCTGACGACGATAAACATCGTTGCGAAGACCATGGCCACCACGATTGGGATAAAGACTGCGACGACTGGCGAAAAGACGCCGACCACAAAAACGACAAGCACTAACCGGCGCCCTTGACGCCCGCTGCTCTTTCTTTGCTTGAGCAGCCGCGGCGCTAGCGTCGAGCTCACTCAATGACGACGATCTCTGAGCCTTGTTTGCGCACGACCTTGAGCACTCCGCCTTCTTTTAGGTCAGTCCACTGGTAACCAATGGGCCCGTCTTCGGGGCTTAATTTTACTTCTTTTACCAGGCGACCATTGAGCAAAACCGCAGACGGCTTTTGGGCCAAGCGAATAATTTCAACGCCGTGGTCATCGAAGGCGCGATAGAAGACATGAACTTTATCGAGATCTTCGGTACGTACGTAAGGCACCAAAAATTTATTGATCTGACCTTTGTAATCAGACTGTTGAATCACCGAAGTGCTCGAAAGAATATGATCGGCATTGCCCGGTGCAATTTCGGGCCAGGCAGCCATGGCCCGCAAATAATGTCTAACGTAATCGCCGTAGCCATCCGTCAGCCAATTTTCATCGCCGATAAAACGGTTTTTGCCGTCGTCATCAACCATGTAGGTTGCCCACGTCAGCTGCCGAGTCGCATTGACAAAACGCGAGCTATCGCCCGAAAGTGCGGCATACAAGAGCTCGGTGGCCCCCTGTCGCGACACGTGGCTCTGGCCCGGCATTTGATAAGACGATTGCTCGTTGACGAGCTCAACGCCATACTTCTGCCACTTATTATTGCCGAGCGTGCGATAAACCCAATCAAAAATTGCCGGCACTTCGACTCGCCAATTTGCGAAATATTCGCGATGCTCGAGCATAAATCGTGCGAAGGTAATGGCATTTATTTGAGTATCCGCTGGCCCCGGCACATCTTCGAAAAAGGGACCCCAACGATTGGTCTTAAGCGGATACGCCTTCATCCAGGTAATAAAAATCTCAAACCCTTTTCGATATTCGCCGGCATTGGCCGGATCAAGCTTCTCAAGCTCAAGAAAGAGCTCCATCGTCGCCGACCAATTTGTGGTGTAGTTTTGCACAATCATCACTGGGCCATGCGCCCCGCTTATCGGAAACTGCCCGATCTCGCCAGTAAAAGCGTTGACTCTGTAAGGCAAGGGCGACTCGAGATCGTTGCCATTTTTTAAATGGTCTAACAGCGTGCGGGCAATTTGCTTAGCCCCATCGAGATAGCGCGCATAGGTTGTGTGAAAAAACTGATCGCCAGTGGTCATTTTGTAAAGATGGATCAGCTCAAGCCCGAACGAACCGGCTTTGTCTGGCTGCAAATAGCCACGACCCATGACCATATCGCCGTCGTAGACCCCCGAATAAATCAAGGTGTTGTACGGGAAGGGCAAATTCGCCCACACACTATTTTCAGGCGAGAGCGAATGCGACAAATAATATTCGGCAAGAAATTTCATGTTTTGTTTTACGCGCTCGTTACCCGAGTAGGCGTAAAGCAATTGCCACGACGAAAGCGCCATTTGAATTTGATCGCCGCCAATGCCGCGCGGGTCGTTAAAGTCAGGCCGCCACACTTGATGGTTCATGTAATAAGGCAAACCATTAAGATCGGCCCGCATGGTGTCCCAAAAATTCCAAACTGACATAACCACGTGATCAAAAGAGCGACCCAAATCGGGGTCGTACCAAGGCACGATTGCGCCGCTCGAATCGACTTTGATGTCATGATAGATAAGTTTTTCTTGGGCGCGCGCTTGAAAACTAAAACCAATCGCGCTGGCGGCTAAAGTGAATTTAAATAAAAATATAATTGCGAATTTAAAAGCTTTCGTCATTTTTGACGCTCTCGTCATTCAGCCCCCCGGCCTTACTCAAACAATTCAAAGCTGGCGATAGCACAGCGAAAATTGAGTTTCAAGTATTGCGCACACCGCTTCGGGATTTGTATTTTTTGGCGCGCGCAAAGTCACAAAATCGCCACCAACAAGCCCAATTTGCTCAATATTCGGGCAAATCAGTGCGTGGCGCTATCGCGTCAACTCGGAGGCCAGCGCGGGCACGTCAAGACCGGCGCTCTTCAAATACTCGCGTAGGCGCGCACGATACCGTTTGATCAGCGCCGGCGGAAATATAACCGCCGGCCCGCCTTCGAGAGTGTAGGCCAAAAATTCGTTGATCACTTGCTTGTGATTTGAGAGGTCGTATTTTTCTCTATTCAGAACCTCTAGGTACTGCCTTCGGTCATTGACGGAGACCTCTTCGTTCCAGAATTGTGCAACTTTTTTCTGTAACTCGGGGGTCTCGTAGAAAAACGCATGCAAAATTTCATGCGACAAAACTTTTCCCGGCCGATAGTTAAGCCCCACGGCGATTAGCACAGCGCTCGGGTCATTTTCAACGAGCGGCACCACCACGTTCTGCCAAAACTCGAGCTCAACATGTAGCTTCGGCGAGTCGAATGCTGGGTCAACGATCTCTTGCGGGCCTGATTGCCGCCGGGCCTCTAAAAAGGCTCGGCTGAAATCACGGATGACATCGGCCGAGATGTCGTGGCCACCAAAACTTTGTACTGGCGAATCTTTTCGAATTAAGTTTTTGTCTGAAATTATTCGACCCTGAGTTTGAAAAGTTGAAATTCGACCGAGGGCCCAGTTCATGTAGGTGTAGTGATTGAAAACCGCAATATACGAATGCTTAAGGCCACCAATTTTGACGATTTCGACGTAAGCTTTTTCGGGGTGAGTCTGCGCGTAATGCGCATTAGGCAAACTTCTTTTTCGAACGCTGTTGACCACTGCTGTTAGATCGGACGCAACATTGATTTCGACTTTTTCCGAAACAATCTCGAGAACATTTTCTGGCGCCCACGGCGCGCCCGTGACCACTAGGTTCGAATGTAAAAGCTCTGTGCACCCGCCAACGTGGTTCGAAACGGTTGCCGACGCTGACGCCGACGTTAAAACTATAAGTGCAAAATAGAGAGCGCGCTTCAAAAGCGTTTTGGTCGCGCTGGTAATATTTAAATTAACGCTCATAAGATGACGAGAATATCAGAGCCAAAACGAAATCTCGCCTGTTAGTTTACTGACAGCCGTGTATAAAATCCACGCCTACTGCCAAAACCCCGTTAACGGGTTCGCGGTTTGGTCTTTTCGACCCAAATCACCCAATTGAAAACCGTCTTCGATCGTGCGCAAGAGACTGACGTGGTCGTACCGAGTTGAAATCTCGACCCCTGGCTTTACCATCGGGCCATAAAGCACAGTAAAAATCTTATTGCTGCCGCCAAAAATATTGTCGTCTTCGTCAAAGGTCACAACAAAAAGCACGTCGCTCATCAATTTCGAGTCGCCCAAGAGAGCGCTAAATGTTTGCGCCATAAAATTATCGGCATAAGCCGCACCCGTATCATGCCCGTCATTATTCAAGTTAGGGATATACATATTGTAGTTGGCCAAACCGCCCGTTTTGAAATCATTCTCAAATTTTGCAGTGTCGGTAATATTGGCGCATCTGTCTGGCTGCCCTTGGATATTTTTAAAACTCAAAAACGGCACATGCTTGCGCGCATATTTACCTTTTGTAGAGCCCAAATAACAGCGACCCGGAAAGTCTTCAGCATACACCCGCCATGTTTTACCTTTGGCTTCGAGCAAGTCGGCTAAACTCGCCCCTTCGAGGTCATAGGGTGCATCACCCGAAACCCCCATTTTATCGCCAGCGATCATCGCGACATAGTTCGGCTGCGATGGGTGCCCAATCGCATGATAGTTGGTAAAGAGCGCGCCGCTTTTGGCGAGCTGGCTGAAAAATGGTTTCGAAATCGCCTCTGAATAGCTGGTATTTTCAAGAACAACCACGACAATTTTTTGTTGTGCGCTGAATATCGGAGACACTCCCCCAGCCACTGGGCCTTGCGTACCGATTGGCTTTAGTGCCTGCCCCATACACATCTGACAAAGAAAAAGAACTGCAATTGCGCTGAGAGACTTCATCCGTGAGCACCCCCTGTTGCCCAATATCGTGCGAAACTTTTTCGACAAAGTGTAGGGGCTATTTCAAGACCGTAGAAATTGCGCTACAGCTGTGCGTGTAACACTACCAATTTAGGGCCCTTACTAGACTAAAGTAGGGCCCCCGTGACACCAAAATTAACCTTGCTTTTGTCGGCGCACGCCAGTGAGCGTGATATCGAAACGACCCATCAAGGCGCTCGGCTCTAAACCCGCCGTCGCTTGTTGAAAGTCGATGATGACCCGATCCCATTCGTTGTGCGGCACGCGATCTAAAATTAAATCGGCCTCATTGAGAGGGTTGCCCTTAAAATACATTTGGGTGATCAGCTCGTTGTAACCAATTTTGCCGATCTTGTAGTGAATGTGCGGCGGGCGAATCCAATTTTCGTCAGCCTTATACTCCCCAGGGATTATGGTCTTAAACATATATTCGCCCTGAGAATCAGTTGAAGCTTCGCCCCAGTATTTAAAGTTTGGGTCGAGCGGGGCTGGGTTCGGATCATTGGGATTATTGTATTTACCACTGGCGCAGGCTTGCCAAATTTCAACCAACGCCCCCTCGATCGGGTTGCAATTCAAGTCTTGCACTTTGCCGGTTATATAAATCACCTGCCCCAGGGTTTTCGCTGTTTGCCCCGGCACTTTAGTTAAATCTGAATCTTTATGAAATAATTTTTCGCCCGGGTAAAATGGCCCCGCGGTTTGCGGCGGTGTCGCCCCCACACAGGCCGCGCCAAGTGTCGCCGCTCGACTGCCAGCCAATGCGATGGTGCTGGCGGCCGCACCGAGCCCAAATTTCAATAATGTTCTTCGGTTCATATTCGAATTCATTGAATCCCCCTTTTTGTTATCTCTACTTAGCCACAGCTTTAGATATTAATTGAAATGGATAATGTTCATGCCTATGATCACAAAAAATGATATCTAAATCTCAAGACATCCTTTATTTCATCACCGTCGCCGAAACTCTCAATCTCTCTCGGGCCGCCGAAAAAATTGGAGTCGGGCAACCCACCCTCAGTCAGGCCATTAAACGCCTCGAAGAGAGCGTCGGCGTGCCGCTTCTGATACGTCAGCGTGTCGGAGTGCAGCTCACGAAATCGGGCCAGACTTTTCTTGAACGATCCAAAACCTTACTCGCCGATTGGGCCGAGCTCGCAAAAGTCACGAACGCCGCCGAAAACAGTGTCGAAGGCACTTTTACAATTGGCTGCCACCCGGCCGTCGCGATGTACAGTTTTGATAAATTTTTACCGCCGCTGCTTCGCCAATACGCCAAACTTGATTTTAAAATCACCCATGGGCTATCGCGAGTTATTCTCGAGCAGGTCGTGAGCTTTAAGGCTGACTTCGGGCTTGTCATTAACCCCGTCCGTCACCCTGACCTGGTTTTAATTAAGCTCTGCGAAGATAAGGTTGGTTTTTGGAAGTCTAGGCACGCACTCAATTCAGTTCTGATTTTTGACCCCGAGATTCACCAATGCCAACACTTAATTAAAAAACTGAGAAAAAGTAAAATCCAATTTGAGCGCACCATCAATTCGAATCAAATGGACCTCGTGGCCCTCATGGCCAGCTCTGGCTGCGGGGTCGCCATTTTGCCCGAACGGGTCGCCCAACGCTATTCGAACCTCGAGCCCGCCGGCGCCCACTACCCGCACTATCTGGATGAACTCTATTTAGTTTATCGCGCCGATCGGCAAACCAATCGCGCCGCCAAGGTCATCATCGCGGCGATCAAGAAAGCTTTTACAAATTAGAGCGATTTGAAGCGGCTTCTACCTATGGTTTAGTTGGCGCAATCAATGAGCAAAGCTACGGCAAGCGAAAGATTGACACGGCGCACTATTTGGGATTATACCTAGGCCCACTATGAGTTTATGAATCTTGCTTATGATTCCGTTTAGAAACCTTTGCCCGGGAGTTCATTCTTGAAAAAAACCAATAAATTCCAATTAATACCAGCATTAGCTCTAGCGCTTTCGATGTCCACCCCAGCTTTGGCTGTCGAAAAAGGCGAAGTGAAAACTGCGATTTTATTTAGCTGCAGTGTCGCCTTTCACGCTTCAGGCAAATCGGCCTACCTCGGTGTCGGCTACACCAAAATCGAAGGCTTGGGCGCAATGACCTGTTACGACTATGTCGAAAATGTTGTCGAAGAAATCCCGCTGAGAGTTAAAATCCAAGGCCCCGGCGCAGGGTTAGGGGTCACGGGTCTCAATGTTTCTGGTGGTCAAACCGGTATCGGGCTCAATCAAAAGCCCGAGGCTCTTCTCGGCAAATATTTAATGGTGCGTGGTAATGCGGCCGTTGGCATTGGCGGAGCCGTTTCAACTGGCTTACGAGTCGCAAAAGGTGCGTTTCAATTGGCTCTGCAAATTGAATCAACCTCGGGCCTTGGCGCTGGCATTGATCTGCTGAGCGTTGAATTAGAAAAAGACTCAAAGCGTGAAGTTCGCAGAACAGCGATGCCGGCCCCTGAAAAGATCGCAGTCGAAACACCGGCAGAATCTGCTCTACCAGCAACTGCAGCCGTCATCACGTCAGCCCCGGTGCGCGTGCAGCTCAATCAAACGGTTGAAGTGGTCGACCAACAAGGCCATACAGTGAATTACTATCGATTCTCTCGACAATAAAAGCTCGCCCGAATGCTCTTCGTACTAAAATTTAGTTAATAGCCTCTTGCTGATGCAGCCAAGTGAGCACGATCTCGACAAGTTGATTGATCAACTTGTCTTTACCGACCCCGATATGACCGAGTGGTACCGTGATAATATCTTTAGGCATCGGTAGATTCTTAACCAACGCTGCCGTTGATTCTTTCGGGATAACCTCATCATCACTCGCGTTGACGACCAAAAATCGCCCCTTCAGAAATGGCAATTGAGAATTCGGGTCAATAAAATCGAAAAGTGCCGCGAGCGGCCCACTCAACTTACCAAAATCAGACGGTCGAAGTTTCTGCTGAATGAGCGGCAACAAAAAGGCCTTAATATCGGCCCCGCCATAGGCAAAAATACTCGTGTACGCCGCGAACCCAAATTGTTGGGCCAGGCGAATACTCGCTGGCACCAAAAATGTCCCGAGACTCACAGACACAATGTTTATGCGATCGCCCTGAATTGCCGGATGACGAGCGGCCCACAAAAGAGCCACGGCCATTTGGGCCTGAATTTTTAAGGTATTTTCTAATCCGTAAATCGCAAGACCAGTGGGGTCGGTCGAGGGCACCGCGGGGTAAACAAATTCGACAACAACGTTATCACCCGAATCGCGCATGTGTTTAAATGATTTGTCGTTACCGCCATAACCAGGCACTAAAAATAACGCCGGCCTCGGCTCGCGCTCGCGCGCAATCGGAAGCTTCATATTCAATTCAAACGAACCGAGCTTGGGGGTCGAAAGCTGATAGTGCTTAATAAAATATTCGCCCGTTGTTTCGATCACGGCTTCAGAATCAACACGCGGCTGTAGCTCTCGACTGAGACCAAATTGATCTGCGACTATTTTGATTTGCAAATCGGGGTTCAATAAATCAGCGAGGCTGATGTTTTCGGCCCAAACTACATTCGGCGTTAGCCAATTTGGCGTTAGCAGAAAAAACGCGGCAAATAGTATTTTATTAAGTAATTTCATGTGGCCTTTCTTTAAACCAAAACGCCGGCTGTGCCAATTTATTGTAGGTATTTGATTTTTTTACATATTTCAATTTAATCAAGGGCGCTAAGACCAATACAAAGCTCGTCATGACAGGCCCCCGGGGCACAGGGTTTGCTTATGTATTTGTATAAAGGCGCGTAAATGAAAAACAACTTACTAAAAAACAGTCTTCTCGTATTGGCGCTGAGCCTTTCTCTATTGGCATTGCAAACAAGTTGCACCAAAAACAAAGAATCCAACGATCAGCAAACCGTCGATTTAGGAAAGCATCTTGTCGAAGAAGGCCAATATTCTGAAGCGATTTTGGTGCTGTCGCCCTATTTACAAAATCACCAAGATGATCGAGAAGTGCGACTCGTTTTAGCCTCGGCCTATGCCGGCCGCGCTGAAGTTTTAGTTGTTGGCTACATCGATTTCGCTCGCGAATTGGTGCGCTCAGCGCACGACGCCGACCGCATTTTCAACAACCGACAAAACTATTTTAGCAATTTAGACGACAAACTATCTCGAGATTTAACGACGACCATCGATGCCGTTTACAAAACACTCTGGAAGCTAAACGATTTTATCGGAGCCTTCGAAAAAATCCCGACAGCCAAAAATAGCGATGCGGTTCAAGATTTAACGAGCGCAATTTATTTGCTTTCGGGCGATTCGAATTACGTGGGCGGCGCCTTGCTCTACCGCGCCCTGCTTCGTATTTCTCTGCTTAAATACCATATTAATACTAAATACTATTTCACCCAGACCCAACCCTGCGTCGTCGACTTTCAAATTTTGAAGCATCAGCTGACAGGCATTCACGATGAAATCTCGCCGATCTTAAAAGATCTTGCTGACGCGACCATCGACTCTAAACAGCGCAGCGATTTGACCGAAGCCCTATCAAAATTAGACACTTCGCTTTTTGACTCAATCAATTTGGTTTCGCAATTTGAGCAGGGCGGTCGTGTTAATGGTCGTGTTAATGTTAGCGACTTCGTTCGCAAAATTGGCGGCAAATGCCAGTAATAATGCGCACCCTTTTTTTGGCGTTTTCGATTTTGACGAGCTTGGTTTCGCTAGTGGCGGCGGCCCAATCAACGGCGGCGCCGAAGTTGATACCGAATTTATTTTATGACTACCCCTCGAGCGATGTAAACAATTTGGTTCTTGGCCGAACCTGCACGACGGTGCACGCGGGGCCCTTGGCCCTGACTTGCAACCCTGCCCTGCTCGCCGACGAAGAAAAGAAAACCCTCAGGGTTAATTTTTCGCTCGACCCTAATTTTTTCAAGCTGATGGACGCCCGGCAGTCGATCAATAATTCTGAGCCCGAGCCGGTTATCAATGAATGGCTGAAATACAAAGAGCCCTTGGTTTCGCAATCAACCAGTGAAATCTGGTTTCAAAACAATTGGTGGGCGGTTGGCGTAACCCCAGTGCGCTTCGAATACGCTTCGATTGTTCGCAACCCGAGTTACCCAGAGATTTCGGCGCTTCTTTTAAAAGAGTCAGAAGTCATGGGCAAGGCCGGCTTTACCTCAAAAGAAAACAGCAATTTCAGTTTTGGTCTGCAGACTAGATATGTGACGACCGACTATGTGCAGAACACATTTTCGCTTTTAGATGTAATCGCCAATCCGTCATTGGTCGAATTTCAACAGCAGAAAGCCCTCTACCTCGAGCCCGGGGCCGCCTACCATTTGAATAAAGAAACCGAGACGATTGTGACCGCCATGCTTTCAAATCTAGCGGTATACCGAAGTGGGTCGGCGCAACCAGTAACGGGCTCAATTGTTGATTTGGGTTTTAGCACAGCCCCTGCTTTTGCCAAGGGTCGACTCAAAACCACCACGCACTTTACGACTCGCGAAGATATCAGCAATTTTTCTGAGCGCTGGCGCATCGGCGCACTTTATGATTTTGGCCCCGTGCAGTCGAGCGTCGATACGACACTGCACTATTTCGGCATTGGCGCAAACACGCGAGTCGACTCTTTGACTTTGGGTCTAGCCTATCGTTATCAAGAAATTGTGCACAGTGATTGGGAGAACTCTCAATGGTCGACATGGTCATTCGAGATGGGTCTTATTTTCTAACCCGGCCTGTTTTCTGGTGGACGCCGCATCATTGGTAGGCCCCGCACGACAACGCATCGTCCTCCAGAAAACGGGCCGGGTAGTTCACCACCAACCTCTACGGCCTTCGTGCTCGGCGTGCTCCCAATGACCACGACTCCACTCGCGTGGATAATAGTGCCCACGATATGATTCATGACGCTCGCCTCGCTCATCGCGGTCATCACGGTCGCGGCCTCGGCCTTCACTTTGACCACCACCGCGCTCGCGGTGGTCGCCGCGCCCGCGGCCCCAGTCACCGGCCTGAGCCAATGTTGGCAATAAGGCGGAGGTAAGAAGCAGTGAGCAGATTACTGTTTTTAGCGTTTTCATGTTTACTCCCTTTCAAGAGGTATGTTTCGCTACCTCTATTTTAAGCCCGCTGCGAATTGCAATCCAAAGGAGTGATCTTCATGTGGCACATATGCCTAGAATTATTGATGTTTTGGGCGGGGCGGTGCCCCCAGTCTCAATTTGAGATGGAGATCTCATCACACCGGCGTCACCCCAGAGACTTGTAAGGCCGCACAGATTTCATACAATATTTTTAATCCAGAAACGTCTTCTCTTTATATGGCAAACTTAGCACAGGGTACTTACATACAACTGGGGTTGGCATTGGCAGCGGATGGGCCGTCTGAAGCAAAAAAACTCGCGCGCTCCCGAGCGCTTTCTGAAGTCGTCGAAAACGAAAGTGGTCGACTCTTGCCAGCTATACGCGGCTGGCTGCGTGACCAAAATGAAGCCGAAGATGTGCTTCAAGATGTCTTTGAAGAATTTGTCGAGTCGTATGACCTCGATGAGGTGATTGAATCGTTGGGCGCGTGGCTAATGACTGTGGCGCGCAATAAGGTTTTTGATCGGTTTCGGCGAAAGAAAACCCAGAGTGAGTATCGCGATAAATTTCTCACTGAATTGAGTGCTCAAGGGGCTACAGAAGCAGCGACCAACAGCGGCCCCGAAGAAGAATTTGAGCGCAAGAATCTGCAGTTGGCGCTTCGACAAGCTATTGCGCTCTTGCCCGAAGAACAACGCGAAGTTTTCGTGCGACATGAACTCGAAGGTCAAAGTTTTGAAGAGATGGCGAAACAATTGGACGTAAATATCAATACATTATTATCGCGCAAGCGCTATGCAGTGCAATTTCTGCGCGAACACTTGAAGGAGTATGAAAATGGAACCGACGAATAACGAATCAAGCCAAACTGGAAACTGCAAAAAAGATTCTCGGTGTGGCCGACGGCGCTGGATAAAAATGCCATTTTTTATTGCTGGCATGCTGCTGGTAAAATCAGCCCTCGTCATGTGGCTGTGGAACTTACTTGTACCTGATTTATTTCACGGGCCGCTGGTTAGTTATTTACAAGCCATCGAGCTAACGGCGCTTGTTAAATTGCTCGTCGGCTTTGGTGGCGGCCACAAACGCTTTGGCCATCGCGGCCACTTTATGAAATCGCGCTGGGCCGCTATGAGCGAAGACGAGCGCGAAAAACTTCGCGCTGAATTTCGCGGCCAAAAGACCGACAGCAAAGAATAAATAAAAAGGCGGGCTTTGCCTCGTGGGCAAAGCCTCATTGGCCCCCGCACACTTCATTGTGCGAACGCTCGCCAGCTGTACTTGAGACACGCCTAATCAAGGTGCGTTGGCCAACCAGCCCAACAGTATTTATATTTTTCGAAAAGACCAGTTCAATTCTGGGAGCCCCGTTGTAGATAATTGAAGTGCCAACGCCGAGGCCTTCGATTTCAATTTTATCTTCAACAACTTGCCAATTGCCAGAAAGGGGCTTAGCCAAAGTTATGTCGTAGCTATAGCCATGATCAATATACTGATACACCTCGTGCTCTTCGTAGGCCGCCGTATAAGTATGGTTGGCGCGCAAGAAAATACTCGCCTGAACACGAATATCTCGATTTCTGGCGCTTTTACCGATCATTACCGAATCAGTGCTCAAATAGTGAAAATACGGGTCTTTATCGCAATCGGTTTCTTTGTAAATAAACTGCGCATAGTACGCCTCAGGACTCATATCCTGAATGGTAATTGTTTTATTGGATTGCGACATCGACCCTGAACCGTTGCCCCCGCAGCCAACCAGGGCGGTTAGTGCCAAGAAGGTCGCGATCGTGGCCGTCATTTTCGTTTTCATATTCTCCCCTTTTTATTGAAAGTTTTGGTTTCGGGTAAGCACGTTTGCAATTAAGGTGCCGGACGACAGCACCAACACACCCGCCGTAAAGCCTCTGCAAGCGCGCGCAATCGCAGAAAAATTCCAGTATCTTAGAAAAACTTTTTTTAAAATCCAAAGTTCTGGAAAATATTGGCTCGGGGGCCACGGGTCGTGGGTCGTCGGATTGGGCCGCCAGGCAACACGGCTCGACATGTGAGCCGTATCGTGTAACAATTTTTTGATGCGTTTTTCGACTTGCCTCTTTGTCAGCACGCTTTTCTTTTTCGCGACGGCGGCAACGGCGGCTGGCCATGCGAAATCGACCTACAGCTTTTCAGGCGATGTCGACTTAAAGAGCGTCGGTTTCTTGCAAACCCTCGCCCCAAACGTGAATGAGCAACTTTATCAAATCGACCTTCACCTGACCGAAGAAGGCCGACTCGGCGAAAACGTCAAGTTTATCGGCAAATTTGATTACCTTGCCGACCCAGCAAACAAATCGAGCGTCGAACGCAATTTCATCGACCTGCCCGAGGCCAATGTTAAATGGCGAACGCAACAATTTCTATTTAAGGCCGGCTCTGATATCTACACTTGGGGCGTCACCGACGGCGTCAACCCCATCGACCTTATTAATGTTCGTAATTATTATGACCCCATCCATAGCAAAAAATTGGGCGCCACGGGCCTTTCGGCGAATATGATATTTGGCTGGTTCGAACTTGATGCGATTTATATACCGAGCACGCGCAGCCCGATGTTGCCTGGCTCGAACAGTCGGTGGCTGCCACGAACGAATTACTATTCGTCGTCTGCGAGTCAAACTTCTAGGTACATTTTACCGAGCCAATTTGGTTACATCTTTAAGACACTCCCCGAGCTTGATGATGCGCGCTTGCACAATGTTGCGGTGAGGCTTCAGGCTCATTTGCCTGAGCTTGAGATGGCACTTTATGGTTACGATGGCATCGCTCCGCTGCCAATTATTACGCCGGTGGTTTCAGGCGCGGCGTTACAGTTATCACCAATCTATGTGGTGCAGGCCGACGCCGACGTCGAACTCGACCTTCAAGACTATCGCCAACAGACCGGTGGGGCCTCGTTTGTGAAGACGCTTGGGGCCTGGCAAATAAAAGGCGAAAGCACCTGGGCTCAGCCCCACGCCCACGCCACAGCCAACGAAAGCTGGAGCACGGTTTCTGTTTTCGAACTCGAAAAAAGCTGGAACACGGGCGCCGATTCGACACTCACTACTATTTTGCAATATGCGACCTCTCGACAAGCCGTTGCCTTGAGCAATGGGGTCAATTCGCTTTCGCATTTTTTTGATAGCAACTGGATGGCGGGCGGGCACTTCAGTTGGCGAGACAAAGATTCATTCAGTTTTTTCTACTCTCACGATGTCATTTTACACGCTTGGCTGAGTGATCTAAAATATGAACGCCGGCTGAATGACGACTTTATGCTTGGGGTCGGGGCCACCCTACTGGGCGGGCCCGAGAATTCGCCGCTTGGTGCTTTTGCCAAAAATAAAAATATTAACCTTGAAGCGAAGTATAATTTTTAATTGGGGCTCAGCTGCAAAATCATCGCTTGTGATTTCGAATCGCGCGTCACGCTTAAGGCTTGCACATTTGTGCCGGCGAAATTAACGGCCGGCAGTGCAAACATAAACTTCTTATTTTTCAGATATTCGCTAAGCGCACCGCTGATGACTCCGGTTGAGATGCTGCCGCAGTGCTTAGTTGGTGGGCAGTAACTCGGCGCCCACTTGTAGCTGACTTTAATTTTTGGGTTTTTCGCTGTCATAACCATACTCGTGCTTGTCACCTTGTTGACCTTGCTTGTGACAACCGAGAACTCCATTTCAGTTTGCAAATGGGTACGGAAGTCAGCGTACGGCGCGCCGTTTGTCGAAAGCTGAACCAAAATATTTGTATCAAGCGAAAAGCTAGAGGGTGACACCCAGGCCACCTTTGGCGCCGTCATCGTTGTTGCAACAAACGGAAAAGGCTGGGTCTTTGGATATTTTCGCATATCAGGCCACAGAAAAAACTCGAGAAAACCTGACTTCAAAAGACCGGCAAAACCCGAAAAGCTATTGGCCAGCCCCGAAATGCGCCATTGCCCCGGCGCAAAATAATTCGTCACCCAGGCCAAAAATGCGCTATCGGGCACCGCCACATAGGCGCTGTTTGTGGCAATTTCGAGCGGCCATTTGCTAAATTTTTGATACGGCGTATTGCTGTCGACCACGGTCGGCAATATCACGCGAAAGGTGCCAGTGGTCTCCCAGTTATTTTCTGGGGTCACGCTGATTTTTGTCGGAAGCGCCCAACCCTCAGGGTCGCTGGCGCTATTTGGCTGACCAAAAACCAATCGTGGAGCGGCCCAATTGAAACTCAAATCATTGCTCATTGAGGCCGTGCTGTCGGCAATCAGTTGCGCAATAAGACCGTTGGCACCCTTAGTGTCTTGCAGAGCGGTTTTTATCGAAGCATCGATTAGTTCTTGAAAGCCCTCTGCGCCAGCGCATTTGTATGCGCTCATCTGAATTTTTGGGGCAACCAGACGAACGACCGGGTTAACAAATCGAATTCTCAGCCATTCGCCATCGACCACCGGCAAAAGCTGCGAAGATATGCTGGAGTGAGGGTCCGTCACCACCAGACTTTCGCCCTTGCACGAGGCGTCGACGCGAATATTGGCGACGACCCCGTTGACGGTACGCTGAACAATTTCGTGAATTGCGATTTCGCCAATATTGATGCGCAGCGAATTATTCAAGGCCACGAAGGCCACCCCGTTGCCACTATCAGAAATATCGTAAGAACCAGGTGAAACTGTGACGTCAATCTGGTTCAATTGGATGGTGGGGCTCGAACCCACGCTTTGGCTTTCAGACGTAAAATGAAAGTGACTGAGCAAGTGGTTCAAAACGCTTTTGGCTTTGGTCTTCAAGAAAGCGTCGGTTAGAAAAAAAACCGAATCAGAATCAATCGTGTGATCAGTCTTTTGCTCAAAACGAGTGGATAAGTGAGTCTCTTGTGCATTTGCAGTGGCAATTAAACTTTGAAAGAATACTAAGCAAAAAAATGTCAAAGCTATTTGCTTCATCGGCTACTCCCACTAAGCGAAACGTTCATGCTCGAGACGTACAGCATCGAAGCGACCATTATAGCAGAGCGCAGGCCCGACCGTGAACGTTTTAAAAAAGTTTCAAAAACTAATCGGCCCAATTAAGGCACTTGTCAGAAAAACAATAGCCGAAGGTACGGCCCACATCCGACCGCTGCATTTACAAATCGGCGCGGTTGTCGTTGCATCACTGTTTATACTTTTGACAGTCGTGGGGATTTTTCACGTTACCGGAATTAAAACGCAGTACACCATTCGGCAGTTCTTTCCGTCGGTGCACCCGCTGCTTCACCAAGACGACTTGGTTAAGTCGCGCTTTGGGCTTGGCGACAATTCACCCTACCTGATCGTTGCCAATATAGAATCACCGACTGACGACTGGTCAAATAAGAGCCATCTCGACGCGGTAAAAGAATTGACGACGAAACTGCGCGCACTGCCCAAGGTCAAAGACGTGCGAAATATTTCGACGTTGCAAGGCACTGTCCAGACCGAGGGTGAACTCGGCATCGGGGCTGTCGTAGACTATCTGACGCCCAATCTTTTCAAACGCGAACTTCGCCACAACCGGGTTATATCACCCCTCTTTATTTCGCGCGATGCTCACTTGATGACGATTTTTGTTAATGTCGGCGAGATTACTCCGAACGAATCTGAAGTTTTAAAAAATAAACTTCTTATGTTGACCAAAAAAGATCTAGCTTTTGCGACTATTAACATTGGCGGCGTGCCGGCCATTCAAAGCGACATCAATGAAATTATCGGCCAAGAGGTCTTTCGCTTTATCGTCGTCGCCTTTTTCATGAGCCTTCTGGCTCTGGCTCTTATCTTTAAAAACATCTACCCCATTGTGATTTGCACGGTGGCCGCCTTTATTACCAATGTCATGAGCGTTTGGGGCATCATGGTGTTTGGGTTTTCATTTAATATTTTATCATCGACAATCCCAATTTTGGTTACCATGACAGTGGTCTCGATTAGCATCCACTCGATTCTTCGACTGATTGAGCGCCTGAAATCAAGCCCGGCCCGCACGCACTACCATCTTGTGGTTTCGCGCACCTTTCTCGAGCTCTTTCGGCCCAATTTGCTAACCGCCCTTACGACCTCAGTTGGCTTCTTCGCGCTGACCTTTAGTGATGCCCCAATTATTAAAGAGTTCGGCTTGAGCGTCGGTATCGCACTCGTCGTCACTTGGTTTAATACCGCCGTCTTGCTACCGGCCTTTTTATTAATCGGGCCGAAGCCAAAACTCAGAAGTTGGATGAGCGCCAAGGCTCGCTGGCCCTTTTATATTTTACGCAACAATAAATTGGTGCTAGTGGCGGTCGTGTCACTCTCGGTCTTCGGCGCCTGGAAGGGCCAATCGCTCTCTTGGGAGGCTCGGCTGTTTGATGACCTCCCGAAGAATCATGCCGTACGCCGCACCACAGAGCTTGTCGATCAATCGTTAGGCGGCGTGGTGCCCCTTGATATTGAAATTCGCCTGCCCGACGGCGAAAACCCCTGGAGTCGCGAGGCCAATCTCAACGAACTCGATCGACTTTCGAAGATCATTAGCGAGCACAAGGGGGTCGGCAGCGTCATCACCGTCGCCGATATTTTGCGCTCTTCGGGTCTGATGGCAGGGCCCAAAAAAGCCACTCCCTCAGAAGTCATGTTCTTGATGTCGATGTCGCAAGAAAACCCACTGCGGCAATTTATTAGCTCAGATGGTTTGAGCACGCGAATTTCGGTTCGCCTTAAAGATATACCGGGTACGCGCATGTGGCGGCTTGTGCAAAATATCAGAACCACTGCGCACGACGAATTTCACACCGCCAATATCTACATGGCCGGTACGGCGGCCTACGTTCACGACATCAACAATGCCCTATCGAAAGATTTGCTCTTCGGTTTCTGGCAGGCCATGTTGATCATTTTTGTTTTGCTCGTGGTTTCGTACCGCTCGTTTGCTTGGGCGGTGCTCGCATGTTTGCCCAATTTGACCCCGCCAGCTCTGCTTTTAGGGGCATTAGCGCTTTGGCACATCCCGATTAAGCCTGGAATTGCGATTATCTTGTCGATATCGCTAGGCTTGGCTTTTAATAATACAGTTTATTTACTCGAGCGCATGCGCCAAATGATGGCCAAAGGCACGAGTTATCAAAAGTCATTGGTGCACACGTTTTGGTCAGAATCAAACCCCTGCTTTTTTGCTAGCTTAGTTTTGATTGTCGGATTCGCAGGTTTTGCGGTATCTTATTTCAAAATGAACCAACAGTTCGGCATCTTTATGGTGCTCTCTGTGCTCACCGGTCTTTTGGGGGATTTAGTGTTATTGCCAGCTCTCTTACAGTTTATTTACGAACAGGGTGTACAACTTTTTAAATTTAAAAAAGAGAAAACGGCGGCGACGGTTTCGACGTTGATTCTTGCCCCACTTTTAGCCATTGCACTATCGACGACCACGTCGACCGCTGAAGCGGCTAAACCAAAGGGCGACGCCAAACCCGGCAGCATTCAAAACCTTGGTTCAGCCATGCAAGCCATGGTCGCCACACGCGACGAATCTGGCACCATTGCCATGACCGTAATCGAGTCTGACGGCGTTTCTAAATTGCGTGAAATATCTTATTCACGGTTAAATGACCACGACAGCCACTACACTTTGATGCACATGGTGGCACCGAAAGATATGAAGGGCACTGGCATCTTAAGCACAATTAAAAATGGCGAAGAAGAGAAGTGGATTTATTTGCCGACCTCAAAACAAACACGAAAAATTTCGACGTCTGAAGGCAGCGCTCGCGTGCTCGACTCTGAGCTCTACACTGAAGACTTTGATCTCGCCGTCGTTAAATCTGCCAATAGCAAAATCAGTAAAAAGGCTGACGACGGCGGTTCAATTGTCGAAACTGAACTTTCTGGCCCGAAAGGCGCCTACAGCAAAACCATTTCAACAGTTAACTCCAATAATCTGCTTAAAAAAGCCGAGGTTTACGACAAAAAAGGGTTGCTCTTGAAGGTCATTGATTTTCAAAATTACACGCAAGTAGCCCCTGGCAAATGGCGCGCCTTGGGCGTCAACATTGTGAACGTGCAGAATAAGCGCAAAACAAACCTTGTTCTGTCAGACGTCAAAGTCAATATTGGCCTCAAAGCCAACGATTTCTCTACCCGCGCCTTAGGCGAGGGGCTATAAGACTTCGATGCAATACCTTACATTTTTCGCCCTGCTCTTCGCCTCATTGAATTCATTCGCAACAACTATGGGCTCGCCGCCCCTCGCCGCTGGCACAACCATAGAGCTCAAACAAGATTTCAAACCGCTTTTGCAAAATGAAACGGCCGATTTGTGGGTGCCCCTGCCAATGGAGCTTAAGGGCTACCAGTCGGTCTCTTCGCTTACTCACACTGGCAATGCTGATAAAGTCAAAATAGAGAATGTGGGCTCTGTGCGAATGCTGCACGCCCAATGGTCAAAGACTGCTGCCCCCGAGTTTCACTTGGTCTCTGTGGTGAAAATCAGAGACCACCGCGAAACGACAAAAGAGAACGTAAATACCAGCCAGTTTCTGGCACCGACAGCCCATGTGCAGACCGACGGCATTGTTTACACAACAGCGATGCAAATTGTCGGTCAATTGACCGACCCCGACCAAAAAGCCGAAGCAATCTACAACTGGGTTGTTGAAAAAACCCTACGTGACCCTAAAACTCGCGGTTGCGGGCTCGGCGACGTTAAAACGACCTTAACGGTTGATAATTTGAGCGGCAAATGTGCCGATATTAATTCTGTTTTTGTTGGCCTAGCACGAGCGGCAAATATCCCGGCTCGCGAAGTGTTTGGCATTCGAGTGGCCCCTTCAAACGAATTCAACTCGCTCGGTAAACTCGGCGAAGTTTCAAAAGCCCAGCACTGCCGAGCTGAATACTATTCGAAAAACAAACGAGCTTGGGTGCCTGTTGACCCGGCCGATGTTCGAAAAGCCATTCTTGAAGAGAAGTTATCACTTGATGACCCGAAGATTGCAAAGCTGCGACACAAGTTCTTTGGCTATTGGGAAGGCAACTGGGTCGCGCTCAATTTCGGTCGAGATTTTTTAATCCCGTCAAAACCTGAGCCGATTAAGATCAACTACTTTATGTACCCAAAGTTGGTGAGCAAGTCGCTGGCCCCTGATGGCATGGACCCTAAAGAAGTTGCCTACACGATCACTAGTACAATTTTAACGAAATAAACCAATTTCTAGTTTCACAAAACGAACACCGGGGCAGCATATTCGAACAGCCTCTGCTAGGTTGCGATCGAAAGAGGGGGCTGTTATGAAAGCACCTAACCGAATCGCGATGCTACTTACCTCTGCCACGCTGATGGCCTCAGCCGCTGCGCACGCGGGCACCGACCCCTTAAGTGACGGCCTCGGGCTTCTCTATAAAAACGTTAAATGCGTTGACGAGCCGTTTTGCCCCAGTGCCGCGAACAACGCGGCAATGATTAAAAACGCGGTTTTATTCAAGCAAAAACTGACCGACCTTATTGGTAATGACCAAGCGCCCCTTGTCACCTGGCATAAGGCAAAAGGCCTCGCCCGAGAATTCGAATTTAACAGCGCCTATCAGCGACCCGGCAATCACCCGGCAAATGTTGTGCATGGAATAATGTACCTCCCGGCTGAGTACGACTCGTGCGATGCCCTTAAATACCCAGCCACCCTTGTGTTGCACGAACTGACCGACAACATAGACAGCGTTAAACAAATCGGAAAATACACCGCCCTACTCAATCGCGGAGTGGCCATGGTTATTTACCTACCGCACTTTGGGCCTCGGCGCGGCGACGAAAATTTTATCAGCAAAGATTTAGAAACATTCGAAACCAATGTTTTGCAAACTATGGCCGATATTCACCAATCTTACCTGGTGCTGAAAAGCCTAACCGGAGTGCAACAGAACAACATCGGCGTCATGGGTCTCTCGTTAGGGGGGATGATGACGCTTATCTCAGCTGGTGTTGACCCGATTTACGATCGCTACGCCACAAATGTCGGCGCAGGCGATCTCGCCAACATTGTCACTTATCGAAAGTCAGGCGATGTCGACAGTCAAACCGGCCTGCTTTTAAAAAACATCGACTGGACGGTCGATCAGGCCCGCTTTTACTTGAGTCGCTTTGACGCTATCACTTGGTCACTCTTCGTCAAAAATAAAACTATTGTCATGATCAATGCAAATAGTGACGAGCTCATCAATAGATCATTGGGGCTTGACCCGCTGATTGAAGGCTATCGGCTGGCGGGTTCAGACGTGAAGCAATATTTTCACAAAGGCACGCATGTGTTTAAGGCCAAAGAAACTGGCTTTTTCACTTCACTTCGCAAGGTTTTCTTGCCGATGCTGAAATTTGTTAGCATCGGCGATAGCCCTCGAGATGTTTGCGAAGCGCAATTCTGATTTAGCTAACCCCGCGGGCCTTGTTATTGCCTACAATTTCGCGCATAGTTTTATGCGATGGGCAATGATCAAAATAGTCGCGGCAAGCAATGCGTAGACGAATTCGAAATCTACACTGACGGCAGTTTTAAAAAAGGCTACGGCTCTTGGGCCTACGTCGTCACCCAAAAAGGTGAAGCTCTGCGCGAGGCCTCGGGTCGCGCTAAAAAAACCGACAGCAATCGCATGGAGTTTCAGGCCGTTATCGAAAGCCTAAAAACTCTTACCACCGGCACCACCGTCACCATTTTCACCGATTCGCGGGTGCTGATTGAAAATGTGCCGCTCTTTTCTGAATGGAAGTCTCAAAATTGGGTTAAGAAAAATAATCGCCCCATACCGAATGTTGATCTGTTGAAAAACTTGCATGAACTTATTCAGCAGCACCATGTGACCTGGCAGTGGGTGAAGGCCCACTCTGGCCAAAAGCACAACGAACGTTGCGATGAACTTTGTATATTGGCCCGCGGGCCCCTGCCGACGCGTGGCCAGCAGCCCACACTTGGGCCGCAAAAATCCGAAGTTACTTCTTAGGCTTGGCTTTGGCTGAATCGACAGCAGGTTTTTCGACCAAGCGAATGCCGTCTTTGTCGACGGTGATCTGCTCGCTTTTATAAAGGCCGCCGAGAGCAATTTTGTATTTATTTTTGCTGACCCCAAATAATTTGTAGATCATGTCAGCGTCGGTCTTATCGTTAATCGCCACAAACCCACCCTGCTGATTTAACAGCTCGAGAATCTTGGGGGCGATGCCTTCAACGGCCGCTTTGTGGCCGGCCTGTTGTAGAATGAGGTCGATGCGATCGTCATCACGAATTTTTTTAATAAAACCCTGAAGCTTCTGCCCGTAGTGCAAACGTTGAAAGACTTCATTGTGATAAAGCACCCCGAGAGTGCAGCAATTGATAACGGCCTTAAAACCCATATCGGTCTCGCCGGCGATTATTAAATCCACTTTCTGACCTTCGACTAAACCTTCGTTGGTTTTTGCTTTGTTGCGATCAAGGCGCATTGAGGCTGAGACTCGATCGCTTTTATCGATGTAGGTGTAAACAATAATTTCTTCATCGTACCGAACAACACGCGTGCGTTCGGCGAAGGGCAAAAATAAATCTTTGGGCTGACCCCAATCTAAGAAGGCGCCAACGGGTTCGATGCCCACCACTCGAAGAAGTGCGTACTCTCCCAATTTAAGTGGTGGCTTCGAATCAGGCGACATGACTATTTAGACTCCGACAATTCAAGCTCTATTTCATTCACCTTGGCCACGTTCGTGCCGTGGGTTTTTTCGGTGAGCTTCACCTGATATGAACCCGCCAACTTTAAAGTGGGGTTTTTTTGCGGATAAACGGCCTCGACAATTGCGAAGCTGCCCTTGTGTTTGCCAGCTATAATTTTAACGCCGTCGCCTTTTTTATATTTTGGTTTCATAAACCCCTCATGGATTAGATATTGGTGTGGATGCTGGTTTGAGTGCTTAAACAATAAGTGCCACAACAATTAAACCCTTTCGGCTAGATTTAGTACTCAAAACTACCAGATAATGAAGACTTTTCGCGGCTACTCTTCTACCCGGGTCGTCCACTTCGATCGCAACTACGAACGTGCCCCCTTTTACGCTAAGAATACCCGATTCATAGCGGCTCCGCCTACTCACTCAAGCCCAAATTCGCTTTTGATCGCTCAGTTGTGTTCGGATACAAGGCAGTGGCAATCAATGCATTGTGTTTACAAATATCGAGGCTCACCGAGGCTACAAATTCGAATAGGCATCAGTCATTTGACCTATCATTTACGTCCTTTGCTGAGCGCGCAGCAACGTCGCGCATTTGACACCAGCCCCACCAATACGTAACCTATTAAAATATCGAACACTTTTAAAAAGTAGCAGCGTTCTTCTTATGGCCAAAACCACGTCAGAATTGAAAAACGGCAACCTGATGTTGAAAATTTCTGGCGCCATCGACGAGCACTTCGATTTTGGTCAATTTAAATTTGAAGAAATTAGAGCCTTGTATATTAATTTCTCTCAAGCCGAAGCAATTAATTCGCGTGGCATCGTCATCTGGATACGCTGGTTTCACGATGCGATTTCAAGAAATAAAAAGTTAAGCATCTTTTTTATGGAGTGCCCGCGGGTGCTCGTTGAACAGTTCAATCTCATTGGCTCTTTTGTACCGAAAGAAGCTGTAATAAAATCTTTTGAACTGCCCTTTACCTGTGTTGCCTGCGAAACACAGTCCTCGACAATGCTCATCGAAGGCAAAGACTACGCTTTGAGTGAACAATCGGGCCTTTACGACGTCTACCCGCCTAGCATGGTCTGCCAAAAATGTGGCAAGCCCATGGAGCTTGATGTCTTTCCGAAAAAGTATTTTAATTTTTTGAATAGGGGCCGTGTGCCCTTGGCCTAAGAAATTACGATTCGTGACCCCGAAGCAAGCTGAGACCATTATTTAGCAGTTTCTAAAGCATCAATTTCGAGGTAAGAATTCGTCATGAATGAAGGGCTATTATATCTTGCGCCGATGGAAGGCGTTGTCGATTGGGTTTTGCGTGACGTACTGACCTCAATCGGTGGCATCGACCGCTGTGTGACCGAATTTATTCGCGTTACTGACGAACTCGTGCCGAAGAAAGTCTTTTACCGGTATTGCCCCGAACTTAAAACCAATTCGCGCACTCGCGCCGGCACCCCCGTTTTCGTGCAACTGCTTGGTGGCCACCCACAGCCGCTCGCCGAAAACGCCGCGCGCGCGGTCGAACTCGGCGCCTGCGGTATAGATATCAATTTTGGCTGCCCGGCAAAACTGGTAAATAAAAATGATGGCGGCGCAAGTTTGCTACAATTTCCGGATCGAATCTATTCAATCCTCAGCACGATACGTGCCGCCATCCCCCAGGCGATTCCGTTAACTGCAAAAATTCGTCTTGGCATCGATCGCCCCGAAATGTGCATTGCCAATGCGCAAGCCGCACAAGCGGCCGGCGTCGAGCTCTTGACTGTGCACTGCCGTACCAAAAAAGACATGTACAAACCCCCCGCTTTTTGGGAGTGGATACCTAAAATAAAAGAAAAAACAAATATGCGAATCGTTGCTAACGGCGATATTTGGACTCGCGAAGATTATCTGCGATGCAAAGAAGTCACGGGCTGTACAGATTTTATGATCGGCCGAGGTGCTCTCGGAAACCCGTTTATTTTTCGCCAGGCCCGGGGCGAAAGCCTCACCGCCGACTGGTCGCGCTTAAAACATTTATTGCCAGGTTTTTTCGATGCCAGCGCGCTCTATAAAGGCGAAATGTTTGCTCAGTGCCGCACCAAGCAGTGGCTTGAGCAAATGGCGAGACGTAACCCAGATGCCGCTGAGACTTTTCAAGAGTTGAAAAGAGAAACCTTGCCTGAAATATTTCGCCGAAAGCTAGGCGACGCCCAAACGCCAGCACCGTAGGCAAAGTCTCGACTGGCCTTTCGTCATAATTCGACCTTTCATTCTTCACTATATAATCGAAATTCCGAAAAGTAGTGACCTGCCCCCCGAAAATTGGACCAGTCCCAATCGGACTGATATAACCAATAACCGGGAGGATACAGATGGCAAGAGTGAGATAGACGGCTGAAAAGGCCGTGATTAAACTGCGTGAGATCGATGTGCTTATCGCGCAAGGTATGGATGCGCCAGCTGCGTGCAAACAGTGCCATGTGAGCAAAGACACCTATTATCGAT
>CAILEP010000029.1 GCA_903833275.1 uncultured Bdellovibrionales bacterium
CGGTCTCGCCGTGGCGAGTGCGGTTGATGATTTTGATGATCTGTTCTTCCGTGAACTTCTTCTTCATTTGGCCCTCCGTAGGTCCAGTTGGACACAGGACGACTCAAGTTACAAGTGGTCTAAATTTTTGGGGTAACCTCAGCAGCTTTCAAGATGACAGTTGGGTCTCAGCCCCCGATGCTCGCGCACAGGTTTTCGATGATTCTCGACTTGAAAATGTGGGCTTTCGCTTAGTGCGAACTTTGCCCTCACGCGTGCGAGTAGCAAAGAAGATAAATCGAAGTCGAAAAAGCTCGAAATAACAGATAGATGGCGGCAGCCATTGCCGCTAAAAACGCAGTATTTCTGGCACATATATTGAACTAAATCGCTTTGTAATTCATTGAATGAGACCGCCGCTGGTTGAAACGTCACGAGAAGGCAATATAGGCCAAGTGACCTCATATCGCGGCCAAAAAGCGAGCCCGAAATGGCACAGTGTCGAACATTTAGACAGCTTTTTTCTGCGTTTATTTGCGCTTCAGCCGTGTTCATTTTGTCTCCCAATTTGTGGGCTAATAGCGAGAATGGTCGTAATCAATGTTCGAAGCTAATTTCGGCGCAGGCCGACTCTAGTGCTTCAGCTGAAACTTCAGCTAAGACCTCATCTCAGCATTCATCTCAAACCGAAAACCTCATCGCCTACCTTAGCGATCTTCTCAGCAACCAAATCATCGGCGACGACGAAATCGTGCACATGATCGAAGGTCTTTCTCGTGGAGAATTATTGAACCCTATTTCAGAAGAAAAAACATGGGTGAACTCTGCGGCACTTGTTCATCGCGATGCGATCGAAGATTATATTGGCGGCTCGGCTCTTAACTCAAGCCTGACAGGCGGGGCGCAATTGGCGATCAACAGCGACCAGCTTCGCACTTGGGCCATCAGCGCCCTAAAAGAAAAAACCCGCGTGCGAGACCTTCGCAGTGATACGAAAGTACAAACTCAAGATCTTTTTGCAAAAATAAAGTTTCTGCCCGTTCAAGCCGGGCGGGTGAAGTTAAAGCCCGAATCAGTCGTCATCGTCTCAAAACCCAAAGTTGTAGTGATCACTCGAGATTTCGAAATGACGGCCACGCCTATCACGCAGGGGCAATGGGTTGATTTGATGGGTGAAAACCCGGCTCATTTTTCTGACGGCGACGCCTCAAGTGAATTCATCGTGAATGGCAAAACTATTAAATTGCGAGAAAATTACCCAATAGAGCAAATCACCTGGTGGTCGGCGCTTGAATTCGCCAATCGTCTTTCGATAAGTCAGGGGCTTCAGCCAGCTTATGATTTATCAGAAATACCATTTGCTACCGGCACCAGCGCTGAAAAAGGCACATTGCGACCGTTTTCAATTCATTCGCCGGTGCTTAAGGTCAATGCCCCGGGTGGTGATATCTATCGAGCCGAAGGTTACCGATTACCCACAGCCGCCGAATATACTTACCTTTTGAATTCTGGCACCCCAGTTAAAAACGGTCGCCCTTTGAAGTACGAGAACGCGCTCTTAACCACGCAGGCAAAAAGTTGGTATCACACTGGTGGCAATGGTAAGTCGACCTATGAGGTCGCGAAGTACGATCCAATTATTTTTAATGGTCAGAAATTTTTCGACTTAATCGGCAATCTTTGGCAGATGACCAATGACTATGATTCAATTATTCAACCAACTGGCCGAGACCCAAAAGGCCAAAAATTCGGCACTCGGCGCACGGTTTGTGGCGGTTATACAATTAGTGCGGATACAGGTGAGCCAAATGTATTTCGGGCTGGCAGCGACCCCTTTTGCCATTCAATGTTCGTCGGTTTTCGTTTAGTTAGAACAATGCCAAATGCTGGGGCTAAATCTTGGCGCCATTTTAATTTTTGGCCCTTTCGTTCGAAGGCTTCAAGCGCTTTAGGCGGGGGAGTGAAATGAAAATAATCACTTTCACCTCAAGATTGACTTTAGCATTTATGTTTTCAAACACACCTTTTTTGGCACCGGCAGCCTCGCGGGCTGAAACGCCGCAATCAGAAGTCGCGAGCGCTTGTTCATCACTTCTATCTCACAATTCACCAAAATCCGACCCGACCACTCAGCTCATTGCCTACCTCAACGATTTGCTTGCCAATCAAATCATAGGCGATGACGAGCTTATCCGCCTCATTCAAGGTCTTGAGCAAGGTGAGTTTGTAAACCCGATTTCAGAAGAAAGAACATGGGTCAGTTCAGCCGCGTATGTACACCATGAAGCTATTCAAGCATACGAAAATGCCAAATTAGACAAAATTAAAATTCTTCAATGGGCGAAGTCGTCGCTAAAAGAAAAATCTCGTGTTCGTGAGCGGCGTGATGAGACCAAGACAGAAACTCAGCGTACATTTCAAAAATCAGTATTTAAAAAAATCACTCCGCGCAATTTCGAGGCGTATAAGAAGTTTTCGCAAAATGAAAGTATGTATTGGTCGCCTCAAGTTTCGATAAATTTGACCAACCCAATAGAGGTCGGGGTGACACATGTAACTCAGATGCAATGGGTTGAGTTAATGGGCGAGAACCCCGCTGTCTTTGGTGACGGCCCCTACACGAGTATTGAATTGGTGAACGGTAAACTTGTGAAGATGCAAGCTGATAACCCGGTTGAAAATTTAACTTGGTGGTCAGCTCTTGAATTTGCCAATCGACTTTCGATAAAGCATGGTCTTAAACCCGCCTATGATTTGCATAAGGTTAAATTTCTAAAAGGCACTTCAGCTGAAGCGGGCACTCTGGCTGATGAAGGCGGTAAACTTATTATTAATGCTCCGGGTGGCGATATCTATAAGGCCGAAGGGTTTCGTCTGCCAACTGATGCTGAGTCTGAATACCTAAGGCAGGGTTTTGATCGAAAAAATAACAAATTCTACTTAGAAGGTAATGAGATAGATCTCAATGCTTATGCTTGGTTTAGAGAGAATACCACCGCCACTCAACCTGTTGCTGCACTAAGGCCATTAGTCATCGATGGTAATGAATTTTACGATCTTCTGGGCAATGTGAGCGAGTGGAATCAGGATTGGCGCACAGACGAGCCAAAGGGCGGCAATAACCCGAGTGGGCCTGCGAAATATGATAGTGGCGACCCGTTGGCGGGCAAATATCGATCAGTTCACGGTGGCTGTTTTCTTTCGAATTTTCAATATGGGTTTCGACACTCTCATGATCCAAATGAACCGGTGAGTGCGCTTGGAGTTCGCTTGCTCAGAACTCTACCGGCTGATGTTTTACAACCGGTGAATTTATCACGCGAAAATCAATCGTCAGAAGATTCTGGTTCGGCAGTGACCTCATCGACTGACCAGCTCAATCTTTGGTCTCGCCTAATAAATAGAATCGGCTCATTACGTGAGGTTAAGAAATGAAAAATCTTAACCCATCGTTTAAGATTAGCCTTTCGTTTTTTAAAGCGCGCCAATTGAAAACTCGTGAATTGGCCGCTTTGATTTTGCTAACCTACGGTTTGATCCTAAATTTTGTACCTTCACAATCTTGGGCCACAAACGAAAAACCTTCTTGCCCAGCACTTCTTTCAAGCCACGTTGCTGCTCACGAAGATCGCACGGCTGCACTTATCGCATATCTTAATGATTTGATCGATCACCAAATTATTGGTGACAGTGAAATCGTAAAAATGTTCGAGTCTCTCGAAAAAGGCCTACTCATCAACCCCATCGACGAAGAGAAAACCTGGGTTGATTCGGCGGCATTAATTCACAGACCGGCGATTGATGAGTATTTGAAATCTCAAACTCTCGATCATAAACGCCTTCTCGATTGGGCTGAAGGTGCTTTGAAAGAGAAGTCTCGTGTGCAAGCCCGCCGCGACGAAAATAAATCTGAAACCAAAAGTGTAATTAAAAAAATTGAATTTTTGCCCGTAGCCGGTGGCGCCTTTGAAATGGGTTATGTGAACGATAAGGTGTCAGTAACACTAACTCACCCTTTCGAAATGATGACGACCCAAGTGACTCAAGCTCAATGGGTTGAGCTCATGGGTGAGAACCCCTCCCATTTTGTTGAAGGGCAGACTTCTTTAGTTACACTGATAAATGGCAAGTCTATTAAAATGCAGCCTGATCATCCGGTTGAACGAGTCAGTTGGTACGCAGCGATTGTTTTTGCCAATCGGCTTTCGGCAAAGATGGGATATGCTCCAGCGTATGATCTTTCGACGATGGCGGCGGTCGAGGGCTCAAGTGCTGAGGCCGGCAGTTTAGATTTTTTAAAAAACGACGTAAAAATCAATGCTCCAAGCGGTGAAATCTACTTGGCTGAAGGTTATCGGCTGCCGACAGAGGCTGAATTTGAATTTATGCTTCGGGCGGGCGGGCAAGCCAAAGAGCGTTTTTATTTTGGTGAGAACGAAGGTGACTTGAAAGATTACGCCTGGTGCGGGCGTCACACCGGGGCGACGACTCACCCCGTGGCAGAGCTTGGCCCGATGGTATTGGATGGTAAATCATTTTATGATTTATTTGGTAATGTACAAGAGTGGGTGCATGACGGCCATTCAATTCGCAAGGGCGGCGATGACCCATCTGGAGACAGCTACCTGCGTTTTCATGTTACTCGCGGTGGTAGCTGGGCGACGAGCGAGAAAGATATGGGGGCGTCTCATCGTTACAGCGCCAATTCAGGTAGCAAAGATTGCGACACGGGCTTTCGCCTGGTGCGAACCTTGAGGCCTCTAGCCCCGGGCGCCGCTGCAAAATAAAATGGCGCTTCGGCGCCAATCCTCAGTGTTTCTTTTTGAACTTGCGATTGAGCGCGAGCACAGATCGCTTCTGATTTTGCAAAAGTGATTTGGTGCGCGAGCTGCGACCCGCGGGCTTGCGCGAAGTCGCGCCCACTGCAACATCGAGAATACGAACGGCGAGCAGGGCAGCGTTGGTTGAGTTGTCGACAGCGACGCAGGCCACGGGTACTCCGCGAGGCATTTGGGCGATTGAAAGAAGAGCATCGAGGCCGTCTAACCCACCGACACGAATCGGTACGCCGATTACCGGCAAGGTGGTGAGGCTTGCGACCATGCCGGGCAAATGAGCGGCCCCGCCAGCACCGGCGATAATCACTCGCAAACCGCGGCCCTCGGCGGCGCGCGCAAACGAGACCATAAATTCGGGGGTGCGATGGGCCGAAACAATTTGCACTTCGTGTGCGACTTTAAATTTTTTGAGGGTGCGCGAGGCTTCTTTCATAATGCGCCAATCTGATTTGCTGCCCATGATGATAGCGACTTCGATTTTTTTCGCCGCTTGTTGCCCATTTTGGTTTTTCAATTTATTGGCCCCCATCTTAAACCACTAGACTCGCATCTTCTTTTCAATTTTCAAAAGTTTTTTTAGCGCAGCCGGACCATTTGGCCCCAAAGCCGTCACGTGGCCCATCTTGCGACCTAAGCGATTGTCGCGCTTGCCGTACCAGTGAAAGAAAACCTCATTAAGAGCCGTCATCGGCAACACAGGTGCTTGGTCGCTGCTGCCGATCAAGTTGAGCATGGCAAAACCAGGCGCAGCGGCGGTGGGGGCACGCGGTAGATCGAGATCAAGAACGGCCTGCAAGTGGGCCGCAAATTGATTGAGGTACAAACCTTCAATCGAGTAGTGTGCCGAATTGTGCACGCGCGGAGCGACCTCGTTTACCAAAAGCTCGCGACCGGTATCAAAAATTTCAAAGGCGATCATGCCGACGTAGCCACTTTTGACTAAAGCACGGCGCAAACGAGCCGAAAGTTGATCGAAACCGCGAGCTTTAACCGGCCCGTGCACCCAATGGCATTTCGAATCGCGAGCCTGCCATTCGACTAGCGGAAATTCGCATATCTGGCCGCGGGCATTGATCGCAAATTGCACCGCAAGCTCGCGGCGAAAGGGCACAAATTTTTCGGCAATAAATTCGGCCGAAGTCAGGCCGTGTTCACTGAGCCACGATTCGAGATCGCTGGGTGAGCGCAAAATAAAAGTGCCGTAGCCGTCATAGCCGAAACGACGTTTTTTAACGACGACACCCTTGGCGCGGCCGGCCCTGTTGCCTCGGCCAGCGCTGACATTCGGCTGCGCAAAAAAATTTTCGACATCTGAAGACTTTTGAACGGCAACAAACTCGGCCGTTGGGATCTTCATTTTCTCGAGCCAAGCTTTTTGTTGCAGGCGATCTGATAACTCGGCAATTAGACGCACTGACGGGGTCACTTGTCGGCCACTCGCGGCCTCAGCCGACAGCACGATTTTGGGGTCGACAAATTCGCTCTCGATCGTAACCGCATCAACGCGATTCAAAAGCTCGGTCATGGCGGCTAAATCGCCGAGCTCACCTTTGAGCCAATGGTTAGTAACTTGCGCTGCCGGGTCGGCAGGTGAAGGGCTCATAATGTGAATCTCAAGGCCAAGTCGCGCGCCTTCGATGGCGAGCATGCGGGCGAGTTGGCCCCCACCGAGAATGCCGACTTTACGCGAACTAGGGCGCATGCCTTTGCCTGAGGGGCTGCTTTGACTCATGGGTGGGCTCCGATTTCGACGCCAGTGACCCCGGCCATGCGCAGTATTTCGCGCGCTTCAGCCGGCAAAACGGGTTGCACTGACAAGCGGCTATTTTGCAAAAGAATCATCTTAGCCAGGCGCTTGTTGCCTTTGATTTCGGCCAAAGACACTAGTCGCGGCAGAGAATTCAAGAAACCGACCTCGACGCATTGCCAGCGGGGGTTCTCGCGGGTTGATTTGGCGTCATAATATTCAGATTTTTTATCGAAAGAGCTCTCGTCTGGGCGAGCCGCAGAGGTGACGATGGCAAGGCCGGCGACCCCTGAAGGTTCGGCATTTGAGTGGTAGAACAAGACCCAATCGCCGACTTTCATATCTTTCATCATGTAATTTCGGGCCATATAATTGCGCACGCCGTCCCACCACGTGCGGCCGCACGTCTGAAGATCGGTGAAGGAGAACACATCGGGTTCTGATTTCATTAACCAAACGCGGTCAGACATTAAATTGACTCCTGATGAAAATGTCTCATAGCATAGTGCCATGGCTTTTCGAATCGAAAAAGATAGTATGGGTGAAATTCAAGTGCCGGCCGATAAATATTGGGGGGCACAAACGCAGCGTTCGCTTGAGCATTTCAAGATCGGGGGCGATCGCTTCCCGCGAGAGATGATTCGGGCACTTGGAGTCCTCAAAAAATGCGCGGCGCGAGCCAACCATAAATTGGGTCTACTTGACGAAAAGAAAGCGACGGCGGTTCAAAAAGCCGCGGACGAAGTGATCGAAGGCCAACTCGATGCCCACTTTCCGCTTGTCGTTTGGCAAACCGGTTCTGGCACACAGACGAATATGAATGCAAATGAAGTGATCGCCAATCGCGCGGTCGAAATTTTGGGCGGCCAAATGGGCGATAGTAAATCGCCTGTGGGTATCCATCCGAATGATGATGTCAATAAAGCGCAGAGTTCGAACGACACGTTTCCGACGGCGATGCACATTGCGGTGGCCAGCGAGGCGAATCGCCGTTTGATACCGATGCTTCAGCGCTTGCACGCGGCTCTTGCCAAAAAATCGGCTGACTTTAAAGATATCGTCAAAATTGGCCGCACTCATTTAATGGATGCGACCCCGCTCACCCTGGGCCAAGAATTTTCGGGCTACGCTCAGCAAATCGAAAACGCCATTGAGCGTGTTAACGTTTCGTTGCCGCGCGTTTATCAATTGGCGCTCGGCGGTACTGCTGTGGGTACAGGCCTTAACACTCACCCTGAGTTTGCCGTACTCGCTGCGAAAATGATCGCAGAAGAAACTAAATTGCCGTTTGTTTCGGCGAAAAATAAATTCGAAGCTCTCGCGGCTCACGACGCCATGGTTGAATTTTCGGGCCAGTTAAAAACCATTGGCTGCAGTCTTATGAAAATCGCAAATGACATTCGATTAATGGGCAGTGGCCCGCGCTCAGGCATTGGCGAGCTCAATTTGCCGGCCAACGAGCCCGGCAGTTCGATTATGCCTGGCAAAGTGAACCCCACGCAGTGCGAGGCCATGACCATGGTAGCGGCGCAGGTGATCGGCAACGATATGGCGGTCGCTGTTGGCGGGGCGACTGGGCACTTCGAGTTAAATGTTTTTAAGCCAGTGATTGTGTTTAACGTTTTAAACTCTTTGCGCCTCATTGCCGATTCGTGCGAGAGCTTTACTGAGCATTGTGTTGACGGTATCGAGGCCAATATTGCGGTGATTAAAAAGCACGTTGAAAACTCGCTGATGCTGGTGACGGCGCTCAACCCAGTGATTGGCTATGACAACGCAGCCAAGATCGCGAAAGCGGCCCATAAGAACGGCACAACACTCAAAGAAGAAGCGGTGAAGCTTGGCCTTATAACGGCCGAAAAATTTGATGAAGTTGTACGACCCGAAAAAATGACCCACCCAGGGTTGTGAGTATAATGGCAAAATCATCAGGACTTAAAAAAGCTGCACTCGACAAGCCCCTTGATATCGATTGGCTCAATGATGAGAATGTGCGGCCGTACGTTTTTATGCGCACAGAAAACCTTATTGAAAAACCCGGGGCCCACACCAAGTGCAATTGGTTTAAGCAAAAGCCCATTTTCAAGAACCCCTTGCTGATGGATGAAGTGGCTTTTGGCGATGCGATTTTAAATCTCGAGTCAAAAGCGTTTCAGAAGTCGGCGATGCCAATGCCCCGCTGGGTGTTTTATGATTGCGCCCTCTTGCCCGGTTTTGTCGGTGGTTTTGTTCGTAAAACTTCGACACTTTCTGAGACTTATTGCAAAGCCATGAATGTAAATCAAGAGCTCGAATGGACGCCTCTGTCGCTCTTTATTATTATCCCATCGCTTCGAAAGGGCGAGTGGGTGGCGCACAACCTTTGCACCGCCAATGGCTTGGTGGGCGAGCAAGACCAGCATTACGCGCTTGGTTTTCTGACTAAGGCCTTTGGCCTTTGGCACGCCAATGTTGAGATCGTATGCGGGATGACCCAGTGGCAGAGCCCCTCCATTCGTTTGCACTCGCACTATGGCCCTTTTGAGGTTTTGACGGCTTATACTCCGATCCATTCGCATGCCGAAACATTAACTTATCGATCGCGAATAAATGGCGATTATTGGCCGACATTTTTTACCAAAACCCAGGACGCAAAATCGAAATCGGCATCGAATTATGTGGCCTCTGACATAGTCGTAGACCCCAAGGACGAAGCCAGTTTGAAGGCTTTTCAAAGACGAATTGAGAATGCTGACGGGCCATTTTACCTAAACCCGCAAGAGATCCGGACTCAAGCCCTGGATGCACCAATGAAAATCTATCGATTGGGCCATAAATAATACTGGTTTTAGGCTTAATTCGTACGAGAATTGCCTGCTGCGACTTGCCAGATGGCCTCTTTACAAGCTAAATTACTGCTCTATGAATAATTTGCCAGCCGTCGCCTCTAACTATTTTGTTGAATGCAAAAAATGTGGTCAAGAACGTTACCACAAGGTTCTGACCCATGTTGGTGAAGACACCGCAAAGCTTGAGTGTGAAGTTTGTCATACTAAAAAAACATTGAAAATGAGTGAGGGTGTCCCTGTGGAGAAAAAAGCGGCAAAAAAACCGTCAACCAAGGCGCCAAAAAAACCAACTCTTTCGCGTGCTGAAAAAGCCGCCGTTGCTGCTGCAAGTGCAGCGAACGCGCGTTTTATTGAGCTACAAGAAAAGATTGGCGAACAAAAAGCTCAGCCCTATCGCATGGCGAGCAATTTCAATGTCGACATGAAAATTGAACATCCAAAATTTGGCGTTGGTTTTGTTGTAATGTCTTTGACTGACAAAATCGAAGTCGTATTTCAAGACACTAGCCGCCAGCTCGTTCACGGCCGCAAATAATATCCATGAGCTCAATTAGTGTAGGCGAAGCGCTCGAGCAGAAGCTTCGCACCGCCTTTGCCCCCAATCATTTTGAAGTGATCAACGAAAGCTCTCAGCATTCACGCGGGGTCGAAACCCATTTTAAAATCATAATTGTCTCAGCCGCATTTACCGGCTTATCGCGCGTCAAGCGACAGCAAGCAATCTTTGCTGTCTGCGGTGATTTATTAGAGGCCCAAGATGGCCCCATTCACGCTCTCACAATGACTATCGCCACCCCCGAAGAGTGGTCAAACGGTGGAGTCAACGTCGCCGTCTCACCCGCCTGCCGCGGCGGCGTTCATTCGAAGGCGCACTCAACGTAGCGCGCGTCGGCGCGCTTCGTTGAGTGCGCCTTACCCAACTTTCATTGCTAAAAGAATCGAAGATTCGTGTCGAGCGAGCGCAGCGAGCTATTGCACCAAGCGCCGCGAGCTATTGCACCAAGCGCAGCGAGCTATTGCACCAAGCGCAGCGAGCTATTGCACCAAGCGCAGCGAGCTATTGCACCAAGCGCAGCGAGCTATTGCACCAAGCGCCGCGAGCTATCGTGCC
>CAILEP010000030.1 GCA_903833275.1 uncultured Bdellovibrionales bacterium
ACATCGATCTCACGCATTTTAATCACGGCCTTTTCAGCCGTATATCTCACTCTTGCCATCTTTAACCTCCCGGTTATTGGTTATATCAGTCCGATTGGGACTGGTCCAATTTTCGGGGGGCAGGTCAGCCCCCTCGTGGCAGTTCGCTGGGATCGGGTGTTCCAAGAACCAAATCATCTGGATTTACTTTCATTAGCTCAGGCTCTGGCGAAAAAAGAATTGATGCCAACGTGTCAAAGGAGACACCAATATCGCATAGCAGTTTATATTGAGGGCAACCCTCATCTCTGAAAAAAGTTTTCACAGCAACACCCGAAGCAAGGACTTTACTGAGAAACTCAAACGTTGGCCAGCGCAGCCGACACTCGACCATATCTAACGAGCCTCAAAATGTGGCCCGAGACGCCGAAAAGGCTTTTGGGTCGCTAATACGGGCCGGGCCAAGGGTGTATATGAATGTGAGATGGCTCGTACGAGCGATCGATACTGCATGGCGAGGACTAGGCGCGGCGCTCCGAATTACGCCTGTCCTCCAAGGCATTCGCAAAGATATTCATGTAGACAAGGCAGGTAATCAGAAATCTCGCTCGGCTGCAATGTATGCACATACTTGATCATAAGTTCAGGTGAGAATCCAAGTTGTTGGCCATTGGTATCGATCTCACATATTTTGCGATTGATGAACGTTTTAACGTCAAGATTGGCTATAAATTCTTCGTTCTTGAAATGTGCGAGAATCTCCTCACGTGTCTTTGAAATCCCGTTTGCATCGACACCTATGATGGTGCCAGGTGGAGTCGATCGTACAACGGACTCCGTAAGCAAATAATTTTCGATCTCGCGCCTATGTAGATAGATGTCTATCAACTCAATTTTCTTGCGCTGTGAGAGCGCCAGCGGCTGCTTCTCTTGCGTAATGGCAAAGAACTCTCCTTGATTTAAGTACGTATTTTTTAATGCTTCGCCATCGCGGTCTTTAAGGCTGACTAGAAGACGGAGGTCAATTTTTTTATGGTCTTCCGGCGATAGTTCGTGCGAATAAATATGGCTTAGTTTGGCCACAAACTTATCTTTTGAATCCTTGTCCTGGTGAAAGTTTTCCCTTGTAGAGGAAAGCTCTTGAATTGAGTAATCTTGCAGGCCCTTATTAAAATCAGCACCGAGCTTGCGCCTAAAAAGCTCGATCAATATTTCCCAATCCTTGAGCGAGTCGATCAGAATGATTTGCTTTGCAAATCGGAAACAAAGGGCCAATACGTTTTCGCTCGAGTGTTTGCTGTCGAAAATCAGCTGGAGATCCGCCAATTTTGTGATGCCCTCTCTGACAGAACCCCCTTTTAACGATAGAATTCTATTTGAATCTATGTATTTTAAACTTATCGGGCTGTGGGTCGACGTGACGACAACCGACTTTTTAATCTCGGACAAAGTGCTCCACAGACACGGAATGGCAGACGTATGAACGTGGGAATCAACTTCGTCCAGAAGAATAAAATCAAACTCGTCTCCAAATAAATCGACAATTGCATAGACTGACAATAGCTGATACTCGCCGTCACTGATATGTCTAAAGTCCACCCCTTGACCGCGCATCTCAAACTCGAGATTGTTTCCCTCCATATCAACATATGATTCAGTAATCGAAGCAATCTGAAAGAAGTAGGTTAGGTAATGCAGCTGCTCAATTCGCTCGTGGTGAGCTCCCGAAAGTGATTCTAAAATACGAGAGAGGCCAAGTATCACTTGATTGGATAGCACTCCATCCTGGACAGTCGATGTAGGCGCGTCAGATCCGATTTCAGAAAGGCTAATTAATTTAGGTTTTTGAGCCGCCTTTGTATTGGCATCTACGTCTGTCAACTGCTCGACGAGTTGAGCAAAATATGAAGTTTGAAATTCATCAACTTTGTAAAGCTCAAAAAATTTCTTTGGTACCTGCAGTGAAAATGAAAAGTCTCGAATCCGATATCCCTTGTCCAGCAGATATTGTGAGCACATCCCGGCGGCGGAAAAGCCGCCCTCAACTTTGTTTGCGCGCCTCAAGAAAGTTGAAAGTAGGATGAGCAGAGAACTCCACTTGCGGTCAAAAAATAGAGTTTTTACAGCTGATACTTTTCCGGAGTTAAGCTGCTTTCGAACCTTGGCTAGGTGAGTGGCAAAGAGTTCGGTAAAGTTCTCGTTCTGCCCTGATGTAAATCCAACGATCGATTTATCGCTATCATCAAGATAGGCTGAAAAGAGGGATTCCATTAGACTAGATTTTCCCGATCCGTTAGTGCCAATGAGAACATTCAGTCCGGAAAATAGTGGGATTTCGGCCTGCCTAAAATTTTTACGTTTGTTAAGATTGACCTTCAGGGTGGCCATACACTATCACACCTTCAGCTCACCGATTAGGTCATCAACGCTCTTCAGTGCCTTGCTGAGAAGCTCCCTAATCTGGGTGGCATATTCCTCGGGTTCTCGTAGCTCAATTTCTTCTGGGCCATGGGGATTATAATGTCCCGCCGATAGATTGCAGCCTGATTCAAGAATCTTCGCAACTGGTACGAGCCAGCTTCGATCTGTATTTTCTCGCTTCTTGTAGAGTTTGACCAGCTCCGCGAAATGTTCCTCGCCAATTCCAGCTTTCTTGGTGAGCTTCTTGTCGGCGACCAAGTTTACCTCATAAAACCAAACATTTTTGGTCGTTTTGGTCTTGTCAAAAAAGATCAACGAAGTTTTTACAGCTGAGTAAGGCAAGAATACGCCAGCAGGAAGACTAACCACAGTATGGAGGTTACATTCAGTTAGAAGCTTCTTCTTCACCGCCTGATAGGCCATATTTGTTTGAAATAGAACCCCTTCGGGCACCACAAGAGCCGCCCGCCCATCAGTCTTAAGAGACTTTTCAATGTGTTGAAGGAAGAGAAGTTCAGTCGCCGTGGACTCGACCAGAAAGTTCCTTTGAATTAGTTCCTGCTCTTTGCCGCCGAATGGAGGATTCGCGAGGATTATGTCGAACTTGTCTCGATCGTCAATCTGGCGGATGTCAGTCTGTAGCGTGTTTTCTTTAGCAATTCGCGGATAATCCACTCCGTGCAGGGTCATATTCATTAGACCCAATACATACGGGAGCGGAGTTTTTTCTTTTCCAAAGAAGGTTTTATTATTCAGAATTTTTCGAGCTTCGGCTGTTTTTGCCTTTGACTCAAGGTGAAGATGCGATTGAATCAAAAATCCGCAGGTTCCACAGGCAGGATCATAAACAGTTTCGCCGATCTTTGGATCAATAAGTTGAACCATCGCCTTTATGAGTGGGCGCGGAGTATAATACTCGCCCGCGTTGCCGCCGCCCTCTCCCATGTTTCGAAGTAGGTCTTCATAGATATGAGATAGCGAAAATGCCTCTTCGCCGACATCGAAGTGAATTTTTTGAATCTTCTCGATTACATCTCTAAGCAAAAATCCCGAGCTCACTCGATTCTGTACGTTTTTAAAGATTGCCGCGACTATGTCTCTGGGGTCTCCCTCTTTGGAGCCCTTCAGCGAACCGAGATATGGAATCAATTCTTCGTTGACCCATTTGGTTAGTTCTTTTCCGGTCTTACCCTTTTTTGTATCTGTCCAGATCGACCATTGAAATTCCTTCTTGAGCAGTGAATGGTATTCATCGCCGTTGAGTTCTGCCTGCGCTTTACGCTCTTTCTCTTTATCCTCAAAAAACTTTAGATATAAAATCCACGACAGCGCCTCGGTGTAAGCCGTTGCCCCGTTTATTCCATCGTCTGTGCGCAAAATGTCGCAGCACTGGTTTATTATGCCTGTCAGTTGCGATTTAGAGGTCATGCTTTTACTCTCTTCTTAGTTTCTGCCTTACCGTCTGCTTGACTCGACTGGTTAGACTTAATTTTTATGAGTAGTTCGTGTCCCGTACCCTCACCTTTAATTTGAGGGACCAGGCGGCCAGAAAACGCTGTTGCCAATACTGACTCTTCACCGACCGAACAAATATTCTCAATTTCTGCGATCTGTTCCTTTATCGAAGACATGATCGTCAATTTCGACAATAACGCCTCGGTTATTCTCGTCTGTTCTTGCTTAGGAATCAGAGGCACTAAAAGATTACCAATAGCACGGAGATACAGGCATGGTTGGCCGGTAGATTTTTGAGAGTCTTTGATTTGCCTCTTCAAAAAATTGGTCTGCATTAAGAAATAAAGCAAATCTGAGTTCAGTGCCTCGCACCTGATCAGGGCGACACTCCTAACAAGTGAAAAATTGCTTTTATCTTTGACAACAGCACAGCGGCCGATTGTAGCGCCCACGCTCACCATCAGAAGATCGCCCTTCGCAGGGCAACAACGTTCGCGACTCTTCACATAGTCGGCTTTTGAAATGAAATCGGTGTCATCAAACGACAGAAATCCATCTCGTATATTCTTCGCGCTGAGCATCACCTCGCCAGAACTGGTTCGTTTCGGTGTCTGGTGATCACCATCAGTTATACTAGAAGCAATTTCCCCCAACCGTACCCATGCCCACGACTTCGGAACTTCAAATGGAATCTCCCCAGGCTGGGCGAACAGCAGGTCATCTTTCTTTTTCTTGCCGTCGATTTGTTTGGCGCGGTTAGCTTGGATGTGATCCAGGATTTGTGATGCCGGTTCATCATTTGGGTCTTGAGAGACAAGCTCGCCGCGAAAAGCCTTTTGGAGAATTGACTCCCGATATTTACCCATCAGCTCTTTCGCCCGCGTTGTGCACTCTTCAATGATCTTAATCTTTTCTTGGGTAGATTCGATCTTAGCGACGATGCGTAATTGCTCGCCTCGAGGGGGCAGCGGCACGTTTAGCTGTGACACGGTATTTTTGTTTACCCTTTGAAGAGAGCCGCCGCTCCCTGTTACTTTGGATGCGAGATAAACTCTTACCGGCTCGGTACTTAAAAAATATTTGAGGAATCGATCTATAAAAACCCCATTGCAATTGAATGCTATCCACTCTGTAGAAGCTATAGCGCGAAAGCTCGTATTAGGTTTAACTATCCAAACCCTGCTTATTCTAGGATTTATTTTTGAAAGTAGAACTTGGCCTTCTTTAACTAGTTGCTTGTTGGACCCGATGCTCTTTCCCTTAACAACCTCGGGCGACCCTGAATCGAAACCCGGTATGCTAAACAGTTCGAAGGTTTCGTTAGGAACGCTAGCGGGATTCACACCGCCAAGGCTTTCCGAAATAAGATTTTGAGCAGAGACTATCGGCCAGCTCTCTGGCGTATTCTTAAACATTGGCTTCACCTGCGTCGAAATTATCAAATCCAACTTTAATTAATGCCTCAGCATCATCTCCAAATTCTAGCTGTTTTTTTCGGCAATACCGTCGAACAAACTCCAGATCGATACCGTCGATCTTCATGTCTTTTCGAGCCTCTTTGATCTTACTCTCAGACGAAAATGCAGCCATTAGCTCACTTGGCGATCGAAAAAGCTCTCGTATCTTTGTCGCTTGGGTGCGAATCATTAGCTCGGGACTGGAACGGTCCTCGTCGCCATAGATCTCGTCAAAATCAATCCCCGCCAACTTTGCTCGGGCGATTGCGATGGTTTCCTCATCCAGGTCCAATATCGCCTGCGGATGTTGCTTGATCTCGACAGTGGGGACTTTGCCCTCGAAGTCTAATGGCTTAGTTTTGTCTCTGTCTATACTCATACGACCACCCGTTGATCGTAGAGAGCCTCTTGAATACCGTTTACGATTTTCTGGAGTCCCGCCTGTCCACCAGCAATTCGCTGAATGTCAGTAAACGAGCCATGCTTTTTCATCGTTGATGTCTGAAAGAACTCTGCACTAGTGGTAAACGAGTCAAAACCCGAGTCCTGGTAAACTTGAATCATATCCTGAATTAGCTGGGTCTGTTTTTCATCCGTGCCCTTGAATTTGGCCGGACTGATCTGTTTCGCTTTCTCAATGCGGTCAATCTTCGTCAAAAACCTTGCCCCATAAATCATCGTCGATAATACGTCGTAAAGATCAACCTCTTTGAGTTGGTACTTGCTCTCGAAAATACCGAGAAGTGAGTTGACCTGCACTCCCAGTTCCAGCGCTTCAGATTCAAGAAATTGTCTTCGAGTCTTGATGTCCCGCCATGTGGCGTTGAACGCATCAACAGATTTAAACTTTTGCAAGAAAAGCTCAGACTGAAAGAGAGTGAATTTGTCGGCATCTAACGGCTTACCGTCTGGGCCGGTAAAGCTAAGTCGCTCTGCCGCCATACCGATTCGACCACGCATGAAGTCTTCTGACATTCTATAACGAAACAGAGCTATCCGTTCGTCGTCTTTCTCTTCATAAATACCGGTAGACGGAACTTCGGCCTCGTCCTCAGCAACGGGAACTGGCATATCGGTTCCAATTTCAATATCTTCGTTAGCCGAGTCGTAGGCTTTTGCCGTCGGATCAATCGAGATATTCCCCTCGTCGATAATTGCGACGGGCTCATCGTCCCAATCGGGGTCATTAAAAAGGGCTGTAGAAAAGTTCGCATATTCGAGAATAAAGAAACCGAGCTTTTCTTTTCGCTTATCCGGATGTTGATAGACTCTTGTACCGCGCCCAATGATTTGCTTGAACTCAACCATTGAGCCGATATTTCTAAAGATCACAACGTTTTTTACAGTTTGAACATCCACGCCCGTCGTTAGAAGCTTAGACGTTGTGACAATAACGGGAAATTGGTTCTCAAGGTTCTTGAAGTCTTCCAGGTGTGGATATTTGCCATTGGCCTCCTTGTCGTTACCGGTTATCCGGACGGCAAACTCGTGATTAAAACCGAGCTTATACTTCTCGTTGTATTTGTCGAAAGCTTCTTGGCAGTATTTGGCCATATCCAGGGCGTGGCGCTGGTCGAGACAGAAAACTAAAGTCTTGCCGGTGATGTCCGTCTCCCAGAGATGTCGTAGTAAGTGGTAAGCGAACGCTCGGGTGCGTTCAGGTATTGAGAGTTCCTTTTCAAAATTTGGAGTAAAATAATCCTTCACCTCTAGTTTGCGGCCTGCGACGTCTTTGATGTCAGAATGTTCGGGTCGGTATCCGAGAGCATCGATGTTCGAAGTTACGCGTTTGATGATGTAAGGACTCAAAAAGCCATCTTCAATTCCGTCTTTAAGCGAGTAGTTAACGATTGAATCCCCGAAATATTCGTATGTGTTATTATTCTCATCTCGCCGAGGGGTCGCTGTTAGGCCGACTTGAACTGCGCTCGAAAAATATTTTAGTAACTCGCTCCATGTCCCATCTTCCTTAGCGCCACCTCGGTGAGCTTCGTCAATTACGACCAGGTCGAAAAAATCCTTATCAAACTCTCTAAAGCGGCTAGGCCGATTCGTAGGATTTCCGTCGTCATCAATGCCGACGAGGGTTTGATATATTCCAAAATATACCGCTCGCCCCTGTGGAAATGTTTCGTCGTCCGGACTCATACGGTAACAGCTATCTTTGTCGAAGGCGTTATTGAAATCCTGGAACGCCTGATCGGCCAATAGATTTCGGTCAACAATAAACAAAACACGCTTTGAAACACCGGATTTCCAAAGTTTGTAAACGAGCTGAAGGGACGTAAAGGTTTTCCCCGTGCCTGTTGCCTGAGTAATAAGAACCCTCTTTTTGCCGTTCAAAACAGCCTCGACGGCCCGGTTAACGGCCATCTCTTGGTAGTAGCGCGGTTTTCTGCGCTTCCCTAGTTGAGATTCGTCATAAAAGTCATACAGTAGCGCGTTGACCTTTTCCTTTGTCGGTTTGAATCCAGAATATTCTAAATACATATCCCAAAGTTCGTCCGGCGTATGAAACCGCTTTACGGACACCTGCTTGTTCTTTTTCAAATCAAAGAACTCTATTTCGATTCCATTTGTGCAGTATGCAAACCAAAGGCCCAGTTTTTTAGCATATTCTTTAGCTTGGGCAGCCCCCTCAAGATGATGTTCAGATTCTCTCTTTGCCTCGACAACGGCGATGGCTTTGGAAGGGGCAAAACGAAGAAGGTAGTCCGCCTTCTTGGGCGTGCTTCGTCTGCCGACTTTGCCGTCAAAATGAATTCGACCGTCTGTGATCTGATATTCCCACTCAATTTGCCAATCGTGATCGCACCATCTTGCGGTTTTCAGCATCGGGTCGATCAACTCTTTTCTTGTGCGGGCTTCGCTGCGATTGGCCACGTCAGTCCTCAATCTTTAAAACAAATTTTGGATCGGTTAAAACTTGTTTAAGAATTGCCGCAACCAAAGCTTGACGGGAAAGGTTACTTTTCGCCGAAACTTTGTCGACTTGGGTCATAATCTTCTCTTCGATTCGTAACGTGACGGTCCTGTAGTCCTTGTCGTCGTCTTTTTTGATGATCTTCATATCAAAACGGTACGTATGATGCTTGATACTGGCAATGCGTTTGTTGCTTGATACAAATAGTGCGCCGTGTTACACTGTTATGTATGATCATACCCGGTAAGACAAAAGTTGCTCTCTACTCGAGGGTTTCTACTTTATTGGGACAGGACCCCGAGAATCAACTTGTCCATCTGCGACGGTTTGCCGCCGATCGGTCGTGCATCGTTGTCCGTGAATTTGTCGACCGAGGAATTAGCGGAAGCCGGGAGCGTCGTCCGGCTTTGGACGAAATGCTTGTGCAGGCCAGGGCAGGCGATTTCGAGATTATTGTTGTGGCGGCATTGGATCGCCTGGGCCGAAATACTAAACATATGCTGACTCTAATAGACGAGCTGAAGGAATTTGGTGTCACTATCACTTCGCTCCGCGAAGGCATTCAGTTTGATTCACCTACCGGCCAAATGATGCTGACAGTGATTTCGGCGATCGCGCAGCTTGAAAGATCCTTGATCAGTGAACGTATTCGTAATGCCCTGGCAGCGAAAGCATTGGCGGCCAAAGAGTCTGGCAGTGGCTGGCGATGTGGTAGACCGGGTGTCGTCACCCCAAGTATCAACATGTGGATTCAGAAGCTGCGCTACGAGGGACGGTCAATTCGCGAAATTGCGAAGGTTGTTGGAGTTGGTAAAACCACTGTATTGAGGGTTTTAGCGGCGGTCCAAAAGGGTAGCGCGAAACCGACAGTCTAAGGTGCTGAATTTGCTCATCTGAGTATCGACAAACATTGAATCACATCATTGTCCGACATCCATTTGGTTTTGGACCATCTCACAAAGGGGGACGTATGGACGAAATTGAAGTGCATGTCGCCGATCTTGAAATACTGCTCGAGCAGGGCGACTACCCAGAGATTATTTTTCGCGCTCGAACGCTTCTCGAATCTGATTCCTGTTTAAGGGAACCTAGAATCTGGCGATTGCTGGGCGTGGCTCTAGGTCGAAGCGGGGAGCATTTGGCAGCAAAGGACGCATTTCTTTCGGCCTATGATCTTTCGAAGAGCGATCTCGATGTTTCAAACGCCATAGGTACGCTTTTCCCCCTAGAAGAGATCGCGCTGGTATTGAAAATCATAGACGATTCATTTCGATTCTTTACTGAGGGTTCGCAAGAGCTCATAGCGCAAAACGCACTCGCTGCCATTCGCGTGGATTTAATTTCGATGGATGATTTACCGAGAGACCTGCGGACATATTTGCGGAATGTGGCGACAATAGGTCACGCGTAAGATCGGGCAGGCACTCCCGACTGTGTACGGCAAGTCGTACGTTTGTACGGATTGTCGGATTTTTGAACGACTAGTCGTTGTGGAATGGACCGCGAGTCTACCAGAGGGGACCATATAGTAAATGGAGCTTAAGATTGGAAAAATTTTAACACTGAAAATGAAAGAGCGTGGCCTTTCACTTCGCGAGTTATCTAAACTCAGTGGAGTCCCTGCAACGACAATCGGCGAATGGCTGTCTAATCGTCCGCCTCGAAATCCTATGCAAATGAAGAGCGTAGCCGACGCTTTAGATTTGTCATTGCATAAACTTTTGTTCGGTGTCGAAGACACTCACGACCCGCTTCAAAAGATTCTCGTTACAGACTTATTTTCCGGCAATTTTCAAGTCACCGTTAAGCGTCTCAATTTTGACGGAAAGTGAGCTGAAAACATGAAAAAGCTATTTGGCTATTTGAGTACCGCCGCTCTCGTCCTTTCGCCTATAGGGTTCGCTCACGCAAAAGCTATCTGCGTCAACCTTCGCCAAACTGGTTATGAAGTTGTGACGTTGCTGGGGCCGGGCTCGTACGAAATCGTTCATCCATATAATCGCTACTTGCAAGACCCAGTTGGCCGCGCGGTATTACAGACAAAAGGATCCGACAGAATTAAACAACCCGGACCGCTTGGCGGCGACCTTTGGGTCAAGGTCGATCTCGTGAACTGGAACGACAACCCACACACCACGATGCCTACAAAAAACGGATTCGGAATGAAAGTAGTTGTTCTCAAAGAAGCAGAACCCGCTGAGTGCGCGAATCAACAGCCTGCCGTGAAAAAGAAAACGAATGAACAGGTGCTTCAAGAAAAGTTGGACAAGTGTATCGAAAGAAAAGGAGAAAAGTGGTGTAAGGGTTGTTTTGAATCTGCGCAGAAGCGTGGCATCAACCCTGATTGCAGGCTGGGGAAACCCGGTAAAAACGGCGAATATGTGGGGCGGTGAAGCAGCTATCTCGCGATACTTTGCCGCTCGAGACAGGTGAACTCGCAGTCCATTGATCGTGTTTGTTCGCCGCCAGTGCTTGTTCGTTGTTTAGCCTTCTCTAGAATATTCGACATACGTATGTTGAACTCACGTTTAAGCTCAATCATTTCCAAGGTCTCTTCATAAGTGAACTGAACCTTAACGCCGTTCGATTGTTTTGTTGGTTCAGGTTGTTCAGGTTGCCTGCTGAACTGTTCAGCCTTAGCGAATGGGGTAGCAGCGCGGTAGGTCTCCGGTCCCATCGATTTAATGAAGATTCGTTGGCTGCGTTCCATCGCCGTAGTTAAAGCCAACAACTCTGATGGGTTCAAGTCGCTGCCCGTGCCCTGCAGTTGCTTGTAAGCTCTTGTGAACATTAAGTTCGCAACTTTGCCGGAAAGTTTTAGTACTCTGACGATTTCATCTATGTGCTGCCTGATTTTTTCGGTGCTCAACTCATTTTTTATTTCAGTCGCAACAGTTTCCCAGCCAGATATGGGCGCCCGGCTAAGAATGAACCGATACTGCCGATCAGTGAATCTCTTTTTTTCAATAAGAAATTGTCTAACGGAGAGTTCGTGATGGTCCGTAGCCCATTCAACTTGTAAATCTGGAATTCTCGATGTGAGCTTAGTGCGCCCAGATATGCCACTCATATGCCATTATTTTAGCAAATAGCCGATAATTCACAAGAGCGGCTACGAACATTCGCTACTTGTAGCCGCGTTGTGCTTGAATTTTTCGATCGCAATCGGGGCACAAGAGTCGGGTATTCTCTTTATTGTACCCCTTCATGGCTTCGAGACGATCAAGAACTGCGCCAATATCAGGTAGTGGGTCCTTGCATTCGGGGCACCTGTTGCTCTGCTCATCCCGTTTCTCTTTTTTCAACTTCTTACGTGCCATGGGTGTGTCGCGTTCGTCGTAAACCAACTCCTTCGCCAACTTTCTTCGCAATGCCCATAGAAGCGACTCATCACCACCTGATGCTACTTTGAGTTGTGCACGAACGGCATCAATTAGAGGCGCAAATATTTCGTCTCGCTCGTTCTGCGTTAGAATCCTGTTCGCCATTTCAACCCCTTCATTATGCCGCTTTACTGATATCGAGCATCCATTTTGTAAGTTCGACCATCGCGATTGTGTCCTGTCGACAATACTCCAGCAGTGCTTGTCTTAGCCGCGCTCTTTCATCATTGGATCCAAGCGATCGCATAAGTTGTTCTGCGATGGCTCGCGCAATCATTCCGTCTGAGATCGTTAATTGATTGTAGTTTAAGTGTTCACCGATGAGCGCAGGCGCAACATCTTTAATGCTGAAGCTGCCAAAGAATTTCGCGTCGTAAACATGATTGCGAAATGCCGGCAGTGGATCGACTAACCGACTGGCGATCGACATAAGTTCTACAGTATGCTGGCTATTGAATGCCGCTAGGTCTTCTAATATGCCTCGCTCTACTGACATGTTATATGCAACTACCGACCCAGTTGAGCCGAAGCCTTTCGCAAGTGCCGTAGCCACTGCAGGTCGCGGATCTGTCTGATCGAGGTGTAAATATTCAAAATGCTCGATTTTAGCGCTCGGAGATTTCCACACATGACAACTGAATTGAAACGGAATTTCGGTGTATGGCGAACACCCTGAGTATCTCGGAATTGCCGGCGCAAGAGTTTCAAAATCGAGAAAGTAGAGTGGCCATTGCCACTGCTTGATTGCTAGCTGAAACCCTCGTGGTTCGACCCAACGTTTACCCGTTTTTGCGACCTCAATGGCGATTTTCGTCTTTCCCTTAAATTCATTTTCGTCGAGATCTTGAATTCTGGTCTTACCGCTGCCTTTAATAATTTTCCAGCCGCCCACTGGGCCAACACCGGGGAGATCAAACACACTGGGCTGAGGGAACTCTTTCCAGCAGTGATCGTGAAAGGCGCAAGTGTAAGGTTCATCGCAATGCGGCCCGATGGCAACTTTGGGTTCGGTGCCGATCTCAGCTACCTTCTGCAGTTTCTCAATTTTATCTCGTAGCTCGGATAAAGAATCGGCAACTTCTTTAGTTACGTTTTTAATCACGAATAAGTTGCTCAGGTTCGGATAAATGCATTTCGAGTTGAGGTGCATAATGTGAAAGCTGTCTACTTTGATACCCGCTTCGGCCAAAACAATGGCTTGAAGTGCAAGGTCCTCAATGTGATCTTCTTTTAGCTTGGCGGATTTTTTGACCTCGATCACTTGCCAGCCAACTAATTTTGACGCGCGAGTAAGAATGTCGATCCGTGCGAAAAGTCCGCCGGCCAGAAACGAAGCCTCGAAAATTGTGTTAGCACCGTCTTGAATGGCCTGGTTGGTGTCTTGCGCAGACTCCTCGCGCTCCCATGGCTTTTTGTCGATCAGCAAACCGGTGGCATATAATGTTCGGGCGCGCTCGCCGACTTCATTTCCCTCGTCAAAATTTAACTGAGTGGCTGGATCAATCTTTGGCTCGAGATCCTTGCGGTAAAGCGTGAAGAAAAGGCTCTTGTCGCATTGTAGGCCGCGCTTCAAGCGGCTTTTGCTAAGGATAAGGTTGTTCGACGACATGGCAGTCTTATCGGCATCTGCAAACACAATAACATGATTGGACTTTGGTCCGATCTATTGTTTCGCAGCCTTAGAATAGGCTCGATAATCGATCGCTGGTGCATTCCCTACTTTTTGGAGCTCGTGCAGAAGTGCGTTCAAGAGGAGAATGAGCCCAACCTCGGACTGCGGAGCATTGCTCAAGCCATCTTGCAGGGAGAATACGATATCGATTTTCCATAAACCCTTCATGGCTGAGAAATTCTTTTTGAATCCCGTGCCAAAGGCTGGTTTATAGTCACTAACGACCGCGATAATTCCCCCAATTATTGGTCTTAAAGTTTTTTTCTTAAATTTGCCTGTGATCTGTGGGACCGCAACGGTCGTGCGTTTAAGAACGCGTACTGATCTAATCTTCTTTCCCGCATACTCGATTTGCTGCTTGGTAATGTTTTGTTTCAACTCGAACACAGCATAGACGCTTTCCGCCGGCACATATATCACTCCGTCTTGGTTGAACACCAAATTTGAATATTGTCGGTCGAAGATTACGCAATCGATCTGCTCACTCATTTTGCCGTTCGAGTCTATGACGTGCGCCTTTTCGATTTGATATCTATGAGGCAAATGATCTCGCATGAATTGCCGCCATCTGTTTTCTCCAGCATCTCCCATAGTCGGCGCGTGATACACACCCTTTCGAATAGCTTTGAGTTCCGCGAGCATCGCTTTTTGCTTCCCCCTAAAGAGGGTTGCCATAGAATTAGTTTTCACCAAACCACCTTCGAAAAATCGTTTGTCACCGCAGCAAAACCGGCTCTGGTCTTAATTGTCGCCTTTTCGGACATCGTGAGATCGTCAGATAAGATATTATTCGTGTTCGACGGATCGACGAAGTGCGCAGTTTGAATATTGTTGTAAAACCAGGTCATTGTATATTTGAACTCCGACGTGAGATCGAACGAAAAGTAATTTTGTGTAGATCGAATCACGGCAAGCTCCAAGTAGAGAGACGGAAACTCCAATTGTTGTCTCTCGCGCCAAATTTTCACCAATTTAATCAGGTTGGTCTTCCCTGACTGGGTTACGGCTGCAATATGGGTATCGATATTCGTCTGCGTCCAAGTTTGTCGCTTGTTAACATAGAGACTATGGTAATTTGAAACATAGTCCTGCTTTCTTCCGGGCACCAGGTCGACAGTACCGTGAATGTGGTTCGCCCGGATCGAAACGTTTTGTTTTCGCGGGTTAAACCCTCTTACGTAAAAAAAGTTGTATAGGTTGTCGTATATGTCACTGAGATTCATGTTTAGAGTCGGGGACAAAGAAATAAAAATATCGATGTCGGCGCAACATTTCACTGCAGTGCCTTTCGCATGCGAACCTGACAGCGTTGCGCTTAAAGCATGATTACCAGCCCATTCATAGATGAGCGGATTGAAAACTTTCAGCGCAGTGAGCGGCGCGATCAATCCTGTCGCCTGCCGATCAATACATGCCTGAAGATATCTCGATACCATTCTGCCTTGTTCTCCTTTCAAACCCGCTCATACTACAAAATGAATATCTGTATCCTCAATCCTCACCATGCCAAGAAAATACAAAGTAGCTACAAATCCGAACTAAAACATACAGCGAAAAATACAAGGGACTGCAAATCCCATGATTTCGCATGATTTAGTGTGATTTAGAGGATTATCTTAGGGGCCGCAAACTCGCGCATAAATGTTTGTTATTGTTTAGGTTCTTTTTCTTTTCTTCGAATTCTCGAACCGCAGTGAAACCACGATTCAAAAATGGTAGGGGCTGAAGGACTTGAACCTTCGATCCTCCGGTTATGAGCCGGATGCTTTAACCAACTAAGCTAAGCCCCCATCTCATGGTGAAGAGCCCGATAGGGCCCTTCCCGCAGCGATTTAGCAGCTAGTTGTTGCCGCCGCTGTCGCCGTTGTAATCTATAAAAGTTTTCAATTTATTCGAACGACTCGGGTGACGAAGTTTTCGTAGGGCCTTGGCCTCAATCTGACGAATACGTTCACGAGTCACGTTAAAGTCTTGGCCCACTTCTTCAAGCGTATGATCGCTTTCTTCGCCAATACCAAAACGCATGCGCAAAACTTTTTCTTCTCTTGGGGTCAAGGTCGCCAACACTCGGCGGGTCTGTTCTGCCAAGTTCAAATTCACAATAGCATCGGCCGGGTTGATGACGTTTTTGTCTTCGATAAAATCGCCAAGGTGAGAATCTTCTTCGCCCACTGGGGTTTCAAGAGAGATCGGCTCTTTAGCAATTTTCAAAACTTTACGCACTTTTTCAAGCGGCATGTCCATTTTCGCAGTGATTTCTTCTGGAGTCGGTTCGCGGCCAAGCTCTTGTACAAGTAGGCGTGATGTTCTCACGAGCTTGTTGATGGTCTCAATCATGTGAACGGGCACGCGAATGGTACGAGCTTGATCGGCAATCGCGCGAGTGATCGCCTGACGAATCCACCAAGTGGCGTAGGTCGAAAACTTATAGCCACGGCGATATTCGAATTTATCAACGGCCTTCATGAGGCCGATGTTACCTTCTTGAATCAAATCCAAAAATTGCAAACCGCGGTTGGCGTATTTTTTTGCAATAGAAACCACAAGTCGCAAGTTCGCTTCAACGAGCTCAGCTTTTGCTTTATCGGCTTCGCGTTCACCCTTCCAGATGAAAGTGTTGGTGTCGCGAATCCATTCGTAGTTCATTTCGGTTTCAGCTTCTAGGCGGCTCAAGCGACGAGCGGCGTTGGTGCCGAGAATGTAGTGGTTGCGAAAAGCGTTGAAGTTGAGGCCTGTTTCGCGATGCACTTTCTGCATTTCGGCGTCTGAGCTTTCGCAACGCTTGTAACGCGCTTCAAGGTCAGCCAACTCTTTAGAGAAAGTCTTCTGCAAACCTTCGCGTAAACGTTTGCGTAAAGTGCCCATGCGCAGAACTAGATTTTTAAATTTAACAACAATGCGGTTGATCGTTTTACGATTGAAATTGATCGACTCGAAACTCACCATTAATTCGGTGTTCATTTCAGCCAGGCTTGCCTGGGCCTCTTTTGATTCAGCCGAGTCAAAAGGGCGCTCGCGCAAGATGTCGAAATTCTTTTTGGTCTTCTTTTGATAGCGGCGAACGTGGCCGATCAATTCGTGAATTTTCTCGATATACTCTTTTTCTTCATATTGGGTCTCTTCGTCTTCGAGACCGCGAAAGATCGCCTTAACCTTAATTCGGCCTTCGTCTAAGCGAACGCCAAGGTTAATGATCTCTTGGGTACCAATTGGTGACATCAAGATAGCGCGTACAATCTCGCGTTCGCCCTTTTCGATACGTTGGGCGATCTCAACTTCGCCTTCGCGAGTGAGCAGGGCCACTGAGCCCATTTTACGCAAATAGAGCCGAACCGGGTCGTTTGACCGAGGGTCGCTTGAGTCTTCTTCGTCGGCATCTTCGTCGTCTTCAGAACGTTCGCCTTCGAACAGATTCTCTTCTTCGTCTTTCTTATTTTCAGAGCCATCGGTAACAATTACACCATTGATATCCAAAGCCTGCATAAACTGATCGAGCACAACAGGCGAAATAATTTCGGGTGCAAGTAGCTCGTTGACATCTTCAACGGTGAGAGTCGCGCGTTCTTTTGAAAGTTTAATGAATCGCTGAATCTCTTCGAGAATGAGAACTTGTTGCTCTTTTTCACTCAGCACAGCCGGAGTCGTTTCTTTTTCACTTTTCGTTTTATTCTGGCTCATTCGTTATATCTCCCGATCCCGGCGAAGCGTTCGTTTTGACTTTTGGATATTCATAATCTGTTCTAACTTGCTAACTTGCTCGTCAGAAAGTTGTTCTTCTGAAGTCGTGGCCATATTCGTCTGCAAAGATGCGGCCAGTTCTCGTGATTTGTTACGCAAAAATTTCTCCCTCACTTGACGAACACAATCGTCAGCAAAGCGGGTTAATTCTTCGGCACTCATCGCGCATAATGGTTCGCCCATATGCAGGGTCAGTGCGCCTGGCGGCTCAGCCTTGGTCATTAGATAGGCCGATAACTTAGCAAATTCATTAGGCATTTGTCTATAAAACGCTTCGGCCGCCTGAAAGATCTGGCGAACTCCGGCGTGTGACATTTCTGGTACAATCTCTGTACTCCAAATAGTATTAAATCGATCTGGGCTCATGAGAGATATGTTAAGCAAGAATAGCTCCGTGCGCGGGGCCCCATTTAAATCGATAAGAGGGGTTTCGGCGATGACGTCCTTCGGCATTTTGCTTAAAGTGGGTCGAATTTCAGCCACTTTGGCACGGGCGGCTGGTCGGGCCGTGCCCTTCTGTTCGAGCAAAGGTTCGCTCAAGTGCTTGTTAACCCAGGTCGCCTCGACGCCGATTTTTTGCGCCATCTCTGACATGTAGAGTTCTCTGAGGCGAGTATCCTTGGTGGCATTTAATAGCGGCGCCATTACATCAAGCAGTGCAATTTTATCGGCGCTTGAGCCGCGATAGGGCGCTAAATTGCGATCCAGAATCACAGAAAATAAATCAGGGGCCGTTTTTAAAATTTTTCGAAGTGCTTCGGCGCCGCGTTCTTGAATGAATTCGTCGGGGTCGAGCTGATCGGGCAAAATCACCGAGCGTGGGATAATCTCTTCAGCAAGCAATGTTGGCAAGCTGCGAAGTGCGGCTGTTTGCCCGGCCTGATCGCCGTCGAACAAAACAACAACAGTCGTTGTGTAACGCTTGATCAGGTGCGCGTGCTGTGGGGTCATGGCTGTGCCGAGAGTAGCAACGACATTCTTAATCCCGGCAGCGTAGAGGGCGAGAAAATCCATATAACCTTCGACGACGATAGCGTAGCCATCATTGCGAATGTATTTTGCGGTTTCGTTGAGGCCGTAAAAAGTTTGGCCCTTGATGAAAACGGCTGACTCTGAGCTATTGCGGTATTTCGGGTTGTCTTCGTCGGTGAGCGCGCGGCCACCAAAGCCCACGCATTCGCCTTTGTGCGAATAGATCGGAAACATGAGTCGATTGCGAAAGAAATCAAAATAGCCATCACCCTCTTTGCGCTTACGAACAAGGCCGAGTTCTGCGGCCAGTTCGAGAGGCGCGCCGGAGGCCTTTAGCTGAAGGGCGAGAGAGTCCCACGCTTCGGGAGAATAACCGATTTGAAAAAGATCGATAATCTCAGAGGTCAAGAGGCGCTTTTGAGAATAAAGCCGGGCGTGATGATTGGTCGTGGTCTGGGCCAATTTATCTTTATAAAACTGCGCGGCGATGCGATTGATTTTGAAGAGTTTGTCGCGGTGGCTTTTGGCCTGTTGCTGTTGCGAATCGTCGCGCGAATCGGCCGGCAGAGAGATACCGGCTTTTTGCGCAAGGTATTCTACGCATTCTGGGAAGCTATAACTCTTCAGCTCTTCAAGTGCTTTGTAGATGTTGCCCGAACGCTGACAACCAAAGCAGTGGTAGACCTGTTTGTCTTCAGAAACTGAAAAGGACGGAGTTTTTTCATTGTGACCCGGAAATGGGCAAAGGCCCATCAAACGATTGCCCGTGCGCTTCAGCTGGGTGTGTTCGGCAAACACATCCACGATGTTATTTGCATCTCGAACTTTCTCTATGAAGTCGGGGCTAAATCGCATTCAGGTATTTCTCTTTTTCTTAAAGTTCGAATTCTAATGTTCGACTTCGATTACTCAATGACGAAAATTTAAGTTAATTTCGCCTTAACAATTTCGCTAATCATTTTGTTGTCGGCGGCGCCTGCTGTTTTGGCGATCGTGCCCTTAATGACAGCGCCCATATCTTTTGCCGATGAAGCTTTGGTTTCAGCAATAACCTGAGTGATGATTTTCTCAAGATCTTCGCGAGCCATCATGGTGGGTAAATAAGTTTCAAGAATAGCGAGTTGTACTTTTTCTTGATCGGCAAGGTCGGGGCGGTTGGCCTTGGTAAATTGCTCGATCGAGTCTTTGTGTTGATTGCAGATTTTTTTGATAACGGACATAACGTCTTGATCGGTGATTGCGGCAGGTCGCAATTCAATCTCACGATTTTTGATTGCCGCTTGTAAAAAGCGAATCGCCGAAAGTTTGGTGGCGTCTTGAGATTTCATGGCGGCTTTCATATCTGCTAGAACGGTTTCTTTCATTGCCATTGGAGCCTCTTTGGTAAAATTGGTGGGTAAAAACGGAGTTTAAAACCAAGGGCCGTCGTTAAGACAGCCCTTAGTGAGTATTGAAGACTATTCCATTCTCGGAGCAGGGCGACCGCGGCCTTTTTTCAAAGCGCGCTTGCGGGCAGCCAAACTTTTTTTCTTGCGACGAACGCTTGGTTTTTCAAAGTGTTCGCGTTTTTTGAGTTCAGACAAAATGCCCGACTTCTCGCAAGACTTCTTGAATCGACGAAATGCTTGTTCAAACGCTTCGCCGTCACGAATTCTGACTAGTGCCAAAAATATCACCTGCCCTTCGGTGGATTATTTAATAATCCTAAAAATATTCAACCACGTACGCATATCAAATTTGCGGCGCAAGAGGGACGACTTTTTGACCTTTTTCGATCTAATTGCGACGACGGCCTGTAAACCAGATAGCGCATCGCGTTAGTGCCGTGCTCGGCTAGGGTTTTGGCCCGAAAAACTGACTTTAAGTCCAATTCGGGCTGCCCAAATCAAATTGCTCAATCACCAGAGCTGATTATTGGTAATACTTTTCGAATGGATGCAAACAAATTTATGGCCCGGGCTCTCGAGCTCGCGCGCTATGCAGCTGAAAATGGTGATGTGCCTGTCGGCGCAGTGATTGTTCGAAATGGCGAAATTATCGCCGAAGCCAGCAACGAGAAAGAGGCAACAAAAGTGCCGACTTGTCATGCTGAGATGCTGGTTATTGAAAGGGCCGCGCTTAAACTCGATCGTTGGCGCTTAATTGATTGCGACCTTTATGTGACGCTCGAGCCCTGCATCATGTGCGCTGGTGCCGTTGTGCAATCGCGATTGCGCTCAGTGACCTACGGCGCCGCCGACCCCAAAGCCGGGGCTGTTGAATCGCTTTTTCAGGTTTTATCAGACGATCGTTTAAATCATCGACCGAACGTTGTGACCGGCATAATGGCCGAAGAGTGTTCACAAGTTTTAAAAGATTTTTTCGCTGAGCGCCGCAAGGGTTTGTAAATTACGCTTGCGGATTAGGCCTCATAGGCCCGTTGGTCTGGCGCGAAGGCAATCTCAGCTACTGACATTCAAAAAGTAAAGAGCGGCTAATCCAAAGGCGATAGTCGCTACGGTGCTGCGTGTGTAGTAACAGATCGCGGTGGCGAAGATGAGAACAAAAAAACGCTCTTTGCCCCAAAGCCACGCTTGGTGACCTTCGTTATAAAAAACAGCAGGTGCCACGAAGGCCGGCAAAATAGCAGCCGGTATAAACGAAAAAATCTGTCGCCAGCGATCCGAAATCTTTATTCGAGACGACATTATGATAAAGGTGCCCCGAATGGCGATTGTGCCAATGGCCAAAAATAAAACATTGGTCCAAAAATAACTAGGCTCAATCATGAGTCGGCTTCTTTCTAGTTAGAAATGTCGCAAGAGCAATGGATAAAAGTGCCGTCACCATTAGGCCCATTTTATATGGCAACGAGTGCAACAATAATGAGGCCAACGAAGAAAAAATGGCTACGAACAAATAGGTTTTATTTTTTATCGTCGGGATTACGAGGGCGGCAAAGCTCAAGGGCACGGCAAAGTCTAACGAAAGAGAAGGCGGCGCAAAATTTCCGAAAATATAACCGGCGATCACTGACGAGTGCCAGGTGAGAATCATGCTTACGGTGGCACCCAAATAAAATTGAGTGGCCTCTTCGGCATTTTTTAACTTATGCTCATTGGCTGACATCAACGCGTACGCCTGGTCTGTCAGGCTGTAGGCACTAAATATCTTTACTAGAAAACTCGATCTTTGCAGCACCGGCGAAAGCGCGGCACTGTAAAGCAAAAAGCGCAGATTTATAATCAAGCCGGTTATGACGACAACAAGATACCCGGCGTGTTTACTCATTAAATCTACGGCCGCAAGTTGGGCGGCGCCGGCATAGACGACGAAATCCATCCCTAAGGATTGAGCAAGGCTCAATTTAGCATTGAAAAAAACGGTGCCCATCACTGCGCCAAACGGAATGACCCCGGTCAAGATGGGCGCCATCCCGCGGAAGCCGGCAAAAAATAGATTTTTCTGTTTCATTTTGCCTGATTGTAGCATCTCTATATGATTTCTTCACCTGGGTTCTTTCTTCTTTTAGTGGAGTATTTGTGGATAAAAACAGTTTCGGTCACGCAGACGGCGGCCCCCAGTAGCGGGACAGTTTCTGAAACCTGTTGCGGGGGCCGAGACCCGGCCTAGTTAATTATCCAAAAAGAGAAGAAAGACGGTTTTACCTGTCACTTTACCGGCCAGACGTGAACGTGATAAGCTTATTCTATGTTTATCGGGCATTTCGCAGTGGGTTTTGCTGCAAAAAAATTCGCACCCAAGACTTCTTTGGGCACTCTGTTTTTGTCGGCCCAATTTCTTGATCTATTGTGGCCGATACTTTTAATTTTCAACTTTGAGCACGTGCGCATCGAGCCCGGCAATACCGTGCTGACCCCACTCGACTTTTACGACTACCCCTGGAGTCACAGCCTGCTTATGGTGCTTGTCTGGGCGTTTTTGTTTGGCCTCACCTATTATCGATTTAAAAAATATCTTCGCGGGGCACTCGCTGTCGTAGTCGGCGTTCTCAGTCACTGGGTGCTCGATCTATTTGTACATCGGCCCGATTTGCCGATTTACCCGTTTGGCGAACAGAAATATGGTTTTGGGCTGTGGGATACTCCTGTTGTCGCGATTGCATTAGAGCTGGTGATTTTTATTATCAGCGTGTGGTTCTATGTTGGCGCCACTGACCCAAAAGATCGTTCTGGCAAGTACGGCATGATATTTTTGATCGCGCTTCTGGTCGCGATTTGGGCCGGCAACTTTATGGGGCCACCGCCGCCAAATACGACAGCACTTGCAATCGTTGGCAACGCGCAATGGCTATTTGTCTTGATGGGCTATTGGGTCGATCGGCACCGAAATATCACATCCTTATCATAACGTCGGTCGGTCTTTGCTATAGATGAGTCGCGGTGTTATTCAGGTCTGTTAGTGAGGCCAACATGAATCTGCGATTTATTTTTCTCACTTCAGTCTTGATGGTTTTTTTTGTGACCAGCCCAATCGTGGCCACTGCCGGTGCGGCTACCCAAAACGACGAAATTAATACAGCCAACGAGATTAATTTATTAGACCCCTTCGACCCGTTTGCTCGCGATGCCGAGCAAATTCTTAAAGAGTACGATCGGGAGTACGAGCGCGAAACAGGTTTGCCGTCACATTTAAACTCAAATAATTTTTTATTTTTTGAGGAGGGCTGTCAGCGCGAATCATGTGCTGTTTTTGTTAAAATAGAAAAATCAGAGCAGCGGCTTTATCTGTATGTTGGCGGCCAACTTGAATCGGTTTGGCCAATTTCAACCGGAGTTTCAGGTCGTGAAACCCCAAATATGGATACGCACCCTGACGGTCGAATTTATGATGCCTACACATCAAAACGATTTCCGGGTGGAAACTACAATGGCATGGGCAATATGCCCTATGCGGTTTTTGTAAAGGGTGGCGTGGCCATTCATGGTACGGGGCGATCAAATTGGGCGGCACTCGGTCATGAGGCGTCACATGGTTGTATTCGACTGCATCCAGATAACGCCCTTCGTTTCAATCGGTTGGTTCGATCGGCTGGCATTGATAACGTTTGGGTTACCATTGAGTAATTTCGATTTGATATCTAAATAATTTTTGAACAAATTTTTATCGTCTAAGATTTTGACATCCGAAATTCGCCACAGCATGGTGATCAGTCGGTATTGATTTGAACTTTTAAATCTTAGAGGGGCATATGGCGAAAACTAAATTCAAAACTCAACCAGCAAATACAACGGGCGACCTACCGCAAGTCGGGCAGGCCGTGAAATTTTCAAAGCTAGTCAAAAATAATTTGACCGAAGTTTCACTTGAAGACTTTGCGGGTAAAAATAAATTGCTCAATATTTTTCCGAGTGTGGACACTGGGGTTTGCGCGACCTCTGTGCGAAAATTTAATCAAGAGGCAGCGAATTTAAAAAATACGGCCGTGCTGAATATTTCTGCCGATTTGCCCTTTGCACAGGCGCGCTTTTGCGGGGCTGAGGGCATCTCAAACTGCGAATCGCTTTCAACCTTTAGAAGTAGCTTTGGTAAAGATTGGGGGGTTCAGATGGCAGATACCCCACTCGCGGGGCTATTGGCCCGAGCCGTAATTGTTCTTTCGGCTGATAATAAAGTTCTTTATGTCGAGCTTGTGCCTGAGATTACTCAGGAGCCTAATTACCAAGCCGCATTGAAGGCGCTTCGCTAATTATGAGTACGGAAATCGTAAAAAATGGTTTGTATCGCCATTATAAAAATAAACTCTATCGAGCTTTAGATGTCGTGCGACACAGCGAGACGCTTGAGGAGCTCGTATTATACCAGGCGCTCTACGAGAACAAACTCGGTAAACTTTGGGTGCGACCTAAAGAAATGTTTTTAGAAGAAATCGAAATCGACGGCAAAATGCGCCGAAGATTTGAGCCCGTCGACGAAAGGTAATGCCGTACCTTTAAGTTAGTTTGATTGGCAAGATAACCATCGTGAGCCCCGACCATTGAAGTCGTTTTTGTAGGCCGTAGGCTGTTTCATTGTGAAGAATTCGGTGTGACCATGATTCTTTTTCGAAAATCAATTTGCCGGTAAAAAATGTCGAGTTCGGAAATTCTTCGCGCACTTTGATGCAAAGATCATTGCCGGTTTCGGCGATCTCAGTCCCAACCGCGAAGCGGGCGGCGGCGCCAAGACCCAATCGTTGGGCAGTGGTTTGGTATTTTCTAAGCGTAGTTTCGGTCTCAATTTTTAAGTGATCGATGGCGTCTTGGCCTTTGAACACTCCAGAGTCAATAACGGCCACCGAAACAAAGACCAAATTTTTGTAAACTCCTGGGAAGGTCGTTAAAATATTTTTGATAGTTTGAAGCCCCAAGCTGCCGTAGCCTCCAACGAGCACCACAGCGGTTCGAGCCTTGACGTCGATTGGTTGCAAATTAGGCTCGGGTAGGTAGAGCGATTTCATGTCGACATGCAAATGCCGCAGCTTTGTCGCAACGTCGACGTAATGAGATTTAACCCAAAAGCAAAGACTAACAAGCAAAGTGGTGATCATGAGAGTCACCCAGCCACCGTGCATGAATTTTTCGGTGATTGTGATGACAAGAATGGTCGCGCAAAAAACAAAGCCAACGGTAAAGAGGGCGACCGCTTTCTTCCAGTGCACTTTGGTTTTTCGCTCTTCGATGTAGTGCTTAAGCATGCCGAAAATAGAAAGTGAAAAGGTCAAAAATACGTTAATTGAGTACATGACGAGCAAATGGCTAATGTCACCGTCGGTGTAGAAGAGAGCGGCGAGAGCAGCGCCACCCATTAAGAGAATGCCATTGCCGGTGGTCAGGCGGTCAGAGAGCGCGGCGAAACGTCTCGGCAGCCAAGAATCGACGGCCATATTGGCGAGAACGCGGGGGCCATCAATGAAACCAGTTTGCGCGGCCACGATAAGCAAAAGGCCTTCGGCGAGTAACGAGACAATGACGAAGACCCCGCCAAACGGGATGTTGGTCGTCATTTTTTCAAATAACACGGCATTGAGGGTTTTGCCGTCGACGGGTTGAACCTTCCAGAGCAAATAGCAAAGGAGCAGGCCAGAGGCGGTGAATGCGAGAGAGATGGCCATGTATATCATCGTTCGTTTTGCGGTGTGCACTCTTGGTTCGCGCATAATTGGTAAACCGTTTGAGACCGCTTCGATACCCGTGTAAGTACCGCCACCCAAAGAGTAGGCGTGCACAAGTAACATGAGCAGTGCGGCCCATCCGATGGTCGAACCGCCCGTGACAAAGCCGGTGTGCACGGTGGTCACCGTCGCTTGCATTTCTGGGATATGACCTAGTATGCCGCCCAATATTGCGATGACGTGAGTGATTAGAAAAATAATAAAAATTGGGGCGAGAAATAAAACAGATTCTTTTACTCCGCGCAGGTTTAAAACGATCAGGGCGACGATGAAGAACGCTTCGAGTGCAAGTTTGTGGGCGATCCAGGTTGGTGGCAAAAAGCTAAAAAGAGCATCGCCGGCGCCTGCGATTGAGGTTGTAATTGTTAGAATGTAATCGACCAAAAGCGCCGAGCCTGAAAGGACTCCTGATTTTCGCCCCAATAATTTACTTGCGACCACGTATCCGCCGCCACCGTGCGGAAAGTCTTCGATGATTCGAGAGTAACAAGCCGAAATCACGATAATGGTAAAGGCCATCAAAATAACGAGCAAAATAGCCAAGTACGTGTGCTCGCCTAATGTTCGATAGGCTTCGTCAGGGCCGTAAGAGCTTGAAGAAAGACCATCGGCGCCAAGACCAACCCAAGCGAGAAATGGCACAAGCGCGAGTTTGTGAAAAATAGAACTGTCGCCGAGCGGTTTTGGTTGGCCAATAATGACGTTGCGAACGCGATTCGAAAATGACGGCTCTGTGCTCATTTGGAGCGGCTCCTTGAAGATTATAAGGTTGCTCTGTGCGTGCGGCCTTGCAATCAATTTGGCGTAAAGGGTCGCAGACTACTCTTGCGGCTATTGATTGCAAGAATATTTGAGCGCATTCTAGGGGGCTTGCGATGCAGCGCAATTTGAAGTCATTTGCTTCTAAAATAACTTATCATTTCGGCTAGTTATGTATATTTTCTAGATCTAGATGAAAGCCAATATAATTTGCTCCCAAATTGAATTTTCTTCGCCCGAATTTGCTAAGGCACTTCAAATTCGAACTGAAGTGTTGCGAAAGCCTTTGGGCTTGGTGTTTGCCACCGATGAGCTCAAGAAAGAGGTGGGCTACTTTCACTTTGTGGCGGAGGTCAGCGGCCAAATTGTCGGCACGCTGATGCTTGTGCCGTTATCGACGTCGAAACTTAAAATGCGTCAAGTGGCTGTTTTAAAAAGCCATCAAGGTGTTGGTGTTGGTCAGGCTCTTGTTGAGCGGGCCGAAAAATTTGCGCGAGAAAATAGTTATCGCGAGATCGAGTTGCATGCACGCGACACCGCAGTGCCGTTTTATTTAAAACTGGGGTATGAAATTTTCGGTGAAAACTTTCATGAAGTCGGAATACTTCATAGCGCGATGAAAAAGCTAGTTTGAATTTTTCGAGGCGTTGTAAACGTGTACCACGCCTTCCGTTACAATCTCAGTAGCAAAGCCATCGGCCAGATGAATCTTCATTTTATAAGGGTAATCACCTGGTTCAAAGAAAAGAAAGCTCATCATTTCACCACTCGAAGCGGTGCCGCCGGGCTTGGTGTAAACGCCCTTCAATTTTTTCTGAAAATCAAATTCGACTCGAGCACTTGCCGAATTCATTACGGTTAGGCCGCGTTCGGCTGAGGCGGTAAAATCGACACGCGGAGGCCACTTTGCAGCATTCTGCCTGGTGATTTCAACCATTTGAGTTGGAGGCAGCTTTGAAAAGTCAGAGTCGGCCGAGGGGAGAGCTTCGGGGATTTCTCCGGCTAAATCAATTTCGCCACGTAAACCAAAGTGATCGCTCATCCAGCCGGTCTCGCCATCAACTTGCGCAGGGGCTGTGAAAACGCGCCCGAGCGAAGTGAAAAAAGGCTTTGGGATGTGAGCGTAAATGTAATCGATGCGATTGGTTTCTTCTGGCCCGGCTTGAGACGGAAATTGCCCTGGCCCATGTACAACAGGATTGTACTCGGGGTCATCGACATCGCCGACAAGCGTATGCCCTGGGTCAAATGGGTGAGAGGCCTGCCAAAGATCGACAAATTCGGCGCCGCGAAGAGAGTTCATTTCTCTTGAGTTGGGGCCAGCATTAAAGTCGCCTGCGATAATAGTGAGGGTGTCGCGCCAATCAAGGCTGCTAAAATCGGCAAGCGCTTTCATCTTTTGAATCGCAAACTGAACCTGATCAATTCGGTCTTGAGAGCTGACGGTGCTAAGATGGGTGCTCCAGAGGCTTGCCATTTCGCCTGTGGGTAGAGTGATGTTGGCGCCGATCAGCATATTGACGCCGCCAAAGCCAATCCAAAAATTGTGGCCGTCACCCCAGGTCGGGGCACTGTGTGGCATCTTGTAATATCGTGCGTTTCGTAACTTAAGCCCTTTTTTGGCGATAATAGAAGTAGAGGTAACTAAGATCCCGGTGACACCGTCTTCGAAATGAGAAATAACATCCATATTCATTTCGCCAGCAAGCTCGGTGGCGAGGTTATTAAATTTGCCGAACGACCAACTTTCTTGAACAAAAACCACGTCGAGGTCATTTTCGTAAATATACTTTTTCAATGTAGCGAATCTGATCTTTTTTAATCGAGAATTTGTCTGCTCGGCATTGAAGTTGAGGCTGAGCATGCGAAGGGTACTCTGGTTTCGGTGCCTGTCGGCCTGCGCTGCAGTCGTAAAGACCAGAGAAAAGAGTAGTAGATAAACGGCTTTTCTGATTTGATATCTCAATGTGTACATATGTAAATGGCTATCGGCGTTTAAATTATGGCCGTACAGTCCGGTCTTAAATCGATACGCAAAAAATAGCCGCGAACTCGAAATCTGTAAGTGAACGTGAATGTCATCTGGACAATGGTCGGGAGCTCACCAAGAAATGACAAATACAAAACAATTTGAGAGTGCGGCCCAAGCCCACATGGCAAAATCATTTCGCTATTACGATCTAATTATGGCCGCCTTTGTCACAATCCTTTTGTGCTCGAATTTAATTGGTGCCGCGAAAGTCTGCACGCTTTGGGGTTTCACATTTGGCGCCGGCGTTTTGTTCTTTCCGATCAGCTATGTGTTTGGAGATATTCTCACTGAAGTTTACGGTTACGCGCGCTCACGAAAAGTGGTTTGGGCGGGTTTTGCGGCAATGATTTTTGCTTCGTTTATGAGTTGGTTTATTTTGTCATTGCCGGCGGCACCGGGGTGGAACTTTCAGCATGAATACGAAGTCGCTTTCGGAAACGCCTGGCGCATAGTTGGGGCCTCGCTAACAGCTTATTTTGCCGGTGAATTCACCAACTCTTTTACTTTGGCAAAAATGAAGATTCTCACTAAAGGGCGCTGGCTTTGGACCCGAACTGTGGGCTCGACCATCGCGGGCGAGGGCGTCGATTCTATCATCTTTTACCCTCTCGCTTTTTGGGGGATTTGGGATGATGGTCTTGTGATTAAAGTAATGATCACAAACTATTTTTTAAAAGTCGGTTGGGAAGTTTTAATGACCCCGCTCACTTATAAAATTGTGGCGTTTTTAAAACAAAAAGAAAAAGAAGATTATTACGACTATCACACTAATTTTAGCCCATTTAGTTTGAATACTCCTAAAAATTAGAATTCAATTATCAGATATGAAAAAAATATTTAAGCACGTGATCTGCTGTATGGTCTTGGGCTCAGTTCTTTCGGCGTGGGCTGAAACATCTAAGTCGACTGACGGCTTTTGGCAAGAAGCCGGCCGTGATTTCACCTCGCCGGTCACAACTGATGCAAAAAATATTTTGCTGCCGGGCACGTTGCTGACGGGGCTGTTGCTGCTCGAAAAGAAAAATATTTCTGACCCAATTCAAGATTCGGTTTCAACGCGCAGGCCATTGGGTTCGAGTTCAAAGTATGGCGACCTAATGGGTCAGGTTGTGCCAAACGCAATCTATGCCGGTTCGATGTGGGCCTACAGTTATTTTGAAAAGAGCGCGCTGGCCGAAGAGCAGGCCCTCGTCATGGTGAAGGCCACATTATATTCTGGTATTTTTACTGATGTTTTTAAAGCCATTGCTCGAGAAGAGCGACCGGATAGTAGCAACAATCAATCTTTTCCGTCGGGGCATTCAACCTCGGCCTTTGCCTTTGCATCCGTTGTGCACGCAGAGCATGGGTGGGCTTGGGCGGTGCCAGCCTACGCCCTCGCTTCTTTTGTTGGCTACAGTCGTATCAACGACAATAAACACTACTTTCACGATGTTGTGGCGGGGGCTGTGGTCGGCACAAGCTATGGTTTTGGTTTGCATTATCGTTCGCTAAAACAAAAGCCCCGCGGAGATAGCGCCGCGGCGATCCGTAGAGCGCCACGGGGCTACGAATACAGTTTTATGCCGGTTGTGGCCCATGATTTCGCAGGGCTTAGTCTTTTCGGCGAATTCTAATTATTTTTGACTATCAAGAACGACTTTGTCGTCGCCCGTATTTTTCATCTGTTTTTGCTGAAATCGGGCAGAGGCATATTGGTAAAAGGCAATCGCCTCGTCGACCAAAGTGGGTTCGAGAGTGGCGCGAACGGTTTGTGAATCACCATTGACGTCAAACTGTACCACTCGCTTTTTGGGTTCCAATACGGTTAGGATACTGTTCTTCAGATAACCCAAGCTTTGATAGGTCGCTACAAATGCGCGCGGTTCGCCGGGTTGAAGCAAGCTTTTGCCAAAGAAATGATTCTTATATTTCAAGCCGAGCACATCAAGAATGGTTGGCGCAACATCGATTTGGCTGGCGAGGCGGTCAACAATTTTTGGTTTTACCAATTCGGGCCCGTAGATAATAAAGGGGATCGGAAAGTCTTTCAGCGGAAGCTCGACGCGACCCGCGACACTTGCATTGTGATCTGCGACAAAAATAAAGAGCGTACTATTAAACCATGGTTTTGTTTGCGCCTCTTTTATCAATTCACCAATGGCATAATCTGAATACTTAACGGCGCCATCGCGGCCCGAGCCTGAGGGGATATCAATATGCTGGGGGTAGGTATACGGGCGATGATTGGAGGTCGACATAATCATCTGAAAAAAAGGCTGACCGCTTGCGCTTATTCGGTCCGCCTCGCGAACGGCGGCATGAAACATGTCTTCGTCGCAAACGCCCCAGGCATTTTCAAACTGAATTTCGCCGTCTTTAAGATCTGTGCGATCAATAATTTTGAGGTGATTGGCGGCAAAAAAAGCACCCATGTTGTCAAAAAGTGCGTAGCCGCCGTAGAGAAACTGCGATTCGTAGCCGGCTTCTTCGAGATAGGCGCCAAGGCTATAGAGATTTTCGTAGCCTGGGCGACGCAAGATAGATTGGCCGGGCGTGGGTGGCACCGAAAGGTCAATAGCCTCAAGCCCACGAACAGTACGGGTGCCGGTTGCATAAGTTTGAGAAAATGCGAGCCCCTCTTTATAGAGGCGATCAAGATTTGGTGTTAATTTTTGGTCATTGCCAAAAGTAGTCATAAATTTTCGACTCATGCTCTCCATGACGACGAGCACGACATTTATCTTTTTTGTTCGGTGGTAAGTGCTGCTGATAAACTTATCGAGATGCCCGGCCAAGGCGGGTTGTTGCACTAATTTTGAAATAGTCTCATCAGGCAACGTTTTGTAAAACCGTGAGTAGCTCAGTTCGTTGCTAAAGAAAGCCTCGATCAGAGTCTTCCAGCCATTGCTTGAAACCTCTTTTGCAGCGGGTCTCAATGCAAATGCGTCAGGTGAAATGGCCGGTATAAACGAAATAATCAGCAGCGCGAAAAGGGTCAGCCGAAACAGCTTGGTACCACGTGCGAAGCCGCCGAAAGAGTGCAGGCGTTGGTAGATGAGATTGAGGCGGGCCTGAATGGGGCTCGTCAGGCCGAGCGAAGCAATGGCAACTGTAGATACCACGGTGGCCACAGGGTACGACTGCACAATGTTTTGAAACACTTCGGTCGTGTAGACTAAATAATCGACCGCAATAAAATTGAAGCGCGATTCAAACTCGCTCCAGAAGTAAAATTCGGAAATCGAGAAAAATAAAATCGCAAACCAAAAGGCATAAGTAAAAGCATGGCGCGACCAGGTGAGAAGTGGTGTGGGTAGGTGTTTCTTTGCCCGGGTGAACGAAAAATCGATAGCCCAGCCGATTATGCCAAAAAATGCGACCACCTGTAAGTCTTGAAAAAAGCCAACGATTAGAGTCAACGGAGCAATGCTGCCCACGTCGGCAAGGCAACGTATCAGCAAAACAACTCTAAGAACTGTGAACGCGATTAATAAACTAAAACCCATAGTTTGTTATACGCAACGCTCAAAATTTTGCAACCCAGACCAGGGCTCGTCATATAACGGAGCGTCTACTAACGAGAGCCCGTCAGCAAAAGCTCTGCGCTATCGACCGGGACCGCTTCTTCAGAGAGTAACGAAATCTGGTATTGCCCAGGTGTCACAACCCAAACACTTCGAATTTGATCGAAATGGTGAAAGGCGCGTGCATCAAGATGAAAGGTAACGTCGATTGATTGGCCAGGCGCCAATTGAACTTTTTGAATCCCTTTAAGCTCGCGAAGGGGGCGAGGTAAAATCGGGTTGCGTTCGCCGACGTAAAGCTGGGCGACATAAGCGCCCGAGCGAGAGCCAGTATTTTTAATTCGGGCTTTGACGTCTACAGAAGGATTTTGAACATCGGCGTCGTTAACGTTCACATTCAAAATCTGGCTCGAGAAACTTGTGTATGAGAGACCATAGCCAAATCGATACGCGGCTTGTGTGGGCGCCAAATCAAAAAATCGATAGCCGACAAAAACATCGTCAGTATAGGTCGTGACGCCGTTGACCCCGGGGTAGGTGACCGCAGCCGGCGAGCTCTCCCAGGTTTTGTTGAATGAAATCGGCAGTCGACCCGAGGGGTTGACGTTGCCCAAAAGAATATCAGCAATCGCTAAGCCGCCTTGCTCGCCGGGATACCAGGCGTAAACGATGGCGCCAACTTTTGAGGCCCAAGCGGTCATGTCGATGGGGCTACCCGCCTGGACAACAACAATTGTTTTGGGGTTATTCTGCGCGGCTTTTAAAATTAAGGCTTCTTGCTCTGAAGATAGGCGCATTGAGAGGCGATCGAAACTTTCGCTTTCAGTTTTGGCTGATTGGCCAACGAACAACAAAACATAGTCGCTCTGGCTTGCGAGGGCTTTGGCGTCAGCGAGCGTGCGAACAACAAGGCTTTCAATTGATTGGCTTGGCTCTAGAATCTCAAGTTGTAAGCTAGCAAGGCCCTCGAGCTTGAAATACTCGATGCGCAATCGATAACTATGGCCAGCTTCGAGCTTGGCGTGAATAGTTTCGTAAATTAACGGCGACTGGCTGTCATCGACCGTCCAATGGTTGTAAATCAAGACGTCGTCGAGGTAGACACGCGCGGCCTGGGTAAAGGCAATGCGAAACTCGTGATCGCCCGACTCGCGTGGCGCTAAGCCCGTGGTCCACCGAGCCGAGTAGCCTCTTTCGTTATTGATAGATTTATTGGGCGAACCCCACTCCCAATCATATTCAATTTTCAAAGTGTCTTCAGAAAAAACCGGGCCGCCTGCCAGCTCTGGATTATTAAAAAATTCGCCATGAAACGGTTCGGTGATTATTTTAGATTCGTGAACCCCGTCGCCCGGTAAGTTCATGTTGTCATCGATCTGAAGGTCAATATTGGCATTGGCGGCACTCTCTTGAATTCTTTGCCGCAAGCCCTCAACGGCCGAAACCGCAGCGGGATTATGAACAAAAGAGCTGCCGCCGCCCCCGGTTCGCGCACGAGTGGCCGATGGGCCTAGAATAGCGACCGAAATTCTCTTTTTAGTCGAGAGCGGCAAGAGCGCGCCGTTGTTTTTTAACAGAACAATGCTCTCTTGGGCGATCTTAAGTGCGGCGTCTGGATGGTGTTTTTCAAATTCATTGGCACGCGAAGAATTTAATTTTTCATCGAGAAGGCCAAGGTGCTCGATGGCGGTTAGTATTCGACGAATTTTATCGTCAATAACTGAGATCGGAAGCAAGCTTTGCTGAACGGCTGCAACTAAATTCCAGTTGAAATAGAGCGCATTTGGCATCTCAAGATCAAGGCCATTGACGGCCGCAGACATTGTCGAATGAGTGGCGCCCCAGTCTGAAACGACAAAGCCCTTAAAGCCAAAGTCACGTTTTAAAACGTCTTGTAACAAATGAGAATTTTCAGAGCAATAAGCGCCATTAACTTTATTGTAGGCAGCCATCACCGAGAGGGTGCCAGCATCAACCGCAGTTTCAAAAGCGGGCCAGTAAATTTCGCGTAGGGCGCGCTCGCTGACATGCACGTCAACGTGCCCTCGGCCCCATTCTTGATTGTTTACCGCGAAGTGCTTAATGCTAGTGCCAACGCCTTGAGATTGCACGCCGGCAACGAAGGCGCGGGCGAGTTCGCTCGTTAGCCACGGGTCTTCGCCGTAGCTTTCGAAAACGCGACCGCCCCAAGGGGTTCGAGTAATGTTCACGGTCGGGCCGAGCAGCAATCTCTTATTTTGCGAGCGCGCCTCTTCGCCAAGATCGCGGGCCATCGCGCCGATTAATTCGGGGTTAAAGGTGGAGGCAAGTGCGATGGCAGCCGGCCAGGCTGTCGTGCCATGACCAAAACGCACGCCAACAGGGCCGTCGGTCATTTCAAGCGCGGGGATATTCAATCGTTCAATAGGGTGAGTGGCAAAGCCGGTGCCGCCTAGTAAAGTGACCTTCTCTTCGAGAGTCAATTCGCCAACTAGCTTTTCAACTCGTGCCGAGGTTTCGATTCGTTCTACAGAAGCCGCGCGCGAAATTGATGGGTAAAGAAAAATTGTGGGTAAAAAGGTTGTAAAAAGAATGGTTGCGAGTGCACTTTGCAATTTTGAGAATGTCATTCAGTCCCCCCGGACTTCATTTTATTAACAGATCAACTATTGTTTTTTTCTTCGCAGTGGCATTGTCATGCAGCGTGGGCCGCCGCGGCCTCGAACGAGCTCTGAGCCCCGCAGTTCGATCACGGTTACCCCGCAATCACGCAGGGCTTGATTGGTCAGCGGATTGCGTCTGTATGAAAGCACCGTTCGCGGGGCAATGGCGAACACATTGGTGCCGTCATTCCATTGTTCGCGATGACGGGCCTCGCTGCCGCCGGCCGTTTGTACAAACTGCATATTCGGCGCAATGCTTTTTACAAACTCGATAAAGTTTTTGCCGGGCGAAATGCTTTCCATTTGCAGGCCGTTGCGCGCTTTCGATGAATAGTATCGAGTCACAGCAAAATCACTCTTCATAAAAGCTTCGGGATAATAGAGGCAAAGATCTTTATCGATCATTGTGAACACAGTGTCGAGATGCATAAAACTGCGCATCGCGGGTATGGCAATTTCGAATACTTGCGAGAATTCTTTGCTTGAAAGCAATTTTTCAGAGACCTGGGCGATCACGGCGCGATTTGTTCGTTGCGAGGCGCCGATAAAAAGCGTTTCGCGATCGAAATGGATAACATCGCCACCCTCAACCGCGTAGGGCCGAGATTCGCGCTTGTTTGCGCCATAGACAAAAAGCCCCGAGGCTCTCTGTAGGCTGTCGAGTTGGGCGCCTGAAATCCAGGCAAGGGCATATTTAGCCAAAACGGTTTCGCGGTGGCGAATATCATAAAAGGCATTAGAAGAAATAATTTTGTTGTGCACGACGATGGCTGGGTCGCGAGTAAAGTAGCTATTGGGTATCGGTGGCAGCAAGAAATTATTCGACGACAAATTAAATTGTACCCCAAGTTCTTTGGCAGCCTCTTCAAAGGTCAGCCCGCCAAAAAGAATTTCTAATTCGCGATTGCGATCGCTGACTTGTAAAAATTGCGGCAAAATGCTGAGCAGATTTTGGCAATCTAGAATTTCGTGCCAAAGTGACTCGCGCCACACCGAATCGGCCAAAAGCTCCGTAAGAATTTTTTCGATATAGAAAACGTGAGCGCCCTGGGAGCTGAGTTTTTCGACGAAGTCGTCGTGCTCTTCTTGCATACTCGGTAAAAAGGGGATGTCGTCGAATAACAGCTCGTGCATGTTGGAGGGCATGATGCGATTGATCGAAATATCAGGGCGGTGAACCATTACGGCTTCAAGCGGCGAATATTCGTCTTCGATAAAATAAGAAAAATTACGATCCATAATTAGTACACCATCATTTTCATGCAAAACACTGACCCGCCTGATTTGATATATTCGCCGGTATCCACTTCAATGACATCAAATTTGTGTTTTTTTAGGGTTTCGACAAATTTCTGCGCCCCCTTGTGGGTGATAACGTGCCGGCCATCAGGAGAATGGCAGTTGCAAACAAAGTAGTTCAAATTGTCTTCAAGTTCAGCTTCGATCACGTTGGTAAAAACCGCGCGAATCAATTCTAGGCCATCGCTGTCGAAGGCTTCTTTTTGTATAACGACCGTGTTTTCATTCAGAATAGAGAAACAGGTGTCGAGGTGATAGAAGTTTCTATCTATAAGCTTAAGCATCGCCACGTTAAGACCAAAACGCTCGCTCAGTTCATGATAAACTTCAGGTGACGTGCGCTCGCCGTAGCCGCCCCAGACGAGATTGTACGGATAGTGTGGTATGGCATCGCCATTGCCCTCGAAATAGATGTCTTTGGAGGGGGCATTAAGTTCAGCAACGTCGTAACCAAGGTCTTTATAGAACGATTTAAAGTATGGCACTTCTGGGCGCCGAAACTCAGAGCGCATGCGGCTGAGAACGACTGTTTTTTTGGGCGCGCCAGATTTATCAAATAGGAGAAACGGAAAACTTTGATTGGCCGCGAACACCATATCCGGCAATTTATGATCACCGGTTACAACTAATACTTCGAAGCCCAAGCGTTCATAGGTCGCCTTGAGTGTGGCCCACTGTTTTTTTGCTAGCCCGAGGTCGATTTTATTGAGTTCGCCGGCGGCGTTGGTCATGTACGGGTTAATCGCGTAATCGACGCGAAAGTGCTCGGGGTCTACCATAAGGACGCGCTTTGGGCGGGCGACATTGTCAGCCTTATTGAGCTTGAGTTTGGCAACGTCGTGGGCATGGGTTACGACCATTTTTGGGGTCTCCGGGTGATGAATTCTCTAAAAGCTCAACACAATGCCACCGAGCCGATTGATGTCAATCGTTAGTGCGACAGGCGATTGGGGCTGTTGACGCAACTCAAGAATAGAGCCGTGCCTTTGAGGGTGGAGAGGCGCTTAAATCCAGCTGCGCAGCCACATCCACTTTGTAAATTCACCAGGGCCAATGCGAAAAGCCCCGAGAATTGGTAAAAAATAGAAAAAAAGCACAGCCGAGGCAGCCAATAGCCAATATTTAAGAGACGGGATTTTATTGAGGGGGGCCGTAAAAAGAGTCTGAGTCAGGGCGAGGCCCAGAACCATGGCGGCTGGGTAATAGTAGTAATAGAACTCAACGGTTCTCGGAAAGAACACCCAGCAGCCATACATGGCGGCGTAGTAGTAAACCAAAATAAAATCGACGAACATTTTTTTAACAACCGCACAATAGGCGCAAGAAATCGTCGCCACAAGGCCGACCCACATGACGAGCGGGTTGCCGAGCAAGATGACTCCGCGAATGTATTCAATGGTCGAGGCCCCAGAGCCCAGTGGTGGAGTTACGATATCTTTGTCGAAGGCGTACCAAATTGGGCGAGTCATGACGGGCCAGCTCGGCCAGTGGCTAATGTAAGGGTGCGAGCCAACAACACGCAATTGAGCGTTGTACATTTCTCTTTGAAAACTAAAAAAATTCAAAATATTAATACCATTAGTTTTAAAAAAGGTGAGTGGGATAAAAGTCAAAAAATAGCAGAGCGCGGGGGCCGCAATCATTGTGAGCGCGACCCACTTCAGTTCGACCTTTTGCCAAAAGGCGAATCGTTTTTGCCGCAAGATTAGAATTAAAAGCCAGGTCGGCGCGAGAGCAAAAATTGCCGACCATTTGCAGGCAAGGGCAAACCCGAAAAGGCAACCGCTAGCGAGCCAAAGTTGAATGGTGAATTTTCGATCGTTGTTTTTGTCGAGACTAAAGGTAAAAAGGGCGAGAGCCCAGATCAAAAAGGCGACTAAAAAAGTATCGAGCATGGCAATACGGGCCTGGACGTAAAGCAACTGATTGAAAAGAGTAAACCCTGTCGCGAAAAGCGCCATTTGTTCATTTTTAAATAGGGCGAGAGCCCAAAAAAATGTACCGACCAAGGTCAGCGCGCCAAAAATTGTACTCATCAGGCGCCAGCCAAGTTGGTTGTCGCCTGCAGCGGCGATGCCGATCGATATCAATTCTTTAGCAAGTGGCGGATGTTCGGGGTTTCGATATTCTTTAAAATCCAAAAACGCTTTAGCAGAGGGTACGTACTGAACTTCGTCGAAATTGACCGTCTTCGGAAATTGAATATTTATCAAAAGTAATATTTGTGCGATGACAAAGAGGGCAACTGAAATCATAATTGCGCGTCGTAAAGAAATGGCCATGAGAAATGATATAGCGCCCAGGCGTTTTTTGGTAAGAGAAATATTAAAGCTCGATTTGGCTATTTAGGGGTGAAATTTGTTAGAAATTAGAGTCGCCAATAAGAACGATGCCGGCACTATTTTGGGTTTTATTAAAGAATTGGCCGATTTCGAGCGTCTGAGCCATGAAGTGGTTACTGACGAGAGCACGCTCGTTAATAATTTGTTTGGCCCGCAGTCAAATGCTTACGTGCTGGTCGCCGAGATCCAAGGTCAGGCTGTGGCCTTCGCGCACTATTTTTTCAATTTTTCAACCTTTCTTGGTCGCCAGGGCCTGTACCTCGAAGATCTCTATGTTCAGCCTGAAAGCCGAGGGCACGGCATTGGGCTCGCCTTGCTTTCGCGGCTGGCGGTGATTGCAAAAGAGCGCAATTGCGGTCGTATGGAGTGGGGCGTTCTCGATTGGAACCAAAAGGCCATCGACTTCTATTTAAAAATGGGTGCAAAGCCGATGGGTGAGTGGACAACCTATCGCCTGACCGCACCTGAGATAGATGCGTTGGCGAAGCGGTCGCACTGAAATTACCTAAATTAGAATGGGGCGGTTAGGGCGTGGCGTTTACTCCGCAGCATTTTTTATATTTCTTGCCGCTGCCACAGGTGCAGGGGTCGTTGCGGCCAATTTTTGGTTGCTCGCGCACGATGGTCTGTTGTGGTGAGTGACCGTGGTCGTGTGCGTGGCCTTCACCATCCTTGTGAGTGTGCGAGTCGCCATCGAGAAAAAGCCATTTGCCGTTCGCGCTTTTACGAAATTGCGCGACTTCATGATGGTCAATGTCTTCGCCGTCTTTGGTGTAGCTAGCGACAAATTCGACAACGCCCTTTCTATCTTCGGGGCCGCCCAACTTTGTCGAAATAATTTTGAGCCCGCGCCAGGTTGATTCTTTGGCCCACTTTTCAGTCGATTTACTATCAAAATCTTTTTGTGATTCAGGTGCCAAAGTCTGTTTTAAATAATCAACCTTGGCCAAGGTGAAAGCGGTGTACCGTGAGCGCATAAGCGCCTCGGCCGTCGGCGGTAGGGCCGACGACTCTAAATAGGGCTTACAGCAATTTTCATAATTTTTGGTAGATTGACATGGGCAAATCATAGGGGCCCAGTCTAACAACAATATCTGTTTGGACGCAACTTCGATTCTGGGCGCTAAATCTCTTTCGTGTAGCCCAAGCGCACCATCCACGATCGAGAATCTACCGGCTGCGGGTTGATGTAACCAGCATAGGCCTGCGGCAGAAAGCCTGTTTGATTAAATATATTGTGGCCACCAAACTCAAGATCGAGGCCTTTGGTTAAAATATCGCGAACGCGAACATTCAGGTGAAAATACCAAACGGGGTCAAGTTCGATGGGTGTGGTTGGCACGCTGGCGATCGGGTTCGTGGTGCCGTCGGTCCAGTTCCAAGAATAATTCTTACCAAAATATTGCGCGGTTGGGTGAATTGACAAGCTTTCGCTGACTTTGTAGCCGCCGGTAATATTCAAGCGATTTTGAGGCAGCCCAATATTGGCTGATTGGTTTTGAGCAACATCGTCGGCCCCGGGGTGAGAGATATTTTTGTAGAACGCATAATTAGCGGTGAGGCTTTTGCGCTTACTCAAATATCGAAATTCAGCTTCAACCCCTTGAGTTCGCTGGCCACCCACCGTTTGGTAGGCTGAGCTCGCGACGGCCGTATAGGGTGTGTAAAGCAAAAGGTTTTGGATTTGAATGTCATAGACATTGCCCTGCACAAGCATTTCGGGGCTGATACGATAGCCGACTTCAAGTTCGGTATTAAGTGCTTTTTCGGGCTTAAGCTCGCCAACAGCTTTATCAATCTGTATGCCGCGAGGGGTACGAAACGACTGAGTGAGCATAAACTTCGAATGAAATTTATCGACCGACTTAGTGATGCCGACGCGGGGTACGAATGCATCGCCAAAGCGCCAAGTTTTTTCATAGCGCGCACCAAAAGTAAAATTAGCAATTGGGTGCTGTAGAGTGCCCTGGGTGTATACGGCCGTATTTTCGTTACCGTAGCTCGAGCCTGAGAAAGTATTAAAGGTCTGTACCGGCCCACCATTTTGGCTATTTGTTTTCGTAAACCAACCGTCGCCAACATAAATCACGGTTTTGTAATGTTCGGCACCGCTGATGATACTGAGGTCCTTGTTTGGGTCCCATAGGGCCGAAACGCCGTAGAAATTGGTTTTTGAATCGCGATGATTTTCAGAAACATCATAACCGGCGCAACCTGGGCAGGTTGTCTGGTTCGTATCAAGGCCTTGGGCCTCAATATTAAAGGGTTTATGTATGCTGTAGCTGATTCGCGGAGTGATTTTTAATTTGTCTGAAACTTTGTACTCATATTTTAGATCGTAAAGGTACGAATATTCCATGTCAGGCGAATTGACTTCGGGCACGGCCTGCAACGGGTAGCCTTGTTTAAAAAGATCAATGATGGCTCTAAAATCGAGGCCCTTGTACTTTAAGTTGGCGTTTAGCATTTTTGGGTCGGCCGTCATTTTGTCGGCGACATTGTAATCAGAATAAGTATTTTGCGGAGTATAAAAAAAGTTCGAGTATTTTGAGTCAGTTCGAGACCCGGTGCCCGTAGTTAAATACACGCTCGAAGACAAATTATTTTTGTGGGTTTTACTATAGCCGATGACTAAATCGCGATGAGACGGCGCTTTCGCCATTTGCGAATTGAGAAAATGAATACCGGCGGTATTTTGAATAGCGCCTTTGGTCGTGACGCTGATGACACCAAGGCTCGCGTAGCCGCCATAGATTGCTGAGCCGGGGCCGCGCACAACTTCAACGTGATCGATCATGTCGGCCGGGTAGTGATTGCCGAAAAGCATGTTGCCCCAAACATCATCGTTGGCCTCAACGCCATCGATCAAAAGTAAAATCTTGCCTTCGATGGCCCAGATACCGCGAAGTGCGGGGCCCATGGCCACCTCAATATCAGGGGCAATTTGAAAACCAGGCACGAAGGTGGTGAGCACGTCGGCGAGATCGCGAGCCCCCGAATTGCGAATTTCTTCAGAAGTGATCGCGGTTACGATGCTTGGGGCTTCGGTGGCGCTCAGGGCTTTTTTGGTGGCGACCGTTGTTTTGATATTTAAAAGATCTTCAAGATCGAGATTCTGAACGTCTTTATTCTCTTCGGCTATTTGCGCGGTGTTTTGAGCGTGGGCAATCAATGTGGTTGAAAGAATTGTGGCGCAAATGGCGCCAAGTATAAGTCTGAGCATTAACCCCCCTAAGATGTTTATTGCATCGAAAAGGCTACGTCGAAGATTCTGCTAAATCAAATACTAAACGAATTTTGTTTTTTTGCGCCAAATGTGCGTTGCATCGCCCTGAGAAGGCGAAAAGAAAAGCGACATTTCTCATAAATCAAATTATAGATTTGGCCAGAATCGAATCGATTCATCAATAGTGAGAGAGTTAAAATGGCCCGACTGCAATTAAAATTGAAATTACCGATTGGCAGCCTTTACTTGGTGGCCTCCGCAAATGGGTTACAGGGAGTGTATTTTGAGCGCCAGGATGTGCCTATGGTATCAGGCGCGGTCACTTCTGAGGCGCGCGCCCTTTCGCGCGCAGCTATTGAGATTGAAGAGTATTTTCGCGGGCAGAGAAAGAAGTTTGAAATGCCACTTGATCTTCAGGGCACCGAATTTCAAAAACGAGTCTGGGCTGAGGTGCTTAAAATCCCCTACGGCGAAACTCGTTCGTACGGAGAGATCGCAGCGAAAATTAACAATAGAGCCGCATCTCGTGCCGTGGGTTCCGCCAATGGCAAAAACCCAATTTGTATTATTGTCCCTTGCCATCGCGTGATTGCGGCCGGCGGCAAACTCGGTGGTTACTCGGGTGGGCTTGAAAAGAAGATTAAGCTTTTGGAATTTGAGAAAAAGTAGGGCCGGCCGGGGTTCGGTTACGAAGCGAGCTTTAGTGCAGGCGGGGTTTCAATCTTCACATCTCGAACCCTGGCGTATATTTTAGCTTTTAATTGTAACGGATTTGCGGGCTTCGAAAGAAAGTCGTCTTCGGTCAGTGAAAGTGACGCCAGCTTCTCGCGCAAAGCCTCTTTTGGAGTTATAAAAATAATCGGTAGAGCTTTAGTGCTTTGATTGGTTTTCAGCTCTTTGCAAATCGCAAAGCTTTCCGGGTCTGGCAGAGACAGGTCTATAAGCACGAGGTGATAGGTGTCATTGGCCAGCGCCTTTTGAGCTTCAGGCCAAGAGGCGACTGACGTAACATTGTATTCAAACGCAAGCAGGTGCCGATAGATTATTTTCTCAGATTCTGTGTCTTCAAGAATTAAAATATGAGGCTTTGAGCTTATCAAGCGGTCGTTCTCCGGTTCTAACCTCATCGGAAGTCTTGGGCCGTTTTTAAAATTTGAATTGGCGCAAAGAGAATAAGCGTTTCAAAATGAGACGCTTTTAACAGGATGTTTTAACCGACTGCTCTAATTGAACTAACTTTTTGCCTTGGGTTCGGTGACATGCAAGAGCTCTTTGATTGCCTCTTTCAGTTGCTCTTTCGGCATAAAGCCGGTGGCCATGCTAGGCTCGCCAGCCTTTGGCACAAAGAGTAAGCTCGGGATACCACGAACTCCGAAAAGTGCGGCGAGCTCGGGGCTTGCCTCGGTGTCGATTTTGTAAATGGTCAGATGGCCTTGGTATTCTTTCGAAAGCTCTTCGAGAATGGGCGAGAGGGCGCGACAAGGGCCACACCAATCGGCATAGAAATCAATAACTGCGGGAGTGTCGCCAGCGAACTTCCAATCTTTCTGGGCTTCATAATCAAAAACTTTTGTTTTGAAAGTCGCGGTATTTAAAACTTCCATCTCGTGGCCTCGCTACCCAACACAGGTGGGTGACTAGTGTGTTTGCGGTGACAGGATTTTTGAAACGTCATCAGGCTGAAGTCAATCCGTTCATCCGGTTTCGTAAATGAAACTATTCTTTACGGCAGGCTCTGGCAAATGATGACAATCACTTTGGCATTTTTTTTCTACCAAGGCGTCAATGACGCATTCATCTTCATTTTACAGGCGGCTGCAGCTGCGGCATATTAGTTCTTGGTTGTGTTACAAATAATAGAGCGGTTATTCGCTGAGCAAATCGGAGAATTTCATGAAACATCTTTTCGAATCAATTCAGTTAGGGCGAGTCAATTTAAAGAACCGTGTTGTGATGGCCCCGATGACGCGCTCTCGCGCTCTGGGCAATGTGCCTAACGAGCTAATGGCGCAATATTACAGCGATCGCGCAACGGCCGGTTTGATTGTTACAGAGGGTGTTTCGCCCTCACCAAACGGTTTGGGCTACGCTCGCATACCTGGGCTATACAATGCCGAGCAGGTCGCGGGGTGGAAGAAAGTGAACAGTGCAGTTCATGCAAAGGGCGGTCGAATATTTATTCAATTTATGCACACCGGTCGCGTTGCTCATGCGCTGAACTTGCCTAAAGGGGCTGAGGTCGTTGCACCCACGGCCTCGCAAGTGAGCGGAACAATGTGGACCGACTCTCAGGGCCCGCAGCCACATACCCCGGCACGTGAAATGAACTTGGGTGATATTAAAAAAGCGCACGACGAATATGTGAGGGCAGCAGAGTTGGCAATTGAAGCTGGGTTCGATGGGGTCGAGTTGCACGCGGCAAACGGCTATTTGCTCGAACAGTTTCTTAATCCGAATTCGAATAAGCGAACCGATGCTTACGGCAAAACAGCCGAAGGGCGAATGAAGTTTGTGCTCGATGTTGCGGCTGACGTGGCGAAGAAAATTGGTGGCGATCGGGTGGGGGTTCGCGTTTCTCCTTACGGAGTGTTTAATGACACGGGCGCCTTTGACGGGGTAGACGAATTTTACGGTGAGCTCAGCCGAAAACTATCGGCCCTAAACTTGGCTTACATTCACGTCGTCGATCACAGCGCTATGGGCGCACCGGCAGTAAGCCCCGAAGTTAAGCGCCTTATCCGTGAAAACTTTAAAGGTAGATACATTCTGTCTGGTGGATACGATGGCGATCGTGCTGAAAGAGATTTGACTGAAAAGAAGGGAGATCTCGTGGCCTTCGGCCGGCCATTTATTTCAAACCCTGATTTGGTTGAGAAGCTAAAGTCGGGTGCCGTATTAAAGCAACCCGATCAGAGTACGTTCTATACCCCGGGGCCAAAAGGCTACACCGAGTTGTAGATTGGCTATAGGTTACTCATAATCCTTGAAATAATTTTTAAATTATCTGGGTACCACAAGTTACCCAGGTGACCGCCGCGAGAGAATAGAAAGAGGCGGTCGCCAAAGCTATTTTGAAGAGAGTCTTTCAGCTCGGGTTGAAACAAAAAATCATCTTCATTGTGCATAAGAAATGCCGATTTTTCATTTTTGAAAAATTCAAGCAGAGTCGTGAGGCTGCCCGAGTCGAAAAAATAATCGAGATCGCGATCTGCGCCCATTTGCGGGTGAAAAACGCGCCCCAAATAGTTTTGAAATGAAATCTGACGAGCCTCTTCGGTGCGAGCGTTTAGATCACGCATAGAGTGTTTTAAAATCCCAATGTCGTGAAGCTGTTGGCTGGCGAGGATCACATCGATTAACGATTGGCGATATGTTTCGCCAATGAGCCATTTAACATCGGCTTCAGTCAATTTTAGATGCGGCAAGATTTCTATAATCGAAAGCCCGCGACTAAGCATTGACTTAAATTTATCGTAGATATCGAGCACGTAGCCCATTACCCAGTGGCGTCGGGCGGGCGAGAGCGTATTGCCAACGTCGTAAAGGTCATCCAAAACCTGCATGCTATGTTTAATGTCAATTGGTGAATTGATCATGAGCGTTCGTTCGAAATTAAAGTACTGCTCTTGCTTGTCGAGTTTAAGTAAAAACCCGGTGTGTAGCGCGCCAAGCGAGAAGCCAATGACGCCAAATCTGTTGGTGTTGAGTTTTGTGCTCTTAACTAACTGCGCGTGAATTAGCTTGAGGGCTGAGTAGAGATCATCAGCGTCATTTGGGGCGTAACCAACGAGGCCATTTCTGCTTGTACTTAGGGCAAATTGCCAGCTGAAGGGGTTGGCAACGGTGACCGCGTTGTAACCCATTTTGGTCATAAGTTGCGCCAATAATAAAGACGTCGCTGATTGGGCGGTGCCGCCGAGGCCAGATACAATGAAAACCAGAGGCGCCGAAGGGTTTTGTATATTGTAGGTAAATTGAAGTCGGGTTCGGCTGGCGTCACCGACGACGCCCCGACGCTCGGGCTTCGGCTCAATGTTGGCCGTGCTATACTTATAATCCACCGGGTTAATTGCTAAATTTGTCAGTGTGGCATAGTAGGCGTTTGTGATGGGGTAGTTATAAGTGCCGTCGTCGGCGTTGACCTGGCCCAAAAAAGTAAGGCTTATAGAAGTCAAAGTTAGAAGAAGAAGAGAAAGTCGCGTTAGCATAATGTCCTCGAAGTTGGCCTTCTTATACGCCTGTTTTTGTTGCCCTCAAGGATTGGTTTATTTAACGCATATTGTATTTCAATAGTGTGACAAACAAATCAGAATGACGCTGAAACCATAACAGAAAGGCCGCTTACCATGAAGAAACCAGACCTTTTAGAACTGCGTCCCACCCAGTTCGTGCTTGGGATGAAAGAGATCGAATCGAAAGTCTCTAAGATGAAAGGCTTTAGCAACAAAGAAATGCTAGCGTTTTGCTCCGACCACCCCATACCGGTGGTTTTGGGCCCCAAAAACCAAATCTTTATGATCGATCACCACCATTTTGCACGAGCCTGCTGGGAGCAAAAGGTGAAAGACTATTCTATTAAAATAATAAAAGATTTGAGCAGTAAGAACGAACGGGATTTCTGGAATTTTATGATTCGTGAAAACTGGGTCTATTTATACGACCAATTTGGTATGGGCCCCCATTCGCCTAAGGCTCTACCGAGCGATGTTCGGTGTTTAGCGGATGATCCGTTTCGTAGTCTGGCATGGGCGGTGCGTGATGCGGGCTATATCAAAAAGCACGATATGCCGTTTTTTGAGTTCAAATGGGCGGCCTTTTTTCGTCTAAATCTTGATATCGAATTGCACAGTAAATCGAATTTCAAATCCGCAATCGCTCTTGCGATAAAACTGGCCAAATCTAAAGAGGCTCGACACTTGCCCGGGTTTATTTGAGGCCAAAAATTTTTGTATTGAATCATTGAATGCGAGACGAGCTAACTAGAAATTGGCGATCAAGCCCGCAACCGAAATGTTCTGGTAATAATTGAAATTGGCGGGGGCGGATGAATTGAAATTTGAACTATTTTGAATTGACGTAAAATCGGCGTAAAGTTGATACCATCGCGTAAAGAAATAGCCGGCGTGAATGTTGAAAGAAACTCGATTATCAGAACGAGCGACACTTGCTGGGGTTGCCTTCGAGTAGATCTTTGGCTCGTCGCCGACTGATAACGTCAGTTCGGCTGATCGAAGATAGCGCGTGTAGGCAATGGTGAGTGGGTAAGAAATGTAGCTCGAGGCGAGGGCCGGCGTGTCTTCGTAACTCAGTTGATTGAGGGCGCCAGTCAGCATTAGTCGAGAAACGCGCGTGCGAAATTCGAAATAGACCTGAAATCGATTTTGCCCACCGGACAAATAAGAGTCCGTAGTGGTTTTATTTTTAATGGCCGTTGCTTGTATGTTCACGCCACAATAAGAGTTATTTATGTGTTTCGCAAAATCGAGACTGCCGCCGTAAGAATCTGAGTAGACGTGCCCCCCATAGTTATCTAATTGGTAAATTGGGGTTAATTTGATTCGGTAGGCCCAGAAATAGTAGGAGAATGGGGCCGTCAGCTGATGATAAAAATAGTTGGCGTCTGTGCTTTTTGAATAAAAGTTCGAAGAAAAATTATAGTCAAAACGAAATTCACTGTCGGCCGCGGCGCTGATCAAAAAATCGGCCCCCGCCTTAACCTGTTCGGTTGTGTCGGGTGCGCCGCCGATAGTTGGGGAGCTAGAATCCGCAAATGGGTCACTGTTATTGCCAGCGCTCAGGTCAATAAAGCCCGAGACCTTTTTTTTCTCGATTGGCGGCCTATTTTTTTTTGTTTCGGTCTCGAGATTAGGGTCAACCAGAGCAATATCAGGCTCAGCGAAGATGTGATGTTTTAACGAAAGAACTAATTGTTTCAAATTGGGGGGTAGGTTCTCGTGTGATAGTGACACTATCAATTTTTGAGCGAGATCAGCGCGACCGTGTTCGTTGTAAATCAGGGCTTTGTAGTAGTTAGCGGCTGGCGATAGTGGGCTCTTTAGTTCGACAACTTTGTTGTAGGCGGCAATGGCAGCGTTCCATTTTTTAGCCTTTTGATTTGAGACCCCCAAATTAAAAAATGCCAAAGCGTTATGTGGGTTCACGATCGTAGCGTCGCGCCAGGTTGCGATATCGGTCATTGGGTTTTCAACGGCAGCGGCATTGGCGGCAAGTAATTGACTTACGATGATTAACCCGAAAAATGCCAATTTCAATCGTACCCCTTAATTCGGCGAGCAACATCGCCGCACCTTTATAGTCAAAGTTCTATTTTTGAGAATCGGCACCTGGCCAGTCAACGTTTATAGATATTTAGCGAACAGACTGCCCCGGTCAATTTTCTGGGATCGTTGAATAAGACCGCGGTCCCCCGAGACTTTAATAGAGATTCGAGACCTACTGGCTTCGCGGCAGCTGCCTGTGCCGGATTATTGGGCTATCATTTGTCGTTTAGGGGTAGAGAAGTATGAGGTTGCGCAACTCGATATTTTTTAGCTTGATTGTTCTATTTATTGGGCCGTGCTTTGCTCAAGACGTGATCAGCGCAACCAGCGAGGATTTAAACGAGTTTGATAAAACTTTGGCAAAGAAAAAAACGGCCGACACAAACGCAAAACTCGATGCCGGTAAGCAAGATTTACGACGCAATTTTAATGCCGCGCCAAACTTGAACGGGGTGCCCGACCCGGCGGGCGCATTGCCACCACCCGGATCTTTGCCTGGCCCGAATGTCGCACCCGGCGGTGCACCGGGAACCCCGCCCCCCCCGCCGCCACCTCCAAAGGGTGTGCCGTCGTCAGCCCTATAGACTCAATTTGAAAGCATTGGGCTAGTTCGAAAATTTCAAGTGCAAAGCTAGACCATTGATCTAACAATTCTAGAGCTAAGCCCATTGACACGCGGCCCGCGGGATTCAACTCTAAAGTATATGCTACTGTTTTTATTGGGCTTCATAACGGTCTCTCTGGCGGCCCCACCCGCCACATTAAATGATGTGAAAGAGAACCTCAAAATTACTGAAGGCCGCTTTGAGAAAAGCAATGGCGATTCGCCCCTATGCGGAGATGACCGTTTGGCCCTTCGGTACGAAAAAGACGGCAATAACATTATTTTGCGGTTAGGTGAGAAACAGATATTCGCCAACCTCGCCCTTTCGGGTTTTAACGAAAAAAGCAGCGATGGGTGCGATGACAGAACTGAAACTAAGACGGGAGCTGGGTCCATTTATCAGGTTATTCGACATGCCTGTGTAAAAAATAAAAATTCGTATGCAGTTCAGCGGTCTCTAGAGCTTAAGGGCGAAAAATTACATTTTTCTTACGAAAGGCGAAATCAAGCGAAAGAACTCATTTCGCACGCCGAATGTTTTTACACGCGAGCGAAGCCGTTATGAAAAGATCGCTCGCTTTGCTCACGTTAGTAATGGGGGCCATGGCCCATGGCGGTGCCACTGAGCCAACGGCCAAGAGTGGTGAGACCCAGGCGGCGGCTGCATGTGTAGAATGCACGAGCGCGGCCATGCCTATGAACGTATCAACGATCGTCAATTTGAAAAATATGTTCGACACAACGGTCGCGGTTGATAAATGCCAAGACAAAAAGACCTGCGAAACCATGATTGCGTTCACCCATGATCTAACGAAAGATTACCCGTATTGTGCTGATTACTTCATCGATGCCAATGGCAAGCCGGGCAAGCTGCTTCGTTTTGTCATTGACCAAATAGTGGACGACGTTCAAAAGAACGCGACGCCAGGTCACTCCGAATTATCAACATCGGTTTATGTACAAGATTATCCTGATCTCGATGCCGCCTGCCCAGGTTATAAAAATATGCAGGGCGTGCAGCGCGTGGTTTTTTGGGGCTGGCTTTTTGAGATTCTTGGCTTCTTAGAATCGTCTTGCGACGCCTCTAAATTAAATAATGCGGCAGAAGTCCCGAACCCTCCAGCCACAGGGCTTTACCAGCTTGAGCCGACCCCAAGTTTGCGATCGTGGCGCGGCCGCCATTGTGGCGTCAGTGCGGAAGAAATTCGAAAACCCCAAGCCAATACGGCCTGCGCAATTGACGTGATGACCGGTCTTCTAAAAAGGAATAAACACGTTTTTGGTGCGAATGACGAAAAAGGGAGGCGGGTGGCTTCGAGTTATTGGGAGTCTCTCAACCCATTGCCTAAGAAAAAAGAAAACAATCAGGTCGATAAGAAGGCGCGAATGATGCCCCATAATCGAATGATTCGGTACCTTCAGCGCTTTCCGCTATGTGCGACTGAGCACGCAAGCTAAATCTAAAAAAAAATCAATGGCGGCCCGATGCGCAATCAGCTGTTGGAATGACAACCATCATATTTTTTAATCAATTAAGGGGCATAGCCCACGTATCGCTTCAGATATGAGTCTTCGTGTTTAAAAATATGAACAATCCCCTTGAAGTTGATAAGAACTCTTGTTCTTCTTGAGCTGAATTTACCTAGATCTGCCGGAGGAATAAGTGGAGTTAGATACAGGGCATGCGTCGCCCCAAGTTATGAATACGAAATCTGAAGTTAAACCCAAAGAAATGAAAATCACAAAGCGCCACACAAAGTTTACCGATGCCTTTTCGCAAGAGGTTTTCGAGCAAACGTATAGGTACGAAGGTGAAGCGGATATTAACGATCGACATATGGCGATCGCGGTTGATCTAGCGTCTGTTGAGGCCCCCGAATTGCGTGAACTATGGACTAATAAATTTCTCGATCTTCTCGAAGACTTTAAGTTTGTGCCAGGTGGTCGAATCACCTCGAATGCGGGCACAGGGCTTCAGGGCACGACGTACATTAATTGCTTCGTCAGCGGCTTTCGCGGTGAAAATCAAGACTCCATGGAAGGCATCATGGATGAACTTAAGCGCCAGGCGCTTATTTTAAAATCTGAAGGCGGTTACGGTTTCTGTGCCGATGTGCTGCGGCCTCGTGGGGCCTTTGTTGAAGGGATCGGTGGTGATTCGCCTGGGGCCGTAAAGCTTCTCGAAATGTGGGATACTCAGAGTGCAGTCATCACTGCCGGCAGTGGCCATAAAAAAGAAGGCAATCGCGGTAAGACAAAAATTAGAAAGGGCGCCCAGATGGTGACCCTCTCTGTTTTTCACCCTGATATTGAAGAATTCATTACGGCCAAACAAACACCTGGCCGCCTGACTAAATTTAATATGTCAGTCTTGGTTTCTGATGATTTCATGAATGCGGTTGAGCTCAATCAACCTTGGAATTTAGAATTCCCTAATTACGAATTAGTTAAAGCCGAATACAAAAAATATTGGGACGGCGATATCAAAGCCTGGAAGGCCCGTGGCCTGCCTGTTCGTATTTATAAAAAATATGACAATGCCAACCAGCTCTGGGATCTCATTATGAAATCCACATACAACCGAAATGAGCCGGGTATATTATTTTACGACACGATCAATCGTCTTAATAATCTCTATTACGCCGAACACATCAACGCGACGAACCCCTGCGGTGAACAGGTTTTGCCTGTCGGCGGTTGCTGCTTGCTGGGTTCGATGAATCTCACGCAATTTGTGGACGCCAGAAAAGGCGAATGGGATTACCCAAAACTCAAAGAGGCCATCACGACGGCTGTTCGCTTTATGGACAACGTAAACGACAAGACTCGAGTGCCGCTGCCAGAGCAAGAAGATAATCTGCAAAGTAAAAGAAGAATTGGTCTTGGAGTTCTGGGCTACGGCTCAGCGCTGATGATGTTGAAAGTGAAATACGGTTCGCCCGAAGCCATTGCGCTCACCGAGAAGTTAGGCGAATTTATGAAAAATGAAGCCTACAAAGCCTCGGCTCTTTTGGCTCAAGAAAAGGGTGCCTTTTCGTTATTTGACGCTGATAAATATTTGAAGGGCCAGTTTGTTCAGGGTTTGAAAACCGAAACTCTTGAGTTGATTCGAAAACATGGCATTAGAAATAGCCACCTGCTCTCAATTCAGCCAACCGGCAACAGCTCGGTTTTGGCAAATAACGTTTCTGGTGGCCTTGAACCGCTCTTTATGGCGGATTATATTCGCACTTCGATGCAGCCCTTTCCCCCAGCGGGCCTTGGCGTGCCAAAGGACATTAATTGGGAAGCTAAGACATTTTCGCTCAGCGAACCAGGCGTCAGTTGGGAATGGGCAAAAGAGGGCGACGAAAATATTCTGGTGACTAAGTTCAATAACGAAATTTGGAAGTTCGATTCAAATCGCGGTCTGTTGAAAGAGTCGCGGGTGCGCGATTATGCCGTTCGTTACCATGAAGAAAATGGCGATTGGGATTCTAGCGCCGCTTGGGGCGCAACGACGTTTAATTTGAATATTGATGATCATGTGAAAACCATGGCCGTATTTTCGCGGCATATAGATTCGGCAATGTCGAAGACCGTGAATATCCCCAAAGATTACCCATACGAAGATTTTAAACGATTGTATTTGGAGGTTTATAAGACCGGGACGATCAAGGGCTGCACTTCTTATCGCGAAGGCACAATGACTTCGGTTCTTTCGGCTGACAGCACGGCCGGTAAATCAGAAAAGGGCGTTCGGCGCACCAAGGCCACTCCGCGGCCAGATCGTTTAGATTGCGACATTCATCACCTGACAACTTCGGGCGAAAAATGGGTTGTGATCGTGGGTTTGATGGACAACGACCCTTACGAAGTTTTTGCCATGAAGCAGAGTCGATTATTTTTGCCGCCCAATGTTCGCGTTGGCAAATTGGTGAAGGTTAGATCGGGAGTTTACAATCTTGAAACTGAAGACGGCTGGGTTCTCGGCGACATCAGCACGCTGTTCGAGTCGAACGAGCAAGAGGCGTTGACTCGAATGATTTCGACCGCACTTCGACATGGTGCTGATATTGAATTTATTGTTTCGCAATTGGCAAAGAGCGAAGGTGTGATCACCTCGTTTTCAAAAGCCATCGCGCGCACTCTGAAAAAATACGTGCCCGAGGGTTCGGTGTTAAAAAAATGCACCGCCTGCCAAAGTGGCAATGTTAAGTTGCAAGAGGGCTGCTACGTTTGTCTTGATTGCGGCAGCAGTAAGTGCGAGTAAGCGAACAGCAGAACTCTGGGTCAAAAGACTCGTTAGCATTAAAACCTTTGCTTAGGGGGCACATCCATCAGGCGGCATTTTTTGTCGCCCTCGGTGCTTGCCCATTATTGATCGCCAAAAGTTCGAGTTCTCAAGCTTTTTTCGCGAGCCTTATTTATTCGATTTGTCTTATGTTGATGTTTGGGGTCAGCGCTCTCTACCATCGACCGCATTGGCAGCCGAAAGCGCGAGCTTTGATGAAGCGCTTTGATCACTGCGCAATCTTCTTCTCAATTTCGGGGGCGTTTACCCCGATTTGTCTTTTCGGCCTGAGTGCAGAGAAGGGTCATTATCTTCTGGGTTTGGTCTGGGCCGCCGCTTTTCTGGGGGTTTTTCAATCGGTTTTTTGGCTGAGTGCCCCGAAATGGGTGACGGCCATTTTCTATGTTGCCCTTGGCTGGTTGGCACTGCCTTATTTAAGCGAACTCAAAGAATCTTTAGGGATTGCAAATTTACTTATGATCCTCGCGGGGGGAGTGGCCTACACGGCGGGCGCCATATTTTACGCATTGAAGTGGCCCAAGCTGAGTTTGAATGTATTTGGTTATCACGAGCTCTTTCATTCGCTCACAATCATTGGGGCGCTTTTTCATTTTATCGTTATTTATCAGCTTATCCGCTAACTTTAGAGCGACGAACCAGTTTCTCGGCGGGCGCTGTTGAAGCGCTTTAAATCACGACTCGTTAGCAAGCTGACAGACTCTGTCGCTTGATCAAAAACAATCTTGATGTCACCTTTTACGATCTGCCGCCGAATTTGCTCTGCTTTTTTCTCGTACGACACTTCGACCATTCCGTAGTCGGTGCCTTCGCGCAGTATAAAATTTTCGATAATCCCCGCAATTGCTTGCTCAGAGAGATGGTCGATTGATATTTCAATAGGGATTTCGGTCAATTTGTTGTCAGACATCTACCCGAATCATACGAAAAGATGTCTTTCGTTGCAAATGAATGAGAAAATGGGGCGCATGTCTATAGAAACAAAAATTAAGAACGCGGTGCTCGTCGGTCTGCAATTGCCCAAGATGAGCACGCAAGAATTGGACGGCTCGTTACAAGAGCTGACTCGCTTAGTGACCACCTTGGGTTACAACGTCGTCGGCCAATTGACCCAGAAACGCAGCACTTACCGTGCCGCCGCGGTTCTTGGCGAAGGTAAATTAAAAGAGCTTGCGGAGTGGACTGGTGGGACAGGCAAAATCGCCTCGATGGTTGATCGTAAAATCACCAAAGCGGAGGCTAAACGTATAGAAGAAGCCGGAGCCGACGAAGACGCTGGGGCAGAGGACGCTGATGCTGACGAAGAGAACTTCGAAGCTGAAGACGAGGCTGTGGCTGAGGCGGGTGCTCTTACTGAAGACCAAAAGGGCTCAGCCCAGATTGTAATCGTTGATTCAGATTTATCGCCCTCGCAATTGCGCAATCTCGAAAGCGCTACGGGCGTTACGGTTCTTGACCGAACTGGCGTAATTATCGAAATTTTCAGCCGTCACGCGCGAACAAGAGCGGCGCGCCTTCAGGTCGAAATCGCCAAACTGACTTACGTCGCCCCTCGCCTAAGAGAAACTGGGGCCAGTGAAGACCGGCAAGGTGGTGGCGGTAAAGGTGCGGGCGAAAGTAGCCTTGAACTCGATAAGCGAAAAATTCGTGATCGAATTAAAGAACTAAAAACTGAGTTGGCCTCGATTGGCAATGAGCATCAGATTCGCCGGGCGCGCCGAGAGCAAGAAAACTGCGTGGCGCTTGTCGGTTACACAAATGCCGGCAAGTCTTCACTAATGCGCGCCATGACGGGTAGCGAAGTGCTGGTGGCCGACAAATTATTTGCCACCCTTGATACGACGATTCGGCCGCTTTACCCCGAGTCTCGGCCAAAAGTTCTGGTATCTGACACCGTCGGTTTTATTAAAAAACTACCCCACGATTTGGTGGCCTCTTTTAAATCAACGTTGGATGAGGCGTTGCATGCGTCACTTTTACTTTTTGTTGTTGATGCCGCAGACCCGTCGTTTCGATCGCAGCTTGAAGTAACTCAAAGTGTTTTGGCTGAGGTCGGCGCGAAAGATATCCCGAGTCTTCTTGTTTTGAATAAACGCGATCGCTTGAGCGAAGCCGAGCAAACTGAGATCAAGAATGAGTTTAGCGACAAGAGGTTTAGCGACACCGTTATGATTTCGACCCGAAATAAAGATGACCTTAAGTTATTGCGTGACAAGATCATGAGTTATTTTGAGAGCCATATGGTGGATGAAGATTTATTTGTACCTTATTCGGCCAAAGGGGTTATTGGCGAAATTAGAGCAAGAATGCGCGTGCTGGGTGAGACTTACGACGAAAAAGGCGTAACACTTAAGGTGCGCGGCGCACCCGAAGCATTGGCCCATGTCAAAAAACATTTGAGTTAAAGCCAGCTACTAATAAGCCCTGAAATTAAATAAAAGAAACCGTATTTTCCGTTTTTAGCGCCCGAGCCATAAATAGATTCGGGGCCAACGTTTCTATCGGCATCATACTCTTGAGAATCGCTATTCATCATTTTCAAAACTGTTGTTTCGACCAGGTTTGCAAATTCGGCTGAATCAACCAAAAGTCCAAATTCTGAATTGAATCTTTCGCTCAAACTATCCAGATTATAGCCACTGACTATTACTTTCTGTGCGTCGAAAACAAATATTTTTGCGTGAAGATTGCTTGCGCCCTTGTAGGCGTAGATTTTTAAATTTGGGATTTGCTTCATGAGTTTCTTCCACTCGTGCATAAAAACAGCTTGAGTAACTGCGTTATCTGAGGTGCCAGGGCTTGCGGTGCTTAAATAAATTTGTGCACCACCCTGGGCCGCTTCGATAAGTGCAGCTTTGAGTCGTTTAGTTAATGTGACGTATGGATTTTGAATGACGATTCTTTTTGAGCTTCGAATAAGCGCAAAAAGAGTCTCGCTGAAATTATTTTGATCTAAAAGCATAGAGGTTTTGTCTAGGCATTTCACGTTGAAATATTCGTCTGACGTTTTGGGGTCAAACTGACGGTAGCCAACCAAACTTTTGAATTTTTCGACTTCAGGGTGAGTGGCCAGCGTTTCTGCGCTGAGCACCTCGTTGTTCATACGGTCTTCGATCGCGACTAGCGAGCTATTGCAGGCAGCCGTGGTCTCAATAACTTCTGGAGCTGAACTCGAGTAAACCCGAAAAGAATGTTCGCTGTAGAACTCAGAATTGAAGGCCGAAATGGCCGCGATGAAGGGCTCTTTGAATTCAGCATAAATATCGGCGTCACGATAAGTCTTTTTGTTGAACTCGTTGGCCCTTAAAAAGTATCGACCACTCATATTGCGGCCGCCAGTAATGAGCTTGGTGTCGTCAACGAGCAGTACCTTGTCGTGATTGGCGGCGACGAAGGCATTGATTGGGCCTGCGGAGAAAAATTTAAATAGATTGCGTACACCGAGCAACAACGGGTTGTATGAGACCGTTTCGGCTCCTGCCGCACTGAGGGTTCGCATTAGGCGACCGCGTGAGGTGGTAAACGACCCGCGCCCGTCGAGCATAACCTTAACGTGAACCCCTCGTTTCATAGCTTCGAGTAAGAGGGCGACAAAACTTTGGCCAAATATATCGTCAGCTAAAGTGAAATATTCGACATCAATTGATTTCTTCGCACTTTTGACTAATTGGTAGCGCATATACCAGGCTTCGTTACCGGCGCGCAAAAACTTGAGTTTTGCGAACGTCGGATACATTTCGGCAGACGTGCGGCCAAGATCGGCTGGTGAAAGAGTGTTCGAAAAATATTCGGTGCCATCAAAGAAGTTGTCGCGAAGAAGTATGTAAACATCAGGGTGGCGGGTGACGAGGGCCGGGTCAGTCATGAAGGCCAGAGAGGTCGTGGCCCAAAAATTTAGCAACGAATTTTGAGCGGTGTCGTTTATGTCGACGTTCATCGTGAGAGGGGTCAGGTAATAGTGATTGGCGTAGACCAGTTTTTTGATTTTTGTTTTATTTAGATTATTGTCTGGCTTTTCAAGCCATAGCTGAACCGCCACGCGGTAGAGGCTTCTCAAAAGTTCGTTTTCAGCCACTTCTTGAATTGTAAAGGTGGCGGAGACCTTATCGATTTGGTTAATGCATGATCTAGAGATATCTATGTACTGCTCGGTCACTTTAACAATTGGGTCAGATGAATTTGTTTTGGCGTAATAACGGGCGCAACCCGTGACATTCGGTTTCAATCTAACGGTGATAGAGTGATCATTCTCTCGCCAGGTTTCGGCAATTTTTGGCGGCAAAATAGCTTCAAATCGGCTGAAAGCGGTCTCGATAGGGTTATGGTAACTAGATTCGGCCTGCGCTAGGCTTGAACTTATTAGAATTATTAAGAAAAATGCCCTTATCATGAAGCCGCCTCTATGTTTTAGACAATCGCCCAAAAAGGGCGCCTGGTGGCCCAAATAACGTGCCATTAGCCCACTTAGGTCGATTCAGGGTCCTACAATGCAATGAAGGGGCCAAGAATTGCCACAGGCATTTCGATTATGTACTTTTAGCTATGTCTAGAAATACACGCCTCGTTTATTCAACTGATCCAAACGAAAAAGTTTATAATTTCAATTTCGTCGCCGTTTTGCGAATTGAAAAAGCCGGTCGCGGCGGCAAGACGGTTACAGTGATCGATCAGCTCACAAAATCTGAGCCGTTTTTAAAAGAATTAACGAAAGAGTTAAAAAGCAAGTGCGGCTCAGGCGGAACATATTTGATGGATCGCAAAGAGGGCGTCATTGAAATTCAAGGCGACAAGCGCGATATGATTCGCGAGATTCTTACCAAAAAAGGCATTAAGACGAAGGGTTGAGACTTACGAGTGAGCGGGCCTTATTGGCTCGCTTAAGACTGAGTTCGACCCCGATCGCATTTAAACCAAGATCATTTGCGACAGCGAGAACAGAGCCGTGACCGCAGAAGGGGTCAACTATGGTTCGGGTGTTGGTGTGGGCGATGATCATTCGGCAGGCAAGTAGGCAAGCCTTTGTGCCCATGCCGCGAGTCCAGGTGACTTCTCCGGCTTCGGGTAAAACATCGGCAAATGATTTCGAAATATCAGGGCGAATATCTTTAGAAAAACAAAGTAAGTGAGAATATGCCGGTCGCCCAAAGCCAACGGCGCCTGGGGCGGCTCGACATATTATTTTATGTGCGACCAGGGCGTGGCCGGTATTCTCGGCAGCTTTTTGGCAAAGGTACCCTTTATCAATCCAAACACCGTCTCGCTTTATATCGGTCTGAAAAAAAATCGTAAGTCCATCATCCGGGCAGTGCGAAAGAACGAGTGCCGCGGTATCCGTAAACCAAGTTTTGTATTCATCGAGAGTAAATTTCGAAAATTCAGAAATGTCTGGCATTGATGTGACAATCGAGCAGCCGGTCAATACACCTTGGCTTTTGAGCCAAGTCAGCGCATTTGCGTGGTGAATTGTGCGTTCTGTTTGCGGTGACGTCATTTCAACTTTCAAAAATATGAAAAAGTTATCGGTGCGCTAATGTCAGGGTGAAGACTTTTGTGAACAGGGCAATGGCGTGCGGTCTCTTCAAGTTTTCGGCGCTGGTCGGGGGTTAGGCTCGCGGGCAACTTTATTTTGACGGCCAGAGAGCCAATGCGGCGAGGCTTCACAATCATTTCCTTTTCGACCTCGGCAGAGGCGCCGACAATAGAAATGTTATCGCGTTCAGCCACGATGGCCATAGTGGTCAAAATACAACTCGTCAGTGCAGCGCCGACAAGATCCGTCGGTGAAAAACGTTCACCTTTGCCGGCATTGTCTTTTGGGGCGTCAGTTTCGATTTTAGACCCTGAAGGTTCATGCATTAACTCGCAGTGCTTTTGGCCTTGATAAACTGCATTTGATTTAACCATTTTTATGCCTCCGGCAAGCATTGCGTATTCGACGATAGTTTACGGCAAAACTCTAACACTGTTGCCGGGGGTGATCAAACCTTGTTAGCAAACTCTATGGCTGGGGTTAGACATGGGCAAGGGGCCGTGCTATTTCAAAGCTTCAATTGTGAGGTTACCATGGACGCCGAAACGAAATGCCCGAAGTGCAGTTCTGAAAATATCTATGCCGACGGCAATCTCTGGGTTTGCCCCGAGTGTGCGCACGAGTGGGCGCCTTCAACCAAAAGTTCAGCTGAAGACGCTGCGACAGAAGCAAACGCCCAAGCTGCGGGTGTTCGTGATGCTCACGGCAACGTTCTTGCTGACGGCGATTCAGTAACGGTTATTAAAGAGTTAAAAATTAAAGGTTCATCATCGGTTGTGAAGGTTGGCACCAAGGTAAAAAGCATTCGCCTTGTCGATGGTGACGACGGCCACGATATCGCCTGCAAGATTGACGGGATTGGCTCAATTAATCTTAAGTCTGAGTTTGTAAAGAAAGCCTAAGTTTATCGGGCCATTTTAAAGTTTTATTTTTCTCAAGCGCAAGGCATTGGTGATAACTGAAACCGAGCTGAGGCTCATCGCGGCTGCCGCAACCATCGGGTTCAAAAGTAAGCCGAAATGTGGATAGAGAACCCCGGCCGCAAGTGGGACACCAACGGTGTTGTAAAAAAACGCAAAAAATAAATTTTGTTTAATATTTGTGATTGTGCCGGCGCTCAGCGCTCGAGCTCGAATGATGCCGCGCAAATCACCTTTGACCAAAGTAATGCCAGCCGTGTGCATGGCCACTTCAGTGCCCGCTCCCATCGCAATGCCCACATGGGCTTGCGCCAACGCGGGGGCGTCGTTTATGCCGTCACCAGCCATTGCGACCACGTGGCCTGCGGCTTGAAGGCTTTTCACAATTTCAGCTTTTTTAGACGGCAAAACATCGGCGAAAACCTTCTCGATGCCGATTACTTTAGCAACTGATTCGGCGGTCTTTTGGTTGTCGCCGGTAACCATCACAACATTTATGCCAAGCGATCTGATTTCTCGAATCGCAGCTGCGGTCGTTTCTTTGATTGGGTCCATGACGCCGATGACACCGGCCAGTTTTCTGTCAACGGCGACGAACATAACGGTTTGCCCGCCTTCTCTGAGTTGCGAGAGCTCGGGTTGCATCTTGGCCAAATCAATTTCGAGTTCGCCCATGAGAAGCTCATTGCCAACGCAAATTGATTTGCCGACGGCTGAGCCGCGCGCGCCCTTACCGGTCAGTGAATTGAAATTATCAACTGGCGAAAGGCTGACCTTCTTTTCATGGGCGAATGCGACAATCGCACCGGCGAGGGCGTGCTCACTGACCTGTTCAAGGCTTGCGGCCAAACCAAGAGCGTCGCCCTCAGAAAAACCGTTAAGTGCTTTGAATAAAACAACTCGCGGTTTGCCAGCGGTCAGAGTGCCTGTTTTGTCGACGACTAAGGTGTCGACATTTCTCATAATCTCAATGGCCTCGGCATTTTTAAACAAAACGCCAATGGTCGCCCCGCGGCCCGTTGCCACCATAATCGAAATTGGCGTGGCCAGGCCCAAGGCGCACGGGCAGGCAATGATTAATACGGCGATTGAATTGACTAACGCATGGGCGAGTTTTGGCTCTGGTCCAAAAGCGAACCATACAATAGCGGTAAGAGCAGAAGCTAAAATCACAATTGGCACAAAGTAAGAAGAAACTCGATCCACCAGTTTTTGTATCGGGGCGCGAGAGCGCTGTGCTTCTGAGACCATTTGCACAATTTGTGACAGCAGCGTGCTCTTGCCGATTTTTTCGGCCCGTATAACAATTGAGCCCGTGCCGTTTATAGTCGCGCCCACAACTTTGCTGCCTGGCGATTTCTCAACCGGGATGGGTTCGCCCGTAACCATAGATTCGTCAACCGGCGACCAGCCAGAAATGACAATTCCGTCGACCGGTATTTTTTCGCCTGGTCTGACTCGCAAAAGATCTCCGACTTTGATGGCTTGAAGTGGGACATCTGTTTCAACAGAATCAGCTCCAATGAGTCGAGCCGTTTTTGGTGCTAGCCCAAGGAGGGTTGTGATGGCCGACGCCGTTTGGCCGCGGGCTTTTAATTCAAGCACTTGCCCCAGAAGAACAAGTGCGACAATAACACTGGCGGCTTCAAAATAGAGACCCACTTCGCCCGTCATCGGGTCTTTAAAAACCGGGGGGATCCAATTGCTGAAGAGGACAACAGTAAGGCTATAACTATAGGCAATCGCAACCCCGAGGCCGATCAGCGTAAACATGTTGGGGTTTCGCATTTTTACGGACTGATAAAATTTAATAAAAAGTGGGTAAGCGCACCAGAAGACAACTGGGGTGGATAGAAAAAGTTCGACCCATTTGAGTTGAGCAAGTATTTCTTTCGATTCGATCAGGCTTCGGCCGCCCATTGTGATAAAAAGTAAGGGCAGGCTAAAGCCTGCCGCAACCAAAAATCTCATGACCATTAATTTGTACTCAGAATTATCAAGTGGGAGTTCGGTCGGATGAAGTGTTTCAAGAGACATCCCGCACAGAGGGCAGCTGCCAGGGCCGAGCCTTACAATTTGTGGGTGCATTGGGCAGGTGTATTCTATTTTGTCATCATGCTCGGCTAAAACCGTAGCGAAATTGGTGGCGGGGCTCAAAAAATTATCAGGATGTTGTTCAAATTTAGTCTTGCACTTGATGCTGCAGAAATAGAACGTTTGACCGCCATATCGTGTTTGGTTTTTGGCTGAGAGGGGGGAGACAGTCATTTTGCAGACTGGGTCGATGGCTAAACTAGGGTCATGGGCCTTCATCAAAAATTACCCCTATTGGCCCAGTTCAATAGGTTGATTTAAAGAGCGCGTCAACGCGACACGCGTTAAGCCCGTTAAAATTTGATTTCGCCCTCAAGCATAAATGAATTCTTCTTTTTTATTCTAAGCCCCATATGTGACGTGCCATCATCACTTTCAATGGCGCGAGCTTTAAAAAGGCTCTTGTGTAAACTAGCGGCGATCGCAACAGAATCGTCATCTTTTTGTGGGCTAATCTTCATGCGCTTCATTGCCTCAGCGGTCACGCTTGAAATGTTTTGTAGCGCCTCGATTTGCATCAAGGTAAGAGGGCTGCCGTCAGGGGCGCCTAAGGCCTTACCAAACTCGCGTTGGCATTTGCAGTCTGATTTTGCAGCGAGAGAGTCAGCCACGCTTTTTGAAATTACGGTGGGGTCGGTATAGGTGGTAGCGACTTGTGGCGGCTCAGCAAAAGCCAATGAAAAATTAAGTATCAAGAGCGCGATTAAACCCATATGGCCAAATAGAATTGCAAAATTCAGACCGCACATTTGGGTCCGCTTCGTCGGTATTCGATATGGGGGGGAGTGTTAAAGCGGCCCAAAAAAGAAGTGTCTAAACTTTAGACAGCTCTCTAGCGGCGGGCCGTACATTGCGTGGCGCCGCCTTTGCACTTCACTCATGCGAAAATAGAAATGTGGTTTCAAAGAGGATATATGAAGCGCCTGCTAGTTATTTTTCTTATATTTGTCACTCAAGGCGCTTTCGCCGACAAAATTTGTAACGAATTGCTGTCGGGGCGTCTTGAAAGCATGATGAAACTCGATCTTCAAACCGCTCAAAAAACAGTCGTATTAACCCGTAAAATACTTAACGGTGAGCGCCCATGGCTATTTTGGGGTGAGCGTAAGAACCCGTGGGTCAATTTCGAAGGGCAAAGGGTGCTTGTGGTCTTGCCACTCAATGGCACCTTTAAAATTAAAGACCCTAGCCTCAGTATGACCTTTCAAAATGTGATGAGTTCAGAAAGTTTTATTGAGCTCTTTCCAGAACTGCAGACAGATATTTCGGCAATTCTCAATCTGTCATTGCGAACGGGTTATGAGTGGGGCGTCTTTGTTTTCGCGGTCCGAGATCATTTGGGGCAGGTTCGGTTGCTTGCGAATCTACTTCCGTTTACCTCAAAAAGCCCGAGCTCTATTCGCGCTGGAGAATTGACGCTTGGTATGTCTTCGCTTGTATCGCGCGTTCAGGCCGAAATACCTGAAGGGGCAAGCGAGTGGGAAGTTCTCGAGATGTGGAACATCCACACCCACCCTGGTGGCTTTAGCCCGATCTCAAACGGCGATGCCATAATGACAAGAATGATGTTTGAATCCGTTCTTTTCAAATCTCTGCGATTTCGAATGATCGCGATTACAACGAAAGACCCGACAGTTTTTTCTCTCGCCAGAGACGCAACCGAGCCGAAGATGTATTTTAAAATCGACAAGAAAAACGGTTGGCGCACGGAGCTGATTCAGCCCTAGCCCCGAATTGGTTAAGGCATTGTAGGTTCGCATTCATTTCGCAATTATAAAAGGTTACTCCAGGGCCCGGCGTTGAGCACATTGTCAAAGCCCTGGGCCTTTAAAATGCCGACGGCCATGCCACTGCGCGTGCCCGAAGCGCAGCAGACTAAAATGGTTTTGCTTTTATTGAGCTGGTTTGCCTTTGCGCCGAGCTCTTGAAGCGGGATGTTTATGCTGCCCGCGAAATTGCCAGTAGTGAATTCGGCCGGTGATCTCACATCCACGACAATCGCGCCGTTTTTTAAATACTCTGGCAATTTTGATTTTATTGAACGAAACATAACCCACCTCCTGATAAAAAAGGCCGCAGCTAAAACTATTAAGACGTAGTTGATATAATTTGGCACGGGTTAATCCTTTGTGAATGAGGTTGGCTTGACCTTCAGAATTTTTGGCAAAAACACTGACGCCCATAGAAGTATAGCGACGCACCAAATGAGTGCCGCGTAAGCTAGGTGGTGATTATAGGTCTTCGGCATCATGATGGCGATCACCCTTGTGGCGGTTGACAAAAGTAAAAGCCACGCGACAACCGACAGAATTTTTGATTTTTTCTCAAGGTCGAGGCCATGGCCGCCGTGCGCAAGTGTGACTCTGGTGGCGACCATCAGAATCATCAGGCCAAAACCTGCAATGAAAACCAAATGCAGCCCGTCAACCGCGTGGGCGGGCCAAAGTGCAGGCGCCCAAACGCCTAAGCTCACAGAGAGAGTTGAGAGCCAAAGCCAAAAAGCGTGTGGCCCATTTGACTTTGGGCGCCGCCAGATCTTCCAGTGTGCTAATGCAATGTAAGACACCGCGAGAGCACGAGTCAGGTAGCCAAGTTGAGCGTGACCGGCGACCTCGATCGCAAAGCCGATCGTGAAAACTGAAGCAACGAGTGCTGGCGCCAAGTATTTTTTAGATTGAATATCTTGAATCTCACTCGAGTTTACCTCGTCAGGCGGTGGCGCCCAGCCCATCAGTGCCGGAAGAAGTTTAACACCGACGCCCATCATAAGGGCCAAAATTGCACCTTGCGTAAATATCAATCGGCCAAATTGTCCAAGAGCGTTTGGTAGAATTCCAAATTCATTGAGGGCGAGTAGAATTGGGCCGAAGATGCCCATCGCAATCCCAAGGCCCACGAGTAAAAAAAATTTGGGCAGCTGGGTTTTTCGTAAGCGAACCCGCTTTGCTGCGAAAATAGCGATTAACATAAATACAGCTGACGAAAGTAGGTGTACGTAGATTCGGCTCTCGAGAAAACTCGACATAAATACCAAAACCAACGCCACGCAGGCCGCAATCACTTCAAATAGTCGCGCGTGAGCCGTTTGGGTAAATTTCGGGATCGCCGTCATCAGAAACCCCGAGGCGAAAGAGGCCAGAAAACCGCCAATCATTAAATCTGGGTGAAAGCGACCTGGGTAATCAAGGGTCAGATTAAAACCAAAAGAAATCCAGGCGCTGGCGCCGAGAAGTGCGGCGATTAGCCCGAGTGGAAATAAAACTCGGTAGGGGCTCAAGAGATCCTCCAGACGATGAGCATTTTATAAACACAGCTTAATATTAATCGATTGAACATTAAAGGCGATGCCGTATCTTAAGGTTAACTAGTATCACCGATAGATAGTTTTGGTAAGATATTGGTAATAATTAGAGGGGAGAACGGCACCATGAAGTTTTTAAGAAGTATAGGCACAGCTGTAATCACTATTGCAATCTGCGGAGCTTTTGCGATGGGTTCGCCTGAGCGAAATCGGTCTGAAAAAATCGAAGGTCAAGAAACGGCGACACTTACTGACGCACCTCTGGTGCCATCACCAATCACGCGGCATAATGCTACGAAGGTGGTGGTGCACCTTGAGGTAAAAGAAGTTGAAGGTCGGTTATCCGACGGGGTGAAGTACACGTTCTGGACATTTGGTGGCAAAGTGCCAGGTAGGTTTATCAGAATCAGAGAGGGTGATCTTGTCGAATTTCATCTCGATAACCACCCAAACAACAAGATGCCCCACAATATTGATTTACATGCTGTCATCGGGCCGGGCGGCGGCGCGGCGAGCTCATTGACGGCGCCAGGCCACAGTTCAGTGTTTTCGTTTAAATCGTTGAACCCGGGGCTCTATGTATATCATTGCGCAACGGCGCCAGTTGCAATGCACGTGGCAAATGGAATGTATGGCCTTATATTGGTTGAGCCCCAAGAAGGTCTGCCAAAAGTTGATCATGAATTTTACGTCATGCAGGGCGACTTCTACACGAAGGGCCCAAATGGGCAACAGGGTCTACAGCCCTTTAGTATGGACAAAGCGGTTGCTGAAAAGCCTGAATACGTTGTGTTTAACGGTGCGGTGGGTGCACTTTTGGGTGACAACGCACTTACCGCCAAGGTCGGCGAGACGGTTCGCTTGTACGTCGGCAATGGTGGCCCAAATCTTACGTCGTCATTTCATGTGATTGGTGAAATTTTCGACAACGTTTGGCAAGAGGGTAACACAAGCACTGTCGTTCACAACGTTCAAACGACAATGATACCAGCCGGTGGTGCCGCTATCGTAGATTTTAAAGTAAGTGCGCCCGGTACTTTCATATTAGTCGATCACTCGCTGACTCGCGCGTTTAACAAGGGCGCAATCGGGCAACTAAAAGTCTCCGGCGCCGAAGACAAGTTGGTGTATTCGGGTAAAATCAGCGACGAAGTGTATATGCCAGAGGGCACCGGCTTTCATGTTGCAGAGCAGCCGTCGAGTTTTGCCCCGGCGGCCAAAACTAAAGCCGAACGAATTGCCCATGGTGAAACTATTTTTAAGGCAAATTGCGTCGCCTGCCACCAGGTAAATGGTCAGGGGATACCCAATGCGTTTCCGCCTCTCGCCAAATCAGACTATTTGAACCAAGACAAGGTTCGTGCAATCAAGGTCGTTTCCGAAGGATTGCAGGGGAATGTTAAAGTTAACGGCCAGCAGTTTAATGGAGTGATGCCCGCGTGGAGCCTCACTGACGAAGATATCGCAAATGTTCTTACATTTATTTACAATTCGTGGGGAAATTCTGGCAAAGAAGTCACCCCCTCAGATGTAAAAAGCAGTCGGGGCAAAACAGGTAAAGCTGTGCAGTCAGAATGATTAATTGCCGACAGTTTGCGTGTTTCTTTTTGATATATGCTTTGTTACATTTAGGATTGAACTTGGCAAGAGGCGCGAGCGGCAATGATCCGGGCATGGTCTACATACCCGGAGATAAATTTGAACCGTTTGACACTTCTGCCAAAAGCGCAAAAGAGAAGCCCGAGAAAAAACCGACGGTGTTTATCGGGTCGTTTCTGTTAGATGTTTACCCAATCACAAATCGCGATTATTTGAAGTTCGTAAAAGGTCGTGCCGAGTGGCGAAAGACCAAAGTTAAAAGAATATTCGCCGATACACACTACCTTCAGGGGTGGGCGTCGGACTTGAACATCGGAAATTTGAACTTGAAAAGCCCGGTCACTCAGGTCTCTTGGTTTGCGGCTACGGCCTATTGTGCGTCGATAAATAAAGATCTACCGACGACGAATCAATTGGAATTCGCTCTGCTTGATAGTGGCCGAAGCCAGAACGAAATAAAACAAAAAATTCTTGCGTGGTACGGCGAGCCGAATCGGCAGAAGCTCCCACTTGTTGGTGCCGATGGCCCTAATGGTTACGGGGTGCACGATTTGGCGGCTCTAGTTTGGGAGTGGACCCAAGACTTCGGAAGCTTTTTAAGCACTTCTGATTCGCGAGAAAACGGCAAAGACGGAAATCTATTTTGCGGCAACGGCAGTCAGTTGGGAAACGCGGCCGACTACGCCGCTTTTATGCGTTATTCCTTTCGAGCAAGTCTAAAAGCTAACTATACAACGGCTAATCTTGGTTTTCGATGTGCGAAAGAAGTAAAAAATGAAACGAAATAGTAAGTTTGCGCTTCTGGCAATTGGCTTGGCGGTTTGGTCTTTCGGTTTGACTTCGGCAGTCGCGCACGAAGGTCATCACAATGCTGAGGCGGCGCCGAACCCGATACATGGAGAGTCAATTTTTAATTTATCTTCGAAGTGGACCTCCCAAAACGAAAAGTTGATTCGACTAAAGGATCTTCGTGGGCGGCCGGCGATTTTAGCTATGGTTTACACAAGTTGCGAAAGCGCGTGCCCGCTAATTATTGAAGATCTCAAGAAAATCGAAAAAAAATTATCGTTGTCTGCTCGGCAGAGATTCTCAATATTGTTGTTTTCATTCGATTCTAAACGTGACACTCCGAAGCGCCTCAAGGCCTACGGCGAAAGCCGCAAGCTCGACCTGAATCGCTGGGCACTGTATCACGGCGCCGAGCACGCGGTGCGAGAGCTTGCGGCAGTGTTGGGTATTCGATTCAAGCGTGAAACCAATGGGGGTTTTGGCCATTCAAACGTCATCACGCTTATTGATTCAGAGGGGCTGGTGCAATACCAGCAATTGGGTTTAAATCAGGACCCAAGTGAATTTTTGTTGAAGGCGGAAGAGCTTTCTTCTAAATAACTCTGAATATTGGTTTGCGGACGATCGACATATCCAATGACGAAATAGGAGTTCTTTTGAAGAATCTGACAGTACTTGATCATCCAGTTTTAATGCACAAATTAAGAATATTGCGAGACCAGCGCACCACGAGCCATGAGTTTCGCCAAGTTCTGACCGAAATCGCCATGATGATGGCCTTTGAGGCGACAAAAGATTTAAAGTTAAAAACTGTGCAAATTACCACTCCGCTCGAGACCACCAAGGCCAAAAAAATTTCGACCCAAGTGTGCATCGCCTCGATACTTCGTGCGGGCGAAGGTATGGTTCAAGGCTTCACCCAGACTTTGCCTTTTGCCAGCGTCGGGCTGATCGGCATTGCTCGAGATAAAAAGACCAAGAACACCGTCGAGTATTATTTGAAGCTGCCGAAGAACATTAAAAACGCGAGTGTAATTTTGGTTGACCCGATGCTGGCCACCGGTGACACCGCCTTATCTGCGATCGATCGGTTAAAAGAAAATAAGGTCAAATCGATTTTGTTTGTTAACATTTTGTCGTCTCGGGTCGGGATCAAAAAAATCCACGCCAGGCACCCAGATGTTAAAATAATAACTTTATCGGTTGAGCGCGCGTTGAACGATCATAACTATCTTCTGCCTGGCCTCGGCGATGCTGGCGACCGTATTTTTGGTACGGTTTAAAAACGCTATTCTAGTTCGCGGCTCAAAGCGCTGTGGTGCCGTCAAAGAAGGCCTTTCTCAACTTGTAGTCTTACTTGGCCTTTTTTTTCACCTATTCGAAAAGTTGCTCTAGGCTCCAAAACTGGTGGTTGTGCGGTTCGAGCGACAAAAAGCGCCACCTGCTGACGCAATTTCTTCAAAAAATCAATCATTTGGCCTCGACCCTCACTTAAAACTCGAGATTTTTTTCGATTTCAATTAAATTAGCCTTCCTATGATTACCACTAGCGATGTCAGCCTAAGCTTTGGCGGCAAAAAACTATTCGAAGACGTGACGGTCAAATTTGCACCGTCTAATTGCTATGGCCTGATCGGTGCCAATGGCGCCGGCAAGTCGACTTTTCTAAAGGTGTTGGCGGGTGAACTTGAACCCAACACGGGCAAGGTGATTATCCCCGCAGATCTGCGGCTTTCGATGCTGAAACAAGATCATTATGCATACGAAAATGTGACGGTGTTGAATACTGTTCTGATGGGCAACGACCGGCTTTTTAAGTGCATAGAAGAAAGAGCCGCCCTCTACGCAAAAGGTGATTTCAGCGACAAAGATGGCGAAAGAGCTTCTGAGCTCGAGACCGAATTTGCCGAATTAAATGGTTGGGAGGCTGAATCTGAAGCCTCGGTTATTTTGGCTGCGCTTTCGATTGGCGAAGCCCAACATCAAAGATTAATGAAAGAGCTGACCGGCGGAGACAAAGTAAAAGTACTTTTGGCTCAAGCCCTTTTTGGCAAACCTGATATTTTATTGCTCGATGAGCCGACAAACCATTTAGATATACATTCGATTCGTTGGCTCGAAGAGTTTTTGATGCAATTTCCAAATACCGTCATTGTGATTTCACATGATCGACATTTTTTAAATAAAATCTGTACTCACATCGCGGATGTCGACTACGGCAAAATCAATGTCTACACCGGCAATTACGATTTCTGGCGCCAGGCGAGTGAGCTCAAGCAGCGATTACTTTCAGATCAAAATAAAAAGAGCGCTGATAAGGCTGAAGAGCTAAAGGCGTTCATAGCGCGTTTTAGTGCCAATGCCTCGAAATCAAGACAGGCGTCTTCGCGACAAAAAACTCTTGAAAAGCTCGAGTTCAATGATCTGCCGGCCTCATCTCGCAAACAGCCGTTTATCGGTTTCAACACCGATCGCGAATTAGGCAAAGATGTTTTGACCGTCGATAACATCTCTAAGAGTTTCGAAGGCCAGCAGCTTTTAAAGAACATTAAATTTAGTCTTAAGACTGGCGACAAAGTGGCGTTGGTCGGCAAAAATGATTTAGCAAAAACTCTATTTCTCGATATTTTAGCTGGGGTCATTTCGGCCGATTCAGGCACCCACACTTGGGGCATCACCGCTTCTAAAAGTTACTTTCCGACCGACAACTCTAAGCACTTTGAGTCGGGCGAGTCGACCTTGGTTGATTGGCTGCGCCCGTTTAGCAAAGAAAAAGACGAAAACTTTATTCGTGGTTTTTTGGGCAAAATGCTCTTTAGTGGCGACGAAGCGCTTAAGAAACCCGCTGTTCTTTCGGGAGGCGAGAAAGCGCGCTGCATGTATTCAAAGCTAATGCTTGGCGGAGCCAATGTTCTTCTATTGGATGGCCCGACGAATCACTTAGATTTAGAGAGCATTACTGCTGTAAATGAGGGCCTTAAGAAATTTAAGGGCTCTGTTATTTTCACTTCGCATGATCACGAATTGATTCAAACCGTTGCCAATCGAATTATCGAAATCGATCAGACGGTGGTTTATGATAATCATGGCACCTACGAAGAGTACCTGGCGGCGCGAGAGCGATAAGTCTGGCATTTGGCCTTAGTTAGGTGAGAGTTTTTTAACTTTAATTAAAATCCCTAAAAAAATAAGCGCGCTTGCTATCAAGAGCCGTGGCGTCGGTGTTTCGCCTAGTAGCAGAGCGCCACCAAATGCCGCGAGCGCGGGCACAGTCAGTTGAATGATCGCCGCCGTGCTGGTTTGCAGTTTTTTGAGAACCGCGTACCAAAGAGTATAGGCGAGGCCCGAAGTGATGGCGCCCGAGGTGGCTGCCAAGCTTAACCCGACTTGTGTCAATTGAACGGGGTGAAATAGTAGAATAACAACACAAAGCGGGGCCGTGAAAATAAAATTTCTAGCTGTTGCCAATATTGGCTCAGTGGCGGCCTGGCCCATGAGCGTATAAAGGCCCCATGCGACGCCAGCGAGCCCCATTAGTGTTGCGGAGGTAAATGGCGGCATCGAGAGCCCTGGTAAAAGCAGGTAGACAAAACCGCAGGCCGCTAGTGCAAACCCAATTTTCTCATTGAGTTTAAGCGTCTGACCACGAAAAACAAAAACGAACATCATCGTTAGTTGCACGCTGGTAAAGAGAATGAGGGCGCCGGTGCCCGAGGCAATCTGAACGTAAGAAAGTGAAAAAAATAGAGCGTAGAGAAAAAGCAACAGGGGCGGAAGTATGGTCTTGCGTGTTGGTCTCAAGGGTTCTGACCTGATTGCCCGAATGAAGACGGGGGTTAATATTATAGCCCCAGAGAGAAGGCGAATGAGAGTAAAGCTAAGTGGGTTATTGGCAGAATCGCGCAATGCGAGTCGACAGAGTATTGAATTTGAGGCGAACCCGATCATTGTTAAGCTTGTAAATAGAATTAATTGAAGCGGCATGGCGAGTAAATCTCTTGGGTTGGGGTCAAAGTACACGATTGTAAGGTCTGTTGAAGTATTAATCAATTCTACATCAGTTGACCAACGGACGCCCAGCGCGCTAGAAATTATTTTTACATTAATTTTTGGGTTGGAGGGGTTGTGAGTAAATTCATCGGTTCTATTTTTTTAATGTGCCTCAGCGCTTGCGCGCTCAATCAGCCGCGTGAGTTTGACCCCGACCTTTGCGTCAAGAGTGCGGCTTATGAAGTTGGTTATAACGATGGTCGTAAACCTTGGGGCGAAATGCGTTCTGAGTTTCTGAACCGTTGCCGCGAAGATCTTCGCGACGAGGCTCGCGTAAACTATCGTGACGGTTACAACAAGGGTCACGATGAAATGGTAAAGAGTCAGGAAGAAGCCCGTAAGGCACAGCAGTCACAACCTACCCCTTACGATGACGGCCCGGGCCTCGTGAATACCGGCACTCAAATTAACGTCAATTTTGGCGCAGGGGGCTCGGTGGCGACTCCGCAAAAATGGTTTTGCAAAGTTGAAGCCTTCATGAAGACCTTTGAGGGTATGGGTGTAACCCAATTTGAAGCCCGTCGTGAGGCGGTAAAAAACTGCACAGCTCAATATCACGAAATGCATTGTAATAACCCGCAATGCGAGCTGGTTAGGTAATTTCAGGCAGCGGCTAGGTAGCCGTTTCAGTACAGATTTGGGCAATTTGGTCGAGTGTGAATTTCACATCGGCTAGCTCAGAGACATAAACTCCGTGTTCTTTTGCAAAGTGATGATTTTTCAACGATTCGGAGGCTGGGCCGCCGATGAAAACGGCCGGTGCGCCGAGTTTATTCTTATGATCGCCTCGCCAGCGCAGAAGGTCATCTATGTAGTTTGCTTGTGTTGGCAAGGCGATCGACACGCCGACTATTTTCGGTTGTCGCTCTAAAAACACCTTTAAATACTCTTGAGATGTGGTGGGGGCGTTTGCAATAATTTCGGCATGTAAGCCTTTTTCGGAGATCAACAATCGCTTTAAAAACTCAGGCCTGATCGAGTGACGGTTGTCGGGGGGTGAAAGTAAGGCCACTGGGCATCGATCAGAGACTTCTACCTTTGGGAGTTCATTTAATATAGACAGGACGGTATCTGAAAATAAATGCTCTTTCTCGTAAGACATTTTGCCTTCTTCAAAATACAAACCGATTCTTTGAAGAAGTGGGTGTAAAACCCCAAGAAATAAATCGGGCACAGGCAATTCGAGTGAGCGGCTCTTGGCAATGAGGGCCTTCGGTTCGACTAAAATACCGCATTCAACGCTCTCAAAGAGGGCCTTGAAAAATGATTCGACGTCGGGCTTCTTTACGATTGATTTACGGCCCTCTTTTACCGTTATCGCGCAGGCCTTGCATATGCCGTGGGTGAAACTGAAATTATTAAACGGCGGCGATTGGCCGTCGAAGGTTTGGCAATAAGCGCACCATCGGATCACTTGAATTCCTCTACAATTGAGTTGTTTAGGCTACACAAATTCCTTTTGAGGAGCAAGCAGGGGTCGGCGAAGCGCCTCTGTCTAAAACACATGAGCGCCGTCATGTGACCGAGCCCGATTTCGCGGTGAGCGCTTTAAAAATGAAGCCTTTACAGCTCTGTATTAAATATGGTCACCCGAGAGCCATTAAGTCGATTATACGGTGCACACAGCGGGCCTCGTTTTTGCAATTGCCATCGCTGTCGATTAACTACAGGAGAACTTTGAAAATGAAAAATACAATTCTGGCCCTCGCTCTTTTAGTCGCAAGCAACAGTGCTTTCGCACAAGACATTAGAATTCACGTCGGCGGTCGGGGCCTACATGTCTGCGCTTTAGAACAATCGTTAACACATAGAATATCTTTGGGCCGAGGTCTTTCGGATGCCGAGGCGGCAGAGCGCGCGAAGAACGAATGTATACGCCATAACGAAAAGGAAACTCAAAGTATCTTTTGCGATAAAGTTGTATCGTGTGACGTAGACGCAAACGAGAAAAATGCTAATATCGATATTCAGTTTAGCGTTTCTCGAGTTCAAGGCCGCATTAACATAACGTTTGAGAATGAAGGCCCGGCGCAAATGTGCTCTTCGGTAAATAAATTAACAGACGTGGTCTTTGTTGCGGCGGTACCAACGAGAACAGAGGCGATTGCTGCAACTCGAAATCTGTGTTTGGACGCAAACGAAAATCAAAGCCAATCTATTTTCTGCAGCGACGTGGCTGATATGAAGTGTGAGCCCGCACAGCTTATTAACTCTAATATCGGGATGGGCGATGACCCTGAGCGTAGCATCTTGGAGCTCATGGAAAAGATCCTTCGCTAACAACTAGGCGCCGCGCTTAGCGTTGGGCCGCCAAATCCTATTGTCTGAACGAAAAAATGAGAGCATGTTTGTATCTGTGGGGGTACAAACATGAAAATTTCAAGCGCAGTTTTCGCTCTATTTGCGTCATTTATGGCTACTTATGCGGCGGCGGCGCCCTTAGATGTGGGTGCGCCCGATCTGATTCGTGGTGGCGATAGCTTTCAATCTTACCAGATATCGCCCTGCCAATATTGGATGCCAAGTCGAAACGGTCTTGGCTATGTCTGCCAGAATATGCCAATGTTCATACAAGTGCCGCAGGCGGATTCAATTGCCGATGTCCTTAAGGCTCATGGTGATCGAATTGCCGCTCTAGAAAAGAAAATTGAAGAGCTCTCACACACTTGTAAATAGCCGACCGCGGCCCGCCGACGATCGATAAAGCTTGCCAACCAATTGCTGTTTTTGAGTAGAATCATCTTTAAGGGGTGGTTCAATGAGTCTATTATTTTTGAAGCCGAAGCTCGGCAATGCGATTTTTTTACTTTTTGGCGCGTGGTGTTTTGGATTTAGTTTCGCGCCGATAGCCAATGCTCAAGCCATCGAGCGAGCTGATTATAAATGCGCGACGCAAACTTTTGGCGATGCCGAATTTGACTATTGCGTCTACCCGACAACTGATTCGCAAAATCATGATTTAATCGTACACCTTCATGGCCTCGGAGGCAGCGCCCGGACTTGGTATGATCATGAGCGCCACATAAACACCCGTCGCGAAATGGCTCTTCTTGGTAAATCTGTGCCGACGGTGGTGACGATTTCGTTTGGCAATTTATGGCTTTTGACTGAAGTTCAGGAGCGCGGCGATAAATATCACCTCGTGCGAGATAAAATATTGCCATTTCTTAAAGAGCAAGCGGGTTACAATGGCGCCGGTCGAATGATTTTAATGGGCGAGTCGATGGGTGGTTTCAATGCCCTTCAATTCTACCTTAAAGACCCCCAACTATTTTCACGTTACGTCATAATGTGCCCCGCTGTCGGCGAGCTGAACCCGTGGTCTAGCAGCGACGATGTAGATGCATTTATTGAACGCACCAAAGCGAGTCGATTTCGGGTCTCGTTCTATTTAGAAGTCGCGAGGCACAACTTCAAAGATATGGCCGAATGGCAAGCCCACGACCCTTTGCAACTTGTAAAGACTCAGGTTTTGAATATGGCGCCCATTTACATCTCTGGTGACGAGCATGACCAGTACGGGTTCTATGCGGGCGATAAAATCCTGGATAGTTTGCTTGGCAGCAAGCCTCGCGAACACCAATGGCGCTCTGTAAATGGGCGACATTGCGAGGTCGACTCGAAGAGCATCGCGCAGTTTCTCTAAGGCCCAGTGCAAATGCCTGAAATAATTTTTTGACTGTCTAAAGTTTAGACAGCTTTTTGAGCGCAATTGGTGAATTCAATAGAGCTATTTAGATATTTCTAGGGCCGCGTTCAAAATGCGGTTAAAATCACCGAGCACAGGGCATTGTTCGAGATTTGCCCGATGCAAGTCGATCGCGAAACAAAAAGAGGCGCCTATTATGAGTTCATTTTCAGATTTCAATTTATTGCCTGGGCTCATGACCACTCTTAAAGAACTTCGCCTTTCGAAGCCGACTGAAATTCAAATTAAAGTCATCCCGGCGCTGCTGGCCAAAAAAACCATTGTCGGCGTTTCTGAAACAGGAAGTGGCAAAACGTTGGCTTTCGTATTGCCGCTCTTGCATATGCTAAAGACTCTCGAAATGAGTGGCGATGCGGTGAAAGAACCGGCAACCCCGCGGGCTGTTATCATGACTCCGACTCGCGAGTTGGGCGAGCAGGTTTCAAAAGTTTTTAAATCGCTTACGCATCACACGCGCCTTCGCGTGCGCCCGGCTTTGGGCGGCATGAAGTTTGAGCAAGCGCGCAGAAACATTGACGGGCCTTGCGAAATTTTATTAGCGACCCCGGGGCGATTGTTGCAGCTTATGGAGCGCGATCTCATTAAGCTGACCGATGTTCGCGTGCTTATTTTCGACGAAGCCGATCAAATGCTCGATGAAGGTTTCTTGCGCGACTCAAAATTGATTGTTGCCGCGTGCCCCAAAGATATTCAAATGGGTTTATTTTCGGCCACGGTCTCAGAAACCGTTCAGCAACTTATGACCGATTTATTTTCGACAGCTGAAGTTATTCGTAGTTCGGGCAGTGGTAAAGTGGTTGCCACGCTGACCACGCAAAACTGCAACGTCATCAACGGCCAGCGTTGGCCCCACCTTGAGCGTATACTTTCGCAGCCGGTAAATTACGGCACGCTAATGTTCGCTAATACCCACGAGCAGTGTGACAAGCTGACGGCCGAATTGCGCGAAAAGGGTTTTAAATGCGCGGCCTATCGGGGCGAGATGAGCAAGAATGAACGCCGAGATAATCTTAAAAAATTTCGTAATGGCGAAATTGATATTTTAGTTTCGACGGATTTAGCGTCTCGCGGCCTAGATCTTGAAAATATTGGGCGGGTCATCAACTATCACCTGCCAAAAGAAATGGAAAACTACATTCACCGTGTGGGCCGTACAGCCCGCGCTGGCCGTTCAGGGCTCGTGATTAACCTTGTGACTGAGCGCGACCACAAGCTTATTGATCAGCTTGAGAAGTAGCCTCTACCCATTTAGCAAGGCGATTCAGTTCATCTAAAGAAATATTATCAAGCTTTTGTATTTCGGCTAGATTGTAGCCGCAATTCTTGAAGTGGGCGACCATGCGCTCTAGCGGCTTTTGAAACTCTTCGAAACGAATTTCATTCATTTGATCTAGGTGAGCTTTTTCGTAGGCCGGCCACCATTTTGATTTTTCATGGCGGGTGACAATCGATTCGGTGAGGCGGCCCACCGTATTTTCGTTGAGATCAAGACCGCCGCTGGCAACCGCTTCGTAAACATGAATTTGCGTTGATATATTTAGACCAAAGAGAAACGAGTTAAGAAATTGATCGGCGAGCTCTTCGCCACGGACGAGAAGGTACTGATAGAAATAAATTTTCTTAACGAGGTCGTCAGAGAGATTTTGTTTTTGAATCGCAAGGCCCGTCGACAGATAATTCCATTGCTTGAGGTCGGGCTCGTTTATAGTCTTGATGCAAAGGGTGACAGTTGGGTTCGCAAGATGAACAACCCGATGAGTGAGATCGACACCGGCGGCAATCTCTTGCACGTCGTTTTGTTTAAGATGGGCAAATTCAATTTTGCTAAGGTCAACCAGGCGGATGTCTTCAGCGATATTTTGTACGGTCGGGGCGTGAAATATCTCTTGCAGTGATTCGCCGTGTAGAAGGCGAAAGGCGCCGCGAAAACCATGACTATGAATTGAGGTGTCGAAGTCGACCCAAATGTACAGATCGACGACAAATCGCCCATTGTTGAAAAACGTTATTGAGGGTTGGCCAAAGGTATTATGAACGCTCATCTGGTGCGGCAGAGCCGATCGGTCGATAAGCCAATCTTTAAGTTCAGAATCAAATTTCTCGATTGCCCAGTCGTATTTAAATTTTCTAAGAGCGGTCGTAGCCAGTTCGACAAAGACATCTGGGTTATTTTCGGTTTTAAGCCACTCTTTTTCGACCTGCGCGGCGAGGTCATCAAATATTTTCATTTGGCCGAGAATACACTATTGGCTATTTTGAGTCGCGATTTATTCGCACCAGTCGGATGGCACAACTATTTTTTTCACTTCGCCCGCGTGAAGGCCAAGCGAAAAGGGTGGGCTCGAAAGTATAAATCGTGATTCTTTGGCCGTCGAGGTTGCGAGAAAACGAATCTGCCCGTAGCCCTTGTCGTCGGTCTGTGATTCGTCGAGATGGCTGCCAACCTTCATGTGAAGCGGTTTAAGGGCAAAGGGCGTTAGGATGTGATTGGTGTTTTGAACGGTGCCTTCGCTATCGCGACAGACCACTTGAAAATTAATAATAGTAAAAAGCTCCCGCTCGCACGTTTTGGTCTTGTACCCATACAGGCAAGGATTAAAACTTTTTTCGTGAAAGCCGAGTTTGTAAAACTTGTCGTCTAGATTCAATCGACGCTCGATATCGACTATATCGATTCGGTCTTTTTCTGCTTTTTTTTCTTGGGCAGTGGGCGAGGTCGCCTCGGCCCCCTGTTTTTCGAGATTGGGTTGCCAAAGGATTCGCTCAGATGGCTTTGTCTCTTTTGCCGGTTGTGGTGTGACCTCTTGGTGGGCGCAGGCCGATAGAGTGAGTAGTGCCGTCGAAATTAAAAATTTACTAATCTTCATATCTAATTAGAGTGACCAACCGATTTGATTGTCAACTTAGGCGAGGGTAACCAACCTAAGGTCGAAACGAGCCGCAAAATTTGACAGCAACTTTGCCATCCGCTAGCGTGTCGGCATGCAAATTGAGAGTAATTTTATAATTGAAGCTGAGAGATGTCTTTCGTGCCAATCGGTCAATCGTAAGCTGCGCTACCGAAAATTGAGTAAGTTGATAGGGCTCGAAGCTCAGATATTTAAGTGCGGTGACTGTGGGTTGGTCTACTCGGGTTCTACTTTGACTGATGAGGGGGCGACAAAATTTTACGAGCGCAAACACTCAGGCAGCAATTACGCCGAATATGCTAAATTCGACGCAATTAAAATTGGGCAATTCACCAGTCGGTATCTGAAGCTTGAGCGGCAATTGGGTCATCGCCCAGGGTCCGTTCTTGATTTGGGTTGCGGTGAGGGGCAGGCCCTCGAGGCCGCTGAGAATCTTGGCTGGGACATTACTGGGGTTGAAATTTCGCCGGCGGCGGTTGAAAAATCACGCAACAAGGGGTTCAAAAACGTTTTCTGTAGCCCACTCGAACAACTGGATGACTTAGGTATTGGGTCTTTCGATATCATTTCACTATTTGATGTATTAGATCACGTGCGCCGGCCAGTCGAAGTGTTGACGGCGGCGCGCCGACATCTGTCGCCGAATGGTCTATTGCATTTGGATGTGTGTGATATCAGTTCGATCTATTCTCTCTTAATGGGTGAAAGCTACACCCATTTGGTGCCCTTCGAACACCTGACCTTCTTTGATCCAAAAACTTTGCGAGCCACGCTGAATCGCTGTGGTTTCGAGGTCCTGCATTTGGGCGGCTGCCCTCGGCCCGTCTCTCTTGATTTCTTAAAGATGACATTGAAAACGTTTAATCCAATACTGGCAAAGCCGGTTGAACTATTGGCAAATATCTTGCCGAATAAATTGAACTCAATGGCATTGCAAATCCCGGTTGGTATTATTTCGGCGACCGCGCGCTTGGCGTCAGTCTAAAATTTAGAGATCTTCATGCTTTAAAAATGAGATTTACATTAGAGGGCCCATTGGCCCTGGTCGTTCTTGCCCCGGTTATTCTTAACATTTTTCTAGTCCACGCGTTTATGCAGCCGAGTGGCCTAGTCTTGGCAGTGGTGCTGGGGGCTTTTGAGGTCTACCTCGCGTTCTTTTCTGCGGAGTACAGCCCGACAATCAAGCAGCTCTTTCGGCGTCGCTAGGGTGCCCCTAAATCTGCCTTTGACCAGAATCAGTTGGTCGAGCTATATAAATCAGCTATGGCAAAAAAAACTACCCCCGATCTATTTAACGACCCAGTTAAGGCTAAATCACAAGACTTCGCGACGATGTTCGAAAGTTCTTTGGCGAAATCGACCAAGGTTTTAAACGTTGGTGATTTGATTAAGGCCGAAATATTGAGCATAGGCAGAAGCGAATCTTTTGTTTCAACTGGCACTCCTCGCGATGCGGTTCTTCTCAATGCCGATCTTTTGGATGAGAATAACGCTTTGAAATTTAAAGTGGGCGACCAAATTGAAGTGATTGTACTTCGCGCCAATGCCGACGAAATTCGGGTAACCCGCAAGGGTTCGAAATCGGCCCCTGTCGATTTTGATAGCATTGAAGATGCGTATGATATGGAGCTCCCGGTTGAAGGCAAGGTCACCGAGGTCATTAATGGCGGCTATCGCGTGAGCGTACAGGGCCAGTCGGCGTTTTGCCCTATTAGTCAGTTGGGGGTTCCGTTTGGTCAGGATGCCAGCGAATTTATCGGCAAGAAATTTGAATTTCTCATCACCCAGTTTGATGCGCGCAAAAAGAACATCGTCGTGTCTCGCCGAAAACTATTGAATCAACAGAAGGTCGAAGGCGAAAGCGTTTGGCTACAGTCCCATAAAGTCGGTGATATCGTTGAGGGCCGAGTGACGCGCACTGAACAGTTTGGCGCGTTTGTAGCGTTGGGCAGTGGTGTCGAAGGCTTGGTTCACGTTTCTGAAATTGGTTTTATGAGACTAAAGCACGCCGCCGACGGGGTGCGTGTGGGTGACCCGGTTCAAGTTAAAATATTGAAAATTGAAGAAGAAGAAACTCGCGTAAAAATCGGTTTGTCTATTAAACAAGCGGGCGGGGTCAGCGACCCCTGGGCTCAAGTTCTTCAGAGCTTTCCGGTTGGGGCCATTGTGGATGGCACAGTTGATAAAAAAGAAGTCTATGGCCTTTTTGTTGTGCTCGCCCCGGGCTTCAATGGCCTGCTGCCAAAATCAAAATGGCGTGATGCTGAAGACCCCAAGAAATATGAAAATCTAAAAAAGGGCGACGCGGTTAAAGTGCGGGTAGATGAAGTTAAATTCGAAGAGCGAAAAATTTCATTGGGCCTACCGACAGAGGCCGAAGACAACTCTTGGCGCGAGCACCATTCGAACCAATCGATCGGTGGCGCGCTCGGCAGTTCTCTCGCTGCAGCTTTTGCTAATTTAAACGCAAAGACTGACGTTAAGACGAGTGTTAAGCCGAAGCGTTGATTCGCCTTAGGGCTTAGCTAGCATCAATTACTTTTTTCTTCGCGGGGTGTATTGGCTTTCTTCGAAGGCCAACATTTCGGCAATATCCATTTTTTCGATTTCTTTCTCGGTGGCCACCGGTATCGTTAAATCAAATCTCATTTCAGTAATTTTGGTTTGAATAAATTCTTCGACAGCCGCCAATTTTTCTTTCTCTTCGGGGCTAACAAATGAATACGCATCACCTTTGGCAAAGCCGCGACCAGTGCGCCCAATCCGATGGACATAATTTTCGGCAATATCGGGTACATCATAATTTATCACGTGCGTTATGCCGGGCAAATCAATGCCTCGAGCCGAAAGATCTGTAGCAACCAAAACAATGTTTTGTTCTGAGCGAAAACGCTCAAGATTCTTATCGCGATCATCTTGATGTAAGCCCCCGTGAAGGCCGACGGCCGTCAGCTCTTGCTTAGTCAGATGGGCGATAACTCTCTCTGCCCGAACCTGAGTTCTGACAAAGACGATCATTTTTGAATCAGGATTTCGTTTAATCACATTCACCAGCAAATGCCGTTTGTCGTCCATTGGCACATTGACGATGTAATGGGTGACGTTTTTCGAAACGAATTCTTCGGGCGAAACTTGAATTCGCAGAGCATTTGAGCGAATTAAGTCGTAAGCGGTGCTTTTAATTTCTTTATTAATCGTGGCAGAAAAAAACAAGGTTTGATGCTTGCTAATCAGCTTTCGCTTAACGCTGATGATATCGCCCAAGAAACCCAAGGCCATCATCTTGTCGGCTTCGTCGAGAACCAGAGTTCGCACGGCACCAATATCAATGTGACCATTTCGAATTAAGTCGAACATGCGGCCCGGGGTGGCAACGAGTATGTCAACGCCACCAGCCAATTGCGCAATTTGCGGGTCTTTATCAATGCCACCATAAATTGAATAGTTCGTGGCCTCGGTGTTGACTGAAAGCTGCGAGAAGACTTTGCCGATCTGCTGCGCCAGTTCGCGAGTCGGCACCAGCACCAAGCATTTAATGCCTTTGCTTCGGGTTTTTTCATTTTGATCATGTATGCGCGAGATAATCGGTATCGCAAAGGCCGCTGTTTTGCCGGTGCCGGTTTGGGCAATCGCCAAAACATCTTCGTCATTCATAATCGCCGGGATGGTCTTAAACTGAATGTCTGTCGTGCGAAAGTAACCATTGTTCTCTAAATTTTGAACAATCTGGCGGGCAATATTGTATTTTTCAAATCTCATTTAGGGTGTCCTGCAAGTATTAGAATGACGCTTGATATACCACAACGCTCGTTTGGGTGTCCAAATAAAGACTTGGTAAGAATTACCTGCGAGAGCTACCTCTTGCAGTAATAGACGCCCTCGAAAATGGCCGGCGTGGCGGCCTCTTTGGCATAGTACTTATGACGGTCACAGCTCGGGCATTTGATGGGCTCGAGCGCGCCCTCTTTGGTGTACCCGTCGGGGCACTTGGTTTTCTTGTCCTGGGTGAAGGGCTTTTGGCAGTTCGACGAGTGAAATTGGCACATCACTTCATCATTGAGTCGCGCGCACTCGGTGTTGACCTCGGTCGATTTTAACCGGCAACCCATGGCCAGAAGTTGGGCGATGGCTTCAGCCTTGCAGCTCGACACGGTCGTGACACTTTCGATGCAGTTAAATTTCAATATAGTTCGATCTGCGTCGTTGGCGTCGTCGGCAAAAACGATGGGGTTCACCAAATAAAAAACGGCAAAACAGACTAAGTTAATAAATTTTATTTTCATTTTAATCACGAGCCCTCGGGTTCTAAAAAATGCCTGCGGCAAGCGTATCACCGATTTTACTTTTCTGCGAAAAAGAACTGGCAGGGGGCGCGGCTAAGTTATCGATTTCTTTGTATTGAAAACTGACGCCCCTCGCCTGTAGTTTTCAATTTGCTAAGCGGTTTCTGTTCTGGCATCGTTTTGGTAACGAAATAGATAAACCAATTCTTGTATTTAACAAGGAGCAACACTTATGTTTTTATCCCGTCTTATCTTGGCATTCTTTTCTCTCACGTTTTCTCTTACTTTAGCCCTTGCGGCAAATGCAGCCCCAACGCGAGCGAGCACAGCAGCAGTCGATGAAGGCCCCACTTTTCTTAATGGGTTTTGGCGCGGCCGAGGTGCCGTGATTCGCGATGGCGCCTTAACTCAGTGTTTCTACGTTTTAACCGAATTTAGAGTGAAAGATAATGCATACGACAATCCTGGTTTTAAACGAAAATGCTTAACGGCAAAAGGCCAAGCAGACAAGGCCGACCACACCAATGACCCTGATGGGCTTAATGTTAAAATTGAAAATCTTCCGCCAGTTTCGGTTACCGCAAAAGACGGAAAGCTAAGTTTTGGTGAAATGCTCGTGGGTACTTACACCAAAGACTCGGTTGATGTGCGATTTGAATTGCCGTCAGATGAAGTTCCGGATGGTACGTATATTTGGCATGGGCACTTCACACTAGTGGATGGCGCACTTGTCACCCAAGAAGATTCGGTCATTCTCGACGCCAAGAAAAATATTGTGAAAAAGAATATCATTTATGGTGGGGTACTAGAGCTCGACAATGGCTCACCCGAAGAACTTGAAAAAGAGTTGAAAGACCCAAAGTAGAAATTTATATCGCAGTAGAGTAGCTCGAAGCGCCGGGTTCTACCGGCGCTATTGGTCGGCCATTTTTTTTAAAACCATTTCAATTGTTTCGGCGTCGATATGCGCGTGCTTCATCAACGATTTCGCTCGCCCAAAATCGTCAGAATCAACGGCATCAAAAAAGTCTTCGACTTTGTTGGTCTCGGCTAGTTTTTCAAGAACCAGAGTGCCTTCGAAATCAGATTCATCCATGTGGCAACTCTTTATGAGTGATAACACGTTAATGTTCAGTTACCGATATGATTGCATCTAAAAGGAAACCGGTCAAATTTACGGTCCAAATGCTAAAAATTTGTCGGGCAGCTAAGCAAACCTCTATACGAAATGACTGAGGCCGATATTGAGTCTAGGCTCATCTCTTAGAAGGGATGCCTCAATATTTTATGAGCAAGCTCAATCCAAAAATTTTACTTTCCGTCTGGGTTTACTTGGGGTGGTTTGGCTGCGTGTATTTTGGAAGGTTAGGTTGGGCCTTTGCATCCCTGATATTTCCTTTAATTTCTTGGGTTTTGATGAGGCTCAGTTTTGGCCTCAACCGTCAGAGGGTATTTCAACTTTTGTTTCTTTTTTATATAGGGGTCTCTTTTGATTACGGTTGCGCGTACTTCAATTTGATCGAATTAAACCCCTCGTCAGATATTGGTTGGCTGCCAGTTTGGTTAATTTCACTGTGGCTGCTTTTTATTTCTTCAATCCCACTCATTCAGAGTCTTTTTCAAAAGAAATATTTTTTAGCTTCTTTGCTTGGTGCTATATTTGGCCCGCTGAGCTATCGGGCCGGGGCTCAGTTTGGTGTACTGATAATGAATGGCACCGTTGCACTTATCGTCTATGGTGTCTTTTGGGCGATCTATATTCCGGCCGCAATTTTTTGGTTAGGACGAAAGGGTGTAGAAAGTGAAAATACTTGATTCAAAAGTTTTGATCACGGGTTCTAACCGCGGGATTGGGTTGGCGTTGGCCCAAGAGTTGGCAAAGCGCAATTCACATCTGCATTTGCAAATGCGATCAGAATCGCCAGCCCTCGCGAATGAACTCTTAAAAATGGGGGCCGCTTCAGTCAAAATTTGGTTGATCGACTTAAGCGATCGCAGCCAAATTGAAAAATGGCTGCCGAGCCTTCTAAAAGAAAAAATAGATATCTTGATAAACAATGCCGGCCAACTAACGGGTGGGCTGCTCGAAAATCAAAAAATTGAAGAAATTTACTCTATGTTTCAGGTCAATATAAATGCCCTAGTGCATTTAACCCACGGCCTTCTACCGGGTATGATTGAGCGAGCGCACGGTAAAATCGTAAATCACTCAAGCGTTTCGGCGCTCATGCACTTTCCGTGTGCTTCGACTTATGCGGCTTCAAAGGCCGCCGTTTTAGCGTTCAGCGATTGTTTGCAGATAGAACTTCAAGGCACTGGCGTTTCAACCTTATGCCTCGTCACCCCCGGTGTCCAAACCCGCATGTTTGGTGAGATTGAAAAAAAGTATGGGCAAAATTTCGAAGTCCCTAGAGACTCAATCTCGCCCGAGGTCTACGCAGGTCAGATTTGCGATGCGATTGAAAATGATCAAGTGACCTTAAGCCCATCCGGTGCCACCGGTCTAGGGCTCGCCGTTGCTCGGCATTGGCCTTCGCTCTTTCGGCGCGCTGCCACCGCGCGCTTTCACAGGTAGAAAATTTATGAAATTAATTTTAAGTGTGATACTAACTTTTGCGACCCTAGGTTGCAGCACGACAGGAAGCAGCGTGAATACCGTAAAAAAAGTTGAAATTGAAAAATTCATGGGTGATTGGTACGTTTTAGCCGGGCGATTCACTTTTTTAGAAGTGGATGTGCATAACGGTTTAGAAAAATACACTTGGAATCAAGACCAAAAGCGTATCGACGTCGAGTTCACCTATAATAAGGGCGCGGTGGGTGGCCCGCAAAAATCAATCCCGCAAAAAGCCTGGATATATAACCAAGAGACCAAGGCGCACTGGAAAGTTTCTCCGTTTTGGCCGCTCAAGTTTGATTATCTGATTGTGGAGTTAGATGAGAACTATCGTTGGACGGCCATTGGGGTTCCGGATCAGAAATATTTGTGGATAATGGCGCGCGATTGGAGAAACCCCGAGGGCACTATTCAAGAGGCGATTAAGCGTCTTGAGGCGAAGGGTTACGACACCAAAAATTTAGTTCGCGTCCCACAGCAGTGGCCGGTTGCGGCTCATTAATTCAGATCCTGACCTCGACTCCACCGGGTGGTCTGCCCAGCCGATGGTCGAAGTGCTCGTGACTTGGGTCTGATTTTTTCTTACCATGAACCTAAGTCAAGGGGGTCGTCATGCGAGTTATTATTTTTGTTTTTCTGTGTTTTTTGGGTGTTCAGGCCTCTGCGGATATCTATCTCGAGCCCTACGTTGGCTTTATGGAGGGCACGGTTAAAGCTGATGAAACCGTAACCCTATTGGGCCAGAGTATACCATTATCTGCCTCGCAAAACGAGCACGGTACGCTCTTTGGTGCTAAGCTCGGGCTCTCTTATTTTGGTTTATCTTTTGGTGGTGAGTATATGGGTGGTCAGCCCGTTAGCGGTGGCAGCGGTGCGCCACTGAATGACATTGGCGCGTTCGTCGGTTTCACCTTCCCGGTGTTTTTGAAGATCAGTGCTGCTTACTTTTTTTCGAGCACATTGGGTAACGTTAGCGAAACGGACGCGAATAACATTGAATTTACGGAAAAAGCAAAGGGCAAGGGTTATAAGGTGTCGTTGGGTTTTACCTTCTTGCCCTTAATTGTGATCAACTTGGATTATATCGCCCACGTCTGGGACAACATCCCACTCGAGGCAACCGTTACGGCCTATAAAATAACTGACACCGCCGGGATGCTCAGCCTTAGTTTGCCGCTCAGTTTTTAATTTTCTGTGAGCCATAGTCGGCTGCGACTCTTTTTTTTGCTATCTAATTATGGGTCGCGCCTGTCCAAGTGTAGTTTTTGTCTTTGCCGGTAAGATATGTCACAGACTGAAAGGTTGCAGCATCAGCTCCAACTAGAGGCAACAATAACCCTACTGGGTCAACTGTGCTAGCCGGTTGAAAATAATAGACGCTCGAGCCATCTGAAATATAATTTGAATAAACCGCATTGTTCACAATTGAACTTAATTTTGGGTTTAACCCTACCGCGGTGACCGCCGTCGACGTTTGAGTATTCGATGCAATGTAGACGGTAGTTGAATCCATTATAACCGGCGAAAGCGTGTCTGGATATAAGACCTTAAGTGTAGTTATATCAGAGCCAGCGACAAGCCCAGTTAACGGGCCAGCAAGGCTGAATGCCTGGGTCGAAGTAGTGAATATCTGCGCAAGTGAACCGATTTGCTTTGCGACACCAGGCAGGACACCCGGGATCGGCAGAAGTGGTATTGTGCCACTGCCATTGCCATAATTTGGTTGATACAAGTACTCACTATTTTTATCATAAAATATCATGTACCCGCTGACCTGCCCCCCGAAAATTGGACCAGTCCCAATCGGACTGATATAACCAATAACCGGGAGGTTAAAGATGGCAAGAGTGAGATATACGGCTGAAAAGGCCGTGATTAAAATGCGTGAGATCGATGTGCTTATCGCGCA
>CAILEP010000031.1 GCA_903833275.1 uncultured Bdellovibrionales bacterium
AGCTCATAAGGGCTACATTAAGTGTTTGTTTAAACCTGGTAGAAGGTTCGGCGAGGCCAACACAAAAAGATCGTCGAAGATTTTTCTATACGGCTTTGTCGTCATTGCGAGAGGTGCAAGCCCTAATTGATTTACACGAACTCGATGGTTTGGATTTCGCGGCCGATATGCTAGGGGCCCATGTTTACAAATTGATTATGGCGGTAAAGACGTGATGCCGCCGGGTCTCGGCCCCTGTGGCTGGTTTCAGCAACTGCCCCGCTTCTGTGGGCTGCCGTCTGTGGACTGAAACTGCTATTATCCCCAAATACCCCACTAAAAGAAGAAAGAACTCGGCCAGCGTCCCATTGGTACGGTCGAGCCCTAACCTGGGCTTTATCTTTTCTCAAAAAGGTCGTAAAAAGTATTATGAAAACAAATCAATTCAAAAAACTTTGGTTCAGACTAACTATCTTGATTTCAGCCGCCGTGACGTTAACTCACTGCCAGACCACTTCCGTCGCAAAGGTTTCAGGGGAGTCAGAAGGCAGGCGTTGTTACGCGAGTGACTCATCCGATTTGGGCCAAGATTCAAACACACAAAAAGACAACAAGGAATGCGTGAAAACTCTTAGCGAAGCCGGCAGCGGCGCAGGTAGCGATACTGATAATTTTTATCTCGAAGAAGTTCGCGGCGAAAAGGCATTGCAGTGGGTTGACCTTCATAACAAGGGCAGTTTACCCAAATTCGAAAATGACCCGAGCTACAGCGAACTCAAGAGCAAGATTCTCAAAATATTAGATGACCCCAATAAACTTATTAATGTTGGTTTCTCAGGTGACTATGCCTATAATTTTTGGCAAGACGCTAAAAATATCCGCGGCGTTTGGCGCCGCACCCCGATTGCAGACTATCTTCGGGGCGAACGCAATTGGCAGGTTCTACTTGATATTGACGAATTGGCCAAAAAAGAAAATAAAAATTGGGTTTACGCGCAAGCCTCGATCTTTAAAGAGCACGCGCTTATAAGTCTCTCTGATGGTGGCAAAGACGCCCATGTTGTTCGTGAGTTTGACCTCATTTCAAAGTCGTTTTTGGTAGATGGGTTTATTTTGCCAGAGGGCAAACATCGCACCACTTGGATTAACGAAAACGAATTGTTTCTAGGTCTGGCGCTCGGTGAAAACGAACTCACCGACTCGGGCTACCCGAGGCAATTGCGAATTTGGCGGCGCGGTGAGAGGCCTGCTGCCGCCAAGGTGGTCTTTTCAGGTGACAAGAAAGATGTTTCAATCGAGGGTTCGGTTACGCGTGACGAAGAGTATGGCCCCGCTCGTTACCGGCTCGCCTCACGAGCGCTCGATTTTTTTTCATAGCGAAAATTTTCTATTACGAGAGGACGGCTCAACCGCAAAATTGAATTTGCCGACCGACGCCGGGGTCGAAATTGACAAAGATCAGATCTTTGTGACGCTTAAGTCAGACTGGCAAGTGGGCGCGACTAGCTACAAAGTGGGCACGTTACTCAGGCTGGGTGTAGAGGATGTGGTGAAGGGGGCGTCAGCCGCCGAAGTTGTTTTTGCGCCAACTAAGACACAGTTTTTACAAGAGCAGCATTACCATAAGGGCCGCGTATTTTTGGCACTTTCAGACGACGTAACAAGTAAAGTTGTCGAGGTCGTACGCAGGCAGGGTCAATCTGGCGCCGAATGGCAGCAGACTAAAATTCAACTGCCAGAAAACAGTTCCATTCACATGATGGGCTATTCTCGGCGAAATGAAATTTTAATTTTTTCGAGCGAGAATTTTTTAAATTCAAAAACAATTTTCAATTTCGACTTGAAGGCCAAAACGGTTAAGCAAATTGACCAGGCCCCAAGCTACTTCGATGCGAGCCCCTTTTCGGTCAAACAAAATTTCACCGAAAGCAAAGACGGCACGCGCGTCCCGTACTATGTTATTTATAAAAAAGGCATAAAATTTGACGGCAGAAACCCGACGGTTATCACGGCCTATGGGGGTTTTGAAATCAGTGAGACGCCTTATTACTCTGGGGTTATTGGCAATGCGTGGCTGAATAACGGCGGGGTTTGGATCGTCGCAAATATTCGCGGCGGCGGCGAATACGGCCCGGCTTGGCACACGGCCGCTTTGAAAGAGCATCGTCAGCGCGCCTTTGATGATTTTTTCGCGGTGGCCGAAGATGTTAATCGTAAAAAAATATCATCCCCAGCCCATATGGGTGCAGTGGGTGGTTCGAATGGCGGCCTCTTGATGGGCGTCGCGCTCACTCAGCGGCCAGATCTTTACAATGCGATCGCAATTCAGGTGCCGCTGCTCGATATGCTTCGTTTTAATAAACTCTTGGCCGGTGCTAGCTGGATGGGTGAGTACGGTAACCCTGATGACCCCAACGACCGCAAGTATATTGAGGCCTATTCGCTTTATCAAAACGTAAAGGCTGGCATGAAGTACCCCGAGGTCTTTTTTATGACTTCTACTGCCGACGATCGCGTTCACCCAGGGCACGCAAGGCGCACCGCCGCTAAAATGGAATCCCTCGGCTACCCCTTCTATTATTACGAGAACACCGAAGGCGGCCACGGCGGTTCGGCGAACAATGCTCAAAGGGCGAAATGGTCGGCCCTCGAATTTGTTTATTTTTGGCAGAAATTGAAGTGAGAATTGCCCCGGTTAATTGATTGGCAACCTTGGGGCTGTTAATTTCAAATTTCTGTCTCAATCTGAGACAGAATCTCAATTAGATCCGCAGAATTCTTTGTTAATTTTTAAATTTCAAATAAAATGATAAACTTTTATTAGGCCGTTATCTCTTGTTTAGTTCATCAAACGATGAATCTCGTTATTAATGCGGGAGGGGTAACTGTGCGTCTAAATAAATCTAAATTCATAATGGGTTTCACACTTATCGAAATGATGGTGGTTGTCGGCATCACTTCGATTTTGGGTACCGTGTTCTCAACATTGATTTCGCAAATGTTTTCGCAACAGGCCAACTTAACTGAAAGTATGGAGGCGCTCGATATTAAAAGCGGCCTCATGCGAATGTTAAACAACTCGCAAACCTGTACTGACAATCTGAAGCCTGGGGTGAGCATAAACCCTTTGGCACCCCCGCCAGCGAGTATTAGCCTTCAATCGCTCGACTATTACGATAGTAATGGTGTGAAACAGAATAATTTTGTCGCTGTTGGGCAAGCTGTTGCCGGCGCCAGCCGACTGAAAGTCGGCGCGATATCGCTGGTAAACATCAATCGCATTCAGCCACAATCTTATTCGGCCGACCTACATATTGTTTTTGATGTCCCACCCGGCTTGGTGAGGCCGAAGGATGCCACCATCACGAACCTTCAATTGACGACTCAAATATTGGCCGGGTCAGAAAAAATTCAGGACTGCAGTAGCAGCTCGACCTCGGGCGGTAGCTACAATTACACCTTCGCGGGGATTCAAGACACGGGCAATGTACTAATCTCGTTCGCGGCTGTTAGTAATTTTATGATTAACAATCAGTTTCATGGCGACACAGGCTGGTGGTGTGCAAACTCTCAGGGCTTCTATTCGTCACCGACGATGACCCCACCGCCCCCGACTTCAATTTGCCCATTTCGATTTTGCGGGCCGGCCAGTCGCGGCCCGGCGAGCTCGACACCTTGGGCCCCGCCTCAGACTTTGCAGTTTCCGAAAGGCACTCCAGGCTTTATTGCTGCAGACCCGCTGCGAATTGTGCAGCACATTTACCCAGGTGGCGGCAACGGCACATGGACTTGCTCGCAACATAACGACACGGCCCGATACATTCTACTCGTTTACAATCGGGACCCGGGATGAAAATAGAATACTGGATAATTGCAGGCAGCGTAGTGCTCGTGAGTGCGTTTGGTTATCATAGGTTGACCTCTAAATCGAGGCGTAGTAGAGTGGCTGTGGTTGCGCCTCACCTTCAAGAACCGGCTCAGGTTGAAGTCGCAGTGGCACCGTTGCCTATTACAAAGTCAATTGAGCCGGCGCGACTAAACAAATTTGGTTCAGATGAATTTCGGGCTATTGCCTCAGCCGAACCTGCGAAATTGAGTGCTAGCGATCAGGCTGTGCTCAATAGGGCTAATTTCGAATTCGAAAGTCAGAAGAGAAACGCAGAGCGCGGTGGCAAAATCGACTTTGAGCCGGGCACTGCCGAAGACGCCCACTATAAATCCATACTAGGTCAATTCGGTAACGATCGGCCGGCAGAAGTCTCGGCTGCTCTTCTTGTGGCCTTTACCTCAGATGCTCCAAGTGATGACATCATTAGCCTAGGCCAAGAGTTTTCAAAAATCAGTCGCGAGCAGCCCGAGCGCGCCCGGCAACTCATTGAAAAACTAAAGGCTGTTAATAGCCCTGATTTCTCAAAAGAAAAAATCACCGAACTAATAAGCAAGATAAAAGGTACGCCGTCACTTTTTGCACTTTCGTCCGGCTAGTGTTCCTCTCCCTGCGCAATCAATAAGATTGATTCTCGAAAAATTGTATGCCTACAATTCGAGTGACTAAATATTTCATTTAGAAATTTTTTGGAGTTCGGTGATAAAACAAGGTTTCAGCGTCGGGCTGATTTTTTTTCTCGCAAGTATTGCGCGCGCGGATGCGGGTAGCGTGCCGATGTTGATTCGAGCTGCAATGGCGGGTGATGCTGCCCAAGTTAAAGCTCTAGTTGAACAGGGTGTTGACCCCAATTCTCCGAATGAAAAAGGTCTGACGCCGCTGATGATCGCCTCGGTCACCGGCAAGGTTGAGATCGTCAAATATCTTATCGAGAAAAAGGTAGACCTAAATGCCAAAGACGAAAAGGGCCTGACGGCGCTTATCGCCGCGGCCACTCGTGGCAATACGGCGGTGGTTGTCGCACTTTTGAGCGCTGGCGCTGACGTAAACGCAAAATCAACCCAAGGGGTTACAGCGCTCGGGGCAGCCGCCGTCGGTGGGCATCTCGAAGTCGCAAAGGCGCTTGTTAAAGGTGGGGCTGATTTAAAAATTAAAGCAATCAATGGCATGACCCCGCTCGGGCTTGCCTCGATTGGTAACAAAGCCGATGTCGTCGATTTTCTTAAAGCATCAGGCGGCGAATAAACCGAAGCCCCAATGGTCTTGACATTTTGCCTACAGAGATTTCTGATTGACCAGAACGCACTCAATTCAAATTTTTTGATTACTATGCATCGTGGGAGACAACAATGAGATCTATTCTTTCGGCCCTTCTATTGGCCGGCGCTTTTTTATTTTCGGTGACTTCACATGCGGCTGGGGTGGCGGATAGCGCAGATTCGGCAGAAGATTATAAAAAAATCTCACTCGATGACATTCTCAATATAGAAATGACGGTGGCCTCGGGCTCAACGGCAAAGTCGCTGACTCAGCGCGAATCGCCAGCGGCGGTGTCGGTTATTACTGATGACGACATTCGCAAAAGCGGCGCGCGCGATCTTGTTGAGGTTCTGAAGCTTATACCTGGTTTTGATGTTCAGTACGGCGCCGATAACTCGGGCACAGTGACCCCAAGTCTTCGCGGGTTAAAAGCCGGCGAAGGCAAAATGCTTCTTCAGGTAAATGGTTTTAATTTTGTCGATCTTAGCTATACCAATGTTCAGGTATTCAATCGCTTTCCGATCGATCAGGTTAAAAAAATCGAAATCATTCGTGGCCCCGGTTCGGCGCTTTACGGCGGCAACGCTGAGCTGGCAGTGGTAAATATTATTTTGAAAGACGGCTCTGATTTTAATGGCTATCAAGTTGACGGTATATATAGCCAATTGCAACACACCACCGGCCGCGAAGATATCGGCCTCGGTTACGGCTATCGTATCGCCGGCAATGATTTGGCTGTTAACACTTATTTCGGCGACGCGAAATTAAGTGACAAGAATTTCACTGACGAAGCGGGGCAGACTTACCGATACGATCAAAACACTGGTTACTCGACAAAATTTATCAACGTCAATAACACCAATGGCAATTTGACTACGCGATTTCTTTATTCGCAGTACACATCGAAAAGCACAGACAATTACTATGGCCCGATACCGGGCCCCTATGACATTCGGTTCACTAACTTGGCCGCAAGCACAAGTTATGATTGGAAGGTTAATAGTAAACTTACGATCACTCCGCAATTTGATTACAACCGCAACGGCGCTTGGAATGTACCCGAAGAGTGGGTTCGCTCTTTTGGTTTTTGGAACGAAGACACCTTTCAGCGATCGCGCGGATTGGTTACGGGTTTCTACAAGATCAATGATTGGGCTGATTTGTTAGTGGGTCTTGAGAGCAGTCATTACGACACTCAGTTTCATGATCAGACCACTAACGCCACGACGATTACCCCCGCGACTGACATTAATAATCAACACCTTTATTTTTCGACGCTCGGTTTGTTCTTTCAGTCGACGATGAAGTTTGGCCAGGTCAATTTGACTTTGGGCGCAAGACGAGAGACTTCGACGGCCAACAACGAGGCGGCCGTGGTGCCAAGAATCGGATTAACTTCGGTTCATGATAAATTTCACGTTAAAGCGCTCTGGGGTCAGGCGTTTCGTAACCCTTCTGGCACTCAGTACATCACGTCTCAAATCCCGAATCTTAAGCCTGAGCTTGCTGATACAAAAGAGCTAGAGTTCGGCTATAAAATTACCCCCGAAATGTACTTAACTTTGAATTTGTTCGATATTCTTATTCATCGACCAATTCGCTACGACAACTTGGGTTACAACAATATGCAGCCGTTCGGCTCTCGCGGGGCTGAGTTAGAATGGAAGTATGTGCGCCCTTGGGGCAATGCGGCTTTCACGTCGTCTTTCTACTCGGCCACGGCGCGCGGTTATGCCCCGCAGGCTTCGACTTTGGATGAAAATGCCTTCATGGGTATACCAAGATACAAAGAGACGCTGACGGGCACTTACAACATCAACCGCGATCTCTTCTTGTCACCTTCGTTGATTTACTTGGGTAAGGTTTATTCGCAAGTGAACAATGCGACAACGGTTGAGCCAGAGAAAGAGCTGAGCTGGACTCTTTTCAATCTTTACCTTCTACACGCCAATTCGTTTGGGGTTAAAAATATGGACGTGGGCGTTGGTCTCTACAACGTTTTCGACCAAGATAATTATTACGCGAACACCAATAGCTCGGGTCAGCCGCCACCCTTGCCGGGCCCTGGCCGAGAATACGGCGCAAAAGTGTCGTATAAGTTTTGAGTAAATCAAAGAACTCGAGGCGCGGGCATTTAGAATTCCGCGCCAATTTTTTCGTCAAATAATTTGTAGAACTGAACAAGGCTCTTTTTGACACGAGGGTTTTTCATCAGCGAGCGCGTGCTGGCGCTCATCCCGTCTTGCGCCTGAAGTTGCAGAATTGAAAGCGCGATCATCCCTTGATTTAAAGAAAGTTGGGCAGGAACTACTTCACCGGCCGAGGGGCCTTCGACGTGAAGACCATCCATAAAACCATGACCGGGGGCATACAATCGGTTGGGGCCTGATTCAATCGCTTCGGTCTTTTGTAAAACGCTTTTTAATTTCTCGGGCGTTGAGGTCATTGTCATAAAAATTGCATAGATGTGAACGGTGCCTGACCAGTTTCGACTTAAATTCGCATCGCTCAAGTCATTATTTTGAATGCTGACCAGGCCCGTAAGACCTGATTTATCTCGATACTCTTCTTTCGAAACACGACCCGCGGAGTGGCCAGCCGGTAGGGGTAAATCGCGGCGCTCACCCTCGGCGATAATGTAATTTGCATAGTTTTGATACATCGAGCGAAATTGTTTCGAATAGTTTTCTTCGCCCGCAAATATTTTCGGAAACAACAATTGAAATGCCGACCCATCCCAGAGTCTTAATAGATCACCTTGTTGGGTGCGAACGAGTTCGATCTTAAGTGCCGACACGGCCCTTTCAAAAAAATACTTATTGTTTTGTTCTTTATGAAATAAACCAAGGGCCGCGCCCACGCTGTAAAGCAGACGGGCCTCAGAGCCAAAGTTGTCGAAATTGTATTTCTCTTTTCGCCATACGCCACCATCGACATTTTCGAAATGCAAATTGCCGCCGATAAGGCCCGATGGGCGATCGTAAAAAATCTGAAAGTCCATGCGTTCAAAAAGACGCTTGGCTTGCGCGCCAAATTGAGTGGCTGGGTAATTTTCTTTGATTGTCCAGAGCGCGATGGCCAGGTGTAAATTGTCGATCGACGAAACATCGCGGTCTCTTACTGAAGATGTAATATCGGTCGAGTATCGACTGAAAAATAATCCGGAGGGTTGGTGAAATGGCAGTCGATTGAGGGTGGCCAGAATGCTTTCGATCTCGCCTACGTTACCGATTTCGGCTTGCACGAGAAGGTCGACGGCTATGTTTGTCGGTGAGGTGTCGGGGTTTAGAACTGAAACTTTAAGTGGCCCGCCGTCTTCTGGCTCTAACCAAATGGTATCGGCCAAAAGTGCGTTGTCACCGCGCATGTTCTCAAGGCTTTTAAGGGTGTCACTGAGGTAAGGGGTCAGGTAAGCATTTCGTACCAGGGCGCCTTTTAAGGCTTTTTGTGACAATAAAGAGCCGCATCCTGTGGCGCTATTCTTAGCGAATGCAAAATCAGCGAGAAATAGAACCGAATAGCTGAGACATATCAATGTCGAGAGGCCGAGGCGGGTGATGAGGCGAGTGTTCATACCCTATGTAGAGCAAGATCTGTGCTCAAAAAGCTTTCTTTATTTTTTCTTTACGTACATAGTATATTATGTTTAATAAAGTATGTGACTAATTTTGAGCTGGCAATCATTTTGAAAGAGCGCCGCCAAGCGAGGGGCCTTACGCAATCCGAATTGGCTGCGCAGAGCGGGGTTAGCTTGCCCCTTATTCAAATTATAGAGGCTCAAAGGGGCAACCCTACCCTCGAGGTGCTAGGCAAGATTCTAAAGGCCTTGGGCCTGACGCTGTCGATTTTTTCTCCGCCGGCTAATTGGGGTTATTTAATTCAATTCGGGCTGCCGCTGACAAATGAGGGCGCTGAAACCAAAAAACGCCAAAGATGGGATGTTGATAAATTCTCTGAAAATTTTAAGGCCGCTATTTCGGAGGCTTATGAAGATGGGCCGGGTAACGCTCGTAAACGAGATGCATTAGTTGGTATGCTGCTGGCAATCTCAGAGTATTATCCCAAAAAAACCGAAGCCATGGGCCTTGGCCCCCTCGCGCGAAAGTACAAATCAGCCGAAGGTCGGCACATTAAATTAAAACGTATCGCGCTCGCGGAGCTTCAGAAATATTTGTGATCTTAAATAAAGCGCTACTCAAGAAATTTGTAAAACTCGCCGGAGAGCGCCTAACCGGAGATTGGATTTTGATTGGCGGCACCGTATTGCCCTATCTTGGCGCCGAACATCGCACTACGACCGATATCGATTTTGTCGGCCTCGGCTCGAAAGAGAAAGCCCAACAATTCGAAGTTATGCAAATTGTCGAAGACCTCGGGTTACCAGTTGAGACGATCAATTCAGCTGCGGATTTTTTCGCGCACAAGCAGGTAAAGTCAAAGAGCCAACTTGTGCTTTTGCATCAAGGTGGCTCCGCAGTCATTTACAGACCGAATACCGAATTGTACTTTCGTCTAAAGTTACCGCGCTTGAGCGAAATCGATGCCGAAGATTGTGTTGTATGGCTAAGGCACCTAAGGCCCAGCAAGGTCGAACTAACTGCAGTTGCAAAGTTGGTTCAACGTGAGCTAAAAACCACGCGCGAACCCCAGCGTATTGAGCGTTTGAATCAAATTCGCAATCTACTGGCAGAGTAAGGGCGACGAGTCATTTCCAGAGTGACCTCCGGAGTGACTTCCTGGAGTTCAGGTTAGGCCCACGATATTTCTAAAATAGCCCGCGAATAGTACCGTGAGAATCAACTGAAATCGCCTCGGCGGCGGGGGTGCGAGGTAGGCCAGGCATAGTCATAATGTCGCCGCAAATAGCGACCACAAAGCCGGCGCCAGCCGAGAGGCGTACATCGCGAACTTTGACCACGTGGCCGCTGGCAGCGCCAAGCACTTTGGGGTCAGTCGAAAAACTATATTGAGTTTTTGCAATACAAACCGGCAACTTGGCAAAGCCGAGATTTTCGAACTCTTCTATTTTCTTTAGAATGCCGGGGTCGGCTTCAATATCTTTAGCATGATAGATCTTTTGAGCAATGGTTCGAATTTTATCAAGTAGGGGCATTTGATCGGGGTAAAGATAATGCGGTTTCGTTTTCGGTGACGGGGTGGCGCTCGCTGTTGATTCAGTGGCCGCTGCATCACATAGCTCCATTACCATATGGCCCAATTCGAGAGACCCCTCTGAGCCTTGGGCCCAAGAGTTATTGACCGCACACTTAACGCCGAGGTGCTCTTGGCAATAATCCTGAACAAATTTTATTTCGGAATCTGTGTCTTTAGTAAAGCGATTGATGGCGACAACCACGGGCAGCGAAAACTTTTTCAAATTTTCAACGTGGCGGCGAATGTTGACCATGCCCTCGGGCAACGACCCACCCAAGGAGTGCCCGTGGTGTTGAATGCCACGCACTGTGGCGACGAGAACCGCGCAGGTTGGCCAAATCTTAGCGCTGCGACATTTGATGTTGAGAAATTTCTCGGCCCCGAGATCGGCGCCAAAACCAGCTTCGGTCACTACGTAATCGGCCAATTTCAAGGCCGTGCGAGTGGCAATCACAGAATTGCAGCCGTGGGCGATGTTGGCAAAGGGGCCACCATGCACGAGGGCCGGGTTGCCTTCTAAGGTTTGCACAAGATTCGGGGCGATCGCCGTTTTTAAAATCGCCGCCATGGCACCGTGAGCTTTAAGATCTTTGGCGGTGATGGGTTTTTTCTCGAGAGAAAACCCAATCACGATGTGGCCGAGGCGTTCTTGTAGATCTTGTAAGTTGTCGGCCAAACAAAAAATCGCCATCACTTCAGAGGCGACTTTGATATCAAACCCATCTTCACGCGGAAAGCCGTTGCCCGGGCCGCCGAGCGAAAGAACCATCGAGCGCAAGGCGCGATCGTTGAGGTCGATGACGCGCTTCCAAGACACGCGTCGAGCGTCGATGCGAAGTTCGTTGCCCCAATGGATGTGGTTGTCGATCATGGCCGAAAGCAAGTTGTGGGCGGCGCCGATGGCGTGAAAATCGCCAGTGAAATTAAGATTGATTTGATCCATGGGGGCGAGCATGGCTTTGCCGCCGCCGGTGGCACCGCCTTTGACCCCAAAACAGGGGCCCATTGCCGGTTGGCGCAGGCAGATCAAAGATTTTTTATGATTTTTTTTACTTAATTTGGCAAGGGCGTCGCCCAAACCAATTGTCGTTGTCGTTTTGCCTTCACCCTGCGGGGTCGGGCTCATGGCCGTTACCAATATCAAATGGCCTGATTTGGTAATGGGCTTTTGTCTTTCGTCCACGCCCATTTTTTCGGTGTCGATTTTTGCGAGGTGATGCCCGTACGGGATAAAATAGTCAGGCGAAACGCCAAGCTTATCGAAAACTTCAGTTATTTTTATCATATGGGCGAGATCATATTCTAGTCGCCCTGTTTTGCAAAAGAAAATTTGAGGGGAGGGCCGCCCCAGCTGAGAGAGCGGCACCCATTTTACTCGAGATTAAATCGATTTACAGATCGATCAGTTTCATGATCGATTCGCCGTTGAGGCTTCGAACATGCAACATGTATCGACCAGCCGGTACGCTCGGGATATCAACCATCGTGACGAAGGGTGTTTCAACGTCTTTGCAATTGGGGCCCTCGGTTTTTTCAGCGATGGGCAAAATGGTGATTACGTTTTTGCCATCAATAAAAACCCGTTTTTCTTTTAGCTTCCAGCAATCGCCGGGTAGAACGCCGTTAACTACAAAAGTGCGAGCGCCACCATCGATGTTGCCGACAAAAGCGTCTTTAACGTTGGCGTAGAAATAATCGTCTGGGCCAATTTTTTCTTTAGCTGCGGCAACCGGCAGTGCGCCCAAAACGCGACCTGAGAAACTGTCTTTCACCGTATAAGCACTGGCTTTTAAAATCCCGACATTCACTGGTTGTGAGTAAGAAACCATCATCCAAAGGCAGGGGCCGTTATATTTAAATGCGGTTTGAGTAACGCCGATTGAGGTGTCGGTGGCATCAACTTGTGCTTCGCGAATTCGATAGCACGTGCTCGGAAAGAAACCCTCAACCATCATGCGCACGCGATTTTTGCTATCGAAGCCATCCGGAATATAAGCGTTCGCGAGTGGTACGCTTACGACATCAGGTTGTGCTGGATCTCTTGGTGGCGCATCTGCCATTGCCAAGCTTGCCGTTATTACGCCGGCGGCTAGAACCAGTGCCTGCGAAAATTTCAAAAATTGCGCGTTCATGTTTCCCCCTTTTTTTGGGCTTTATGCCTTTGCGGTGTAAAGCCTCTGATCTATTTGCCTGAACTTTATTCTCGAGGGGTGAAAGATCAAGAAAATGTCGGCGAATGAAGTGTTTTCTTTGCTGCCCCACAGAAAACTGCAAATAAAGAGTAAGAATTATGTCCTAGCACATAATTTGGGGTGCCAAGGGGTCTTAAAATCAATTTAAGGTATGCCCTTGCGCCTATTTCAATTGGTAGAAGTAGATTGAATCAGAGTGCCCCTCTGACCCGCAGGCAATCGCGAGGCTATGGCCACCTGCTGCACTTGTGCGCACCGGGTTGAGCGGCCGGCAATCTGATTCGAGTTGAAAATTGAGGGCGGCTGGGGCCAATATTTTCTGACCGTCAAATCGCCACACATACAAATTGCCTTTAAAAAGATCAGTGGCGTTAACTAACACCGCCGGTAGATTTGTATCGGTGACCATCGGGTAGAGGATCTCGCTAAACGATGCCCCGGGCAGAAACGAAGAGCGCATAATATTCGCTTCGACCTGCGTGGCTCGCTGCGATCGAACTTCGTTAGAAGAAACCACCAGCCGATCTTCAGTTACATACAGCGAATAGTTCATTGTGCGGCCGGCGTAGGTGGCTAAGTACCCTCGCCCCAAAAATGATTCGCGGCTATCGATTGGTGAGGCTCGAAACTTTTGAAATAGACCAAAGCCGCTGTCGTGTGATTTCAGCATAAAGGTCTGACTCAATTTCGAGTTGATTAAGGTCGAGAATACAAACGCCCCGCCGTCGTCGAGCCCGCCTAAATCAATGACGCTTCTCAGTGAAAAAAGCTCAAGGCCGGGCGACCCAAAGTCTGAAGTGTGAAGCTCCAGCTCGCGCGACACAATCGTTTCTGGAGTGATAATGAGTTCAAGAGTCGATTGGTGGCCTAATTTTGTGACGGTAAACAGAGCGCGCGCCTGATTTATTTTCAGGTCACTTGTCGACTGCGGGGCAAGATCAAGTAGGTAAACAATATCTCGAAAGCCGAGATGAAGTGCCTTTTTAATTCGATTGAAGACATCATCGTTGTCGAAGGTGCGCACGGTGATATTTTGGCTCAGGCCCAGTTCGAAAAAATAAATGTGCTTACCGGCATTTTGGTTCTTCTTAAAAAAGCTCGCATTTTGATCTTTGGGCGAAATATAACCAGTGCTTGTAAAAATCGGGGTTGGCAAAGCGCCATATTTTGTATTTGACCATACAAAGTTGGCGAGTTCTAAGTCAGCGAAGGTAATAAAGGCCGGAGAGTCTTTATCAATGGCAAAGGCTGGGGTCAGTGGGGCCAGGTGCTCATCGAAGTATTGATACAGGGCCTGATTGCTATTGCAGCCTAACTTTAAGAAGCCAAGAAGGTAAACATCCCCTGCGCCGGCGGGTGACTGCACTTTCTCGAAAAAAAAGATCGACGTGGCTTCTGTTAAAATCACTGTTCCAATTTGATTTAGGCTCGAGCCGGCCCGACGAAAAACCCGTAACTTGATGCCGGCAGCAGTGACCTCTTGCGCCGCGTATTCAAGACTCGAATTTACCTGATGGCTCAAAAGTTGAACGGGCACACTTTGAAGTGAGTCAAAACCAACGGCGTCATCAGCCTGAATGCGAACGCGGTCTTCGGTTTGCAAAACGGATTGCTTGCGGGCCAAAGTAAACCGGTAGTCAAAATGCGCAGGGGCCATTCCGGCCACTGCGATCTCAACCTGAATCGTGATATTTCTATCCATCTCGTTATTGAGAAGGCGCACCGGGGCTTCAACTATCTTGGTTTCGCCACTCAAAATTTCGGGCCATGAGAATTCATGTTGAGTGAGTTTTAGCCCATCGTTGCTCGAAACTAAATTTAATTTCACTTTCGAAGCATTGGCCCAAAAGTTATGAATAGGGATTCGCAAAACAAGCTGATCCGAAAAGTTTTCGAATAGAATCGGGGCGACATTCTTGAATATCGGGCGTACGACCGGTTTCGGCTGGGTTGAAAAAGCGCGATACAAATCCAACTGGCCTGCGCTAAAGGTTTTTGTCGAGTCAACGATCGGTAGCGTGCGCGCCGAAACCGCTAAGCGAGCCAAAACTTCATCGCTCTTAATTTCAGGCCACTGGGCGCGCAAGGCAGCGGCGGCGGCTGCGACATAGGGTGCCGCTTGGCTGGTGCCGCTTCGAATTTCATAACCTTTAATTGAGTTTGACGAGGTCAGTAGCGTTGGGATTGTGCTTAAAATATTGTCGCCCGGTGCGAGAAGGTCAACGTGCCCGCCGTAGTTTGAATAGGGGGCGACGCTACCGTCGATTCGTGAAGCCCCAACGCAAATAACGTCTTTCATGGCACAAGGGTAAATGGGCGCATCGTTATTGTTATTGCCTGCGGCGGCTACAATAATAACACCCTTTGCCTGGGCCTCAAGAATAGCGTTTTTAATAAAATCAGAGTGGGCCCGTTCTGGCCAACCCAGGCTTAGATTAATGACTGACACCTTTTTTTCAGTTGCGTACAAAATCGCTTTCGCAATATTTGAGGTCAGCGCAACGAGTGGGTCTTCGCCTTTGGTGGCGAGACACGTCTTTGGGTCAACGGGCGTGTGTTTTTGATCTTGAGTATAGACTTGCAACGGCAAGATCTCGATGTGGTTAGAAACCCCCGAGATGCCGAGGTGATTGTTGATTTCGGCGGCGACAATACCGGCTAAATGCGTCCCGTGGCCAAACTGATCATATAAAACGGGGCCGCCATTGGGTTTGGTGTAATCGACAAAATTCCAACCGGCGCAGTCGCCGACATAGCCATTATTGTCGTTGTCACTGTGGGCACCAGGGTCTGGCTCGCCGTCACTACTGCATTCAATTTTATTATAAAAAATATGGTTCTTTAAATCGGGGTGTCTGATATCGACCCCGCTATCAATAATTGCGACGACGACTCGATTTCGAATAGTGGGTTCGATTTTTCTTTGAAACTCGAGCCAATTTATATCAAACCCCTCGGCCCCGGCCAAAACCTCAGGTTTTACGTCATCAGCTCGATTGAAAACTGTTTGGCCGTCATTGCTCAACGCCCATTGATAGTTTCCGAGCATATCAAAATTCACAGTCTGTGAATTCTTCGAGGGGGCAATGCTCAAGATGGTCGCCCCGCCGACTTCTTCGACTTTCTTGATGTCACTTCGTCGCGCAAGAAATTGCGCAATATTTTGCGCGATAGCTCGGGGGCCTTGAGAGCTCGATTCAACGGTAACTTCGTAGACTCGCGAAAAATAGTCTGACTTGTATGGGCTGAGTGGTTGAATCGCCTGAACACCGGCTATGTGGGCAACGCCGTTAAGGGTATTGGCGTTTGGCCGGTGCTTAAATTCGACGACTAATTTGTTTGAGGCAAAACCAGCAGGGCCCAGCAGAAAAATGCCAAGAAAACACGCTGCTAATATTTTTTGTACTTCCTGATTAATCATAATTTATTTATCAACCAAAAAAGGTTGAACTCGCTGGCGTTCATATTGGTGACACCCATATAGAATCGCGATGGCCCAAAGGGTTCGCTGGCACCAATTTGGCCAAACGAATCTGAAACAATGGGAGTATTGCCATTCGGGTCGCCCTCTTTAAAGCCGTTAATGGTCACTTGCATCATTAAATTATCAAAGCCACCGACGAGCGAAAATAAACCCTGGGCGCCCAAAATCGATTCGGCAGTATTAAACATATCAAGGGCGACCTTGCCGGCTTTGTGTGGGTCGGTATTGATGAGTTTCAGGTAGGTGTGTTGATTGTAGATAAAATTATCAACAATGCGGGCGTTGAATTCATCATTGCGCTCTTGATCAAGTCGCGCCGCCTGTGAGCCATTGGTCGTGCTTGCTAGCGTGACCCTTGGCCAGAACTGACCTGAGCGATTGAAGATCGCACGAGTTTGGTCTTCTGGCAGTGTGGCCATATGGTAAAGACCTGACTCGTAAAGATTGAGATCAAACGACACGTTATAGAGCAGAATTTTTTGAATATTGGCAATTTGCTCGGGGCGAAAAAAATCAATGCCCCATTGGGTTTTCATTAGGCCAAGAATTTTCAAAAGGTTTTTACGAGCCAGAGACCAGCCGCGCCATTGATAATTTAAATTTAAGAACGGCGCTACCGACATATTATTGTCGCGCTCGGTTTCGAAAGAGGCCTTTTTGGTGAAGGCATGACCGTAGACGGTGTCCGCGGGGTTGCCATTAGCCTGACTGCTCAACTGTACATTTGGGTCGCCATACTGTTGAATGAGCGCATTGGCGGCGTTTAAGCTGAATTTCTCGTAATTCATGCCCGTACGGTAACCCTTGGTTTCGACCACGACTCGAGCGGCTGGGCCAGTTGGCGGAGTGATCTTCAAATCATCCGAAATTTTTTGCTTTTCATAATCAAAAGCTAAGAGATCCAAACCAAAATTCTTTTCGCACAGCTGGTGGTAAACCTGAATGGGTAGATAAGACAGCGACGGCTTGGCTTCTGTGGCGGGGCTGACTAAGTGCTCGGTCGTGCCCTGTTGAAGCGCGACGAGAAGTGATTGTAGGTTTTCGAGAATATAGGGGTTTTTATTTAAGCTTGAGTCGATATTAATAGAAAAGAAATTTGAGTTAACCGAGGCGCAGTTGCGATTGAGCTGAACCGTGCAAATGGGCAAATACATATTCAGACTCAAATCTAAGCCAAGGCTGTTCATGTGCCCCGGGGTTCGGTAGATTTGCATGGTCGTTTTATCTTTTCGATAGAAGTGTATGCGCTCGATGATTTTAAAATCATCAAAAATACGGGCTTGAGCGCTTAATATAGACGACAGCCCTTTGGTGTAATCTATTTCGACTGAATGGCCCCAGTATTTGGTGATGACAAGAGAGTCACCTGCGGCCAGAGAATTCGAAAATTCGGCCATCCCGGCGTCAATTTTTGTTTGAAGCTCATTGTTGAGCGGCATGATTTGTTCGTGACGCTCATAGCGTTTTTGAAGATCCGAAATTTGTTTCAGTTCGGCTTCTGAAAATGTTTTAGCGCTTAATTTCTTTAAGACATTTTCGCTATCAGCGCGCACAAGCGGCACAATTATATCGGTCATCGGTTCTTTGATCGCGGCCTTGACCGAAAGCGCCGGGCGGAGGTGCGTGTAAGTCCAGGTGGTGTAGAGTTTATTTTTAGCCGCAAGCGATTCGCCGGAGGGCATGCTATCTGTACGAACGTACATGCCGCCGCCAACTTGAAAGCCTATGGTGTCAGCGAGTTGTATCGTATTGTCGGCGCCCAAGAAACTTCCGATGACGAGATCGCGAGACACGATCACATTATCGTCGAAATACGGAAACGGGTAATAGCCGTAGGGGATTCTATGTGGCTTACCAGTAACTAAAAAGTCGGCAAATTGCTTGGCCGTTAGATCGAGCTGGTGATTAAATATTTTAAAGCCAACGTCGGTTTTCGGCAGCACTTTTGTATTAAATTGGCTGACCGCATTTGAAACGATGTTGCTGAAAGATTTAGAGCGAATGAAAGCAAAAATCTCACTCCATGAAAGCGGATTTTTTGGATTATCCGTGTCTTGATCGTAAAAAACTGAGGCCAGGCCCATGCCCACATTTTTCTTAAGAAGGCCGTGTATAACTGTGTTGCCAATGTTGATATCTGTGGTGAAGGGTAGGTCATGGCCTTCGTTTGGCAGCAGGGTTCGGCGTAGAAAATTTCGTCGGGCGATGAGTTTTTCAACTAAAATTTGCGAGACCTCGTCGGGGTAATGCATCGCCGCGATGATTTCTTTAAAATCATTTCGGTTGAGTTGTAAAATTCGGCGTGTGATCCACTGTGCATCTTCGCGGCTCGTTGAAAACTCTTCGCCAAATTCATACGGTAGAATCAAATTATGATTATAAACTCGACCCGGCACCCAACTGACAAAATTGACGAGAGAAACAAAATCGGTCAGCACAAATGGGATGATCGCGGCGTTCAGAACGCGACGATCGCGGATATTGGTGTGATTGATTATGCCGCGAGCTAAATTGTAGAAGTCGTCGTCGGCACCCTTTAGAATTACGACATCTTGCACTTCGATGACGTCAGCCGAGTTTGCAACTTTATAAAAGCAACCTGTCGAGGGGCAGGTTTGTTCGACATTGGTTAACCAATTGCGTGGGTCTAACCCCGTCGAAATATTCAATTGATGAATCAATTCGGATTGTTTAATGACCCTTAGGTTGCTGTCAAATTTGAGTCGTAGTTTGGGTAGGTACTGCACGGGCGGAACAAAGTACCCAAGCTTTCGTAACAGCGCTTTTCTAGCCAAGAAGTTGTGTGCTGCGGAGCCTAAGACGATCGAGTAATTTTGCGGTTGGCCGGTGGCGGGGTCGATTTGGTCCACAGAAATAGAGAGCCGGTGTAAGACGGTTTTTCGTAGGTCGATATAGTTAAATTCGGGCTCCGGCCCAAAGTCAGCGACTTCGTTTTGAGAATCAGTGGCTACTGGGTAATTGAGAATGTCGCGCCAGAGCGCTTTATACGGAAAGTCGTCGTACATCGAAGCCCATACGATGGTGTCGTGTGCAGGGTTAATGAACGAGGCATCGGGCACGATTTTTTTCGAGATCAGGTCAGCAACGTCGTCAAAAGTCAGGTTCTTATCTTTAAGCGGCCCACAGGCAGGTAGATCGCAAACTAAATCTCGAGCGAAGAGGTTTCGATCGGGGCTGTTATCAAGCGAGATGATACTCATCGGGCCATCTGCCGCGCGAGTTGGCGAAGTCCAAATAACGGCGGACAGTAGAAAAAGAAATAAAGAAAACTCAAATTTTGATTTGTTTTTCACTAACGCTTCACCAATATCTTCGCGACCGAGCCTTTTGAATTTAACTCTTATAACACAGGGCGTTATATAGACAAATCAGCAAGTAAATTGACTGTAATTATTACAAGAATAAAAAAAGGGGCCCTGGTCAGGCCCCCTATATCGAGTTTGGCGTTCTATTGCGAAATTCGGTCGCAACCTCTAGAAATATGACTACTTCGACAAATCATTCAAAAGGCGCTGTGTGTTCTCAATGCCCATTCCGGTCACTGAGGCAGCTTGTTTCATTTTCTCGTCGAGCGCCGCTTTGTTGCCTGACTTCATCGCCTCTTGGATCTCGCTTACTGATGAGCCAAATAGGCTCGTCGAAAGAGAGTCAACGTCAGCGTTTGTGATTGAGCCCTTTGGCGCTGTACGCAATTGGTAGGCAACGTTAGCCACATCTACGCTCTTCTCTGCGCTCATGCCATAGGTGTCGCGAAGAGATTTTGCGACGTGCGCAAGAACAGCATCCTGAGAAGCGGCCTGAACCGTTTCGAGGTTGGCTGTCGACTCTTGTGCGATCGAGAACTGGGTGAACGTAACAGGGTCAGTATAAATGTTGGTCGAAGGGTCCCAAATTAAATTGTAGTAAAATTGATAAGAGTTAGCCGCTAGATAGTTGCTAAGATCCATGCCCACGCTATAGGCACCAATGTAGTAGGCATCATCCGTACCATAGACATTGTCGTGAACAACAACCCAATTGTATTGCAGCGTATCTGACTTAACGAGCGTCAGGCTATAACCCGCAACATCCGTATTCACTCGTCTTACAAATTCAGCCGCCAGTTGGTCGTGCGTGAAGTAAGTGCCGCCTGTGCTGACACTGCCCGAGCCGTTACCACCACCGCCACAAGCAGTGAGAACCAAAGACACAGATACCATCGTCGCCGTTAATAACCTTTTCACTTTATCCCCCTATATTTGTTAAGTGAACTAACATCACGGCAAACCCTTAGTGCACGAATGGTGCCAACCTCAAATGAAAACTAACATATGCAGCACTATTGAAATAGTGCCAAAAAGGTTAAAACAATTCGTGAGAATGAGTTTTTTTAAAAAGAGAGCTCGAAATCAGAGTCAAAATGTAACCATCTCGACTTTACTTTGCGCAGCGAAAGCCAATTGAGCCCGAGCGGTCAAGGCTTGGGGCCATGAGTAAATATTTGCCGTGTTGATCAAGGCGGTAGGCGAGCGGAAAATACCAATCAGAGCCTTCGGCGCGATAGCGCGCCCCGCCGCGCAGAACGGCCGCGCGAGTGTGCTCGTCAATAAATTCATCTGTCCACTGCCAAACATTGCCGACCATGTCGAGTAAACCAAATGGCGAAGCCCCTTCAGGGTGAAGGCCCACTGCTTCAGGCGCCACGGCCTCGCGACCTTTTGTGGGGGTCGCTACAAATTTTGAGTTCCAGTCATTGCCCCACGGAAAGGCGCGTCCATCGCCGCCCTGGGCGGCATATTGCCACTCCCACTCGTGCGGGAGGCGCTTGCCGGCCCACTTGGCGTAGGCGCGAACATCTTCGAGAGAAACCCAGGTGACCGGGTGATTCTCTGCGCCGCTCGGGATCTTGCCATCAACCCAATGTCTCAAGAAATTGTGCGCATCTTTTGGCCAGTAGTGTGATGACTCAAGAAAAGTTTTATACTCGAGATTGGTGACTAAATTGCGATCTATATAGAAGCCCGGGATGAACATAACGTGGCGGTGCTCGAGTTTTGCAGAAGGCTCCCACGGGTATTGAAAGTCACCGCCCTCATATTTTTCGATGGCGACAGATGAAACATTAAATTCGAAATTACGAACGGTCGGCACGTAAATCATATTTTCGGTCGGTGCGGGTTCGTTTTTTGAACGGAGTGCCTCGGCCTCGTACATTTTTTGCGACAGAGGCCGCCAGGTGCTTGAGTATTGAGAGAGCGGTTTTTTAGCCCAGCGATGCATTTGCTTAATCACAGCAGCGAGACTCGGTTTTTGCGTTTTCGAAAGGGCAACAACGGCGCCATAACCATTGCGGTCGATGTCGAATTTCAGCTCGGCCTGTTCGCCTTTGATTGTCGGGGTCAGTTCAACCCCGTGCCAAAGATCAAAAAAGATTTCACCGTGATAAGGCACCGAAATTTGTGAGCCGACTTTCGAATCAGGCGTGCGGTTTACAAAAGTCCACAACGTCAAATCTTGCCCCGGGAAGATCGAAGAAAAAACCCCCGGCTGAAGTGTCGATACGTGCGGCACCCAATTCGGGCTCGACCAAATTTTTGAAAAATTTCGATAAAGAAAAGAAATACGGCGAAGTGTTTCGCTGTCACGAGGGGTCATGCCATTCCAGGTGCCCCAAAGGTTTTCCCAACTTTCGTAGCCGGCGCCGTTAAACCAGGCATATTGAAGTTCATCGAGTCGATCGTGAGACTCGCGTCGGCAAACATGAGTCATGTGACGCGGCTCAATCCACTTGTAGCGACTAACCCCCGGAGTAAATTGGTAGTCCATCCAGTAGCCCCAGCTCATGAGATTCCAAGCGAGTGAATATAAATTATCAGAGAGGCCGACTTCGGGTTCGATCACGAAATCTTGACCGAGGCGCTGACCCTCGTCGAAAAATTCTTTGCCAACGGCGCTCATGGTGTCGCCGTTAAAACCATCGGCGCCGACTTCTGATAGAATTTTTGCGATGGCCTGGGCGTGAGAAAGACCTTCGTCACGCGTGCCGTTGTCCCACGGGTTTAACGGAAACAACACTTTAACCCCGCGACGGTGAAAGTCAGAGACCATCTGGCGAAGGCCATCTAAGCCGCCGGGCATATCGCGAGTGAGGTCATATTGATTGCGCTCGTCGATACCAATGTTGGGGTAGGTTGGCCAAATCAGCACGCTATCAACGCCGCCGTAGCGGCGATTAACGTCGTTGAGAAATCGGTCGACGGTGTACACGTTTTTTTCAGAATCATAGAGGTAGCGATCGTGCGCCATCACCTGCGGCTGGACGAAATTGGTTTGGGTCCAGAGCAGTTTCGGGTTTTTATAATTGCGATCCCAGTTGGGGTCTTGGGCAAAAAAATCGTTGTGCGTTTGCTGGCGCCACGAATCGAGATCAGCGTGCCATTTTTTTGTATCTTCTGGGTGAGCGGGGCCGGTCAGCATTTCGTGCGACCAATTTTTCGGTTCAACGGCTTGAGCCCAAATTTTCGAGCTGAAGCTGTACGTCGAGATCGCCGCTGCCAGTAGAATACTATGCGCCCCAAATTTCATAAAATGCCCCCAGTCATTGGGTCTACTTCGGGGCCCTAGGTTTGTAAAGGTACGGCATTACTTTTCGTGTTTTTGCCCTGCCTGCGGACAAAAATACGAAAAGTAACGCCGTTTATTTATTTCGAGTAGCCGCTGCTCGAACTGTGTGATCTTGGGTTGTGGATAATGCCCATCATAACGGGCAGGTCGCCCTTGAGAATGGCTTCTTTTAAGAATTCATTTTTTGTTTTCGATTTGCCCTGGTCGTCATAAATAGTAGAGAAATTTGGCAGGTATTGATCTTTTCTATTGTCATAAGAAAGTATCGGGCCGCCCGCGCTCGCCTGCGAGTGAAATTCAAGCGTTGTGGCCGATAATGAGCAATGAAAAGAATCGGGGTGGGGGCGGCCGTTGGGCCGGCCGAGGTCGCGGTAGACATCAATTCGATAAGTGACCCAAAAACTGGCGCGAAAGCTTTCTTTTTTAAATTGGGTGAGTTTATCCATCAGTGGCGGCGTCAAAGTCGGGATATTTTCATCAATGACGTTAGCGAATTCTTTGGCGCATTTTTCATTTTTTATTTTCGGAAAGCTGGCAAGCGCGCCATTCGCCGACTTACCCGTGATCTCAACTTTTTTGCTGTCCACGACCAAGAAGTAGCGAATCGGTGCATCGCTTGCAGCATGGGCAGGGGCGGTGTTCAGAAGAAAAGAAAAAATGGCGAATACGATCATGGTGACTCCGCTTTGGTTGACGACTGATTGATTTGGCCTGCCATCAGGCCCCGTCGATATATTCTCTCAACCGGCCCCTCACAAAGCAACTTTCGTGGCTTAAGTGGCTCGAGCGACAAGCCTTTCGGCTTGAGTCTGCGGCAGCAGTCGCCATTGGCATTTTGACGTGCTGCTGCTACCATAAAGTGCTTGGCGCTTTATATCCCTCAACTCATGTTAATCGGCTCAGCACTTTTGCACGCGGCCTGGAACACAGCCACGAAAGTCGCGCGCGACAAAGAAATGTTTGTGCTCGCCACAATTTTCACCTCATGTCTTTGGGTGATCGCCGCACTTGTTGCTCAAGAGAAATCGTTCGAACTGGGCGGGCGAACGGGGCTCAACTTTGCGATTGTCGCGGGCTTCTTTGAAGGTGGATATTTGGTCGCGCTCAGCAAAGGCTTTGCCAAAACTTCGCTCGCCAAAGGCTATTCGATTATGAGGGGCGGCGCCATGGTGGTCGTTTGGGTCGTGTCGCTTTGGTTGCGAGCCGAGCATTTTAATTTTTTGAGCCTGACCGGGGCGTTTATGGTTTTAATCGGCATCGCCTTAACCGGGATTGATCGCTCTAAATCAGCCGCCACCCATCGAAGCGAATTATTTTGGCCCGTTTTGGCGGCGGTCTTTATTGCTGGTTATCATCTTTGCTATGGCGAGAGTTTAAAGGTGGGGGCTGAGCCGAAGGCGCTTTATCTCACCTCGCTCTTTGTTTCGTTGCCCTTTTTGTTTTTCACCAGTCGAAAGATGTTTTGGGGCCGCCTGCGCGCGGTGCTTAACGAAGACAAACTAAAAATTGTGTTTTCATCATTTGCCACTGCTGCCGGCTTTATTATTTTTCTTTATGGATTAAAGCAAAGCGGCCCCGGTTACGCCATTTCGCTTCGAAACTCGTCAATATTTTTCTCAATTTGGTTTTCGTTTTTGATCAACGACAAAATCACGAAATTTCAAGTTTTAGGCTCCGTGATTGTTGGAGTCGGCGCATTAATTCTAAGTCTTGGCTAAAAGGTACGCCGTAACTTTTTTCCGCGTTCGGCCGGGCGAGCCGAGTAAAAGTATGTGGCTTTGCCTTTCTTTGCTGCGCTCTTGCTTGCCTCCGAAGTGGTTTATTGGGGATGATCACTCCTTATGATTTTATCCACGGCGCTCGTTAATTGGTTTTCAAATGCATGGGCGGTGTTGCTGCTTTTTCTGATTCCGATTGGCGGGGGCATCCCGGCCGGGGTTGTGCTGGCGCAAAAGCGCGGCCTCGAGTGGCCTGTGATGATGGTTCTTTATCTAATTTCCGACATCATTCTGGCCTGTCTGTTCGAGCCCGTGATGCTGCTTTTCGTTCAGTTGGGTCGGCGCTCTCAGTTGGTAAGTCGGGTGCTCGCAAGTTTTAAGAAATCTATGGATAAGACCATCTTGAAATACGGCGTCAACCCGAGCCCATTTACTCTTATAATGGTGGCTTTCGGAGTCGACCCCATGACTGGTCGCACCGTCGCTCTTGCCGCAGGGCATAGCTTTGTCTCGGGTTGGACGCTCGCCATTATAGGCGACATGCTCTTTTTCGTGGTTCTAATGATGTCGACCCTCTGGCTGAACAACATCTTGGGTGACGGAACGTGGGCCGCAGTTATTGTTACCTTCTCAATGATGGGGGCTCATGCTCTGGCTAAAAAGGTACGGCATTACTTTTCGTAAAACTGGCCGTGCGCGGGCGTTTCTGCCAAAACTAATGCGGTACCTATTCGACCGTTACTACGGTCACGGGAGCATTCGGCGCTAAATCACAGACCACGTTGACGCTAAGGCCATCGGTTGGGCCGTTGCAGTTTTTTACCGAGGCATTTAGGGCCACGGCCGTGTTGGTTTGAATGCTGATTTTGTTGTTGGGCAAACTAACGATATTTACGATCGCTGGCACGATAAAGGTGAGAATGAGTGAGGTGGTCACGTTTGGGCTCCTTTTGTGGGTGAAGAGCAAGAATACCCGCGCGCTATAGGCGGCGTTTGCGCCGTCAAAGAAGTAGTCGAAATGAGGCCTAAAAGCCGAAAATTGTCCATTTTCGGCAAAGCAATGGTTTCTAGGTTCATAGGTCTATTGGATTACAAGATCTGTGCCCGAGTGTGGCTCGGGCTTGCTTAGCGGTATTGACGCGCAGTCGCTACCAAAAAGTGCTTGGCGCCTTTTTTTAAAGGACGACGTTTTCGAGAAGGATCAAAATGATGCCGATAATAGAGCCACCGGCGATGACTCCAGCGGAGACCGTCTCTTGGTTTTGCACAAATGTGCGGTAACCAAATTTCGATTTATCTTTCAGCGTTCGGCCCAAGAACCAGAAAATGAGGGCGCCGAGTGCCATCGAGAGTGAGTCGGTGAATTTCAAAACAAAGGCGAGGCCGAGGCCCACCCCTGAAATCGGAAAGCGCCCTTTGCTGCGTTTATTCAGGTGCTCACAGACGATGCCGATAACGGCCCCGATAAGCACTCCAATGCGTGCTGTCGGGTGCAGGGTGCTGAGCCCTTTCGCCAGAACTTTCGCTACGGCGGCCCAAATCATGGCTCCGGGCAGCGGCAGTTTGTCTGAGGTGAAGAGCGCGATGTCGTTGTGAAAAATAGCATAGAAGGCGGGCACGGCGACGAGCGCACCAGCAAAAATTCCGAGCACGTGACCGACGGCTTGGTGGCGCGGTTTACCCCCGAGCATGTAGGCTGGCTTAATATCCATCAAAAGATTGCTCGCGTTGAGCGAAACTTCAGAGGTGATACCAGCCGTCATCAAATTGGTCGGGATATTGCCAGGCGCCAAAATCGAGTAAGTGATCTGGGTGAGTTTACCGAGCGCCCCACCCGGAGTCACCGCTGTCAGGCCCGTCGACGTCACCGCAATCAACGTGAAAACAAAAACCAACGGTACGGCCAAAACGCCGAGCAAATAATCAATGTGAAACCATTCGTGGCCAAGGTAAACGGTGATGGCCCCCATGACGGGTATGCCAATTAACGAGACGATCATCGGCAATTCAATATTTTTCAGCGGGTCGACCTTCTTCTGATTTTTGCCCACCATCGCCTGAAAAGCCTCAACGAAAACCTGAGGCTTTGCAAAAAACGAATAAAGCGAAGACGTCGTCATGATCGAGGCGCCCGTCCAGAGTGACCACATGGTGATATTTTTAAAGCCGACGCCTGCGATAATGCCGTTTTGAATCATGATCGGCGCTAAGACAAAGTAGTTTAGGAAAGCGCCAATCAGCAGCGACATGCCGGTCTTAACATTCATTAGGCCGCCGGTGCCGAGCATGACGATTGAAGAGTCCCACTGAATTGTCAGGTCTTTAAGCGGAGTTCCTAATATTCTCGGGGTCGCAAATTTGTAGATAAAATCATCCCAATATTCGGGCAGTGTCAGAAATTTCATCTTGATCGCAGCCATTACTTTTTCGCTGCGCATGGTTTCGATGAGGGCCGAAAGAAAAGCGCCGCCCATTAATAATTTAGCTTTAAAAACGCCTTCTTTGCCGGTCTCGCTATGTAAGCCGTCGAGCACGATGCCAGCCGCACGGCCTTCCGGAAAGGGCAACTGTTCGTCGTTGATGTAACGTTTTTTGAGCGGAAACGCGAATAGCACGCCGAGAATGGCGAGCACAATAATCCACCAAAAAGTCTGCCACATCGGTATGACCTGCCCGGTGATCATCATGTAGGCCGGCAGCGATGCCATCATTGGTGCCGTCATATAGCCGGCGCTTGTGGCGATCGATTGCATGGCATTGTTTTCGAGAATGGTCATCTCTTTGCCGATTCTCACTTTGGCCAGGGCTTTATAGAATGCGAACGAAAGAATCACTGACGAAATGCCGACGCCCAAAGTCCAGCCGGTGCGAATGCCGATGTAGAGGTTGGTGAGGCTGAGCACTCCGCCCAAGATCATGCCGGTGAGGGCCGATCGCAAATTCAGCTGGGGCATGTCGCCTTTGAAAATATTTTTCAGCCACCACTCGTCTTTTTCTTTAAGAGTCATGGTGTGGACTTGTTCGGTGCTTAATTCTTGAATTGCCATTTCGCCCCCCCTGGGTGAAGCTCACTTTTTAGGCCTGGGCGCCGGTTAAAGTCAAAGAGGTACGGCATTACTTTTTGTGGTATTACCTACTCTATGAGCGACCTGAAAAATCAGACTAGTATCTTTAAAACCATGGGTGGGGTTATTCGCGAGCTTAACCCGCAATCGCCAGCTGAAATTGAGTTGGTTGCGACTCGAATGCGGCAGACTCTGATCGAAGTTGTGGGCGAAGAAAAAGGTGGCGGAATGTACACGATGGAATGGCTCAGAGATCGCGTCCTTTGGCACCTCGATTCAACAAAGACAACTTCGAAAGTGCTGTTGGCCGAAGATCCACACGGTCATATCGCGGGGCATGCCCTGGCCAGAATCGAAGTCGCCGATGATAAGACTGATTATGGATATTTCGCGACGGTGTTTGTCGAGCCGACCTACAGACGTAAGGGCATCGCCACCGACTTTATGGCTCAAATCGAAAAGTGGTTTGTGAGTAAGAATATGCCAAAAATTATTTATAATACGGCCGAGACAAACGGCCGCCTCATTCGGCTTTTTAAGCGCCATGGCTTTGTGATCACCCTTTTTCATTCTGAGATGGTGCAACTAACTAAGATGTTATAAAAGTAATGCCGTACCAATCGGGAGCAAAAATGTTAGAGCCGAAGCAACATTATATTGGCCTTATGACCAAACTTAAAAAAGTCCATCGTCGACTTCTTGAACTTGAGCGCTTAGAGGCCGAAAGCCATTTTGGGCGCAAAATGAACCCCTTCGAGTTTTTTCAGATACTGACGCAAGATAAAAACTTTGAGTGGCTGAGGCCTTTTACAAAAATGATTGCCGATCTCGATGGCTTTCTCGACGAGGTTGAAAGCTCAGATATTAAAAAGCAATACGTCGAGGGCGAAATTTCGAAAGTGCTCTCTATGCCTAGAGTGAAAGAAAGATTTGAACGTCACAAAGACAGTGATACCGAATTTGCCGCGCTCGATTTAGAATTTACGAAAGCGATGGCCCAGCAGGGCTGATGGTAAGAGCCGGCCGCAATTGTCCGATACTTTCTGAAGTATCGGATTTGCGGATACTTGCGAACCTTCAGATTATCTGATTCATTCTGGCGCCGGCACGGTTCTTGGAACCTTCCAATTCAATGGTTGAGCCAATTCAGAGAAACGTTTCGCCAATTCTTAGATCGCTCCACAGCTTTTTGCGTATAAACTTGCAAAAAACAGCAAGTTTTGATAGGATGGGTACATGGTAAAGCCTATCGGTTGGTTTGGCTTATCCCGCCAGATCGAACGTACATAGGTGTAAGAAACGCGTTTCGGAGAAAACATGGCAAATAAAAAGAATCACTGGCCGGATGAAACTGAACTGAGTTCGCTAGAAAGGCGCCTTGCAAAAGCGAAACCATCTCGCGGGCTGCCAGTTAAAGCCACCGCCCTTGAAAGAATCAAGTACAACCTCTGCGCCGAATTCGTAAAATATTGCATCGAGAACAAAATCTCGCAGCGCGAACTTGCCTCTGAACTTGAAATCAGCGAAGCGCGGGTGAGCGAAATCGTGCGTTACCATATTGATAAACTCACCATTGATCGCCTTGTAAAATATATGGGTGAGCTCAATCCCAACTTTAAATTGAATATTGCCTCTTGAGGCGAAGTGGGCTTGGTCGTTGGCAACGATCGTGTTACAACCGCACAAATCAAACTTAAAAGGGAACACTCAAATGCATCGCGGTTTAGCGCCTCTTATTTCGCCAGTGTCCCCACAAGAATTTATGTCGGCGCAATGGCCGAAGCAGCCTTTTGTCACCCACGAATTAAAAATCAAAACTTTGACCGAGCTGCCGTTTTTACAATCGCTTGATGCACTTCTTAAATCTTGGCCCCATCAGGTTCAGGTTCATTTGCCAGATCTTGCCGATGAGGCCAGCTCGGTCGATGCCTCGCCGGCGGACGCTCGAAAATTATTCGCCAATAAAATGCCTTTGCTTTTTAACAATGTTCAAAATATTTCGCCGGAGCTTAAAAATTGGTTGGCGGCCCTACAGGCCGATTTGGGTTTGCCGGCGATGACAGTGGGCCGGTGTATGATCTATGCAACTCCGCATGGCAAGGGCACGGCCCCGCACTTTGATCAAAACGTGAATTTTGTTTTGCAAATTCATGGCACCAAACACTGGTGGCTCGCCCCAAATAGCAACGTCGAAAACCCAACGCAGCGATTTACCATGGGGTGCGCGGTTGACCCAGAGCTTGCGGCTTACGTTGATTCTGCGATGCCTGAAAAAATGCCGGACAATGAAGTTGAATTTGTTCTGAAGCCCGGGTCGATGTTATTTGTGCCACGCGGGTATTGGCACAGAACTAAAGCGGATACGAATGCCGACGCGGCCTTGGCGCTCAATTTTACCTTCAGCCAGCCGACCTGGGTGGATCTATTGACCACGGCCCTTCGCAGCCGCCTCGAGCAATCGGCCGAATGGCGCGAACTCGCCGACGGAGTTTCATCGCAAAACCCAAAGCTTAAAGCCGTCGCTGAGAACAAATTCAATTTGCTGCTGGCAGATTTAGTCTCTGACCTGCCCAATTGGCAGGCCCAGGATATTCTCGGGGCGACAGAAGGTGCCAAGCACTTTTTGGTAGCGGCAGTGCAGCAATAATTTGAATCTCTGCCAAAAAGTGCTTGGCACCTTTTGTTAAATTTTCAAGGCCATTCAAAAATTCGAAGCAACCGTTTATACTCCGGCAAGATGATTTCATTTAAAAAAGTCTACTTTGCGCGCCTAATTTTTTTCAGTTTAATTTCACTCAGTTCAGGTTTTCTCGTCGCGGCCAAGGCTTTTGCTTTTGAACTCAATGATATTTCGGTTTTGTTACCACTTCCAAAGTCGATTGAAGACGCGGCTTTACTAAGCCCCCAGTCGGTCGGGGCGGCGGGTGTGCTAATGCCCGATTTCGTAAAGCAGGCGTTGGCGAGCGAGATTGCTGGCGTTGAACAATTTCGAGTGGTGGCCCTGCGCATTGACCCGTGCTTTCCAAATTTGGATTTCAAACACCCCGAGAACTGCCGCGCCCAGATTCGCCTTGTATGGCAGGTTCTGCGCTTTGAAAATCACCAAGTGACGAGTCGCGACACCGCGATTCATACGTTTTATGAAATAACGCAGCCAGAATTGCAGCAATTGTTGAGCGAGATTTCGCAACTCAAAAAAAATTCGTCAGCCGTGCCTGCTGGCCAGCCGCTGAGTGTTCACCCCATTATCTCTCAGCAGGGTTTGCACGGAGACTACTGGCAGAACCTGCGTGCCTTGGTGCTTTCGCTGACGGGTGCAAATCGGCTTTCGCGATTTACTCTTATGGTTGGTGCCAACCCGTTCTGGACTTTTCAGGGTTTTGATGTCGCGAACAATTCGGCCCGTAAAATTTCAATTCCGGTTCTCGATAAGCCCATTGAGGTCTTTTCAAACTTCTCGCGAAATAGTCTCAATTATTTGGGCGGAGTCGGCCTTAACCCTCAATCACCTGATGCTTTTAATGAGCTTGTTTCAAACTCGCAACAATTTGCCCATGGCCAGCAGACCCTTAAGCAAAAAACCGTCGACGCGATATTTAGAGTTGAAAGCCCGAAATTTAACAACCCTGAAACGATCAATTGCTCGAGCTGCCATGTGGCCCAAGGGGCGCGCTCTTGGTTTCTTCGAAATTCTTTTGAGGTTGATCTTGAGAACAACCCCTTTCGGTTTCAAGCCGGCGCTAATTCGAGGCCCGATAATACTTATTCAACTTCGACCATTAATTTGAGAAATTTCGGATATTTCAATAAGGCCCCAGCGATCAGTCAGCGCGTGGTGAATGAAACCGCACTGATTGTTAAGCAACTCAATTCTGCGGCGGCAAAATAGTCAAAATGCCCTGGTACACTTTTTGCTATTCTTCAAATTCGTATAGAAAATGGGGGCAAAATGACCAAAATAACGTTTTTAGTTTTAATGTGGCTAGTGTCTTTATCAATCGGTGCCTACGCACACGATCAGGACGGCGATTCTAATCGCGATTGGCAGTATTACTGCACAAACGGGACGGTCTACGGGCCCGACGGTTTTCAATATTGGACTGGTACGACCAGCGTCTGTGATGACTCAAGTCGAATCGTGTTTTATGCGCGCTACGCCTGCGTAGATGGGCATTTATTTGGGCCCGAGGGCTTTCAGGTGTGGTCGGGCAACACATCGGCGTGTGCTGATCAGAATTTGATCAATGTTGGTTATTACTATGCATGCGTCAATGGCACGCTCTACGGCCCGAATGGTTTTCAGCAGTGGACTGGCGACTCTTACTACTGCGGTAAAGTGCAATTGAATTAGGCATCGAAGGGGGCGAACCCCGGCAGGGCCCCCTGATCTTGAAAAATATCGCGACCACCGCATCGCTATATTTACACTCTCGCCAGATCTTTCTCTCGAGAATGACAAAGTGACCCAGCCAGAATAGTCAGTGAAGGTTAGCTTAACCATTTTTTGTGGAGGTTTAGTTGTGAATAAATTAGTGATGGCAGTGATTGCGGGTTCTTTTTTAGTGGCAACATCGATGATGGCTTGGGCCGACCCAGTGAAGCCGGGCGCGCCGACAACGCTTTTGCTCACATGTGTGCCGATGGAAGCCGCACCCAGCACCGGCCTTGAATATTCGCTCGAAATTGTCGAGCATGCGGTGTCGCCAGAATATTCGGTTATGGGCGGGGCTCTTTTGAGTTCATCTGTCGGCCCAACGGGTCAGCGCACAGTGGTTGGTCATCAAGAATTAAAAATTGAAGAGCAAACAGCTACGGCTGTGCAAATGACGACAGTTGATGGGCTTTATGCGCTTGTTTACCTAGATAAAAGTAAAATGACAGCGAACGTGCGTCTGGATTGCGGCGGCGGCATGCTCACTTGCAAAGAATCAAAATAACAATAATCAAGATTGGAAGAAATCATGAAATCAATTTTAGTTTTAAGTGTTAGTTTCATTTCGGGTTTAATTTTAATATCTCAAGGCTCTGTGGCGCGAGCCGCTGACCCCGGGGTGCTTGTTCCGGTAGCCGATGTGAGCGTTGTGGCCGTGCCACCCGGTTGTGGAGCGCCTCCGCGCCCAGGCGGCCATCGTATTAATTGCCCGGCTCAGACGGATGTTTCATTTCGCGTTGAAGCGGGCGGAACTTGCCATAACTATTCTGCCGCAATCGTTAGCTCGCCCCACGGGCCACTTTTGAAGATTTTTGATGCGGCGATGCCGAATTGCACGCGCCCCGAAGAGCACGACTTCTCGACGTCGGTGGCCGTGACCTCAATCCCGTCGTCTGCGAGCGAGTCGTCGTCTGAGTCTGCTTCTGCAAATGCGTCAGGGCCCTTGCGACTGGCAAACCCGCTGTACGTAAAATTCATGCCGCGACCCTAGGTCATTGACGCGCGGCTGCTACCAAAAGGTGCCAAGCACTTTTTGTGATCCACGCGTCGCAGCCAGCGCTTTGACTCCTTATAGTCAGGCAAAATCGAGGCCACTAGCCGCCAAAATGCGCGGGAGTGGTTCGGCACCCGCAGGTGGCAAAGCTCATGCACCACCACGTAGTCAATTACGCTGAGCGGGGCCATGATCAAACACCAATTGAATACAATCTCGCCGTTGGGTTTGCAGACCCCCCAGCGGCTTTTATAATAGCGGACGCCGACGCGAGATGGCGCGGCCTGAAGTGTTTGTTTGAAGTGTTGTGCGAAATATTCAACGCGGTCATTCAGCGTCGTAAGAGCCTGATTTGCATACCAGGCGGCGAGTTCTTTTCTGACCGCGCGCGCTTGATCGGCTGCAGCCAGACCAGCGGGCACTGAAACAACAATCTGCTGCTCGGTCGAAAACGCGCCAACAAAACCGTCGTAGGTAATTTTCAAGCGCCGGTCTTCGCCTAGAAACAAAAAACCTTCATCGTTGATAAACTGAACTTCGGGGCTCGGCGGTGGGAGGCTCGCGAGTTGTTTGACCTTCTTGTTGATCCATGGTCGCTTGCGGGCGATGAGCTCACGAATATTATGATTTGTGAAGTGAGTCGGTACAGAGACGACAATTCTACCGGCGCGAAAAACCGTGATCGTCGCTGTGTTTTTTCTTCGATTTCTTCGAATTTCAAGCTGCAGATCGTCGATCATTTGTTAAATCTCGCAAAAGGGACGGCACTACTTTTCGTAAATTTGTCTGATACCAAATAATATCACGAAAAGTAATGCCGCACCTTTTTTATCGCAGTTGCGCTAGTTGATGACGTTGATAGGCTCCAAAATCTTGATTGAAAAGACAACGAATCAATGGGTCTTCGATAACATCAGCAGAGCGGATTTCATTTTCAGTCGATGCGGCGAATGCCATATCGTTAACCCGCAAATAAAGAGAAGTCAGAGACTCTCCGGTTGTCAGCGCAGAATGCAGTTTAAAGGCTGCGATTTCGGTAAGCCACGCTGTGGGGGCCAGTTCAGGCGAAGCTAGCTCCATAAAGCCTTTACTGATTCGATAATAAAAGTCAGTTCGGTGCCCTTGATGATCATAAATAGACAGTTGCCATATCTTTGCTTCGTGAAAATAACTCTCGTCATGAAACTCTAACTCATTATATTTTCTGGGTAGCTCATCTCGACAGAAATAAAAAACCATGTCTGTCTGGTCTTTCGTGAGCGGCGAAAAGCGTTTTGATATCTCAGCCGTCGATGGCGGCTTAAGTTCAGAAATATATTTATAATCTACGTTTTGTTCTTCGAGCGGTTGAACCCAACTTAGAGGTAAACCGTTTTCAATCGAGCTTTGAGCCAATTTGATCGAGGCCGAAGGGTCGAGCCGCCAAACTTGCGTCTCAGGCAGAATCTCTGCGACATTGTCTTGAAACCGCTTATAAGAAATCGGAAATAAAGCACTATTGTACCAAGACCAGTCTTCGTGGATAAATTGGCAAGAGCTTGGCACGAGAAAGCGGGGGTTTAAGATCTTCAATTGCTCGCACCACTCGGGCAGAAGGTCGCCTGTCGAAGGTTCAGAATAGCGCGGCGATAAAACTTCGAGCTCTCTCATGGTTTGAAACGGCCAAAGAACCAAATCCCAAGGCGAAGATTGCGCCAAAATATTCATGACCGTTGGGCTGACCCACGAATCAACAACATTTAAGATATTGAGGCCGCACACTTTAATGTGAAAAATAGAATCAACGTCGACGTCCAAAGCGGGCAGTGGCAGAACTTCAAATGGGCCCACAAAGACCGGTGTTGACAGCGTTAGTTGCTGGACATGGGTAAAACCTAATTTACAAATCATCTCTGCAAGCTGCGGAAACACACAGAACAAATAGATCGGAGTCTCTTTGTCGAGAAAATCTAAACTCTTCAAAGAGCAGTGATCGTCGTGAAAATGCGAAATAAAAACTGCATCGAGCCGGAGGCCTCGAATTTGCTCATGATCAAATTGAACATTGGGGAAGGCATAACAATTTCGACTAAAGGGGTTTTCGAAAATTGGATCAAAAGCAATTTTTTGATCGCCATATTCAAAAAGGTAACCAGCATGAAGAATTCGAGAGATCTGAAGATTCATCGGCTAAAAATAAGCCCAATGCATTCAATTGTATATACCATTCGAATGCACGCGCTCGAATGCGAGGCTTGTTGAATCTTCCGATAAAGGGCTGCTTGGGCCACCCGAAACAGAAGACTCGACAAACCCCTACGTCTTAACGCTGAAACCAGAATTTACTAGCGCGGGCCTTGATAACGTCGAGCGCACTTAAGCTCGCTTTGATGGCAAGAGGCCCAGGGTCAAGGCAAACAAATTTGTCAAATTTGCGACTGCTATCAAATGAAGCCTTCGAGAAGGTATCGGATAACGGCCGAATATCAATCGTCTCAACTGGGCGCTTCAATAGTTCGAGTAGCGACGACGGCTCGATTGATTTTTCGCTCACTCCGTCAACAGAAGAATTCAGGTGAAGAGCTGCTGAGCAAGGCGCGTTGTATCGACCCGAAACCTGGTTTTGAAGGTCGGCGAAAGCCGAGTAAGTGTAATAAACCAGCAAGTAGCGGTCGAGCGCATTGTAGTATGCTGTTGCTTTGGCCCGAGCTAAAGCGCTATTCAGAGAGTTGTCGGCAGTTGGGCCCTTAAATCTTAAATACACTCCATGGTCGAGCTGAGGCATGCCCGCTGCAATTAAATTTGCGAACGAACTGTAAGCGTAGTTTGTGACTTTTGCCAAGTTCAGCTTGCCGGCGTCACTACCAGCTAGAAGGTTTTGCGAAATTGATTTTGTGCCGAAATATTTCTGATACAAATGGCTCATCCATCTTACCTGGCCTCCCATGCCTCGATTGCCGAAGAAAAGTCGACCGTCCCATGCCGGCGTGGCCAACATTTCTTGATACTCGGGGCCGCCCCTCGATATAGATTGAAGTGTCGGCAAACCTCTAAACTCTAAATTTAGTCGGTAGATATTAAGACCTGACTGATTGCTGAGGATTCTATCTGTGGCCTCATCTTGGTAGCCGATATCCAAGCTGAAACCGCCGTTAAATGCGCGCGTAGTGCAAGCAAAGAAGCCCGATTTGCCATTGCGGTCTTGGCGCATTAAGCTCAACAATTGAAAAGGCTTTAATCCATCAAACTCTTTTGTTGCTGCGCCAACGCGTTTCTGCAAATCAGAGTTAATTTGAAACATACCTATTTCGCCATCGCAGGCGGGGTAGAATGGTGCAATTTCTTTTGCGTTCGCGTCCCGTTTTTCGAAGTTAATAATGTCGCTCGGGTCAACATTGCTTGCGCCATCATCGCCGGGCGAACTCGGGCCATAATGATTTGTGTAGCTATTGAGTGCGTAGCTCCAGAGATCATTTCGAGCATTTACGACGTCTCTTAAAGAGCGCAACAAGCTATATCGAAGTGCCGCCTGAAAATAGGACGACCCCGTCGTGCGATCATAGAAGCCTTGTATTGATTGACCCATTTCTTTTGCGCGATCAAGAAGTTCAATGCTAACGCCATTTGGCTTCTCCTTGGTGTAGCGAACAATCCACTCAACATACTTATGCCAAACATCAAGATTCGGCAGCACATCTGTTCGTAAGAGCGGCTGAAGAGATTGGAGACTCGTTGCAAGCACATTTTTCGCATTTGCATTGTTTTTGTCAGACATCGGATTGTTGAGATAAAAACTGAAAATTTGACCGGCCATATTTGAAAGAAACAGTGGTTGATTGAACAGCCGTTGCTCAGAAGTAATAAGATTCGAATCAGGCATTAAAAGAGCTATGACTTGGGCCACCTTGTCAGATTCAGCACCCGATTGCGATCGCGCTCGACCATTGGATTCAAATTCTATATTGGCGAAAATGTGAGCAGCATCGCCGATATTCACCTGCGCCCGACCTATCGAAATTGCTAAGTTATTGGCCGTGGACGTAATTTGATTTTGGTTAACGTTACGACCACTTTGATAGAGCCCGCCGACCAACTGCTCGATCAATGCGCGGCGAGTGTCATCAGCATGCGCAACCGACTTTAAAAGGGGCGAGTTTTGCACACCTATTTTTGTCGTCACCCAAAGGTTTTGGTCGACGCGATACTCAAGAGTATTTAACATTTTCTTGATGTCAGCGAAATTTTCAACGGTGATGTGAATCAAAGCGGTCACCTTTTGATCGAGAATTTCAAGCTGTCTGCCAATGGCTTCGAGGGCCGAGGCTTCGCCCGCTGAAGACTGCCAGGCGCTGTAGGTGTTATAAACCAATAGTGCACACGAAAAGTAAAAGTTAAATGAGATCGACGATTCGGCGGCATTGAGATATTTCGCGCCTTCAGCAACTGACATCTCACCCGAGACTTTTTGCGCGGCCGCCACCATCCCTTTCTGCGCGAGATCAAGTGAATGAAGCCCGAGCACCATGTGCGCGACCGAAGCGAATCGCCGTTGGTCTTGCATATCACTACCGACGAAGTGACCCGCTAATTCGAAATAATTTTGCATTTCTGTGTGTAGAATCTCATCGTCTAACCGCTCTCTTTCATAGGCCACTTGGGTTTTGTTAGCCTGGGCCTGCGCCTCTTGAGCGTGCGAGCGAGAGGCCGATTCGCGCCGAGCGCGTTCATTGAGGGCCTTTAAGTATTTTAGACCTTCAATTTGATTTGTAAGCGAAACGGCCATATTACGATTCATCTTTCTCAACTCGAGTGCGCTTTCGACCTCGGGCAATGAATCACCTTTTGAAACAGGAACCCCGACGCGGCCGTCGATAGCCCCGAAGAGCGTTCGCTTACAACCGTGAAATTCGGCTTCACAAAGGTCAACTTCATGTCGAAGCTGAGCCGAAGCATCGACAATGCTCATTGATTTGCGCCGTTCAAATTGGCCAATGTCGTACATTTGAGAGCCAATTTCGATTCCGTCTTTCAACACCTTGAGGGATGTGGCCCCGGCAGCCAATGCCAATGGTATAAGACCTAAACCACCGGTACCGGCAACAGCTGCTGTGCCGGCTATACCAGCCCCAAGCGCAGTTAAATCTGACGTCATTCCAAGTGTGGCAGAGGCGATTTTGAATTTGTCTAACCCGACCCCCATGACAGGCGTGATATCGTCGACATGAAGCTCAAGGCCTTGGCGATATCCTCTTACGGCTTCAACAATAAGTGCTGGGTTGTCATTGCGAACGAGGCCGGTCATTACATAGCGCTCGTATATTTGCTTTTCGGCCTCAGTGGGCTCGATGGTCACATAAATCTCATTACCAGAGACCCGAATATCATATTTAGGATTATCGTCGGCCCGGCTGACAGAAAACGTCAGACCGTTTGTAGAAATCGCCAGCGCCAAGGCTAGGTTTATCATTTTATTTTTCATCGAATCTCCTTTTTGCTAAAAGTTACCGACGGACACTAGGGCAAACAAAATGCCAAGCCGGATCTCGGCTCAAATAGAATAGGTAGCGGGATCAAATTGTAATTTCGTTATGGCGTCCGAGTTGTCTCAAATCCTACACAAAATAGTCCAAGATTGGAGACAGCCGCTCGATCGGCGAGCGCAATGGCCGTTTTGCGGCACCTCCGCTATGGCCCTTGTATTGCACATGTTGGCCTTTGCGAACTTTATGAGTGAGCTTAATGCTTTAAGACTAAGAAAGTGAGAGATGCGTATGAAGAAGTTACCATCAGTTATAGTTGTGGCCGGTATCGTCACGGGTATGATCGCCTGCACGAATTCGAGCAACTCGATTACGAGCGACTCGGGCGTAACGACCGCTCAAAAAAAGAAAGAAGAAGCGGTCCAGGCAGAAGAGGCCGCAGCAAAGCAAAAAGAACTCAATGTCTTTAATATGCTTATTGCCAATACGAAGCTTGAAAATAGCGATACGCTTAAAAAGCTCGTGCGTTCTGACAACTCGCGAGGGTTTAGTGATTTCAAAGTTAATATTAATCAATTGAAGCAGAATTGTCTTAGCTTAAGCCCCTCAGTTTGGCCAAATTCGACATACCAACAATGCCGCAGCGAAATTGAAAAGTGGGCGCGCCTTGACGAGCGCAGCCAATCTGTCGATGAATCTTGGCTCCATCAATTATTTAACTATGGCCAAAATAAAATTAGCTTTTCTACAGCCATTCTCGGCGGATCAGGCCTCCAATCTGACGCTTTTAGCCTACCCGTCGTCGATGCTCTTTTCGCTCGATCTATTTTTCAACGTAATTTAGACGATCTTGGCAGTGATGAGATGGCAAAGCCGGCCGCGCAGGATTTAAAAAATGCTATCGCTGGGCTCGATCGCGTTTTCAGTTTGCAGGCGATGATGAATCTTGGAGTTTGGGCTTCTAGTGCCGAGCTTATAATTCAATTTGCACAAAAAGAGGCCAAGCCGGCTCTCTCTTACGATCTAATTAACTTATCGTATGTGCAAGGTACGATTATTGAGTTCTTTTATGACCAAACCATCGCCTCAGTGAGTTTTCAGCAATCTCTTAAGTATAGCCTCGAAAAGGCCTTGGGCGATTTGCTCGATTCAAGAAATGCTTTTTTTAAAGATTCGATCGCCAAATCAAAGCAAGTAAGTCTTGAAGCTCAACTAAATGAGGCTGTGGCGTCGGCAAAAGATGTGACCCCTCGATATATTGATCGGCGAGGTCTCTGGCTAAAGGCGAAGAAAGACCCCGCAAATGAAGCTGGCGCCCGCTACAACGAGGCTTTTGCGCGTTACGTAGTGGCTTACTATACTTTGGCTGCCTTTGCTGAGTTGCCTAAAAAGCTGGCTGCCACCGACCCTAAATTTGCAAATGGTTTAAATATGGTCCAGAACTGCCGTGCAACTCTTCAAATTGATGACGGGTATTCTTTCGTTCGCTCGACCCAAGCAGCGCCCATTCGCCCTGATCTTCTCGGCAATAAGCTCAATTTTCAGCTTGAAACCATTAGCAGCGAGCCTTTTTCAAAGTTCTTAGAATATAGCAACCTGGATTGTCAGTCGGGGCCACCTTCTCTTATCAAGAAACACCTCGGCGCCCTCAAAGAAATTCTTGAACGTGCAAAGTAATAGATTTTTGAATTAGACTTTTTTGCGATCATACCGTTGGCAGAAACGAAGGCCGTCGACTCAGCTGATATTCGTGTCAGCGGACTAGAGGCCAAGGTTTGCCGTCGATTCGATATTTGGCTAAAAATCGGGCATCTTCAGCCAATTTATAAAGTGTCATTGGTCATGGAGAATCGCACTCTATCACAACTTTTGGACCAGCTTGATAGTCGGGGCCAAGTGATTGAGCCAATCGAAGAAAATTTTCTTGAGGGCTAGCGTATGTATTTATTCTTTCGCCTCGGAAAAATATCGAAACAATCACACCAGCCTCACTTTTTAAGATGCCTGCAACGACATCCGAATTATTAATATCAAAGTGCCCTCTGGCTAAATCGTGCTTCATCACATATTTGTTGTTATTAGCAGTTGCCTTACAAGTCGCTCGATCAAAATCAAAAGCGAATGTATTAATCGAATAAATGAGTAAAAAAATTGTGATGTAAGTTTTTTTCATCAGGCCCCCCCAAGTCTTTACCGGCCACAAATATCGCAAGCACAATTTAATGTCCATGAAAACAATGGTTTTAGGCCATGCCGTGGTCGGCGATAAAATAGTTAAAAAACATTTAAGCGCGAGATCTCGTGCGCGAGGTCACAACTTCTTTACAGGCAACCCAAGGCCACTAGTCGCTGGCCGTAATAATCTCGCAGACTCTGATTTGATAAGGCTTCTCATCGTGATCACAACTCATGACGCCGACTAATTTATTTCCGGTTTCATTAAATTCGAGGGCGATGATATCGCAATGGTCGGCGGGGCACCCATAGTGACTATTTTTCATGGCGGAGCATTTCAGAAAAATGACTTTTTAAATCGGCGACCACTTGCACGTGCGTTTTTCGATAGTAGGGCTGTCGATAGAATTGTAGATAAACGGAGACCCATAAAATTTGCTTGGGGCTGACGACTTCAAGGTCTTTTTCGGCCTCTAATAAATGTTTCGGCAAAATAGCCATACCGTAGCCATTTTTTACTCCATCTATAATGCCATAAACATCATCGAGATATCGCATCTTTTTAGGGTGGTGATCTGATTTCAAATGAGCAAAATAGCCCTTAGTAATCGGATCATTCTCGTCGTGATCAATATAAATTTGAGTGTCGGGGTGCTTTTTGGATCTCGTGAGCACATTCTCTTCAAACCCTAAAAAAATACTTTCAACATCGGCAGAGGCGGCCTTTCGATTTGTTATTATATAGTCGGCTTCAGAGCGCTTTAGCAGGTCTTCTAAATCTCGTATTTCTTTTGTAAACAACTGAATTGATAACTCAGGATTTTTGACCATCATTTTTTTTAAGGCCGGGATAACAAGCGAGCGATTGACTGATGAAAAACCACCGATTCTGACCACGCCACCAAACCCTTCTTTTGACCCCTTTAGTTTCTGTAAAAGATCAGATTCTGAATACTCGTTGACTTGGCAAAACCTCAAAACTTCTTGGCCGGCTTCAGTTAGGCGCACAGACGTGCGATCACGAATAAAAAGGGTCGTTTCAACTTCTTCTTCAAGCTTTGCAATTCTTTGAGAAAGTGCCGACTGAGTGACGTTTAGTATTTCTGCGGCTTTTGTAAAGTGCAATGTTTTAGCAATCGCGTAAAAGGCTTCGAGCTGTGATGAGTTCAATTTCATTTGATTAGAATATCTTATTAGATGATTAAATCAATTAATTTTACATGGACAGATCGCTAACGGTACACATAGGCATAGTTACTTAACAAATTTGGGGGTTCATATGAATAGAGTATTTTTGGCATTGGTCGGTTTAAGCATTTTTACAACAGGTTACAGCAGCCTTAGCTTTGCTGAGAAATTGAATTGTTACGTTTCAAGCTCTAGGCGATTCTTCGCGACTATAGAAGAAGGGGCGCCAGGCGATAGCAAAGCCACTATTACCTTGGCAAGCGGTGCAAAAAAAGAGGCGAGTTTTTCTCAGAGTGAGCAGTCGGATATAGGTGGATGTATCACTTTTACCAAAACCACAAAGGAGTTTTCATATTTCTATGACTCCACCATTTTGCTTTCTGCCGACATAGTTAGGGGGCACCCCAACACAAGATGTGCCGGTATGGGTAGCGATGAAATTTCGTACGCCGGCTCTTACTCTCATCCGAGCCGACTAGAAAATCCGGAGCCAACGCAACTTACATGCTTTGTGGTGCCAGGCAATGTTGAAGGCGAGCCATCGTATCTTAAAATTGGCAAATGTGAGCCCCTCACCGGATGTGAGTATGCTCGTTGTATGTCTGATATTGCACACCAGTGCAAATAGAACCCGTCGATACCGGGCGCTGGGCCATTTAGTAGAATGTTTTTGATGCTGAAGAGAGGGTGGCCAAGCACTGGCGATACCACTAGTAACTTAGGTTGGCCAAAATAAGAGCCAGCCACCGCACACGACGACGGCTATCGCGCCGACAAGGTGAATATAGGACGTCTTTTTATCACCATGTTTTCTGACGACTAAAAAGTCAGAAATTGCGACTACAGCAACGCAAATATTTATGGCGCCAAGAGTGTGCCATTCAGACAGATAAAACAGGATCAGAACCGTAAGCCCAATAAATACGTCTCGAATCCCGGTACTTACAACATAAGGTAGCGTTGCGTCGTTCGCCGCAATTCCAAACTTAGTAGACATTGGTTTCGGACGAATAACAGCACTTATCCCAATGATGAGCGTAACAAGTCCGACAATGAGAGCTACATAGTGAATGATATTTTCTAGATTCATGTGTCCTTAATGCTCACTAGCGTGTCGCCAATTCGTTCATCGTAAAAGACTTCTACAGATTCAGGAGTCGCGAGACGCATTTTGCCCGCTTGATCGCCGTTTAGCAGCTTTCCATTAATCGCGACAAATCCATTTTGAATTTCAATGTGATCCCCTGGTAACCCGATCAGATGTTTCGCGAGCACACATCGTATGACCCGACGGATAGCCGTTGGCTTCTGAATCAGCCACCCAATCACCAATGTCATTGATGAAGTTCTTTGTCGCGCCATTAACGACCTCACCATTGTGGTATTCATTATGCCACATGAGATGAAAATTTGAATTTTCACAGAATGATTTAATCGATAGCTTGTCGCCATCAGCCGAGTTTATTTGATACCAATTGCCGTCGGCAATGTATGTTTCAGTCCTAAAGCCTTCGTCGAATTTGTAAATTGCATTCCCACTCGATGGGGTTGATTGTGAAACCTCGACGCTCCAACTATTTTGACCTCTACCGCAGTTCCATCTGCCAGATAAATTTGGACAAGCAACCGTGGGATAGCCAGCAACAGAAATCAAAAATAATATAAAAGTCTTAGTCATAATAATCTCCTAATTTTCCGTTTAGGCTAAAACGGATTAGTGGAGATGTAAACAAAACCCAATGTAATTATTCACTTCGTCTCATATCGACTTCAGGCAATTGAACGACCGCTGACGTTTCGGCAATTATGTTGCCGAGGCCAATTGTGCCGATAAAGATAAGTTTAGCTTCATTGAGGTCTGCTAGGCCGAGTTGATACAAATCATTTAAGGTTACGGATATACTGCTGCTACTGCCAGTAGACTCATTTTTATTGGTGCCAGTCACTGAAACTAAAATAACACATGTCGGTTTTCTCGCCCCATTGCTTGCTTTGGTTTTAAAGCAGGCGATTGGTCGTAGCCCGAGCTTACCCTCTACTGAACCGCCATAATGCGCAGAAACTATAATCCGTCTGCCTGCGGGGTCTAATTTTGCAGACAAGCCATTTACTTCGCCATCGGCGAAGCCTGTTGAAGAAATGGCTAAAAGACAAATTATGGCATAAAGGGCTCGCATATATTGCTCCTGGTTAGTAATGACCAAATCTAAGGGGTAATAGAGCAATTAAAGGGCCAATTTTTTGATACTTAAAATGTAATGAGTTGAGGCCACGCATGCGCTTGTTGGGTACCACTGTTGCTTTCGCGAAACATCTCAGGTGTAGTCAATCGTTTGTTTCTGACATGCTAAATACAAAATAACTTGATTGTACGTATTTTGTATGTACAATAGAGGTTGTGCATTTCGAATGGGATGAAAAAAAGAATCAGGTTAATATTCGCAAACATGGCATCTCATTCGAAGAGGCGCAGACCGTATTTTTTGATCCGCTCACGAAGGTAGCGCCGGACCCAGATCACTCAAAAGGTGAAGTGCGTTTTGTGGCGGTGGGTCACAGCGCCCGTCATCGCCTTTTACTAGTTGTTCACTGCTTTCGTGATGATGACGAAATTATTAGAATCGTCAGTGCAAGAAAACTAACGGCCTCTGAACGAAAACAATATGAGGATGGATTATGAAGAAAAATTACGATTTAAAAAAGATGAAATGGGAGCCGAACCCCTACCTCAAATTACTCAAGAAACCAGTCACAATTCGCTTCGACGAAGACGTCATTGCGTACTTCAAATCTCTTAGCGAACAAGAAGGTGTGCCATACCAGACTCTCATGAATCTGTTTCTGCGATTCTGCAAAGAAGAGGGGCTGAAACCTCATACAAATTGGAAGAAACGATCGGCTTAAAAGCGTTCAAAAATTAAGAAAATCTCATTTTTCTACGCTAAGTAACCCCTTAATCCCGACCGGTTGATCTCGCGCCAAGAATTCCGCGCACAATTGATCAACTAGAAAGCACTCCGCCAGAAAAGCGGCGCTCGCATTGCTTCATTTAAATCTGTTTTGGGGTCTACCGTGGGTTCGACTACTATCAAAGTTGGCGGAGAGGGTGAGATGGTCTCGGCCATCCTGGCCTCGAGCCTTCGGCCTCGCTCGCGAATACGCGAGTCTCGCTCCGAAAGCGCATCGTGCGCTTTCGGTCGAACTCACGGTCTACGGCTCCGAAGTTCAACGCTCAATCCAATGACTTTATATCTGAGTGTCTCGCTTTCGCCGCTTAAATCGTGTTTACGCACCTTAGAGCCGAGGGACAGAGAGCTACTTTCGAACTCCGCTAAGCCTTAGCGCTTTGACCATCATAAGGAACTAAGTCACAATTTATGGATGGAAACTGATTTTTATGAACAAGGCTCCTTTTTATGCATTGATGGCCCAGCTAAAAAGGCTGGCAAAGAGCACGCTAACGTAAAAGTTTGCTTTGTATCCAATGATCCCGAACTTCTGCGATCCCTTCTCCAAAAACTTGCAGAAAGTGATGATTGTTATTGGGTCAAAATGACAAAAAAAGATCGTGATGGAATGTATTTAGGCCGGTGCTTTTTTACTACGGCTGATCGTGCCGGAGAAGTTTGGGCAAAGTACAAAGGTCATCCAAAGCTGATGGTGAACATTCAGGACGATGACTTCGCATCAAAGTTTAGAGAAATGCAATTTTCTTGGAAAGACAAGCCGGCGACGGAATTCTAAGTTCACCACTGATATCAGATATCGGATATCCGAATGATTCTGGCGGAGAGGGTGAGATGGTCTCGGCCATCCTGGCCTCGAGCCTTCGGCCTCGCTCGCGAATACGCGAGTCTCGCTCCGAAAGCGCATCGTGCGCTTTCGGTCGAACTCACGGTCTGCGGCTCCGAAGTTCAACGCTCAATCCAGCCAAACTCCGAACTTGCCCCCAGACGCGACACGAGCCGCGAATGAAGTGAGACGTACCAAGCGGTACGTCGCAACGAAATGAGTGGCGAGCAACAAAGTATGGGGGCAAGTTGGGAGTTTGGCGGAGAGGGTGAGATTCGAACTCACGAGACCTGTTAGGGTCTACTCGATTTCGAATCGAGCGCCTTCGGCCACTCGGCCACCTCTCCGCATTTTGATGCATTTCAAGAAGGGCAGGTATACCAAACTGTCTAATAATTTGACAAACCTTTCGTTTTTTCAAGAGGCCTTTGATTTCGATGGGGCTTTGGTATGATGCCGGTTATCTATGAAAAACTACAAATTAAGCCAAATATCTGTGTTGCTTGCATTAACGATCGTTACGCAGGCGGGTTTTGGCCGCCAGATGAGGCCCCAGGGGCCCGCTGCGCATCAGCAGACGCCGGGCTACCCAGTGCCAGACTTCACTAAGAATGATTTTGTTGGAGAGGCCACTAAGGTTGAAGACTTTATTAAAGCTGGTGGAGTTTCGAATGCGAATTGTCAGCCATTTTTGACCGCGGTTACCAAATCGGTCGTTGATTTTGATTTGGCCAAGGCCAATAAAAATCAACTCGTTCGCCAGGGGCATGAGATTTTGAGCACGCTATGGGGCATTCGACTGGCGCTGCACGATCAGATTTCGGCGCAAAATCTCAATGCGGCTTGTGTTGATCAAGTGAAGACGACCTACCGAACAATGCGCGCGGTTGAAGATTATGTTGGCGAATTTGTTTACCCTGAATTTAAACAGGTAAAATCTGAGACTTTAGATTTTCAAAAGCAGCCGACCCCACTCGAAGATCAGGCCGCGTACCCACCTTATCATTTGAACCCGCAATTTCAGGCCTCAGGTTTTCATTTTCAAACCGGCGATATAATGATCACAAAAGGTGTGAGTTTTTTGAGTTCGACAATTTCGGCGATACCCGATGTGAGCAGTCAGTACAGTCACATTGTTTTTGTTAATGTTAACGAAAAAACCGGTGAAGTCAGAACGCTCGAGTCGTATGTCGGCCCGGGCTTTGACACTTATGCGATTGACTACGCTCTGAAGAATGAGAATGCGCGAATTTTGGTTTTGCGCCCGAAAAATCAAGCGATGGGCAAAGACGCTTCTGATCGCATGATGAACCGATTGCTTGAGGCCAAGAGCGCAGGCAAGAAGATCCCGTACGATTATAATCTTGATTTCAAAGATCACTCGGCGCTGAGTTGTGCTGAGGTGGCCGAAGAGGGTTTTGAAGAGGCGAGTGGCGGGTCGGTGATTTTGCCCATGTTCTCTTCAGAGATTTCTTTAAAGAACCCCAAGTTTTTGCACGCCATCGGTTTGAAGCAAGGTCACATTTTTACCCCGATCGATGTTGAGACCGACCCGCGCTTTGATGTGGTTCTCGAATGGCGTGATCAGCGCTTGATGCGCGATTCGCGTTATAAAGATGCCGTCATGCATGCCTCTATGACCTGGATGAACGAGCGTGCTTATCAATTGCATTCACCTCTTAAAAATTGGGCCGGTGCCGAATTAATTGGTTTTGCCAGAGGCAACGATGCGCTTTGGGCGATGACTAAAAAGCTTTTAGGGGTCACTGATGATATTCGCGACGTGCCGGTGCGAACTCTTATCGCCATTGGTACGATCAAGGCCGCCGGCGAAGTATTGCTGAATCATGTCTACGCTGCCGATGCAAAACACATCACGGCCACAGGCTGGCCCATGACCAACGTTGAAATCGAAAAAGAACTCGATGTTTTTAGGGCGGCCGATTTAAAAAGATATGTTGCTGGCAAGAAATCGCAATTTCATCAGTTCTTTCGCCCGCCAAATGAACGCGACAACGCCTCTAGCGCCACTCGAGCTGAAAGCGCCGCTACCGAAATACAGTAATGAGGGGCCCGACCTTGGTCTGGGTCAGGCGTCGTCGTTGCGGGCTCTCTCATTCAATGAGTAAAATGAAGCCATGCGCGTGCAAATCGATCGTGGTTTATTTGTTGTCATTATTTTTCTTTTGGGGCTTGGCCTAGTTCAGGTCTACTCGTCGAGCTTTATTTTTGCCATCGAGTCGTTCGATGACGGTCTATTCTTTGTAAAAAAACAGGCCGTGTTTGCCGTGGCGTCAATTGCCCTCTTGCTCGCCTTGTCTTATTCGCCAGCGAAGTACCTCGAAAAAATCTGTCTCGCCGTTTGGGCGGCGGCTTGTGTCGGCGTTGTCTTAACTTTGATACCGGGCATAGGTCTTCGAGTTGGTGGCGCCGCGCGCTGGCTGCAGATTTCTTCAGCGTTTCGTATTCAGCCTAGTGAATTTTTAAAATACACCATGCCAGTTGCGCTTGCTTATATGTTAACAAACGAAAAATATTTTGAACCTCGCCTGCGCAATTTACTGAGATGGACATTATTTCTAATGCCCGTGGGTTTACTTCTCAAGCAACCTGACTTTGGCTCGTTTGCGATCATCACAGTTGTTGGCTTTTCAATTCTCTTTGTTAACGGCCTTAAGTGGCGCTACGTGATTGCCGGCCTAAGCACCTTGTCAGTGGCGTTTTATTTTTTAATCGCGCGCGTAGGCTATCGCATGACACGAATCACGGCCTTTCTTGACCCGTGGTCTGACCCCGAGAAGAAGGGCTTTCAGGTGATTCAAAGTATGCTCGGCTTTCATTCTGGCGGGGTCACCGGTGTCGGCCTTGGCCAGGGCCAAGGCAAACTCTTCTTTCTGCCTGAAGCCCACACCGATTTCACGATGTCTGTGTTGGGTGAAGAGCTCGGCTTTGTCGGTGTCGTCGCGGTTTTGATGATCTTTGGTTTCGTCGTGTTGCGGGGTTTGCAAATCACCGCTAATGCCGATAGCGAACGGCAAAAAATTATTTCACTCGGCGTTACGCTGACCTTCGCCATTACCACTCTGGTTAATGCCGGTGTGGCCATGGGCTTATTGCCGACGAAGGGTTTGGGCATGCCCTTCTTGAGTTACGGTGGCAGTCATTTACTCGCGGCCTGCGTTGGTTTGGGGCTCTTGTTAAATATTGATCGCCAGGCGCGCAAAAATACGGCCCGTGCGTTTATAAAAATTAAGTCGCATTGAAAAAAACTATGAAAACTTCGAGAGTAAAATGTCGATCTTAATCGCGGGCGGTGGCACCGGTGGGCATATATACCCGGCGATTTCGATTGCGCGGGCGATTCAGCAGATGGATCCAGATGAGAAAATTGATTTCGTCGGGACACCGACCGGGCTTGAGTCACAGCTTGTGCCGCGCGCTGGGTTTCAGATTCATTATATTTCGATTGGTAAATTAAATAGCAACGTGCCATTGTTTGAAAGAATAAAAACTCTCATTCAATTGCCCTTTGCGATCATCAAGGCTTTTATTCTTCTATTGAAAATCAGGCCGCGAGCGGTGATCGGCGTCGGTGGCTATGCCTCGGGCCCAATTGTGTTTGCCGCAGCGCTAATGGGCTTTCGTACTTTTATTTGGGAGCCCAATGCTTACCCCGGCCTCGCCAATCGAATTCTCGCGCGCTTTGTCGACAAGTGTTTGGTGGTGTTTGAAGAGGCCGCGCGTTTTTTGCACAACAAGAATGTGATTCGCGTGCATATGCCTGTTCGAAAAGAGATAGAAGCGCTGGGGCAGTTTCCGCAAACGGCGAGCGGCAACGAGTTTCGTCTGCTTGTTTTTGGCGGCAGCCAAGGCGCCCGGGCTCTCAATAATGCGCTGATCGAGGCCTTAAAAAAAGGCGGCGCTTGGAGTAAAAAAATTCGAATCGTTCACCAAACCGGCGCCACCGATTATGAGCGCGTGCGCAGCGAATACGACAAGCTCGGCGAAATCAGCAGCCAAGTTGAGGTTCGTGACTATTTGCACGACATGCCCGAGCGTCTGAAGTGGGCGCATTTGATTTTGGCCCGTTCGGGCACCGGTACAATTTCAGAACTTGCGGCAAGTGGTCGCGGTGCCATTTTGGTGCCATTGCCTACAGCTGCCGATGACCATCAAACAAAAAATGCAGAGGCTCTCGTAAAAATTGGTGGGGCCATCCTATTGCCGCAAAAAGAATTGACCGCCGAGCGTTTGATTCGTGAAATTGAAACCTTCGAGGGCGCGCCGCAAAAATTAACCGCTCTTGCCAATAAAATTCGCGATTTTCACAAACCTCAAGCGGCCAACGAAATCGCAAAAATAATCTTGGCCCTAAACTGAAAGAAAGTGTAAGTGTTGTTTATTAAATGAAAGAGTTGAAATGAAAGAATTAGTTAGACTCGCGAAAGCAAGAGTTCACTTTATCGGTATCGGCGGTATCGGGATGTGCGGCCTCGCCGAACTTTTGCACAACATGGGCGTTCAAGTTAAGGGCAGTGACCTTTCAGAAAACCAGCAAACGCTGCACCTGCGCGAAATTGGCGTCAAGGTGATCATCGGGCATCGCGAAGAAAATATCGAAGATGTTGATGTCGCGGTTTACTCTTCGGCAGTAAAACCCTCAAATGTCGAATATCAAGCAGCCAAAAAACGGGGCGTGCCTTTAATACCCCGGGCCGAAGCCCTTGCTGAAATCATGCGCCTGCGCCGCGGGGTCGCTATCGCCGGCTCGCATGGTAAAACGACAACGACGAGTATGGTGGCGACAATTTTTCTAAGCGCCCGCATGGACCCCACCATTGTCGTCGGTGGCCGTCTCGATCTAATTAAATCAACAGCCAAGCTCGGCAGCGGCGAATGGTTGATCGCCGAAGCTGACGAGAGCGACGGTAGTTTCAATCGATTGACCCCCGAAATTGCGGTTATTACCAATATCGACAACGATCATCTTGATCATTTCGGCACCATGAAGGCGCTTGAAAACGCGTTTGTTGAATTTGCGTCGCGCGTGCCGTTTTATGGCGTGGCGATTGTTTGCGGCGACGACCCGCGCATTCATGAAATATTTAAAGACTTTCCGAAGCGAATTTTATTTTACGGTTTTGGTGCCGATAACGAATATCGCATCGAGGGCCAAGCTTCGCGATATAAGCTCTACCACCGCAACGTAGAAATCGGCGAATTCAATTTGCAGGTGCCGGGTCGGCACAATGCTTTGAATGCGGTCGCGGCCATACTGTCAGGCCATGTGACCGGGCTTTCGTTTGATCGTTGCCTGCGCTCCATCGAAGAGTACACCGGCGTCGATCGTCGCTTTCAAAAGAAGGCCACGGTTAACGGCGTCGACTATTACGACGACTACGGCCACCACCCGACTGAAGTGCGAGCCGTTTTGTCGGCTTTCAAAGAGCAGTTTCCGGATCGACGGCTGGTTGTTTTATTTCAACCCCATCGCTTCTCGCGCACCCAAAGCTGCTGGAATGACTTTCTGTCTTGCTTCAGCGACGCCGATCAACTTTGTCTACTCGATATTTACGCCGCAGGTGAAGCCCCGATTGCTGGCGTAACATCAAAAAAATTGCTTGAACAAATTCGTCATCCAAATCGCTTCTATTTCGAATCAAAAGAAAAAGCGCGCGATGATATTTCAAAAACTCTTAAGAGCGACGATATTTTTCTCACCCTCGGTGCTGGCGATGTCTGGCGTTTGGGCGAAGAGATCTATTTGCGCGCCAAAGCTTAGAGGTCTCATTGAGTCTTCTGGCCGAAAACCTCATCACAAAATCGCGCTCTCTAAAAGAGCTTAATTGGTGGAAGGTCGGCGGCACGGCTCAACATTATGCTGAACCCCGCTCGATTGACGAGCTAAAGTGCGTTTGGCGTTGGGCTCTCGAAAATACAATGCCGGTTTGGGTGATTAGTGCTGGCTCAAACGTTCTGATTCAAGACGGCGAAATTAAAGGCCTGGTGATATCGGTTCACGCCTTGAATAAAGTTGAAGAAGTCATTAAGCCCAGCGAAAAATATTTTAGCGCGAGCCCAGCGGCGGGGCCGACTGCGGGTTCGTCAGTGGTTTCGTCAGCAACATCTGAAAAAATAATTATTCGCGCCTTGGCGGGCACCCCAAAATCTGAAGCTGCGAAAGTGTTTCTGCAAAATAAATTAGCGCCCGCGATTTTTCTAACCGGCATACCCGGCGATCTCGGCGCCGGGGTTGTGATGAACGCCGGCATCGGCGAGTCGCGTGTACCCCGCGAATTTTGCGAGATCGTCAGCGAGGTTGAGGTTTTGCGCCCCAAATCAGCGGGCGTTCAACCGCACGATAAATTTTTACGCAGTGATGATTTTTTTAACGAAATTCGAATTCTCGGCCGCGATATTCATTGGGAGTATCGCCACAGCCAAGGTTGGCAGCCCGGTATTATTACCCGTGTGGTTTTAACCTGGCCGTATACTCCTGAAAAAAATGTGATGGACGAAGTTCGGCTGCAGACCAAAAAACGCGTGACCACCCAGCCGCTTGATATGCCAAATTGCGGTTCGGTTTTTCGTAACCCGCTCGGCCACAAATCGGCACAACTGATTGAAGGCTGTGGGCTTAAGGGTTTTGCGGTCGGCGGTGCTTCAGTTTCAACGAAGCATGCTAATTTTATTGTCAATAAGGGCGGCGCCACCGCGCGCGACGTTCTTGCTGTGATTAATCACGTGCGCCAGACCGTGCTCGTAGAAAAAGGCGTCGAACTCAAAACTGAAGTTGTGCAAATCGGCGAGTTTTAGTCACCACATTTCTTATCCATCGAAAATAGATCGGCCTTAGTCAATAAACTGGCACGATTGCTGCTTCAGAAACTCGTTATTTTAACGAGGAGCAATTGCGTGCAGCCCCACCAAATTATTTCCGGATTTTCGGAGATTAAGTCCGAGTTTCGGCGAAGAGCCCGGACGAATAAGAATATGCACGAGTTGGAGCTTTGGTTCTCTTTTTCCGACAATGTGCTTTGGGTTCATGACTATAGTGCTCACGAGGTAAAGATAATTTTGGGCGTTCTCAATTCGAGTGGTAATAAATGGACTATTTTTTTGGAGTTTGAAAGTTTGGGTGAGCGACTTGCGCGATATCTGATTGCGACGGAGAAGGGCAATAGTATTGGCGAGATTTTCAATCGCAATAACGGGTTATACGGATTTCGGCCTTTTCGCCGCCGCTAATTTATCTGAAATTTCTTCAAATACGAGATCCATAAGTTCACGTGGCATCATTTTACAATTCTCGGGATTACTTTTTTCGACCCACGGCCGGCCGATTGTTTTATGGGTGCGATTGATTTCGATTTTATTGTTCCACCAAAAGCCTTGGCAGAGAGCAACGTATTCTCCATCTTCGAATTTGACCATAAGGCAGCTGCGAAAATATTCTGTTTCGAAGATGAAATGGTCGAAAGCCTGTGGGTCGTCGAATGTTTTTAGCCAACTGAATTTCGATAGGTTGGGCCCGCATTTTTCAAGCTTTAAAAAGACAAATTGGTTTTGATGTTTCAAAAAATTATTTTGAAGCTCGACGGCCACCATTTCAAGAAGCTCGGGTTCAGTCTTTGTAATGTTGAGTAGGCTGGCGATTGACATAAGATTGTATCGGCTATTGTGTTTTTACAATTAGCTTCGACTTGCCTGAAGGGGCTAGACGAAGGTCGACCACACGACATTGGTCTAGGCCTAAGGCCGTGCTCAAAGTGAGGAGGGTCATTCGATTGCTATAGACGCTACCAAAGGCCTGCGCTTAAAATAGCCACATGATCAATTCGAAGAAGAAAAAAGTCGTTCTGTTGCAAGGTGGTCTCGGGGCTGAGCGCGAGGTGAGCCTTTCAACCGGCAAAGGGTTTGCGCAGGCGCTGACTGAATTGGGTTACCCCTTTGAAGTGGTCGATTGCAAAGAAGATTTTCTCGAACAAATTTCGATGGCTAAAAAAAATGGCGCCGAGGCCGCACTGCTGGCTTTGCACGGCAAATATGCTGAAGACGGTATCGTGCAGGGCATTTGCGAATACATCAAACTGCCCTACAGCGGCAGCGGTGTTTTCGCTTCAGCCCTTTGCATGGATAAAATCGCCACCAAAGAAGTTTTGATTAATCACCAAATACCGACGGCCAAATACGAAGTCGTGCACAAAGATTCAATCGTCAAGTATCGACCCAAAATCGAGGTGCCGCTGGTGGTGAAGCCTTCGCGCGAGGGTTCAAGTTTCGGCGTTACAATTGTCAAAGATGAAAAAGAATTGGCCTCGGCCCTTCGCCATGCGGCTCAGTACGATTCGAATATTCTTATTGAAGATTTTATCGATGGCATGGAGCTCACGGTGCCAATACTGGACGGCAAAGTGCTGACCCCCATTGAGATCGTACCGAAGGTTGATTTTTACGATTACAAAAACAAGTACACCGCTGGTCGCACCGAATACATTATGCCGCCCCGAATTGACGCGAAGACCATGAAGCATGTGCAAGAGACCGCGCTTAAGGCCTTTCAGGTTTGTCGTTTGAGAACCTATGGACGCATTGATTTTCGAATGACCAAGGTTGCAGATAACGAAAATCGCGCTTACGTACTTGAGATCAATACGCTGCCCGGGTGTACCCCGACTTCGCTTTTGCCAAAGGCCGCGCGGCACGAAAACATTGATTTCAATCGATTGGTCGAAATTCTTGTTGAGCGTGCAGCGCTTGATTATCAAGGTGTTAAATAATGTTGAGGCAGGTTAATGAACTATAAAATCTGGGGCAAAATTGCAGTCGCCACTGGTTTTATTTCGGCGCTGGTCTATTTGGTTTTTTCGGCCGTTACCAGCCCCTTTTTTCGCGTCAGCGACCTCGATGTTCAACTTTCTGAAGACGCCAGTCAGGGTGTCATCTTTAATAAAATCAAAGACACCTTCGAAACACGATTTAAATATTTGCGCGGCCGCTATGTTTGGCAGTTGGATATCGCCGATCTTTTGACCAAAGTGCAAAATGATCTGCGAGTGAAAGAAGCGAAGGTCACGCGCATCTTGCCGAATAAGGTTTTGATTTCGGTGACGCCGTATACTCCCATTGCTAGTATTATGACCAAAAGCTCAGACAAGCTTTACCCCGTTGCCAGAGATGGTGAGGTGCTACCGGCGTTAGAGACGGCCGAGACCCCTGATGGGCCGATACTACGTGGTGAAATTTTTCTGCAAGATCAAAGCGCGCGCTTAAATGTTTTGAAACTGATGTTGGCTTTACCCGAGCGCGGCTCGTTAAGTCTTTCGCAAATTTCAGAAATACAATTTGATCGAAAGCGTGGCTATATTTTGACCGCCTCGCCTGGTGGTATAGATATATGGATGGGCGCTGAGGATTTCACGCGACATGCATCGCAAGCGCAAAGAGTGCTCGATTATTTGCGAACCCAACAGTTGACCGGTCGCATTATCGACGCTCGGCTGAGCAAAAAAGTTGTTGTCAAGCTGCGTAACGCCCCCTAGGCTTAAATAGAGGGTTTTCATTGGATGAAAGCCCGGCGGACTTAAGCCGACTATCGGCAGAAACGCTAGAGTGAGGACATGATGTCTACCCATAATCTGATCTGTGCACTCGATATTGGCACCACAAAAATCGCTTTTGCGATCGCAAACTCATCTTCTAAAGGTATTGAAGTTCTAGGTCTTGGTCGCGCCTCTCATTTCGGGGTTCGCCACGGAGTAGTTGTTAATATTGAGGCCGTTGCAGAGGCTATTCAGAAAGCTCGCGAAGAAGCTGAGCTTATGTCAGGCCTACGCGCTGAAAAAATCTGGGTTTCGGTTGGCGGCAATCACATTCAATCGTTTGATTCTCATGGAATGGTCGCCGTTAAAGGTCGTGAAGTGAATGGCGATGACATCGCCCGTGTAATCGAAGCTGCGAAAGCGGTTGTAATCCCTTCAGATCGCCAAGTTTTGCATGTGTTGCCGAAAGATTTCAAACTCGATGGCCAAGAGGGTATCGCTGACCCCACCGGGATGACCGGCGTAAGACTTGAAGCCGCCGTGCATATCATCACGGGCAATCAGGCGATTATCCAAAACGTGATCAAAAGCGTTGAGCGTTCAAATTTGCAAATCGCCGGTCTTGTACTTACACAATTGGCTTCAGCCACAGCGGTGTTGAGTGCTGACGAAAAAAATCTCGGGGTTAGCGTTGTCGATATCGGCGGCGGCACTTGCGATATGATCACGTTCTTGCGCAACAGCGTTTACCACACAAATTGCATCGCGGTGGGCGGCCTTAATTTTTCAAATGACGTCGCTCTCGGATTGCGAACGACACAAACGAACGCCGAAGAAATTAAGAAAAAATTTGGCGCCGCACTTGCTGATATCGGCGGCCTCAACGACGAAAGCATTGAAGTTGAATCGGTCGGCGGGCGAACTCCACGCTCAGTGGCGCGTTCAAGCCTTTGCCGTGTTCTTGAAGCTCGTTCAGACGAAACGCTTCGTCTTATTAAAAAAGAAATCGAAGATCGTGGTTTTGTGGGCAAACTTGGTTCGGGTGTCGTTCTAACGGGCGGCGGAGCCGAACTTCGTGGGCTCGTTGAAATGGGCGACTTTGTTTTTGATATGCCGGTGAGAAAAGGGTTGCCCACGCGAGTGGGTGGGTTAGCTGATGTTGTCAGCGCCGCTGATTTTTCAACGGTCGTCGGTCTTTTGCTGTTCGGGTTCGAACAAGAGAAGCCGAGAATCATCGCGCGCGAACAAGACCCAGGTCTTTCGGTTCGCATGGGTGAATTTGGTAGAAAATTAAAAGATTTTATAGCGCGTACGATTTAATACAGGGGGAAGCATGTTCGAACTTGAAGAAACCTCAAGTGCAGGGGCAAATATAAAAGTAATCGGTGTTGGTGGTGGTGGCGGCAACGCAGTTCAAACCATGATCCAGGGTGGTCTCACGGGTGTTGAATTCGTGGTGGCAAACACCGATCGCCAAGCGCTCGAATTTAATAAATCAACTCGTAAAATTCAATTGGGCAGCGAGCTTACAAAAGGTCTCGGCGCCGGCGCCAACCCAGAAATTGGCAAACGCGCGGCCATCGAATCTTACAATGCTATTGTTGAGCAGCTTGAAGGCGCCGACATGGTTTTTGTCACAGCCGGTATGGGCGGTGGCACAGGCACGGGCGGCGCGCCGATCGTGGCAAAAATTGCCCGCGAACTTGGCGCCCTGACAATTGGGGTCGTGACTCGACCCTTCATGTTTGAAGGTAAGAAGCGCAAAAAGCACGCCGATCAAGGTATTGCTGAACTTCGCGAAAATGTTGATACGCTGATTGTGATCCCGAATCAAAAATTGTTGTCAGTGGCCGGCGAGAAGACGCCGCTACTTGAAACTTTTAAACGCGCCGACGAAGTTTTGTTACAAGCGGTCAAAGGGATTTCAGACCTGATTAACATTCGTGGTCTTATCAATCTTGATTTCGCTGATATTCGCACGGTTATGGCTAGCAAAGGCATGGCGATTATGGGCACAGGCATGGCGTCTGGCGAAAATCGCGCAGTTGAAGCGGCATCTCAAGCCATCTCGTCTCCACTTCTCGAAAATATTTCGATCGAAGGGGCTACGGGCATTATTATCAATGTCACTGGCGGCCCAGACCTCACGCTTTGGGAAGTTAATGAAGCCTCGACACTTATTACCGAAGCGGCGCACGAAGATGCCGAAGTTATATTTGGTGCGGTGATCAACCCCGATATGACCGACGAAATTCGCGTTACAGTTATCGCGACGGGTTTTCAGCAGCAGCCTGATGCGGTTGCGACTGATCAAATTCAACGTATGCAGGCGATGGCCCAGGCTCAGCTCGACAGCTTTAACCAAGCTGAGGTTTATCGCACATTTATTCAGCAGCAAGCGGCGCAGATGCAAAAGTCTGAAGATTTGCTGGCCCGCGCGCGTCCGGTGCCCACGCAAGCGTCAATCCATTCACCGATGCATTCACCGACCCATTCACCGACGCACTCAATGACGCATTCAACACCTCTTCATCAGGTGATGCCGACGACGAACTCTATGTCGACACCGCCGTCAGCGCCAATGACTCAATCTTCGTTGCCGTTAGAAACAGCGACGCCGATTGCGCCGGTTCAGCACTCAAACCCGATGAACCTGCAGTCAACGAACGGTCTTTTGCCGCGCGAACTTTTGATCGCGAAAGCAAGAGCGTTTCGCGAGGCACAACAGACGGCCCCGCGAAATGAGTCAGAGCAGCTGACGATGTCACTGCAAGACGAGAGCGATCTCGCTCGTCACAATCGTGCCAATAGTGGTGAAGTGAAATCTCCGTTCAGCAATGACGGCCTTGATGTGCCATCGTTCTTGCGACGGCAAATCGATGGTGATCGTTCGCCCTAAACTATGACGCTAAAAGCGTACTTTTTTTCAGATCTACATCTTTCATCTATTGAGGAGCCCAAGACCCGAAGGCTCCTCAGTTTTTTTTCAGGCATTTCAGAGCGCCAGCAAATGACTCATCTCTTTTTGGTAGGCGACATTTTTGACCTTTGGGTGGCCGGGCATTTCTATTTTATAGAAAAATTTAAACCGCTGATCGAAGAACTTCGTCGGCTGCATGCCTTGGGCGTTGAGATTCACTATTTTGAGGGCAATCACGATCTTTACCTCGAACATTTTTTTGCTCGCGTTTGTGGTTTTCGTGTTCACCGTCAGTTTGCTTACTTTAACCTGGGCGAAATGCGGGTTCGGGTCGAGCACGGTGACGAAATGGACCCTGCCGATCGCGGCTATCGTTTTCTGCGTTGGCTTTTGCGCACCCCGCTTCTCGAATGGCTTGCGCCTCGTTTGCCCGACAAATTTGTGGTGTGGCTCGGCCAGCGAATGAGCGAAGCCTCGCGGCAATACACCTCGGCGCTTAAAACGATCTCTTTAGAGCGGGCCCGCGATGTGATTCGCGCCCATGCCCTCGGCGTCTGGAATCAATTCAAACCCTTCGACCTTCTCGTCGCTGGCCACGTGCATGTGGTTGAAGACTCTGAGTTCATACCCGTAGGGCAGTCGCGCGCGGTTCGGGTTATCAATTTAGGGTCGTGGTTTGATGGCGCCCGTGCCCTCAAAATCGAGGGGCACGTTGGCAAAGCCGGTACTCAAATATCATGGCTTGACCTCGGTTAGGTCTGTAGCAACTCGCGAGCGTGCTCAAGCGAAGAGCGAGTGATCTTCTCACCCGAAAGCATGCGCGCGATTTCACGCACTTGATCGTCAGAGGCAAGTTCGTTAACTCGCATGCGAACCGCCCCGGCGGTTTCTGTTTTTAGAATCACAAAATGAGCGTGGGCAAAGGCCGCGACTTGCGGCAAATGGGTGACGCAAATAACTTGCTGGCCTTTGGCGATTGATTTGAGTTTTCGGCCGACCTTTTCGGCGGTCACGCCGCTAACCCCCGCATCGACCTCATCGAATAAATAAGTTCGCGGGTACTCAGAGGCGCCGATCACTCGTTTCAAAGAAAGAAGAATTCGGCTCAATTCTCCGCCGGAGGCAAACTTGGTGAGTGCGCGGGGTTGATCTTTAGTTGAGTTCTGAATCATAAATTCAACTTCAGAGAGGCCGGTGCTTGTGATGGCCTCCAGTTTTTGAATTTGGACGCTGAAAAGCACACCTTTCATGTTGAGGTCATCAAGCTCGCCGTTGACGCCTTCTGCGAGTTTGCGGGCGCCGCCAAGGCGCAGTTTGTGAAGTTCGGTGGCAGCAGCCGTTAGCGCTTTCTCGACCGTTGCTATTCGAGTGCGCAGGCCATTTAAAATTTCTTCTGAGTTTTCAATTTGCGAAAGCTCGCTTTCAATTTTAGCAAGGGCTGCAAGCATTTCGGCCACAGACTCGCCGTATTTCTTTTGCAGTCGTCGATACTGGCTCAATTTTTCTTCAAGGCGCTCGAGGCGTTCGGGTTCTTGGCTGAAGGTTTGGCCGTACTCGCGCAACTGATAAACCACATCTTCAATTAGAGTTTTGGCCTGCTGAAGGGTCTCAAGGCGACGCGCCAACTCAGGGTCGAGAGCTGAAAACTCGAGCCCGCGCTGTAATACACGATGTAGGCGAACCAAAGCTGAATCGTCGTCGCCGAAAAGCGCTGATTCAGACTGGTCAACAAACTCGATCAAACGTTTTGCGTCTCTTTGAAGTTTCATTTCATTCTCGAGCCCGTCTTCTTCGCCCGGCTTTAAATCAAGGGCTTTAATTTCATCACGCTGATAGGTCAAAAAATCCAAACGCTGGCTCTTATTGCGTGACGACTCTTCGTTTGCGGCAAGCTCTTCAAGCAATCGCGCCCGCTCGCTAAAAAGTTCAGCAACCTTGTGTCGTAGGGCCCCGGCGCTGACAAATTGATCGAGAGCTTCGAGGTGATAGAGCTTTGACTGCAGGTTTCGATTCTCGTGTTGGCCGGTCATTTCGATCAAGGGGGCTGGGTGCCCGGTCACTTCGATCAGCGGCGCCACAATATCGCGCAATTGCTGAAGAGTTGAAAGGCTGCCGTTTATGTACACACGATTCTTTCCGTCGAGTGAAATAACGCGTTTTACAACCAGCAGATCGTCAACGTCGGCAATCTTGCTCGAGTCTGAAATGCCGGTGGCGATCAATTGAGTCTTAATATCTTTGCGCTTTGAGAGATCAAACGAACCTTCGACAGTGGCTTGTTCGCAACCGGTTTTGATGGTGTCACTGACAGATTTCTCGCCCATGAGCAGCGCCAAACTTTTGAGCAAGATCGATTTGCCCGAACCCGTTTCGCCACTCAAAACATTGAAGCCTGACTTGAACGAAACATTAATTTTGTCGATGATTGCAAAGTTTGCGACTTTAAGTTCGCTAAGCATGATTTACCACCTTCTGGCCGTTATCGGCGAGTTAGCAATGACGTGTTATTTTGGACACTTTCATTAGCGCCACGCTAACACAAAACGATCGCGTTTTCCAAATTTTGCTAAATGTTTGCGAAATTAACTATCCGGTATACGGATCAGCCTTTATCGCTCGCCGAAACGCAGTTTTTCGCGAAGTAAATCGAAATAATTCTGGCTCGATTTGCGCAAGATGTAATGATCGCAAGGCGCTCGCGTGATAACGACTTCGTCCCCGGCCTTAAGATCGCCGCCATTTTGCCCATCGATGTGCAAGTAGGCGCGTTGATTTTTGTTTAATAGCCGAAAGGTAAGTGCCTGGTCATCCGGAAAGATAATCGGGCGATGAGTTAACGAATGCGGGCAAATCGGAGTCACAACAATCGAACGCACATTGGGGTGTAGAATCGGCCCGCCAGCCGCCAAATTATAAGCCGTTGAGCCAGTGGGGCTCGCTACGACAACCCCGTCGGCTTTTATTTCGCCAACGAGATGGTGCTCGCAATACATCGCAATTGTGATCAGCTGGCTGAAGGGCCCCCGTTCAAGAACCACATCGTTCAGAGCGCGATCTTGGCTGACAAGTTTGCCGTTGCGTTGAACTTTTACTTCGAGCATGGCGCGAGGGCGCATTTCCATGCGGCCTTCAAGAGTCAGTGTGACGGCGGAGTAAAGATCTTCTTTGCGGGTCTCTGTCAAAAAACCAAGCGAACCCATATTGATGCCCAAGATGGGCACCATTTCGCCACCGACCATGCGCACGGCATTTAAATAAGTGCCGTCGCCACCAAGTACGATCACTAAATTGACCTTACTCATTTGGCTGGCTTTTATTTTTTTAACTCCGCTGCCAAATTTCTGCTCGGGATGACTGAAAACGTGAATCTTTTTTTTATTGAGCCAGGCCGCGAGTTCAGAGGCATTTTTCACAGCGTTCGGCGAGTCGGGGCGATAGACAATCACCACATTACGAACTTTTTCAGTAAATTGATCAGGGCTAAGAACGAGGTTTCTTTTTGTTTTCAATTGAAATGCCTTCTGTTGTTAAATTAAACCGTCGCGTCTCAAGAGTGCGTTGGGGTCGGGTTCGCGGCCACGAAATTTTTTGTAGAGCTCCATCGGGTGCTCGGTGCCACCTCGAGACAGAACGAAGTCTTTAAAACGCGTAGCCACTTCGCGATTAAATAGGCCGCTCTCAAGAAAATATTCAAAAGCATCGGCGTCGAGCACCTCGGCCCATTTATAGCTGTAATAACCGGCCGAGTAGCCACCGGCAAAGATATGACTGAATGAGCACGAGGAGTTGGTGCCTTGCACTTTCGGCAAAACTCGCAATGGCCCTAGAATTTTATCTTCAAACTCTTCAACGCTGGTGATTTTATCAGCATCGGCCGTGTGCCAGGCCATATCGAGCATGGCAAAAGTCACTTGGCGTAAAGACATATAGCCGGCCATATATTTCGCGCTGGCTTTAATTTTCGCAATCAGCTCAGGCGGCATTTTTTCGCCGGTCTTATTGTGCACGGCAAATAGATCGAGGCTTTCTTTTTCGAGAATCCAGTTCTCCATAATTTGCGATGGCAATTCGACAAAATCCCAATAGACATTGGTGCCCGAAAGCGAGCGATACTGGCACTGCGAAAGCAGCCCATGCAGCGAATGCCCGAATTCATGAAAGAGCGTATTGACTTCGTCAAACGTCAAAAGCGATGGCTGATCAGCCGTTGGCTTTGTGAAATTGCAAACAATTGAGATGTGTGGGCGATGAATTTCACCTCTGAAAAGGCCCTGATCAAAATAGCTCGTCATCCAGGCGCCGCCATTTTTTGATTCACGCGGAAAGAAATCGGTATAAAACAAGCCAATAAATTTGCCGCTGCCCTCTTCGTGAACTTCGTAGACTTTCACATCGGGATGATAAGGCGGGTAATGGCGCGCTTCGCGAAACTCGAGGCCATAAAGCCGTCGAGCATGTTCGAAGGCACCGGCAACGACATTTTCAAGTTTGAAATAGGGGCGTAGCTCTTCTTGATTTAGTTTGTAACGATTTTCTTTGAGGCGTTCTGACCAAAAACTAAAATCCCAAGCCTCAAGGGGAGTCGGTGCCCCAGCTTCTGCGGCGAACGCTTCGACTTCTTTGACATCGCGGCGAGCCGCGATCAACGAAGGCGTTTTGATGCGCTCTAAAAATGCCATGACCTGTTCTGACGTTTCGGCCATACGTTTTTGAAGTACAAAATGGGGGTGATCTTTAAAGCCCAGCAAGCGCGCTCGTTTCTGTTTCAAGCGCAGAAGTTTCAAGATCAACTCTCTATTGTCTTGGCCGCCGCCGTAGGCTCGCGCCCCAAAAGCCCGGTACATTTTCTCGCGCAAGCCGCGGTTTTCAGAATATTGCATAAACGGGATGTAGCTCGGCATTTGTAGGCTGAAGACCCAGCCGTCAAGTTTGCGCTCGGTGGCCGCTTCGTGGGCACCCGCCAAGAGCGACGGAGGCAAGCCCTTGAGGTCCGCTTCTTTAGTCACATGCATGGTAAAAGCATTGGTGGCTTTGAGAACGTTCTCCGAATACTGCGGGCTGAGCTGTGAAAGCTCGGCGTCGATTTTACGAAGATCCGTCTTTTGGGTGTCGTTGAGCATGGCGCCATTTCGAACAAAATCAGAATGATATTTATCAAGCAGGCGGTCTTCTTCGGTTGAGAGACCTAGGCTGTGGCGCTTTTCAAAGAGCATTTGGATGCGCTTAAAAAGCTTTTGATCGAGTAAAACGTCGCTGGCATGGTTCGACAGCAGCGGCCCAATTTCTTTCGCTAAGGCTTGTAGGCGATCATTGGTGTTGGCCCCGAGCATATTGTAGAAAACGGTTGAGACCAGTTCAGCGTCTTCTCCGGCAGTTTCAAGCGCCACAATTGTGTTGATGAAGGTTGGCTCTGCGGGGTTGTCGCGAATCGCATTGATGCGCTCTTTAGCATCACCGAGCGTTGATTTTAACCGCGGTAGGTAGAGATCATCATTGAGATGGTCGAAAGGGATTGCGTGATTCTTGAGCTGCGAAAATTCGAGGGGATTTGTTGTAGACGCCATATAATTTTATATGGCGTCTCGCTCATTGCGACAAGATTAAAGATTAAGGTAGAACCACATCGACCCGCCGTAATAGTTCGGCTGGGCGTATGGAGAGATCTGGCCGTAGTTTGACCAGGGCATGCAATTGGTGACTCCAGTGCGGGGGTCAAAAATCTGCATCGAGCCCATCGGGCAAACGCCAGAATAAGGGTAGTTGCCTGCTGGGTTCATGTAGGGCTGATAACCGCCGTAGGGGTTGCAATAGGGGCTGTAGATATTTTGGTTAAGGCCGCCGTAGCCTGAGTTTACGCCGCCGTAGCCAGGGTTATAGCCCGGGTTGTAGCCTGCGTTTAAGCCGCCGCCGTTCGGGCAAAGTTGTGGTTGAACAACGACATTGCGAGTCGTGTCCATACATTGTGAGCCAATCATTTGATAGGGCCCGTAAGCTGACGGATAACCGCTATTGGCGCCGCAAGTGTTGTAATTGCTGTTTGTTGCATAACAAACGCCGTTAACACAAGTTTGGCCAGTTGGGTTGCTGTTGCCGCTGTCTTTTGAGCAAGCCGATAAAGCAGCAACAACTGTCACGGCTAATCCAAAAATTAGTTTTTTCATCTTAAATCTCCTCGATTTATAAACTTACACATCTCTCTGTCTTGAAATATTCGGGCCAACTTAAAACGGCCTAAGGTATTGATTTGACGTGTTAAGTCTACAATGCAAGCGACAATTTTGGGCTTTTGCGCCGTTATTTGTCACACAACGTGATAGATCTACATCATTTGCCGATGGGCCTGATCTTCAGTTAGCCTATCCTTATATAGACGTTGATTTTTTGATTCAGGGGGCACTGATGAGAATTCTAACTTTCGCGACAATCTCGGTATTGGTTTCGCTTTCTTTAAGCGTTTCTATCGCGGCGGTGGATCGTCGTCTCGCTTCGAACCAGAAGACCAATCACTACCTACAATACGGCACAATTATTGGTGGCGAAACGGCCAACGGTTCGCGCGGTTACAGCCTTCTCGATGTGCGGCGGATTTTTGCAGCCAAAGATAAGATTGAGCGCGTTTTGATCGACTTCGGTGATGGCGAAGGCAAGGCGCTTAAAGGGGTCCCCGGTTATTATCACGTCAGCATTGAAAAGGGCCAAACTCGCATTGTTATCGATTTGTCGCAGATGCTCGGCTCGAATATTAACCAAGAAAAAATTCGCCAAATCTTTCGCGGCTCGACCATGGTGAAAGAAGCTCGAATTAATTACGACCCAGTGGATTCAAATATTACACTCCAACTTATCTTAAAGAAAAAAGCCTTGCTTGAGGTGTTTCAGCTGCCCTCGCAAGATAAACCCAGCCGACTTGTGATTGATCTAAAAGGCTAAAGTGAAGTTTCTCAATTACGCCCGATTGCGGTGGGCCTTTTTTCTCTCGCTTTGTCTTTGCGCTCAATTGGCCGAAGCCCGAGTGTTCTCATTCAAAACGAATTGGGTGGCGGCGCATTTGATAGGCACTGGCGGCACGACAACCCAAAGTGGCGAGGCCTATAATGGCACGAGCGGTTCGGACACTGGGTTTGTTGATAAAGTGAAATACGATTTTTCTGGCGAGTTTGGCTTTACTTTTCTTCTCGGCGAAAAGGTCGCCATGCGCATCGGCGTTGAGGGAGTTCAAAGTAAATCGATTACCGCCCTCGGCAACAGTTACGGCAGCGGAACCAACTATCTCTCCGTTGTTAGTGGGTCGACGGTATTCAACCCAAATCTCACTTTTGAATCGGCTTTCGCTAATTCAGGCACTTCGCGCTACTTTGGTTTTATCGGTGGCGGTTATGCTTCTGCAAAAGTAAACAACAGCTACACGATGACGGCGGCGGGGCAAACGCAATATGCATCGACCCCGGCAACGTTTGGCGATGAGTGGCAGGGCACCGCAATCTCTGCTGATGCCGGATTAGGCGCCGAATATTTCATTTTCGACAATGTCACTATCAGCCTTGTTGGTGGCTATCGCTACATGAATTTTTCGACATTGACGTACGTTAAAGCCGGCAGCGCTTTTCACAATGGTACGTATCAAACCGTTACCGCCGGTGAAAATGTCACAGACACATTCGGCAAAGCCGTACACGTCGACATGAGCGGCTACTTCGGCGGCATGATGCTTCGATTTTTTATCCCGCCACTCAATTAAAAGGTGCCAAGCACTTTTTGGTAGGATTTTTTACCAAAAAAAAGGAGACGGTGGTTACCGTCTCCTCGAGTTGTGCACGATTTATCATCGCGCGCAAAATGGTCTAAAGCTTAGTTCGTTTTTGTAGCTTCAGCTTTGCCTTTTTTCTCGCCTTTTTTGCCGTGTTTCTTTTTGCCTTTTTTTGCAGGAGTAGCTGCAGGCGCAGGTGTTTCAGTTGGGGGAGTAGTCGGTGCTTGTGCAAATGCAACTGAACCTACGAAAGCCAACGCTGTAAGAGCCGTCAAGATTGATTTATTCATAATATTCTCCTTTTATGAGTGCAGATTAACCGCACTCGGTTTATATGCTTCTATCTTACGGCGGCGGGGTGATGTCGAGATGATCAGGGCTTGGAGATTTCTTCAAGCGCTTGATTTTTCTTAAAAATATCACTAATATCAAATAGTTAGATATTTACCGAAAAGAGATTATGCGGCGCGAATTTAACATTATTTTCTGGCTCGGGATTATCTTCTTTCTAGGTGTGTCTGGTCTAGCTGGGTGGAGCCTTCTGCAGCTTCACAATGAAATTCAACTTCGCGAAGAAACTTCGCGTATCGAAGATAAATTGGGAGACCTCTATGACACCCTTCTTGAGGCCGACGTAACCTTTTTGATTTTGCGTAATTCAGAAGACGAATCGGATATGAATAAGCTTTTGAAACTGACCAAAGTGGCGCGACGCCAAGTCGATGACCTAAGTAATATGGTTAATTTGAAAAGCCAAATTCACGGTCAGGTGAATGACCTTCATCAGATGGTGGTCGAAAAGGTCAATTTGAGTGACAAGTTGATGTCGAATCTTGATCTTGAGGCGCCCGAGCCATTTGAGCGGGCTTTGGTTATTCAAGATGATTTACTGTTGACCCAAAAAGTAAACGAAAAGATTAAAACGATTGAAGCTCATGTTCTTGGCAATCTCGAGAAGCACCGCGCGTACGTCGGCCGCTATTTCAGCGTGAATATGATCACCATTGCGTCGGCCGTGATGATGACGTTTTTCTTCTTTCTGACTTTTGCGCGGTTGGTGTCGGGCGAGATCGATCGACGGCAGAGTCTTGAAAAAGATCTGCGGCAAGCGCAAGAGGCGGCGATTCAAGCCTCGAATTTAAAATCGCAATTTTTGGCAACGGTGAGCCACGAGATTCGCACTCCGCTTAATGGGATTATTGGCATGAGTGAAATTCTCGCTGATCGCGTGAGTGGTGAGGCGGCCAAGTATGCGCAGATCTTGCAGGGGTCAGGTCGCACCTTGCTTCGGATCGTAAATGATATTCTCGATTTTTCGCGAATTGAGGCCAACCGAGTTGAATTTGAAATGCAAGAGGTGCAGCTGAGCGCCGTGCTCGAGTCGGCCATCGAACTCTATTCGCTGCAGGCTAAAACTAAAAATATTGAGCTCAGTTGTACTTACGACCCGCGGTTGCAAAATTATTTTGCCGCCGATGGCGCGCGTTTGTCTCAAGTTGTGCATAACCTTGTGAGCAACGCGATTAAGTTCACCGATACGGGTACCGTTGAAGTCTTGGGTGAGATAATCACCGGCAGCAATGATGAGTTTCGAGTGAAAGTCAGCGTCAATGATACGGGCCCTGGGATTGAAGAAGATAAGCTTGGGCTGGTTTTTGAGCCGTTCTATCAAACAAAAGCCCACCATCAGCATGAGGGCACGGGTCTCGGCCTTGCGATATCGAAAAAACTCGTTGAACAAATGGGCGGCAGCATTGGTTTTATTCGGCGAGCGCCCACGGGGTCTCAATTTTGGTTTGAAATTGTTTTGCGTAAAATCAAAGAAAGTTCGGCGGCTGGCGCTAGTGCCGAGGGGCCTGCCGTGCGGTTTGTGGCTCGACCCATGGGGCCACTGGCTGAAAATGGAGTGCTGCAGCCCATCGCTCAAGGGTTGAATGCTCGCGATGTGTTATTGATTGAAGATAACCCGACAAATCAAATATTAGCCCAGGCCCAGATCGAGCAGCTCGGGCACTTGGTGCATGTCGCTTCAAACGGCGAAGAAGGCGTGATCGCCGCTCGCGATCGTGAATTTTCTTTGATTTTGATGGATTGTCGAATGCCCGTGCTTGATGGGTTCGAGGCAACGAGACGGATTCGGGAAGGCGAACTTGAGCTTAACCGAAAGCGAGTGCCGATCGTGGCGATGACCGCAAATGTTCTCGAAGAAGATCGCCAGCGCTGCATCGCCGCCGGTATGGACGACTATCTTGCAAAGCCCTTTGTTATAAGCACGCTTCGAAAAGTTTTCGACAAATGGTTGCCTTCGGCGGTCGAAGCTGTTGATTGGGCGACCTTAGCTGACCTCGAGGGTAAACTGAGTCGCGACGTCGTGGTGAAGCTGATTAAATCTTTTATTTTAACTTTACCCGCGACCATGAACGAAATTAATGACGCCTACGAAAGTAAAGATTACGCACAATTTGCGGCGCTCGCCCATCGTTTGAAATCATCGGCAGCGGCCCTCGGGGCACGGAGACTGGCTGAAATTTGCGAACGCGCAGAAAAGCAAGGCCATTATTCTTCGCGCATTGACGCCGATCTTTACGAAGAATTCACCGCCGAATTTGTAAAAGTCTTGAGTGAATTTAAGAACCAGAAGAAATATTAGGTTTTTGCGGCCTGTTTGTCGGCGTCAGTTTTTGGCACCATTCGATAACCAGCCCCGACCACTGTTTCGATCTTCATTTTTGACTTCGCAATTTTTTTACGAAGATGGCCGACGTGGGTATCAACCGTTCGGTCTGTGATATTAATGTCAGAGCCCCAAACTTCATTCAATAGTTGTTCGCGAGAAAACACGCGCTCGGGCGATCGGGCAAAATATGAAAGCAATTTAAATTCGAGTGTCGTCAAATCGAGAACTTCGATGTGGGCGCCTGCCGCGTCTAGGTGAAGCGCGGCCTTTTGTTTAATAAAGTCGATGCTGAGGTCGCCAATTCGAACGAGCTCCGAACGCGATTGAGCTCGGTCCATTTTCTTAAGCTTGGCGGCGACCCGAGCTTGAAGCTCAAGTGGGTCAAAGGGCTTTGAAATAAAATCTTCAGCACCAATCGAAAAGGCCATAATCTTATTCGAAGTCTCAGTTTTACTGCTTAAAATCATTACCGGCACGTTTTTGGTTTGCGGGATGGTTGAGAGCTCGGCCAAAAATTTAAGGCCATCACCGTCGGGTAGGCCAATATCGAGCATAATCAATTGAAAGCTGTGGTGGCTGACGACTTCTCGAGCTTCTCGAAGAGTTGTACAAAAATGCAACGAATAGTCGCTCAAGCTCGACTCGAGAAGAATTTTTATTTCGGGGCTGTCTTCGACTACTAAAATTTCGCGCATGAGGGCCTGTCTTTAGGGTTCAATTAAATAGTATCAGTGATACAGCTCATCAATTTCAGCTTGGTATTTTCGATCGCAAACGCGGCGTTTGACTTTTAGACTCGGGGTTAACTCGCCAGACTCAATAGTGAAATCATTCGGTAAAATTGTAAATTTCTTAATCGACTCGTAGCTCGCGAGATGGGTGTTGGCTTCGGCCACCGCATCGCGAATTAGGCCATAGACCTCTTGGGTTTTAATCAGCTCGGCGAAGGTGGTCTCTTTTAGGCCTTTGCTTTTACCGAAATCGAGAATGGATTTTCGATCGAGGGTCACGAGCGCTACAATATATTTTTTCAAATCACCATGAATCAAAACATTTGAAATATTATGGTTAAGCTTAATCAGCCCTTCTAATTTTTGGGGGGCTACATACTTTCCGCCAGCGGTTTTAATCAAATCTTTCTTGCGATCGGTTATATACAAATAGCCATCCTTGTCTAAATGGCCGATGTCTCCAGTTTTAAAATAACCTTCTTCAAACACTTCACGCGTGGCCGCTTCGTCTTTGTAATATTCGGTCATGACTTTTTTAGATTTGACGAGCACTTCGCCATCTTCGGCAATTTTTATTTTAACATCAGTCAGTGGCCGCCCCACTGACCCAATCTTGTAATTATAGGGAGTATTAAAAGTGACTCCGGCAGTGGTTTCGGTCAAGCCGTAGCCTTCACAAATCAGCAGGCCGAGACCGTGAAAAAAGCGCGTGATATCTGAGTTGAGCGGGGCGCCGCCCGAGACGGCAAAGCGCAGGCGCCCACCAAGACCCTCGAGAATTTTTTTAAACACGAGCTGGTAGGCCAGCGCAAATTCGAAAGCCAGAGGCAAGCCAAGCGGCCTTTGGGCCTGAGTGCGCTCGCTAACTTGGCGACCGATTGAGAGAGCTCGTTCGAATATTTCGCGTTTAATCCGATTGCTCGCAACTTGCGACAAGATCCCAGCGTAGATTTTTTCAAAGATTCGCGGGACTGCGATCAAAAATGTGGGCTTTATTTCAACAAGATTATAGCGAAGCTTTTCGATGCTTTCGGCAAAAGCGAGAACGTAACCGGCGTAGACGTTACCCCAAGCCTCAACTCGGCCGAAGATGTGCGAATAAGGCAGAAACGTAACGCTGATGTCGGCCGCGGTTACATTTATTGTCGTAAATACGTCGATCAGTTCGCTCATAATTTGCTCGTGGCAAAGAACGACACCTTTTGGTCGCCCTGTCGTGCCCGAGGTGTAGAGTATGGTCGCCATTTCGTCCATTTTTGTATCACGGCAAAGGTCGGTGTAAATTTTGGGTTCGACAGCTAATTTTTCTCGGCCATGGCGTAGGATTTCGGCCCAGCTTAAAACTTTTGTGGTGTTGTCGGCGATCGTATCAATGACAATGGCTTCTTTAACGCTAGGGCAGCGTTCTGAAATGCGTTGCCATTTTTCAAACTGTGCGCGGTCTTCGAGAAAAAGGACCTTAATCTGCGCATTGTTTATAATAAATTCAACGTCTTCGTCTGAGTTGTTTGGGTATATCGGCACCGTTACGGCGCCAACGCCCATTATGGCCATATCGATGAGAGGCCATTCAGGTCGCGTCTCGCAAATGATCCCGACGCGTTCGCCTTTGGCAACGTCGAATTTCAATAGGGCCGTGCCGAGCGCTTCACAGAGGTGGTAATACTCTTGCCAGTTGTAGGTGATCCAGCGGCCGTTTTCTTTAAATTGCAAGGCAGGGCCTTTAGGTGCCTGCTCGCGTCTTTCGACTAAATAATGAAGAATCGTTTTTGCCATCGAAGTTAATATCTAATCTCTTTGAAGTTGAATTTCAATCTTGAACTCATGGGTGGATGTTTACTATCGGCTCGACGGTGCTCGGCCTTTGTTGAGTTCAAATAGCACTTGGTAGTGTTGGTCCACCCGTAGAGTAACGGTGCGTTCTTGATCGACCCCAGAGACCAGGTCGACGGCCCTGACCCGCACTGAAACATTGGCCGGGATGGCATAATTGGCAATCGGTAGAATTTCATTTTTTAGCGGCTCGCCATTGATAAACACTCTGACATTGACCGGTGGTTTGACGTCGATATCGAGGTACCCCACCATAGCGCGCTGTAAATTGGCGGTGAAGGTGTGGCCGGTGATAGCGGTCGTCAGCCTCGGTTTTAGGTAATCAATGTAGTGATCAAGCTTTAACTGAATAGTGAATTCGCCCTCAGCAGGGACGTCAATTTTTTCAGGCGTCGTCTTGCCTGTGGTCATATTGTTTACATAAATTTCGGCCCCTGAGGGCACGCTGTTGACGATTAAACTGTAAGTGCTTTTGAAGTCTTTCGGAGCAATGGGCTGTACCGGCCCCTCGTCCATGCTGAATTTCGGGTCAGGTATTTGCTGCGTTTTTGGCTGGGCTGCTTCTGAAGGCACTTCTGCCGAATTCTTGCCGGCGATCATTCTTTTTATAGCGCCCTCGAAGTTACCAGTCTCTTTTGGAAACAAAGTGCTTGCGACGATGTAAGTCATGATGGTGAACGCAACGAAAATCATTAGATTCAGCGACTGGTTCGATTGGCGAGGCACTGGCCCACGGGTTTTTACTCGCTGTTTTTGTGGCTGCGCCCGATTTCCGTCATAAGACTTTTGTAACTTGGGCTCCATGCTGTCGTCATTAAGCGTGTACGGCATTTTCGGCTTGATGGCGAGCGAGCGGTCCATCGACTTTTTCAGAATATTTTCGTCGAGAAGGGGCCCTGTGGGTATTTTAATAACCGGCTTGGTGTCTTTTGAAATGCTGATTGAATCGCCCATGCGCTCATTTGTGCCAAGGGGTGGGCGTGTTACGGAGGCTTCATTATTATTCGTGTCGTCTGAAAAAGTTTGGGTAGCGGTAATAGAAGGCTCTGTGCCTCGTTGTGTTTTGCCTTCGGCGGAGCCGTCGGCTTGGTCAGACGAGGACGACTTGACCGTTCGGGCGTTTGTTTTCATTTCGCTGGACTGCGGAAACGAAGTGACGATCGTCTTGTCTTCTTCGTATCTCGATGAAACTTGGCGAAACGGAATTTTGGCGTATTCAACGAGGCGCTTTCGTAGATCTAAAATTTCATCTGTGTAGAGCGTCTTGATAAAAACAGAATAGTCATGCGGAGAAAAATCTGGAAATTGGCGATTTAAAAATTTATTAAGGTCGCGATGCAGTAGCGACGCCGTTTGATAACGAAGGTTTCGATCGCGCGTAAGAGCTTTCATAACAATGCGCTCAAGCTCTGGGTGAATACTTGGGTTTATTTTGGTTAGCGAGGGGACATTGCACTCGCGAATTTTCTTGAGGGTGTTAATCTCATTATTGGCAATAAACAGGCGGTCGTTAGCGAGAAGCTCCCATATAATAATCCCGACCGAGAAGATGTCAGTTCGCAGATCGGTGGGGTGACCCTCGGCTTGCTCGGGGCTCATATAACCAAACTTACCTTTGAGTGTACCCGTGCGAGTGGTTTCGACTTGGCTTTCGGCCTTTGCGATACCGAAGTCGACAATTCGAACTTCTCCTTCGAACGTCAACATCACGTTTTGCGGGCTCATATCACGGTGGGTGATATTGAGGGGCTTACCGGTGGCACTGTTAAGCGAGCGGTGGGCGTGATCAAGACCTGCGGCGATTTCTTTTAACATGTAAACAATTTGATCGGTCGCGAATTTGTGATCGGTTGTTTTCATCTTGTTCAGCATTTGCCGAAGGTTACGGCCCTCGACGTAGTCCATGACAAGAAAGAGCTGATTTTTTTCTTGGCCAAATTCGTAAATCGAAACGATGTTCGAATGCGAAAGGTTCATCGCAATCGCAGCTTCATCTTTAAACATTTGAATAAATTCAGGGTTATCAGAAAACTGCGGTAGAATTTTTTTAATCGCTACAAACTTGCCAATACCACCAGCGCCCGGCGCTCGCGCCAGCCAAACCTCGGCCATCCCGCCCATAGCGAGTTTTTCGAGGAGAATGTATTTGCCAAAATATTCGAAGCTCTGCGACACTGTTTTTTACCTATTCCCTTAGTATTTCTATCGGATTAGGCGACTTTAAATTAAAAGAAATATGCCGCGGGCGTTGGTCGCTAGACTCGACGAAAGATCAACGAAAGTTTTACGAACGATACCTAACCAGGGAGCAAGAATTGAAATGGGTGGGCCTTACCGGTGGCATCGCGACAGGCAAAAGCGCGGTGGCAAAGATTCTGCGAGAGTTGGGCTACCCCGTCGTCGATGCGGATGTGCTTGCACGGACGGTGGTGAAGCCGGGCTCGAAAGGGCTAAAGTCGGTGACCCAGGTCTTTGGGCCCGAAATTATTTTATCAAATGGCGAACTCGACCGCTCGACCTTAGGCCAAATTATTTTCTCTGACCCTGCCAAGCGAATCCAACTCGAAGAAATTTTGCACCCTTTGATCCAAGAGCAGCGAGCCCACGAGCGCCGCGAGCTCGAGCGAAATGAAACCGAAATCGCGTTTTATGACGTGCCGTTGTTATTTGAAAAAAATATGCAAGATGAGTTTGATGCCACAGTTTTGGTATATGCCAAACCCGAAGTGCAGAAATCGCGACTCAGCGAGCGTGATAAAATTTCAGCAGATGAAGTCGAACGGCGATTGGCAGCGCAGATGCCGATCGATGAAAAAGTGAAGCTCGCAAAATATGTTATTATCAATGAAGCGGGTTTGGCTGAGCTGCGCGCGAATGTTCAAGCCGTCGTAAATGATTTGGGCTAGATCGGCGCTATCGATTGGGTGTTGTTTTTAGGCCTTCGAGGCAGGCGTTTTGTACATTGGATTCATTCGCCGGAAAGCAAACATGAATGTGATCATCGTGGCCTTCGCGATAGGTCGATAAGCCGCCCATATTTTTATAGTCGTTAAAATAGATCGGCGCGGCTTGAAGCGCATTTTTTGTTTTCAGCCTTTGCATGTCGCCCTCTGAAATGGGGGCCGCGAGACTGTCATCGGTCACTTTGCCGACCCCACCTGCCTGCCTAAAAAAGGCCAGAAGCTCTTTGGTTTTATCTTGGTCGTAATTGCTGGCGCAGTTTTTGTTTTTAGCTTTGTCGACGGTGCATTTCGAATAGCTGACGCCGCCGAAATCAGGCGTTTGCTTCATTAGGCGCACGTCGACGCACTCGCCCGAGCCATGTTCTTGGTGCGAATAGTGCTCGGTTGTTTCGACAATAGTTTTTTCTGGAGTCGTGTCAGTGGCGGGTTGAACGATTGTTTTTTGTGATATTTTCGGGCCTAGGTTTTTAGACCAAAAAAAATCACCCCATTGAACTATGTTTTTGACACCTTTATTTTCTGAATTAAAGGCATGCACGGCGCTGAGAAAGGCGCATGCTGACCAGGGCTGAGCAAACGCGTCGTTGTCATTGGCGCCCTTGTCAGACGAGTGGTAGTGGATTGTGTTCATGGGGCCGTACTCGACGAACTTGAGCTCGCCTTGGGCTTTGTCGTAAGCGTTTTTGAAGGCTTTGAGGTAGCCCGTTTCATCGTCGCCGTATTTAGGTTTCAATTCTGCCGCAAGTTCGCTTTTCAATTCGGCGTCGATCCATTTTGGCTGATCTTTTGTTATGACCAATTTTATGACGTGACCGTCGAGTTGTTCGATATCGGTAATTTTCAAACCGGGGTTGGTCTTTTTTGCGGCCTCGTAGATTTCGCGCAAGGGTTGAATTTGATCCGCGAGCAGTGGCATTAGCGATTCGCTCAAGCTGCAATCGCTGTTATCGAAGAATTTTTTGATAACCTTGCTCGGGTCAGAATCGGAGACCACATTAAAAACATATTGATAGGTGCATTTGGGGGGCTCGCTGACGCTGATAATTTTACAGCACTCCCGCGCCAAATACTGGTGGTCTTTTTCTTCGTAGCGAATGTTAGCGTTTTTAAGAAAGGGCTCTAGGCCCGGAAATTGATGAAGAATCGTGGGCTCGGTCAGCTGGTAAAGAAAATCACCCGCGTCTTTGAGCATCGCCTTTTGCACCCAGCCCGTATGGCCCTTCTTGGCAATCGTTGAATCAGACACACTCAGCTTGCCCAAACCATTTTTTGAAGCGGCGAGGTTTCGCGCCGCCTTTTCATTTGGGATCGAAACCACCTCAACATGCACGCTATCATTTGGTTTTGCGTTCGCAAAATTACTTAGGGTTTTTAGGTGGTCAGAGTCGTAATGCAGACGGACAATCGAGAAGGCCGGTAGCCTTTTCACCCGTGGCTCGTTCTGTTTCGTTTTGGTGTCGTCTTTAAAATTGCACGAGATGGTGGGTTTACTCTCTTGGTCATCGATGTTTTTTGGCTGAAGGCAAACATTGAAGGGGGGTTCATCAATGTACGCCGGTGGTTTGCACATTGAGGCGCCTGGCAATTCGACTTCTTTAATTATGGGCGCAATTTGATCTAGCCCATTGTTGGCACTGGCGGAATCTAATGAAGGGGCAGTTTCTTGGGCCAATGGCATGGCTTCAGTGGTTTGATCTTGAGTTTGTGCAAAAAGCGGAATCGAAAAGCAAATCGCAGCTAACAATGCGGTGGCGATTGCAGCGCTGCAAAATGGAGCGCTGAAAATTCGAAAAAAACGAACCGAAAAAAAGCGAGAAATCATGCAATAGGTATCGGATTTTGGTCAGTGCCGATTAACAAAATATCCGGCGTCCGGGGCATAAATTGAAAATAATTCTACCCAAAAGTGCTTGGCACCTTTTAGAAGTCGAGGCTAGCCTCTAGAATGTAGCGGCGGCTTTCGTGCTTTGCATCGGTGGTGCCGACTTCTTCGCCCCAACTGGCGAGGTCGAGTTGAAAGATCGCCATTCGTGCGCCGAACCCAGCTGTCCAATAGCCCTGATTTATGCCGACACTCCAGTGGCCCTTCCACCAGTTGTACATCTTCCAATAAAGTTCGGCGCCGGCGTGCAGCCCTTTCATCGGGGTCCAAGAGTCGTAGCCGATATCGCGCACATCAAACGCAATTTTAGGGTCAAACACCCAAAACGTGGGCAGGCCAAGTTTGGTGCCGACGTCGAGGCGTCGCTGCAGCCGTGGCGGTGGGCTTGCGTTTTTGTTTAGAAAGCGCATTTTGATCGGAAAGCCTTCGTCGATCACATTTCGTACCATCAATCCAAACGAAGGTTTAATTTTGGCGTCGTCGGCGACGGGGACGGTATAAAGCGCGCCCATGTCGACATCGACGGTGCCGCCTTCTTCGGCGTTAGTAAGTGAAACAAGATCTTGGCCGCTCGCGATTTCAGCAGATTGGATGACGTCAGAATAGTAAGCGCGGTGAAGAAATTTAACTGTGGCGCCGACAGCCACGGGGTATTTCTTGTTGTTAAACCAGGGCACTTGTACAAAATTGCCGTAGCCCCAAGCGACTGTTGAATCAAGATAGGCGTTAACAAAAATACTTGCTGCAACCGAACGGTGAAGGGCAAGATCAACATCAAAATCGACCGGTAAAATAGCGAGACCCCAGTGGGGGCGAACAAGTACGGCGCCAAGAGTAGGGGCGCGAAAATAGAGATGATCTTGGTAGTTCTTTTCGATGGCCGCATTGATTTTGTTATCGTCTTTACCGGCATTTTTAATATCATTGTAAAAGCTTACGACGTCTTTGTCGGCGCCGGCCCGCAAAAACATTCGAAGCTGGGTGTCTTTGCGTAAAGCTAGCGCGGCGGGGTTGTAGAACAACGAACTGTGGTCGTCGACAACTGCAACATAAGCATTGCCCATACCGAGGGCGCGCGTGCTGGTGTATTCTTGGTGAATCTGAAAATCGTGATCTGAGTTGAAGGCCGAAGCCTGGCTGGCGAGCGCGCCAAGTGAAATAGCGATCGCAAATATCTTTATAGTAAAATTCATTTGGCACCTTTCTGAACATCAGTCTTGAAAGTAAAATTTTATATTCATTTGGATTGGTTCAGGTATACTTAACTCTGTGCGAACACGAATGAATTTCTTAATTTCGACTTTGGTCTTGCTAACTCGACTCGTGAGTCTGGTAAGCGGGTCCGTTTTTTTGTCATTTGAGTCGGCCTCTGCGGCTACTCACTCAGAGGGGCCTGCCCCTAAACGTGGCGATGATCCAGATGTTGTTGCGCCGCCTGAAAAGCTTGAGAATATTTCTGTATCGCCGGTCAAACAGTTTCAGGGTGACATCGATGCTTTTGTAACCAAATACAATCGCAATGATTTTTTTTACCCCTACCGACAAGAACTAATTTGGCATGCCGGTATCGTTATCGGCTTTAAAGACTCGTCGAATTCTTCAAATATTATTAACCCGCTTTTGGGCTTCGATTATATATTGCCGCGCGAATTTTCGCCTAAATACGAAACGGGTGCCGACTTGTCATTGATGACGGCCCGCGGGCATTTTTGGTTTGTGCGGCGACGAATTATCAATGAAAAGGGCTCGTTTCGGCCTTACTATAGTTACGGGCTGATGCATAATTTTGTGCCTGATCAGCGGCTGGCCAGTTTTTCGAATAGCGAAAACTATCTTGTGCGAGTGGCGGCTGGTCTTGAAAACATAATGCAGCCTCCGAAATCAGCCATTGTTGAGCTGGTGTTAGCAGTTGGGCAAAATGATATGCTTATGATGTTTACGTACGGCGCGTCCTGGGGTTTCTAAGCCCCAATTTTGAAAAAATTTAAATTAAACCCAAAATATTAATGAAGCGAGGCGATCAGGGCGTCCCCGATTGCAGTGGTTGACCCACCGGCGGCGACTGCACTATTTATCGTTATGCAAACTTCTGAGGTCACATTGCTGCCGGTGCAATAACTTGAGGCGAGGGTAACGGCGGCCGAACCAATGACGTCGGGGCTGCAAGAGGCCGGCGTGGCTTGGCAGTTTGCAATGAAAGTCGCAGGCGTAGCGCTACCGCCGCCCACCACGAGCGCGGTGCCGGTGACGCTGACTCCGGCTAAATAAATCAAGCTTGGTGTTTCTGATGATACGCAATCATTGAGAGTCGCTTGTGCGGTTTGCAATGCGGTTAATGGCGCGACGGCGCTTTCGGCGAGTGCGCCCATCAATGTGGCGGTTTGTTGTGCCGACGATTGAGTTTTCATGGCCTGAAAGGCCGCGATAAGTTGGGTGGGGTTGATGCCGGCGGCTAGAAAATCAACCGAGCAGCGAATGACGTAGGCTGATGGGCTGGTAATGCCCGAAATAAAATTAAGGCAGGGTTGTGCATCTGCGGCTGTTGCTGAATCTGAAAGTCGATCGAGACACTGTTGGGCTTCGGCGACTTTGTTTTGCTCGTTGGTTTCGCATCCGCTGGCCACGATAATAAAAGCGCCGGTAAAGAGAATAAGCGCGGGGGCAAAAGACATTTTCATGTTGTCTCCAAATCAGCGTGGCGGGTTTGAGACAGATAATATAATTTCACTGGGCTCACGTCATCTGGGCCTTGGGCGTGAGCCGAAAAATATCTCGTAAATCTCGACAAACGTCCCAACCAAAAACATTCATTTTGTAGCCGACAAATCGCGGCAAATGACGCAAAATAAATAATAGCGTGCACATGATGTGCTCGCATTTACGAAGAATTTTGATGAAACGGATTTTCGTCTTTTCTTTCATTCTCAGCGCATTCTTTTCTGTCGTTAACGCGACGGCCGGCGAACGCTTTGATTTTTATGACGGCATCCGCGAAGAGTCTATGGGTGGTACCGCTGTCGCCGTTGTCAACGATGAGACTTCGTTGCTTTTAAACCCAGCCGGTTTGGGTCGTTTGCGAAACTTTTTTGTAACCGTGGTCGACCCGGAAGTCGAACTAGGGGCTAAGACTCAGGGTCTGATTGGCACGAACGTGACCGATTTCATGGACCCTCAAAAAACTCTAACAGATTGCACGAAAACCCCCGGTGACCATCTGCACGAGCGGGCCCAACTCTTCCCGTCATTTGTCGTCACGAATTTTGGTTTTGGCGTTTATGGCCGCTATGCCACCGATGCCTTTCTCGATAAAACCAGCACGACTTACACTTACCAATACCGAAATGATTTCGCCGGAGTTCTCGGCTTTGATCTTCGCTTATTCGATGGCGAGGTTAAAATCGGCGCCAACGTAAGAGCGATCAATCGCGTCGAATCCAACCGCACCGATATTCCGGTGGCGAGTACAGGTCTTACCTTTACGACTCCGATTAGCGGTTCGACGGTGGCGAGTGAGGGCTTTGGGGTTGGTAGCGACGCCGGGATTATTTTGACAGCTCCGTGGGATTGGTTGCCGGCTATCGCCGCCGTTTATCATGACCTCGGCGTAACAAGTTACAATATCAACCAAGGTATGCGCTATAGCACAACAAATCGGCCGGCCCGAACGCCTTCGACAATCGATGCCGGTTTTTCGTTAAGCCCCGTCTTGAGCAATTCGGTTCGCATGGTGTTTACAGCAGAGATGCGTGATGTGGCCGACGCGGTCGAGCCGCTGACGTTAGAGGCTTCAGATCAAATTACCCGTCGACTTCACGCCGGTATGGAATTCAATTTCGGCGATATTTTTTATCTCAGGGCTGGTTACAATCAAGGCTACTACACAGCGGGCGTTGAGATAAATATGCTCAACACACAGCTTCAAATAGGCACTTACGGTGAAGAAATCAGTGACGTTGTTGCAAAAGGTTCTACATCAACCTACACACCAATTGAGGATCGTCGATATGTTGTCAAATTTGCGTATCGTTTCTAAAATTGTTTTGCTTGCGCTCGTTGTGGCCTTTGGTGGCTCAATGCTTTTGGCAATTGGCTGCAGTAAAAATTATTTCGAAGGCTTTGCGACTCAAACAGACGACGAATCTCTTTTTTACACCGCGCGCGAGTATTTACGAACGGCTGACTACCCCAATGCAATATTGTCTTGCACAGGTCTATCGGCGAATTATCTCAAAGAAGATAATGTCGCCATCGTCTGCGCGTCGGCCTATGCCGGTCGTTGCGGTTATAAAATGGATTGGTTTCTGCCGACTAACCACGTCCTCGCCACGCCAATCTTTACATACATGTTTCAGCAACTTTCGGGCACAACGGCAGGCATGGCCACCGACTGCGACACGGCCGAGTCGATCTTAAGAAAGATCGGCGGCGCCACAGCGCGCTCAGATGATGCGAATATGTTTATGGCACTTCTTTCAATTTATAAAATTGGCGTCATCGTAAACAATCTTGCCGACGCGGCCCCCGACGACGGCACGCTTGATGGGGCCTTTGATGCTTGTGCAATGTCAGTAGCGAATCAAAATTTGATTGGTTCAGCTCTTTGGGAGCTCAATTCAAGTGTTAACCAACTGACCTCGACATTTTTTACTGCAATCAAGGCGGGGCTTGCGGCCAATTGCACCGCACTTGGCCTTCTCGGCACGCCCGAGAATTTTTGTCTGGCCACCGATCCAACCGCATTGACCGTTAATCAGCTCAAAGGGGCCATGAGCACCATTAAAGAAGGCTCGTTGTTTGGTGTGAATCAGGGTGGTGCAGGTGGTTGTAACGGTGGCACTGTGTCGGCGGGGGTGCAATGCAATTGCTTGTAAAAGCCGTTGCGCTTTTATTCTTAATTAGTTTTGCCGGTGCAGTTGCCCCTGCGGCCGAACTATATGAGTCGCATCTCAATGCGCGCGCGCTTGGAATGGGAGGCGCTTATAATTCTGTCGTCGATGATGAAGAGTCTCTTTGGTTTAACCCAGCCGGCATAGCTAAGAATATGGGCATACACTGGACCATTATTGACCCCAAGGGCGGTATCTCAAGCCCAGGTGATTTATCGACACTTAAAGATTTGCAAAACGCGAGCACATTTAATACGGCGCTGGCATCTCTTTACGGTAAAGAAATTTGGGCCGGCGGCGGGGCCAAGTCAGCGATCATTTTACCTTTCTTTGCTGGGGCCTATTATTACGATGCGAATGCGAGCATTCTTGCTGACAACCCCGTCAATCCTACTCTGTCAGTCAACTATGTCACGGATCAAGGATTCGCGCTCGGCACTGGTTTTTCGATCGCGCAAGTTTTAGAAATGGGTTTTGTTACTCGCTACATTAATCGAACCGGGGTGCGCAAAGATTTTGGGCCGGCGGTTATCAGTGACATTATGGCCGGCACTTCGAAGCCGAGTACGATATTTGATAATCTGAATAATAAGGGCACTGGCTATGCACTTGATTTGGGCGGCAACATAACAATCCCCGGCCCGGTCAAGCCGACACTGAGTTTCGTTTGGAAGAATATGGGCAATACCACCTTTCGTGCCTCAACAACGGGTGGGACCCCACCGCCGTCGGATGACCAAGACATGCAAGTGGGCGCCTCACTTTTGATCGACGCGTGGATCATTCACATTTTACCCGCCATTGAAATTCGCGAGATCATGGACAGTTCGGTGCAACTCGGCAACAAAATGCACTTGGGTGTTGAGCTTGGTGTGCCACTACTTGATTTGCGAGCGGGTATTTACCAGGGTTACGCAACTTATGGCTTCGGCTTGAATCTTGGCCTTCTTGAAATTGAAGGCGCGTCGTGGGAGACCGAACTCGGCGGTTACCCCGGTCAACTTGGCAATCGACGCTATATGGTACAGGCCACACTTCGATTGGGGTTCGACTTTCTGGGCGGTGGTTCGGGTGGGTCAAAATCGGGTGCTGGCGGCGCCGGCGGTTCGGCTGGCTCGGGCGGTTCCGGTGGATCTGGCGGCGGTTCGCATCATATGAAAGTTCGGCGCTAATAATTCTGCATTGCTCGGCCAATCGTGAACGCATATGCTATCGCCTTTGAGGCGGGCTCTAGCGATGTTACGTATTCACCAATACAAAACTCTGAATGAAAAATGGCTTCGCCTTCAAGATTTTGATCTTAATCAATCGACTTGGTTGGTCTCAGATCTTAAATCAAAATCTGAATTACAGCGCCGCTTGCTTCAACGCACCGATTGTTTGCCTGAAGATGCGATCTTGCGCGCCAGCGAATTATGGCAAAAAATATTCTATCGTCACTTTGCCGATTACGAATTAATATCGACCGCTCTGACCACAACCTACTTGGCGGAGTGGCTTGAGAAACGCGATATTAGTTGGGCCAAGCACGCGGGGACCCCGCGGATGCTACTCAATTATATCGGGTTTTTCTTGCCGGTGCTCGCGCATAGCGAAGATGTCATTCGCCTAAAAGATTGGCTGCGAACCCAACCCGAAGCGTTTTTACGATGGGGCAATTGGTTTTTGCTAGCGCACGAAGCCTGGCAAATGTTTTCAAGCGAAAAGAATTTGGCGCGGCCCTGGTCGTCTGCATTTTTGGCGGGCCAAGAAAGTCTAGATTGGTCAGCCGGTGGTGTTTGGTCTCGAGAATTGATTTTTGATCTAGGCCCCGATTTGACGGCTGTCGAAGTTGATCTCATTCAGCAGTTGGCACGAAATCACAATGTTGAGGTGATTGCGCCCTCGAAAGAATTGCGAGACGCCCACGGCTCAAGTCTTTGGCCGTATTCGCTTTTATTGGGCGAAGATATAAAGATTCGGCCCCAACGTAAAAAAATTGAATTCGATTCAAGCGGCGAGGCGGCTGGTGTCGACATCTCAACTCAAGCTCAAACCGAATATGCGCGACTGAGTTCGCCATTGGCCGAAATTAAATTGGTTACCAGCAAAGTGCGCGAATTATTAGACGCGGGTGTTGCGCCCCACGAAATCGGGATTCTCGCCGCGCGAATCGAAGACTACTGGCCGGTGCTCGAAGCCTACCTGCGAATTGAAGGCATACCCGTTGCCAAAGATGTCGTCATGACGACCGGTTCGTTGCCGACAGTCGCTCGATGGTTGGCTCGCGCCCGCATTGAAGCCCAACAAATATCTAGCGGCGATCTTGAGCACTCGCTCTTTGGTTTAAGTAATGACAGCCCGCCGCTCAGCTTTGATGAGTACGCCCCTCTCTATCGGCAAATCTATGAGGCCGATGACCTCAGTCGCGACTCGCGTGTGCAAAAGCTTTTTAAGAAGAAATTCGAAGCGAAAGATAAAATTGACCGAGATACGTTTTTCGTCTGGATGCTCAAGTTTTGGGAGGGCGATCTGCTTGGCCTTGAGCGTATCGCCGCTGAGTTTTTGCAGGAGTGCCCGACTCTTCTGCGCCTCGAAGTGCGATCATGGTTGCGCTACCTCGAAACACTTGTCGCCAAAATTGAAATAAAAATTGGCGACGGCGGCAGTGGCGACGGCGTCATCTGCGGCAATTTCGATGCCGCGGCTCACCTAGAGCTTCGCGCCGTTTTTGCCATGGGTCTCAGCGAGGGCCAACTTTCAGAAGAGAAGAATCTCGCTGTGAGCCTTTCAGATGTTATTAAGTTAACCAACGATCTTGGGCTGCGAATGCCCGAGCTGAGTTCTATGCCAGGCGAGTTCTGGGTCGATACAATCACCCGGCAGACGCGCGAACAAATTTGTTTGATTTTTGCCGCCACAAATATTGGCGGCGACCCCGAGACGCCGAGCCTTATTTGGCTGCGGGGGGCCCAGCAGAAGCTTGAAAACCTTGAAGCGTGCCAAACCCCACCAACTTCACGGTGGGATGAAATTCAGCACCACCCATTTAGGTTGGGTGACGATGGGGCCGGGAGTGAGCTCGAACGGTTATCTAACATCGAGTTGGGCCGGCAGCCGGCTGATTTAATCGAGCACAAACTTGCTCTTCGCTACTCGGCTTCGCAACTTGAAAAGTATCAATCTTGCCCTTTTATCTTCGCCGCCGAGAAAATGTTTCGTTTAAGCGAAAAGCCCGATGTTGATCTCGACATCGATGCAATGACAAGCGGGCAATTGATTCACGCGGTCTTGGATTTTTTAATGACAGAACCGTTGAGTCTTTCGCGAAGCAAAGGTGAGATTCAAGATGTTGTTGAGCGCGTTCGCACGCAAATGGCCTTTACCGTGGCTGTCGAGGCCCTGTGGCCGAAGCAGCGGGAAAAGTACGTCAATATCGCTGAAAAATTTTTGAAATTTGAGAGTGAGTGGCGACGACAGTATCCTCAGACTAAAACTATGGGGCGTGAAGTGATGCTAAAGGGCGAGCTTGAAATCTCGGCCCAGAAAAAGATCAACGTCTCGGGTAAAATTGATCGCATTGATCGCAATACAGCCGGTGAGTACGTCATTCTTGATTATAAATCATCAGGTTACGAACTTCGCAATTATGATTCGTGGCTAGAAAAAGATGAGCTTCAACTGCTTTTTTATTCGCTGTGTATCGAACAAGGGCTTGTCGAAGTTGAAAAAGGCGCAGTTATTGGGGCGTTCTATTTTATTCTTAATTCAATGAATCGTGAAAAGGGCTTTCGCAATTTAGCTAAAGTCGGCACTCTTTTCGGCGAATCAAAGTCGACTCAACTTGAGCGCGATGCGCTCGACGCGATGTATGTTTCTCTGAAGAATAAAGTGGCCGGGATTGTTGAGAAGATTGAAATTGGGCAAGTGGGGCCAAACCCAAAAAAAAACGAAGAATGCACAACCTGTGACTGGAAGACCGTATGTCGAGCCCCGCACTTGAATTAAATAATGAGATTGTGCGAGCTGGGGCTGGGGCGGGCAAAACCACGCAGCTGACAAAGCGCGTGCTCGATGTCGCTCGCCTTTGGCACGAAAAAAGCGGGCGCCTACCGCGTATAGTGGTGACAACGTTTACCAAGAAGGCGACCGAAGAGTTGCGCGAGCGATTGCTAAAAAACGCCATCGAAGATAGCAGCGAAGTGATGCTTGAGTTCGTCACCCAACCGGCGCACTTGCAGATATCGACCATACACGGGGTGTTGGTGACATTTTTAAGGCGTTACGGCCCCTTGCTTGATATCGACGCCGGTTTTTCAGTTCTCGATGGGGCCGGGGCCCTCAAGCGTAAACGCCGTCTTTTGCGTCAGGCGCTGGTTGCGGAGCCAGAATTTCAAGATTTGCTTGAGCATTACAATACTTCAAAAATGATCTTGCTTCTCGACTCGTGGCTTGAGGTCTCAGTTGAGGTGCAGCCGGTGACGTTGGACGAACTCAACGCCTCGTACGATAAACATGTCGCAATGACGCTTAAGAATTTGATCGGAGTTTGCGACGAAATTCTTGCCGAGTGCTCAGCTGTCAATTGGCGAAGTGCCATTGAAGATTTGCGACAAAGAATGGTCTCGGTACTTGAGCTCGCAAGTGCGGCGAGCAGTTCGGTCGTTAACAGGCTGAGTGGCGATGAGATTTTGGCGAAGATTGAAGATTTCAAGATGCCGAAATTTATGAAAAAGGCTCAAGCCTACAGCGAGCATCTGAATCTCGAACTCAAAGAGGCGATGCTGGGCCTGAAAGAATTGGCGGCACCACGTTTTCAGCCCGATAACTTTCAAGCGTTTGAGCAATGCGCTGAAATATTTGCGCGTTTGGCCGCCGATTTCACGACGCGCCTTGATCACGAAATAGAACAAACCGGTGTTTTTGAAATGCGCGATCTTGAGCGCTATTCGCTGAAGGCAGTGGTTAACTTTCCTGAACTGGCGCAAGCTTTCGCCGCCGATGTGGATTATTGGCTGATAGATGAATTTCAAGATACCAGCCCCCTACAGATTCGAATCTTGCGGGCATTGATGGGGTCGCGCCCTGGCTTTTTCGTCGGTGACCCGCAACAAAGTATTTACCTTTTTCGAGGTGCCCGCAGCGAAGTTTTTACCGAGAAAGAGAGCGAGATCGTCGCTTCAGGCGGCGCCAAATCGACCCTCGAGGTTAACTACCGATCTCGGCCCCCTCTGGTTGAGTTTTTTAACGTATTTTTTTCGACTTTTGCTCAACCCTTTATGCAAATGAAGGCGGCCGATAAACCCGAAGAGCCCTCTGCGAACCCTGCCGTGAAGATTTTTGTAACGTCCAAAGATGATGAGGCTCCGCACTTCGAGGTGGCTCGCGAAATTGAGCGCCGGGTCGCAAGCGGCGAGCGCTTTGATGATTTTTGCGTTCTGGCGCGAACGAACACCGACCTGATCGAAGTCGCTCGCTATTTTGAAAGTGTTAGCCTACCGGTGCATGTTCATTCGGGCGGGCGATATTATGAGCGTCGCGAAGTGCTTGATTTGGTTTCGATCTTAAAGTTTTTAGTGAATCCGTTTGATAATAAAAATCTGGTGCGTTTGCTGCGCTCGCCTTGGCTCAGAGTTTCAGACACAGAGCTTGTGAGTGTTTTGAGTCAAGCTCCTGTTTTTTACTTCAAGGCCCTTAAAGAAAAGTGGCCGCTGCAGCCGGTTCTGTTGAAGCTTGATTCGTATCAGCAAAAGGCCCGGCAAATAGGTATTTATGAAACTCTGCGCGAAGCCGCTATCGAATTGCGGATGATTGATCTGGCGCAATTTCACGATGTAACTGGGCGTAGAGAGGCCAATATTTGGAAGTTTTTTACTCTTTTAAAAGAGAAAGAAAAAACTCCAGGGTTTAGTTACCTGCAATTCGTACAAGACGTTCTTGACCCCAAAAGTGATGAGGGCGATGCCGAGGCTGATGCCGTTGCGGCACTCGAACCCAACTGTGTCAACTTTATGACCGTGCACAAATCGAAGGGTTTGAAATTTCAGAATGTTATTTTAATCAATATGCAAAAGCCGCCCAAGTATTCAAGATCTCGCGGTCATGATCGGCCGCTTGTGATTGACGAACAAAAAGGCTTGATGAGCGTCGGTCTTCGTCTTGGAGAAGAGCTAAAATTCGAGCACTCGATTTTGGCGCGTTTGGTTCTTAACTCTGATTCAGAGCGCGAAATGGCTGAATACGAGCGGTTGCTTTACGTAGCGATGACCCGTTCGGCTCGTTCTTTAATTTTGCAATGGCAGGGCAGCGAGCCAACCAAGGGTTCGTGGGCATCCTATCTGAGCGGCTTTTTGGCTTCTGATCGTACGCTTAAGCCCAATATTGTTGAGCTAAGCGAAGTGCCAACTTTAGGTTCGCATGAAGCTCGCAACGATTCGGCCTCACGGTCTGAAAGAGGGCCCTTGGTCACAGCGGCTGATTTAACAAAGAAACCAGAGGCGAGGGCCCGCTATGTGATTCAAGCCTCGGCCGTTTCAATGTCGACAGTTTCGGTAACTAAACTGTTGGCAGAAAAAGACCCTGCGGCCGCAATTCAACCACCGGCGGCCACTGATCGAGGCAGCGAGTTTAGTGAAGTTAAAACGAGTCAGTTGATGATCCCGGTGGTGGGCCAAAAAATTCACACTCTTTTCGAGCGCCTGAAATATTCAAAATCGTTCAATCGAGAAGAGTACATGAAGCGCTGGTTTCGCTCGAGTGAAGTCGAGATTTTGTCAGGTATCGAGTTCACTCTTGGTTTAACAGCGCCACCTGTTCAAAAACTTATCGAAAGCGGCGAAGTCGAATGGGGTTTTCAGCTCAAAGCCAATGGTCGTATTGTCGAGGGCCAAATTGATCTTTGGGGTCGGGCTGATGGTGTTACGTGGATTGTCGATTATAAATCTGGAACTTCACGTTTTCGCGACAAGGCCTTTGCCCAGCTCGACTTGTATTCGTTGGCGCTTCGCCAATTTGGTGAAACTAATGCGATCAAATGTGCCGTTATTTACGTAGTGGAGAAAAAGGTTGAAGTTCGGGATGCCAGCGATGCCCAGGCCACTCGTCGGCAATTTAATCTTTAAAAACTGCCCCCTTTAACTGATGTTGCATCGAACTTATCTCGATAAGTTTGGCATAGTTGTTGCCTTACGGTTCGGGAGTGAACCGAAAATGCCCTAATCCTCAGTGCCTAAGTCCCGGCCTTATCCGATTCGGATTTTTTGTCCGGAAATGCGACCGAAAGCGGATCCAACGCTATCGTTGTCGAAAGTGTAAGAAGCAATTCTCGAGTGCTACTTTTAGCGACATGTATCGCCACCGGGTTCGGCATTTAAATAGTCTGATTCTAGAAATGTTTTCGTCTGCGTATTCGCAAAGACGGATGGCGCGCACATTAAAGGTAAATCGCAAAACTATTGTGAGAAAGTTTGTTTTTCTTGCGCTCCGAGCAAGGGAGCGAAATTTAATCTACTTCTCGCAACTGCCGAAAATTCACGAGCTGCAGTTTGATGATTTAGAAACTTTTGAACACACAAAACTCAAGCCCCTTTCGGTGACTTTGGCGGTTGAGAAAAACTCTCGAAAAATTATTGGTTTTGAAGTCAGCTCAATGCCGGCGAAGGGGCATTTAGCTCTCAAATCGGTGAAAAAATATGGCCGTCGCGCTGATCAAAGAACGCAGGCTAGAGAAGATTTGTTTGCAAAAATTAAAGTAAAAGTTTCGAGGCTTGCGACAATCGAGTCGGATTCAAATCCGCACTATGTCGGCGACGTCAAAAGACACTTTCCAGACGCCTATCATAAAACCTACCTCGGCGGCCGTTCAGCTATCGTTGGTCAGGGAGAACTTAAGAAGCTAACCTTTGACCCATTGTTTTCGCTCAACCACACATGCGCCATGCTTCGAGCCAACATCAATAGATTAATAAGAAAGACTTGGTGTACGACGAAAAAGAGTGAAAACCTCGCGCGACACCTAGAGATTTACGCATATTTTCACAACCACATGCTTCTCGATCAATAGCCGAATGCGGGTCCGGCGAATTTCTTAAAAAATGTGAGTTATGCACTCAAAGATCGTGGCCGAAAGCATCAAAAATTAAGCTTGAAACATCAATCAAAGGGGGCAGTTTTAATCTTTAAGTTCCGCCACCGCTTGAGCCATTGAACTCAAAAACAACTCCAAGCCCGAAAAACACTGTGGTGCCTGGGTTGGCATTGAATTTCATATCGAAACGCAAAAGGGTGGATTCGCCTAGTCGAGACATTACGCCGCCGATAAAATGTTCACCGACCACAAACTTTTGAGTGGTTTTATCGGAGCTGTATTCGGTGAAGTCGACGCCCAGCCCGACGCACACAATCAAGGTTTCAACGGCGGCCTGCATGCTCGCGTCGAGCGCGGCCCCTGCCCAATGGACTGAGCTTCCGTTACCGCTAATCAAAGAAAGGTCGGCAAAAATGCCACCGCCACCCTTGTCAGATTTGCCCATAGGCTGAGAATAGCGAACGCCCCACTGTGTGAAGATGTCGTCATTGACGCTTATCCCGTGGGGCAGAGTTCGGCCCAAAAACACACCGAATTGAGGGCTATGGCCTGTGCCGCCACTGTCTTGAGCATAGCTAGAACTGGAGGCCATAAGTGCCAGAGCAAATAATAAAACATATTTCATACTATTTTAGACTAGGCGGTGTTCGCGAAATTCACAAGTGACTTGTAGGTTGGCAGGAGTGTGCTTAAAATAATTTTCTATGGCTGAAAGACTTGAAGGAACATTCTGGGGCTACCAAGACGCTGAACTCTTTTACCAAGTGTGGCGACCAAAAGAATCTGTCGGGACCTTGGTCGTGACCCATGGTCTGGCTGAGCATTCAGATTGCTATGCGCGCTTTGCCGAAACTATGTCGGAGGCCGGGTGGACAGTTTTCACCTGGGATCTTCGCGGGCACGGGCGTTCAGAAGGTAAGCGCGGTTACGTCAATCGTTTTCAAGACTACTGCGATGACCTCGATAATGCCATTCGATTCGTTAAGACAAAGTACAGTGATCGTCAGAAACCTTTAGTGCTGTTCGGCCATTCGCTAGGCGGCTTAGTCACCGTTAAAACGGTGAGTCACAATTCGCCGCCCGATATCGCGGCGATTTGCTTGAGTTCCCCTGCGCTGGGCTTATCACTTGCGGTGCCGAAGTTGAAAGAAAAAGCCGCCCGTCTACTTGCCGAATGGCTACCCAAAGTGACCTTACACAATGAAATTAATTTTGATGATTTGGTGCGCGATCAAAATTTAGTCCGTGAGTACAAAATGGACCCGTTGCGCCATGATAAAATTTCACCGCGTCTTTTTCTAGGCATGACAGGCGCATTCGTCGAGGCTTTGGCCGCTGCGCCTGAGATCCATTTGCCGGCGTTGATGCAGCTTTCGGGCCACGAAAAGGTTGTGAGCACTCCAGCTTCTGAGAAATTTTTCGAAGCCCTTGGCGCAAAGAAGAAACAACTCTACATTTATTCAGAAAGTTTTCACGAAATTTTCAATGACCTTGATCGCCAAGATGCTTTTCGAGATTTAGTTAAATTCTTGAAAACCCTAGGGGAGTAAATGAAACCAATCATTGCGGCTATAATTTCATCGGCAGTTGTGTTGGGTTGTGCTCACACTGAAGCGACAAAAGCCCCAGTTGAAATCGGTGCCAAGTTAGACGAGCGCGCATACGCCGATCTGGTGGGCAAAAACACTCAGCACAGCGTTCAGTACGAAGGGTTTTATAATAAATTTGAAATCTACGCGACCTTTCTGAATTCAGAAACACAGACGGCTATTCTACAGAAAAAAAGCGAAGTTTTTCTCTGGGATCAAAAACAAGCTCAAACGGAGCGAGAAAAAGTATTTCAAGAGAATTCAAACCAAACTAAATTTGCCATCAGCTTTTTTACCCCAAGTATCAAGTTGAATGACTTGGCTAAGGGCAATTCGATCTGGAAGATTTATCTCGAGGCTGGCGGCCAAAGATATGAAGGCAAGGCGACGAAGAGCAGTAGCAAGCTTGAAGATGTGCGCGCGCTCTTTCCGACTCACAATCGCTGGAGCACGGCTTATGAAATTGTTTTCAAAGTACCATTGAGTGCCATCGAAAAAAGCCCCGTGACATTTATTATCACCAGCACTCAAGGCTCGGCCTCGCTTAAATTCTAATGTAGTTTTGTGCTGAAGCGGCGATTGCGAATGTCGCTAATTTCAGCGAGTTCAAGTGCGTACTGACGGCCGCAGAATTCGCAGCGCGCGACCACAGGTTTTTTCTTTAAAATCATGTCATCAAGATCTTCTTCGGTGAAGAGCTCCATAGCATCTAACAGTCGCTCACGTGAACACTTGCAGGTGTATGCGACAACGTGTGGGTGGGGCAATTCATGTATTTTAAAACCACCCAAATACCGATCTAGAATCTGCTCGGCCGAATCGCCACGGGCAAAGGCTTCAGAAATCGAGCCGGCGCGACGAAATTGATCTTCGACAATGACTTCAATATTAGCGTCAGCCGCAGGTAGAAGTTCAATAAGAACACCGCCGGCCGCCTCGATATGGCCAAACTCATTCATTTTAACGCCGACCGCGATCGCCGAACGAATTTGCTGCGATTGTTGAAGATAATAGGCGATGTCGTCGCCAATTTCGCCGGTCTGAATCTCAACAGTCCCGCGCTGAGACGACTGGCGCTTCGGGTGGGTGCGCACGACGGTGAGAAGGCCTTTGCCGATAGCACTGCCAAGATCAACTGAGCCTTTGTTGTCAGGCAAATCAATGTGGGGGTGGGCGACATAGCCGCGAACCCCACCCTCGAAACTGGCTTCGGCAAACACCTTTTCAATGGGGCCATCGCCCTTAAAATAGAGACTCACGACTTCGCCATCTTTAAGTTGGCTCGCCATAAGTGTGGCGCCAACCATGGCTCGCCCCACCAATAAAGTGGCAATTGGGCCCGTGCTTTGAATCGATTGCATTTCGCGCACGGCTTCAGTGGCGTTGACGAGGGCCACTCGAACGCCGTGCTGATCGTCCAAAAATTTGCGAATTCGATAAGTCTCTGAATTCATGGCTTTCAGTTTTTTCATAATCTTGCGTATCGGGCAATATCAATTACAGGGTGGTACCATTTTTGGATATCATTTTTGACTAACCATTTTTGGACGCCGTAATTTTTGACAGCCTTCTAAACATTCGACGGCCCAACTATAGATTATCTAAATTTGGCACGCCCAAATCGACTATGTTGGTTCCGTCACTTGGCATTATCGGTGCATATACCTCTAGTTATGAAGGCGATGATAATACGTTTCATTTTGATACAGACACTACTTGGTGCCATTGACGCGTGGGCAGGTGCCGTCGTTTCACCGACGGCTTCGAAGGCCCCTAATGTTAATGTAAAAGCTCACCAGCCGACAACTCGCCCTGTCTATCGACCAAAGCTGCAAAAGGTTATTGCCATAGACTTTGGCGGAGATGATGAAACTCTAGAGCCGCAACGATTAGCTCCACAATATGAAAAAGCGCATTCGCGTGGCCCGGCCAATATAAAGTTGGGGTCTGTCGAAGAGCAATTAAAGGCTGATCAGAATTTTGGAACCGCTAATGACGGCAAGAGTTGTCAAAATCTTGCGTCGACTGAAGAGAAAAATGAGGGCAAAGACAAATCTTTGGATATTGAAAAGGCTCTTAATTTGCTTAAACGCGAATCGGCGCATGAGCTAGATAAAAACTACGAGTAGTTTCATCGATAAGCGACAGCTCGATCAGCAATAGCTTAATTAGCGACAGTTCAATCTCACCCAGACGGTAAAATTAAATAATCGAATCTTCGGCGCGGCCGATCAGTGTTTTCGGATAGTCGAGATTGTAATGGATGCCTCGTGATTCTTTGCGCATTAGCGCGCAACGAACCGTGAGTTCAGCAACCACGGCAATGTTGCGCAATTCGACAATATCGGAATGGGTCTTAAACGAAGAGTAGTATTCATCGAGTTCAGACAAAATATTGGCGAGTCTATGTTGGGCGCGTTCAAGTCGGCGATTGGTGCGAACGATGCCGACGTAGGCCCACATAAGACGGCGAATTTCTTCCCACATGTGGGTGACCAGTATCAGTTCGTCAGCATTTTCGTCATTGTTTTGGGCGAAATTTCGACCTTTTGCTCCCTTACCGCCGGGGTGCTTGGGCTGCCATTTTGCAATATCAAGCTCACTCAAGCGCAGGTCGCCGAGTTCGCGATCAAGACCTTCACGATTCTCGCCAATCCAACGGGCGGCATCGTGTGAGAACACCAAACATTCTAGAAGCGAATTTGAAGCGAGGCGATTGGCGCCGTGTAAACCTGTGCAGGCCGTTTCGCCAACCACAAATAGGCGATCGATGTCGGAGCGTCCATTGAGATCGGTCATGACTCCACCGCATAGATAGTGTGCCGCCGGCACAACCGGTATTGGTCGCGCCGTAATGTCGATGCCGAGCTCGAGACAGCGTTTATATATTTGCGGAAAGCGCGAGCGAATAAAATCGGCCGATTTTGCGGACATGTCGAGGTAGACGCAATCGGCGCCCGATTTTTTCATTTCAGCATCGATCGATCGGGCCACAATATCGCGAGGGGCAAGGCTTCCGAGTGGGTGATATTTACGCATAAAGGCTTCGCCGCGATCGTTGACTAATTCGCCGCCCTCACCGCGCATCGCTTCGGTGATCAAAAAATTGCGAGACTCGGGATGGTAAAGGCACGTAGGGTGAAATTGCATAAACTCGAGATTGGCGATGCGTGCCCCGAGGCGGTGGGCCATGGCGATGCCGTCACCGGTCGCGCCACTCCAATTAGAAGTGTAGAGATAAACTTTGCCGGCACCGCCACAGGCGAGAATGGTAAAGTCGGCAGTTTGTGAGTAAACCTCTTGAGTGTTCTTATCAATAACGTACGCGCCGACGCACATATCGCGACCAAAATAGTGTGGACGCATTTTTTTCATGCTGATTAAATCAATAGCAAAATGATTTTCGCGAAAAGTAATATTTGGGTTTTCTCGTGCGCGCTTTAATACTTGGCGGTGAATTTCAAGCCCGGTTTGATCTTCGACATGGAGAATGCGCCGAGCTGAGTGCCCGCCTTCGCGAGCAAGTGAAATCTTTTGATCGGGGTCGTGATCGAAGACAACCCCCCATTCTATTAAATCCTGTATACGATGTGGGGCTTGTTCGACCACATGTCTGACGGCGGGTTCAAAGCAGAGCCCGGCGCCGGCGGTGAGGGTGTCTTGAGCGTGTTTTTCTAGACTATCGTCCTGAGACATAACCGCAGCGATGCCCCCTTGGGCCATCTCGGTGTTGCTAATCTCTAATGAAGTCTTACTTAAAACCAAAACGCGGCCTTGCTGTGCGACTTTTAACGCAAATGCAAGGCCGGCAAGGCCCGAACCAATAACCAAAAAGTCGTAATGCTTGTGTCTCATTCCCAAGGCACCTTATGCGCTGGCAGACGCAAGTGGTCAAGGGTTGTGCATAATGATCGCAGGCTTGATCGACTTACCTCTGGCTAGCTAGAATAAAGGTGCGCAATTACTGAGATTTGTTTGCACACTAAACCAAGGAAGGTCTGTGGCTATGAATTTTCGTCACCCGCTTATTATCGTGTCGGTGGCTGCCATTTTAATTACTGCACTTTGTGTCAGCGCCATTTTGGCTAGCTATTCGGCTGAACAACTTCGCAGCGAAAAACGAGCGCAAGTTCTTGAGCTGCGAGAGGCCGCACGCGGGCTGGTTTCAACCGTCAATCAATCGTTAATGAAAACAATCGTTGGGGTTTACGAGCGCGAACTTGCGGCCCCCGAGTCGACGGCCTCACTCGAGGCGAGCGAATTTACGGCCATTGGCTCTTTCTCACAAGATACATCGAATCGCTGGGTTGATGATTGGTTTGTTTCGCGTTCACCGCAAGTTGAACGTGGTTGGTTCGCGAAAATTGAAAGACAAATTCAAATTGGTGAAGTCAAGCCCGGTGAACTAACTTGGGTTCGCCTGATCTCTGAAAACGAACAAGTGCTTTTCGCAGTTCTAACTCGGGTGCAGGTTAAAACTGGCGACATCCTTAAAACGAAAATTGTTATCGCGATCAGTTCGCAGGCGCTATTATCGCCAATCAATCTCGTTTCAAAAGGCAACCCGACACAAATTTTTGCCGTTGACCGCGAGGGCTATACTTACAGCTATCCAGAAGCGCAATATGTCGGAGCCAAAATTGACACGCACCCTGTAGTTAAGGCGTTAATTAGCACCGACGTGGGCCCCGAGGTTTCTGAATATGTTAATTTAGATGGGGCGGCCATTTTCGGTGCCAGCGAGTGGGTTCCGGATTCGAATCTCGCCGTAATAGTAACGGCACCCAAAGTTTCAACTCGCCATTTGCTCGCTCAGTTTTTTACTCATGCAATGATTATCGTGATGGCATTGATCGCATTGGTGAGTGTGGGCCTTGCCCTTTTGATGGCGCGGGATGGTCGCGAGCGCAGCGTGCTATTAAGAAATCTTGAGCTGCTGCAAAAGCCCAAAGATGACAAAACGACGGCAAACGAAAACTCAATCGGAGTAGTGCCTGGGGCCTCATTGCATTCTGCTACCCATTTGGCGGTCAAAGAGATTGTTAAAGCCATTGCCGATTACATGAGAATGCCATTAACGGCCGTCCTCGGCCAATTGCAAATTGCCGACCATCAAGACTCGGTTGTGGCCATTAAAGAAACGGTCGGCCCGACGGTCGCCGATGTTCGGCGCATGCGCGACTTTGTCGAGTCACTTTGCGCAGAAGTTCAGCTGCCCGATGTGAAAAGAGAAGTCGTCGATGTTTTACCGGTCATCAATCAGGTGATTGCAGCGCAAAAGGGTCTATGTTCAAAATTTGATATTAATATCGAAGAGAATTTTCGAACCGATTTCGCCATCCGTGCTGATTTTGAGCGTGTGAAGTCGTCGATTCAGGCGCTGGTGCTTTTTGGCATAGAATTTCTAGGGGCCGCACCGCTCTCCGACGTAAGAACGACCAGAACTGTCGGTGAGCTAAATGAAAAGAGAATTATTATCCATATCGAAAAATTAGCAGGTCTTGGCCAAATTCAAATTGAGTGTCGGGGCCGCGAACTATCGAGCGATACCAAACGGCAGTTCTTTATGCCGTTTAAAACTAAGCTCAATATGGGCACTCAGTTTGGTCTAGATCTAGTGGTGGCTCAGGCCAGAATCGAAGAGATGCAGGGCGAAGTATTTATCGAAAATTCAGGAGCCAACTGTTTTCGAATCGTCGCGCGCTTCGCAACCGCATTGAAGGTAACGGCCGACCAACTTCTGCCTCTAAAAGAGTCGACGGTGTCATACCCATCGATTAAAGAAACATTTGTTGAAGACCCTCTCGAAAGCAAAAAGGTATCAGAGGCCGAACAGCAGACCTTGCCGCCGGCCCCAAAAATCACCTTTAATGTCGCCCCTGAGGACGACATTCTCATTCGAAAACCGAAGTTGAGGTTAGACTTGTGAATTTGGATCGCTATAGAGCCGCGTTCAATGTCTTTGTCGCGACCTCAGATATGATTCTAGGTCGCGAAGTCGCAAATCAACTTGAGCGAGCTGGTTACACCTGCGAGCAGCGTTCAAGCCATCAGAGTCTTTGCGAAGAGATTATTAAAAACCCGCCGCATATTATAATCCTAACTTACGGTGATCAAAATTTCTTCCCGACCAGTCGGGCCTATCAGGAGATTATCGAAAGCCTGCTGACTCAACTGCCTGAGGTTCAAATTATTTTTCTTTCTCAGAAAGAAAAAATGAAGAGCTGCGCTGACCTTTATGAATTCGGTATCTACGACTGCATTGCCTGGCCGCTCGAGCACCCTCGCCAACTTTTGCGTTCGGTCGATCGTGCTGGCGAGACCAATTATTATATGTATCTGAACGAACATCTTCGCGATAAACCCAGCCCAGGCCCTCGAGCTGCTGACATGGGCATGTACCAAGTTTGGCTCAAAGAGATTGAGAGTACGCGCGATCATGACGATGCGGCAGCGCTTTTTGTGCGAGAAGCCGTTCGTTATTTGCAGGCTGAGCAGGGCTACTATTTTCGGTACCGAGAAGCGCACCGGTCACTTCTGCTCACAAAATCGTTTGGAGCAGATAGTGCTGATGTCGAGGGTGTTGGCCTCGACTTGGCGGCGCTCGAGCCGGGCTTCATGCCGGCGCTTCTTGCCAAGCCACATCAACTTTTCTCATTGCAAGAGTTCGTCAAAAAAGGTTTGTCGCGTCGGCAAGCTGTTATAATGCCGTTGCAGTTTCGTGATCAAATATTAGGCGTTTTTGTCGTGCCGGCTCGCCTCGATCAAGTTTTTCGTGATGATTGTCACGATGACGCCTATCTCGGCACTTGTTTGATGGCCTTAAAAAGACACTTCGAAATGAGCGATTTGCGAGATCGGCTAAAGCGGCTGACTGTTTTTGATTTTGAGTCTGAGGCATTTCAGCCCGAGGTCATCAACGCCAAGTTGCGCGAAGAAGTGGTTCGAGCGCGTCGAATATTGAGGCCCGTTACGGCGCTGGTTTTACAGCTAGACGGCTTTGCTGATCTGACGCTTTCACAGACTTCTGAGGTGACGCGGGTATTTCTAAAGGCCTTTCATGAAATTCTTCGTAGTAACAGTCGGCTAAATGATTTGGTCGGTCGTTTGAGTCTGGATCAATTTCTTGTCTGCCTGCCTCACACTGAATTGCGCGGTGCCGTTGTCAAAGCAGAACGATTGCGCCGAATTATTGAGTCAGCTGATTTTTCTGCCATTCTCGGTACGAGCAAGAATATCACCGTAAGCATCGGTGTGAGCGAATACCCGGCGCGCTGTCATGACGCAATTGAACTGCATAAATCAGCTGAGGGTGCTTTGAATGAAATCAAGCGCACTGGGCGCAACCGGGTTGGGGTCGCGGCACTGCCGGCGCGATTTGAGCCAGACTTTGTGGTGACAGATGACCATCGCGCTACGCCCGCTCCGAGCTGAGATAAACCTACGGCACTTGAGGCATAACTACCGCCTCTTGAAGTCGATGGCCGACTCGCTGGTGACTGCCGGTGAGTCGAAATTTTTTTGCCCAATGGTAAAAGCGTTTGGTTATGGGCACGACGACGTAGCCGTTTCGAAGACACTTGTTGATGAAGGGGTTAGTTGTCTTGGTGTCGCCCTTTTTGAAGAAGGCTTTCGGTTGCGCGAAGCGGGGCTTTCAAAAATTGATATTTTGGTTTTTCACCCGATAATCAGTAGTGAATGCGTCGAGATGGCTGCCGAGCAGAATCTAATTCCGGTACTGAGCTCTTGGCGAGAAATTAGTTTCATAGAAAAAGCCAAACGCAAACCGCTTGCCGTGCATATTAAATTTAATACCGGCATGAACCGCCTCGGCTTCGAAATTTCTGAAGCCGAAAAACTGAAAGCCTATTTCGAAGCCAACAGTGCGGTGAAGCTAACGGGGGTTTGCACCCATTTTCACAGCGCTGAAGATTTGCCGAAAGTGGGGGGCCACACCAGAAAGCAGATTGCGCTTTTTGGTGCTTTGGCAAAAGCCTTTTCGAGCGAATCTATTGTCTGCCACGCGCACAATAGTTCGGCTCTGGTTTCGGCCTTTTCGACCCAGACAAATGCGCCATTTGGCGCGCGCCCGGGGCTCGCAATTTATGGTGTTAAGCCGGAGGTAACTCATCTGACTCCGGCCCAAAAAGAGATCTATAATCAAATCGATTTAAAGCCCGTGATGAAGGTGACCTCTCAGATTGTTCATCAACACGAATTGAAGCGTGGGGAGAGCGTGTCGTACGGGGCGCGCTTTGTGGCTGAAATTAATTCAACAGTTGGAGTTGTTCCGATCGGCTACGCTGACGGTTACCCCCGGCATTTGTCGTCGCGTGGCGCAATGCTCTATGATGGACGGCCCGCGCCGGTTTCGGGTACTGTCTGCATGGATTTCACCATGATTAATTTAACACTACTTAAGGCCCCCGACTCCGGCTGGGTTGGGCAAAATATTGTAATTTTGGGCGATTCAATTTCGGCTGGTGACCTCGCGCGCTTGGCGGGTACAAACTCCTACGAAATCTTAACCAATTTTAGTCGGCGAGTGCCACGGGTGATGGTGTGATCAAAGGATGGCTCAGCATACGCGAAAAAGTGAATGCTTCAATTGACGATGCATTTGCTCGCGTGGGCCACTTCGTCGCGAATTTTTTTGTCGAGGCTGGCCGCGTAGTCTTATTCTTTCTCGATGCGGGTAAATTGATCTTCGCGAGGCCCTACCGAATCGAAGAAATTTTGAAACACATTGAGTTTATCGGCAACGGTTCGATATTGATCATAATGTTGACGGGTGCTTTCACAGGGATGGCACTTTCTTATCAAATTTATCTCGGGTTTCACCTGGTAAACGCGACAAATTTGGTGGGGCCAACTGTTGCCCTGGGTATTTCTCGCGAGTTGGGGCCAGTTCTCACCGGTTTAATTGTTTCGGCCCGCGCCGGTGGTGCAATGGCCGCTCGACTCGGAACAATGCGAGTGTCAGAGCAGATTGATGCGCTTGATGTGATGGGTATAGACCCAATTCAATATCTAGTTTCGCCCCGTCTCGTTGGTGCTCTCGTGTCGATGCCGCTACTTTGCGGAGTTTTTGATTTCACGGCCATGACGGGGGCCTACATACTTTGCGTAAAATTGCTTGGCCTTGATGAGGCTATTTTTTGGGACAAAATTCAGGGCTGGCTGCATCCGCGTGATATCTACGAGGGGCTGATTAAGTCGGGCATTTTCGGTTTAATTTTTGGTTCTGTTTGCACGCATCGCGGGTTTAATACGACTGGCGGAGCAAAAGGTGTGGGCGAAGCCACCAATAGCGGCGTGGTAAATAGTATGGTGCTGATTATTGTCGTGAACTTTTTCGCGACCAACGTGATTCGCTTTTATTATCACATGATAGGTATTCGATGAGCGAGTCGGCGGTCAGCATTCGTAACATTACCAAAACATTTGATGGCAAAGATTTTGTGCTTAATGGGCTCAGTCTTGAAATCCCGCGTGGTGAAATCACCGTAATTATCGGATTTAGTGGTACTGGTAAGTCGGTCCTGCTCAAGCACATTTTGGGTCTTGAACACCCGACTTCTGGCGATGTGGTCGTGCTGGGCAAAGATCTAAAAACAATGAATTACCAGGAGATTATCGACTTTCGTTGTAGGCTTGGCGTTTTATTTCAAAACGCCGCCCTATTTGACGATATAACTGTATTAGAGAACGTGTGCTTTCCGATTATCGAGCATCGGCGAAATATTTGGAAGGCAGACAAAATACAGGAAGTCGCAACAAGAAAGCTCAACGAATCTGGTATGGAGAATCGACATTTTCACAAGCTCCCCGGTGAACTCTCTGGTGGTCAACGCAAACGCGTTGGTTTGGCGCGAGCTTTGGCATTAGATCCTGAAATTATTTTGTATGATGAGCCGACTACGGGTTTAGACCCGATTCTTACCGAAATGGTCGATGAGCTTATTGTGGCCACTCACGCCAAGAATAAGGGTTCAACCAGTATTGTCGTCACCCACGACTTGCACGCTGCCTTTCGAATTGGGCAGTTTATTGTCATGCTAGATAAGGGTCGCGTACTTTTGCAGGGCAATCGCGAAACATTTTTCAAATCTGATATTCCACTGGTTCAAAGGTTTCTTGAAAAAGGATTTAAGAAAGAATGATGCTCAACACGCCCGAATTTAAAGTTGGCGCGCTCGTTGTGATCGTTTCAGGTCTCATCGGGCTCATGTCACTCAAGGTGAATGAGGGGCCGGGTTTATTTTCACGCACCAAGCGTTATTATTTTGATATCGGCGACGCCGGCGGGCTCGTCGAAAGTAGCGCGGTGAAGTCGGCCGGTATTCGCGTGGGCTCAATCGAGAAGATTGAACTCGTCGATGATAAAGCTCGAATTCATGTCATCATCAACGGCGATCTCAAAATGCGCACCTCGGGTTACGTCGAGTTGCGTTCAGATGGTATCTTGGGTGATCGACACGTCGAAATGGTGCCGGGCAAGTTCACAGACCCAGAACTGGCCGACAACTCGCCAATTTTGACGGCCAACGAAAAGGGTTCGCTGAATGCTTTGATGAAAGAGATAAGTAAGATCGCAGATTCGATCGGCAAGGTGGCCGACAATCTCAATCGAGCGACAGGGGCTGAGGGCGATACGACAACAGCTCTGGGTCGTATTGTGCATAACGTAGAGAAGTTGACGGCTGACGTTGCCGAGATGACTGGGCAAAACAAAGAGAAGCTTAACGAGATCGTCGATAATATTCACAATATCACGCACGAATTAAATCAAGTTGTATCAGACAAGGGCCCTGAGGGCTTCAAGGCCGATTGGCACAAATTGTCGTCGAGCTTAGATCGCATCGAAGGCAGCGCTCGAAATATCGAAGAGATCACAGCTAAGATCAACAAAGGCGAAGGTACCATCGGGCGCTTGATCAATGACGAAGAAACTGTTGATAAGATCAATGAGGCCGTTACCAGCGTTAATGATCTTTTGGGTGGTGCGAGTGCCCTTGAGACTAGCTTTGACTTTCACTCTGAGTTTCTTACCACACCAGGGCTTACGAAGTCGTACCTATCGGTTAAGCTTCAGCCGGGGCTCGACCGCTACTACGAACTTGGCGTTGTCAGCGACCCCTATGGAGTTGTCGACCGCACGAAATGGGTTGATTCGGGCACTGCAACCAACAACTACACCGAGACAAAAACATTCTACAATAAAGTTTCGGTCAATGCGTTGTTCGCCAAGAATTTTTACGACTTCACGCTCAAGGCCGGTATTATGCAGAACACCGGCGGTATTGGTTTTGATTACTTCCCCTGGAAGCGCGATTTGCGGCTCTCAGTCGAAGGCTACGACTTTCAAGAGTTCAACCTCAAAGCCTACGTGCGTTACAATGTGTTAAAAGGTCTCTACCTTATTGGTGGCGGCGATCACATTACTGACAAAGACTTACACAGCGGCTTTGTCGGCGCCGGTCTCTTTATCACCAATGACGATTTAAAATATTTGTCAAACAAGATGAACTTTCAGTAAATTAGCCTCTAGCAAAGAATCATCGCAAAACCGAGGTTCATCTTGATGCGTTTTAAGAATGCTCTTGTCAGTTGCTCTGACAAAACCGGGCTGGTCGAATTTTTAACTCCTTTAGCAAAAAATGGTCTTCGAATTGTCTCAACGGGTGGCACCGCCCAGATGCTTCGCAAGGCCGGTCTTAAAGTGGTCGACGTGTCGGAGCAAACGGGCTTTCCAGAAATTATGGATGGCCGAGTGAAGACGCTGCATCCGAAAATTCATATGGCGCTGTTGGCACGGCTCGAAGAGAGTGAAGATCGAGATATTCTTAAAAGCGAAGGGGTCGAGCCGTTCGATCTCGTGATCGGAAATTTGTATCCGTTCGAAGAGAACCCTTCAATTGAAACCATTGATATCGGTGGCCCGTCGTTCTTAAGATCGGCGGCCAAAAGTTTTAATCGTATTGCGGTGATTTGTGACCCAAGCGATTTTGGTTGGGTTTCGGAGAAAGAAGAGCTGACCTTGGCCGATCGCCAGAAATTAGCTGCAAAAATTTTTGCGCACACGGCGGCCTATGATTCAATGATCGCGAGTCATTTTGCCGGCTTTGAGCGCATCGAATTTCACGATCTTTCACTTGGGGGCCAGCTGGTACAGCCCCTTAGGTACGGCGAAAACCCGTCGCAGCGTGCGAAGTGGTTTCGAACTCGCGGCGAACCGCAAGGCTTGCATCGGGCTAAAATTTTGCAGGGCAAAGAACTTTCGTACAACAACTTGCTCGATCTTGATTCTGCTATATCGACACTTCGAGAATTACGGGGTCGTTTTGCTGCTGTAGCAGTTAAACACAATAGCCCGTGCGGGGTCGCTATTGGTTCGACCGGCGCGCAGGCTGTGGCACGGGCAATTGCGGCGGACCCCCAATCTGTTTTTGGAGCCATTGTTGCCGTTAATACTCCAGTTGAGACTGAGATGGCTGAAGAGTTAAACAAAATATTTCTTGAGTGCATTGTCGCACCGAAGTTTTCGCTTGAGGCTCAAGCCATTTTTGCCAAGAAGAAAAACGTGCGTCTGCTCGAGTGGCCTGATTTTGAGAAGACTGGTGATTCGGCGAAGTTTCGATCAATTGCTGGCGGGTTTTTGGTTCAGGCCGGCGACCAAGTTGCGAACGAATGGATGCCAAATTGGGTGGTTTTAGGTGAGCCACTCAGTGTCGGGATTAAGGCGGATATGCTTTTTGCCAATCAAGTCGTTGCCCACCTGAAGAGCAACGCGATCGCGGTTGTTGCTCAAAACCAGACCGTTGGTCTAGGTATGGGCCAGGTCAATCGCGTAGATGCCGTCGAACAGGCCCTTTCGCGAGCGCAACGATTTCACTCAAATGCACAAAATGCGGTCTTGGCCAGCGATGCGTTCTTTCCGTTTGCCGACTCAATTGATAAAATTTCAGATGCGGGCATTCGGTATGTGATACAGCCCGGCGGTTCAGTGAAAGATGAAGAAGTGAAGGCGCGTGCTCGCGAACGCGGGATTACGATGGTCCTCACCGGCCAGCGCCACTTTACTCACTAGAACAAAACTTTTTTGAGGGGGCCAATTGCGAATCGGCTTTAATACACCTTGGTTAGTGAAGAGTGATGGGCGCGTTGTCGGCCCATACCTCGAGCGCCAGATTGGTGATTTATTGCGCGAGCATGTACTTCGCCCGATTGACGAAGTGGCACGCCCCTGTGGTCGTTGGAACTATCTTCGAGACGAACCCTCATTTGCAAAAATGATTGAAGAAATTCGCTTGCGCGGGCTTCGAAATCTTGACGACACCACGACAAAGAACGGAGACCTTTCCGATATCACGCGCACCGAGTCGATCTCGCAAACCGAACCAGATGAATTAACTCAAGAGATCACACAATTTCCGAATGTCAGTGCGGTCGGCGCACAAGACGTGATGTTTCATAGTATCGAAGAGCCACAACGTGCAAGCCCGCGGTCGAGTGGCGAGTCCTTTACCCATGACGGCGATCTTCTCGTTAAACTTCGCGCTTCGCAAGCCACGCGGTGGGTATGGGCCGTGTCGACGATGGTGATTCTTCTCACACTTGGTTTCGTGGTCTTTCGGCAATTTATTGCAATCCCGATTCAAAACAAATCAGAGCTTGATCAGAGTACGACTGCGGGCATAGAGGCTCTTGAAACCGGAGATTACACTCGTGCTACCGAATTGTTTAATCGGGCCTACGCTCTCGACCCGAAAGATCGAAGCATTTATCTCTATCTCGGCATTTTAAAAATTCAAATTGAGAATCAGGCCTTTCGTGGCCGTCAGCTACTTGAGCAATTGCGCGCTGATGGCAATCGAGATCTGAAGCAGGTTTTGACCGGCATAGGCCTAGCTTATCTTAAAGAGGGCGATTTAAAGGCGGCTGAAGATTCGTTTAAAAAATCGCTCGAAATCGACCCGTTATTTCAATACGCGCTTATTAATCTTGGAGCAACTGCCGTCGCGAGTGCCGATTGGACCAAGGCCAATAACCACCTGAAAGTGGCCCTTCGAGACGGCAGCCATGACGGTGCAGAAATTTTGCTGCTGGCCGACGTTGTTGGTCATATTTTTGAGCAAACAAAAGATAAAACATCAATTGAAGCAGGGATTAAGAGCCTCAACGAATTCAAAGCGCGAAATTTTGACTATCGGGCCGAAACCCTAATCGCCGCGATGTACTTAGAGATAGTGGCCGGCGATAAGTCGAAGGTTTACCCTCAGATTGACGAATTTCTTGAAATGGATTTTTCGCTCACGGAAAATCATAGACACACACTCTTTGTACATCGCGACCAAATCGGTTGGACGCAGCTATCGCAGTGGTGTCTTAAGGCCACTCAAGATCTGGATCCAAGCTCTCACGTCATCGCAATGGAGGCCGTTTGTTTGCTAAAGGCCGGTGAAGTCGCAGAGGCTACACGAAAGATAGACGATGCTTTGGCTCAAACACCCAAAGACCCATTGGTACTGGCCGTCGCGGCTCACGTCCTAACAGAGACAAATGCGAACGAGCGAGCGGTCGTGAGTCTTGAGAAGGCAATCGAGTTCGACAAAGAGGGGCATTGGTTGCAGCCGCTTCGGCAAAAAGCCCGCGTCTGCCGCGCTCGGGGAGATCATGACTGCGAGCGCGATACTTTCAAAGAAATTCTAGTGCACGAGCCTGGCGCTTTGCAGGCTCTTGCGGGCCTTGCCCGAATTATGATCGAAGAAAAAAACCTACCAGAGGCTAAAAAATATTTCGGCCAAGGGCTTCGCGAGTCTGAGAGCTACCGGCCTTTCTTTGCGATTAATAAAACGATTTCGCAGGCTGAAGATCGTGAGAAAGCCCGTGGGCTATAATTTCACTCCGCGCGCCTATTCTCCTTCCGAATTTCGTAGCCTAATATTTATTCTATTCGCCATTTTGTGGGTTGGGGGTTGCAAAAATGAAATTGGCGGCAAGGTTGATTACGCCCCTGGGCTTGTCGAAAAAACGAGTAAAGAGTTTTTAATACCACGCGATTTAAGAGAGTCGATTGAAAACGATTATCTGGCGTATATTAGAAAAGAAAACATTAAAAATGTTTTGCCCGATACTGAAATACTGTCTCGGATCCCTCGCGAGTTTCTTGATATCGACTTATTTTTTCGTAGTTCTGCGCCAGGGGTTCTTACCGATCACACGCGGTTTTCGTTACCAAGGGGTGGCGGAGAAATCGATCTAAAGAATTGCGTGAAGGGCAAAAAGGGCAGTTTCTATCTTAACTATCAGGTTAAGCGAACCCATGACCCGAATGTGAAACCTAAAAGTTTGCATGTTTACTTTTTAAGCGAGGTGCGACCACGTAAGATTGGTGGGGAGCTATTCGGTGCCGGCTGCTATAAGTATATGGATATCACCAAAGTGATGGAGCATGCCAATGAGGGTGAGGGTTTGCAACTGAATGCGACCGACCATCGCTACTTGCCTGTGATTTCTGGAGTTTTGTATTTTGTTGATTTCGACCCTGAACGAAAAATCTATTTAGCAGCCGTAAGAGTTGTTGATTCGCGCTATGGCGACGAACAATGTGCGGAGCCAATTAACTAATTATGAGCAGCGAACATAAGCCTTGGCGGCGAAAAAACTCAAAAGAGATTTATGCGAACCGGTACTTTCATCTTCGAGTGGATGAATGCGAGTTGGGCGACGGACGGGTCATGCCGCATTACTTTGTGCTCGACTTCCCAGATTGGGTTCACGTGGTCGCTCTAAATAAAAGCGGTCAACTGATCGTCGTCCATCAGTACCGCTATCCTGGCGAAGGGTGGTTTTTTGAATTCCCGGGTGGGTCGACGCATCCGGATCGAAAAGAACAACCTTTAGCGGCGGCAAAGCGCGAATTGCTCGAAGAAACTGGCTTTAGTTCGGATGAGTGGAGCGATCTTGGTTTTTACTTTCCGAACCCCGCTCTCATGAGCAATCGCTGCCACGTGTTTCTGGCGCAAAACTGTGTGCGTACGGCGGCAACATCACTCGACCCCTACGAGGTTCTCGAGGTTCAAGAATTGCCCGTTGTCGAATTCGAAGCCCAATTTTTTAAATCAAATAAACTGCACGGCATGATGCTCGGTACCTATCAAATGTACCAAAATTTTATTTCGAAGAAGTGATCGGTAGCTTTGAAAAGGTTAAATAACGCGTGAATCACTCAAAAGAAATTTTCAATCAAATGCTTGTCGAAGTCGAACGCGGGCTTGGTCGGCCTGTCGCCGTATTTGATCTTGATTCGACGTTGTTTGACGTCAGCCCCCGCACGCAGAATATTCTTCGCGAGTTTTTGGCGCTACCGCAAATTCGTAAAGACTTTGCCGCCGAAGTAGAATTTCTGAGAAATCTTGTTATTTTGCCCCAGGATTGGGGTTTGCGTCAGGGCGTCGAGCGTTCGGGCCTCAAGTCCACCGAAATTTTCTATCGAGCTCTTCGCGAATATTGGCGTAAGAATTTCTTTAGCTCTGATTTTATGCATTTTGATAGACCCTACGACGGGGCCATTGAGTACGTGCAGGCGCTAGCCGCAAAAAATATTGAAATTTTCTATCTCACAGGTCGAGACGAAGAGAACATGAAAGCCGGCACCTTAAGAGTTCTAGCCCATTGGGGTTTTCCGTTGTTGAGCGCACACACTCATCTCATGATGAAACCAATTAAGGGGAGTGTCGATGACGCCGAATTTAAAGAAATTGAACTGCGCAAACTTGTGCAAAAACATTTGGCGGCGACAGCAACTTCGACGGAGGCACCATCAATTTGGTTTTTTGAAAATGAGCCAATAATTATTCGCCGAATTGTAGATGCGGGTCTACCCATCAAGGTTGTATGGATCGACACCACGCACTCGGGTCGGGCGGCCCCTCCGACCGGTCTGCCAATAATTCAAATCGACGGTTGGCAGTTTTAGTGTGCAGCACCTACGTCATGGAATGCGCTTTGCTATTCTATAGAGCGCATGGATAAAGCTATTGTAAAACCCAGTTGGCGACGTAGAAGTGTCGAACTTTTCGACACCTATCGCGCTATATTTGGCACCAGTTTATTGTTAGTTGGGCTCTTTAGCGGCGTGGCGTTTAGTGCTGATTGGTCCACTCGATCGCTTGAAATTTCGAAAGAAGAGGTCGTATTTAACCGAGATCTCGGAGAGTTTCTTCTTAAAAATTATCCGCCGAAAAAATACCTTTACGTCGGCGTTGGCCGAAGCCCAACTCTCCTGAGCGCGCATTTGCAATTAATTGACCCAAAACTTGTAGTAAATTTGCCGGCATCGAAAGTAAAGTCTGGGCGCCCATTTGCTCAAATGACACCTGAGCAAAAGGCTCTTCTTAAAGAACATTTGATCCGATTTCTGCCTTCGAAGGCTGAATTGGCCGGCCGCACTTTGCTGCTCATTGATTTTGTACACTCTGGCGTCGGCCTCGCTTGGGTACAAGAATATGTGAATGGCCTTTTACCACTTGATCATCGTGCCGAATCTTTGGGCCTCGTCTATGCCAAGGCCGACCCGAGCCTTCGAGTCGTTTGGAGACAGATCGATCATTCTTATATAATAGGTGGTCGAAGAGAGGCTCTCCCGCTCTATACTCAGAAATACGACAGTTTTGCGGCTTTCACGCCGGCAGACCTGCCTTTTCAAAATGAGAATGACCTTGAAAACGTAAGGCCAAACCCGAACTATCTTGCTTTGGTCGACACGCTTAAAGAGGCGGAGCAGAAGTACCCGCGAGGTCTTACTTGCGGAGAACTTTTGAAGGCCGGGGCAGAGTTTATTTTCAAAAAGTTGAGTACAAGAATCGAATACGAAATGTGAGTTGGGCCGAATCGGTGATCTCAATCTGAGACGCCGTCAGTTCAAGTCAAAAAAGCCTGTCAGAATAATCGACAAAAAAAATGACTTTCGAGGCCGCCAATTGCTCGCCTAAAATGTCACCGAAATTGCTAAGACTTTTATCAAGTTAAAAACTTTGCTGGCCGATAGGCCTGATGAGATAGGGCAACGAGAACAATGGCCCTCTCGGGAGTTACCATGGAAGTCGTATTAAGAGTTCTGGTGGATTATAAGATCGTCGACATATGTATCGGCGCTGTAGGGCTCTTTGGTCTCTACCTTATGTTCGACCGATTTAAGGCTTTGTTTTTTGACCTGGCTTTACCCACTGAACAGTTTATGAAACAAGTCAGTCAGATGGTGGAGCATGACAAGATCGAAGAAGCGATTACGTTTTGCGCGGCAAACGAAAGCAAACCACTGGCTTACGTCGCCAAAAGAATTCTTGAAAGAGCTGATCGCGAAAATGAAGCCATCGATCATGCGCTCGATATTGCCGCAGCAGAGGTTGCGCCAAAACTGACTAAAAATCTTGGCCATCTAGCGATGGTGGCAAACGTGGTAACTTTGATCGGTCTTCTCGGCACAGTAACGGGTCTCATCGTGGCCTTTAAGGCAGTGAGTTTCGCTGATGTATCGCAGAAACAGACTCTTCTTGCTGAGGGTATATCAATTGCAATGTCAGCGACAGCAATGGCGTTGATGGTGGCGATACCGACAATGTTTATCTACTCGTTTTTGCACGCTCGACAAACTAAACTTTTCTCGGATATCGATCTTTATTCAAACAAAATTATCGAGACCCTGAAGGCGCGTCATGTTGCCCCGTTCAAGGCTCATAACGTCTATCCAAATGGAATGCGCGCCGAAGCGGTTTCTAAGGGCAAATTGCCACCCGCACCGAATGGTAAAGTAGCGTAACGGTATCTTGCGAACTAGAGGTAAGAAGCAATGAGTTATCATCGCCGAGCAGGGGATGCAACTTTCGAACTGAACTTGGCACCATTTCTCGACATTATCGTGTCGATCGTGCCAATGCTATTGCTGAGTATCGCATTTGTGCAAATTAAAATGATTGAGGCTCCGACCCCGCAAGTGGTGACCCAAGACCAAGTAAAGGCGCCGCCGAAACCCGAAGCCACGCTTACTTTACATGTTTCAAAAAAGACCGGCTTTCAATTTGAAGTCGACGACAGTGGTAAGAAGCAGAACACCAATGTTAATAATGTAACTGGGCAATTTGATATGGATGGCCTCGTGACATCCGCGATTGCAATTAAGACCAAATATCCACAAATCACGAAGCTTCAGTTGGCTCCTGATAGCGACATTGCATTTGATGATCTTGTTAAAATCATGGACCGAGTTCGTGAAAAGCCTCAAAGCCAGCGGGCGGCGGCTTCGTTTACCGACAAGGCCGTTGATGCCAAAGCAGAAAACCGACAGTTGTTTCCGGACATCGTTTTCTCGAGCGTAGGAGGTTAGTATGGCCGCGCGAGGGATGCGAAAATATCTAGACCGTCGAGCTTCTGGTAATTTTAAAATTCAGATCACCTCAATGGTCGATATGTTTATTATTCTTTTGGTGTTTCTTCTTAAGAGCTATTCGACCAGCCCGGTCAATATCACTCCTAACGACAAACTGCGTTTGCCCCAATCAACATCAGCGGTTGACCCAATTGATGTTTTGAAAATCATTGTCTCAAAGACCGCCGTGTTTGTTGAAGATTCGAAAGTCGCCGACATTAAAGGCGGCCATGTAGACATTTCAAGCGTCGACAATACTGACCCACAATTTATTCGCCCACTTTTCGAAGAGCTTGATAAAAAGGCCCAACACGCAAAAGACTTGGCGAAGGTAAATGAAACAGTTCAATTCGATGGCAAGGTTCTTATGCAGGTTGATAAAGATCTGCCCTACGCCGCGCTTCAACAGATCCTTTACACCTCTATGTTGGCCGGCTATTACGATGTTAAATTTGCGGTGATGACTAAAGATTGATGTAGTCACTAAGTTAACAGTCGCTCTAAAGCCATCACGGGCCTCGAATTCGAAATTTTTCGTAAATAAAATAGACACCTCGTCTCATAAAGAGAATCTCAAAACTGACTTTAGTCGATAGCGATTTAAACCGATAATATGATTGAGTTATTATATTTTTCATGGGGAGAGCCATGCAGACGAAATACTACGTTTCGCATTCTTCGCAACAGATGGGTCCGTATTCAGTGGACGAAATAATTTCATTTGTCGGTGAGGGCACGCTATCGCCGCTTGATTATATTTATGACGAAGAAAAAGCGGATTGGCTGACTTTTGTTGATCACCCACTTTTGGCAGAAAAGGTAAAAGCGTTGAAGCCGGCGGCCCCTCCAAAGAATAGCGAAAAAGGGGCGGAGGCAAAAATACACAAGGCTCAGCCCAAGAAGGGTAAAGCGGGCGACTTATCGCCTGAACTGGCGAAGCCAATGGCTCATGAGTGGTTCGTACTCAAGGGCGAAAATAAATTTGGCCCTTTCGCATATATCGACGTAGTGAAAATGCTCCAGCAAGGGGCCGTTTTTGAATTTGATTTTGTTTGGCACGAAGGTATGGATGGTTGGCATCGCGTGGCTGAAACTGGCGACTTTGCCAGAGATCAACTTAAGCAACTTAAAGAATCGGCGATGCCTGAAATCAGTGAAGTGTTTTTCAGGCGGCGGTATCGCCGAGTTAATTATGGCGGCACAATTATTGTTCACGACAATAAAAAGGTCTGGAAGGGCCAAGCCATGGAAATCAGCGAGGGCGGGGCGGGCGTTGTGATGGACAATGCGATGCTTATACCCGGCCAAGAGTTGTATCTGCATTTTAAGCCGGGCGATGGCGTGCCACCATTTAATGCCATTTGCGAAGTTGTCAGTAAAGAGTTCGTGAGTGATTTACGCAATCGAACGGCGCCGATTAAATATGGATTGAAGTTTAAGACATTAAGCTCTGAAACGCAGAAGTTTTTGAAAGATTATACAAGAAAGTCGGCGGCTTAAAAGCTGCCACTGGCACTAAAATTTAGCTTACGCTCATAAAACTGTATGTACTCTGAGAGCGCTGTTGGACGTTGATAGGGTATATATGGCATTTGGGCCTGCAAATTTTATTTTATTTCTCGCGACTGTTCTGGTCGCTATTGGGGCTGCGCCGCTTGCTGTCGCTGAGACCAAAGAGAAATCTAAACAAGACAACGGGCTCTCAGACCTGAAATACAAAGCCGGCGACGAACGTGGCAATGACGTTCGAGCTCTTAAGGCTGAAGTTCTAATCGCCCAACAAGAAACCAAAGCTCTTGATCAGATCCAAAAGTTGTTAAAGAAGTATAAGGGCACCCCGCTTGAGGCTGACCTCTTGTTGAGACTCGGCGAGCTCTATATGCGCCGATCAAAGACCGACCGCTTTCTCGAAATGCATCGAGAAACGGAAGACGTCATTAGATTCGCCCCGAACTTAGTTAAGAGCGCGGCCTCTCGAAAACAAATAGAAGCGGCGATCGCTGTTTATGATTCGTTAGAAAAGCGCTTTCCGAATTATGAAAAGCTTGATTCGGTGCTTTTTGACAATGCCTTTGCTAACGAACAGGTTAATAACTACGAGAAAGCCGAGAAACTCTTCAATAAATTAGTTACGACTTTTAACGAGTCTCCACTTCTGCCCGACGCGCACCTGGCGCTCGGTGAAATTCAGTTTTCGAAGCACGATTTCAAAACTGCATTGACCCACTTTCAGGCAATTCGAAAGTACCCTGAGTCGCACATCTACCCATATGGTCTCTATAAAGCCGGTTGGACATTCTATAATCTACGCGACGCAAAAGCGGCGATGCACGAGCTAGAAGATGTGATTCGCTACGGTCGTTATGTGAAAGAGCAGGGCATTGACGAGAGGCTTGATTTAAGAAGAGAAGCGCTACTTGATTTGGCGCTATTTTACGAAGATATCGGCGAAGCCAATCGGGCCTATGCCTACTTGGCAGAGCAAGCCGGTGACCTTGATGTTTCGCCTGTAGTGATGCGACTCAGCGATCTCTATAAGCGGCATGCGCGCGATAAAGACATTCTCTTGGTCTTGAGCGATCTTGCTCGTAAGAAGCCCATGAGTGCTTATTTGCCTCTAACTTATGTGGATTTGATGAGTGCTTCAGAGAATCTCAAAAAGCATCGCGACGTGGTCAGTTTGCTTGGTAGCTTCTTTGAGACCTGCGAGCCCACGGGCGACTGGTCAAAGGCGCAAGCCAAGACCCAACCGAAAGAGAGCCCTTTGGCTCAAGCTTCAGAAGGGATGCCCGCCAATGCTACAGCTAGCGATCTTTGCCGGCATACGTTTAATCGCATTGCTCTCGGCTATGCCAATCGTTGGCTTAAAGAGTGGAATAAATACCCACAGCAAACCGATTTGGCGGATGTGGCCGAGCGCGCTTTTGAAATATATCTAAAATCAGATGGCACCTCTGACGAGTCGGGGCGTGCGCGCTTTGTATACGCCGAACTTCTTTTTAAACGTGAAAAATTTCGCCCTTCGAGCGAGCAGTATGCCATCGCGGGCCAATTGACCCATGATAAAAATCTTGGTCATGATTCGCGCTATTATGCGCTGATAGCCCTAGAAAAGGCCGTCAAAGACAAATGGTCGGATAAAGACGAGCAGCTCTTTCAAAATCTGGCCAAAGAGTATTTGACCAAAAACGCGGATGGCAAGTATGCACTCGATGTTCAATTTAAGGTCGGGTTCATCGCCTATGAAAAGGCTCGTTACGACGAGGCGGCCCCCGTATTTCTCGCTCTCGGCGCGAAATACCCACTTCAAGAGAAGGGTCTTAAATCTCAAGATCTCTACCTCGACATTCTTAATATCAAAAAAGATTTTGCCGGTCTTCGCGAATACGCCTTAAATTTGCGAAACAAAACGACTGTGGCCGAGCGCAAAGACAAAATGACGAAGCTTTATGAAGAAGCCTATTTTTCAATAATCCAGGGCATGGAGCAAAAGGCCGACTATAAAGGTGCGGCTGAAGAATATGATAAGTTTGCAAAGATCAACCCAACCTCAAAGTTGACGCAAAAAGCGCTTTGGAATGCGACTGAGTTAAACTTTAAGACCGGCGATCTCATGGCCGGGGCGCAGGCCGCGATTCGATACTTTGAGAAATTTCCGACATCGAAAGAGGGCCTAGATGCTTTGCTTAAAGCAGCACAAACATATGAAGCCATCGGTCAGCTGACTGAGGCCGCAAACGTGTTGATCAAGCTTTCGCAGGTAGATAAAGAATCTAAAACAAAGTGGCAGCTATTGGCCGCCGATTTCTATTTGCTGAGCCATGATGTCAAGTCGGCGAGGCCGATCTATGAAAACCTAAAAAAATCGGGCTCGGCCGAAAATTCGTTTCGCTCACTTACCCAACTCGAACTTATCGCAAGAGAAGAAAAGAACGTGAAATTGCGCGAGCAGTATCTGAAAGAAATCTCAGAGAGCGGGCGTGAGCCGCAGTCGAGTCTTGCCGCCGTTTATTTTGTTGAAAAGGCGTATGGCGAAGGTCGCATAGAAGAAGCCTTTAACCTGGCCAAAAAAGTCGTTGGCGAAGAAAAGAAGGGTGCTGATCGAGGTGCTTTAGCAAGGGCCCGCCTTATTCAGGCGAGAGTTTTAGCAAAAGAATTTCATCAGCAGAGTGTTAAGACCTCAATTGAACGTGTTCAGGCCGTGCTCGTTTTAAAAACCGAAAAACTCAGCCGCGCTCAGGTGGCTTTTCAGTCGGCAGCCAACTACGGCGACGCCTACGTAGCCGTTTTAGCTTACAGAGAACTTGCTGATTGTTATTTAGCGTATAGTGAGGCCTTGCATGCGATGCCCTTGCCTCGCGGAGTGCCTGATGCCGAGGCCAACGTTTTTAAGTCTGAAATGGAAAAACTGGCAATCCCGATGGAAGAAAAAGGCATCGACACAAAGATGCAGGCCCTGGTTTTCGCTCGGCAACTCGGTACACACGAAGATGAGATCGTTAATATCGAAACCGAGCTTAAGAAGTTGAATCAATCAGTTGTTAAAGTTAGCGAAGGGCAAAGAGTTCACCCCGCCATGCTTGTAATGCCTCGCTTCGAAGGCAAGGGGGCGTAATATGAAGCTGTATCATTTGTGCTCTCTGGCTTTGCAAAAGTGGATTGTTGTCGGCGCAATGGGCTTGCTCGTTGGTGCATGCGCATCTGACCCAGCTCGCGAAGCTGGCAACCTTGGTGCTAACTCACCATCGAGCTTAAGCAATCTGTCGGCGGCGGCTCAGGCGAAGTTTTTTTCGGGTCGTTTGTTTAGTGATCTTAAGAGCGAAGAATGCCCGGTTGGCCCAGCCGGCTGGCAGAGAGAAAGTCTAGCAAAATTAAGTCGAGCGGCAGCGGCGTGCGCTCAGTATAAGAAGAATGAACGCCTTGAGCAGATTGCCAATCACCTCGCGCGCACATTTGGCAACGAACCCTGGGGCGCTTTCTACTTAAGTGTAGCCGCCGAACAGAGAAGCGAGCTTCCGCGTGCGTTATGGATGAGCGAACTTGCGCTTAAAAAAGCGTCGAAGGTCGGCCTGCTCTATTACCAAAGAGGTCGCATACATTGGGCCCTTGGCGAAATTGCTGCCGCCGTTGCTGATTACAACGAAACTCTCAAGTTCAGCCCGCGTCTGACTGACGCTCATATAGTTTTGGGCCAATTGGCCACGCGCAATCAAGATTTTAAGTCAGCTCAGGCCCACTATGCGGCGGCCGTTGATATTGAGCCTGATAACCACAGCGTGATTGTGGCTCTGGCAGAGACCAATTTTAGCCTTGGTCAAACAAGAACAGCCATCGCGCTATACGAGTCGGCCGTTGGTTTAAGCCCAAGCAATTTAGATTACCATTTTCGCTTAGCCGGGCTGTATGAAGTCCATCAAAAAGATTACAACCAGGCCCTTACCGTTTATCGACGAATTAAGGCCCTAATGGCAGAAAGCAAGTCATCAGGGGATAGTATGGTAATGGATGTTAACGAGAAAATTAAAAAGCTTGAAGCGTTAGTTACGCCCGAAACCAAAGCTCCGACAAAAGTCATTAGCGCCGCTCAGCCGGCAAAAGCACAGGTGAAAAAATGAAAAAATTAATTATCGTCCTACTTTGTATTTTTGCGACAGTCGCTTGGGCGGATGATAAAAAGAAATCGTCCAAAAAAACTCAAGAAGTTAATTTCGAAGGCGCGGATGTTGACGGTGTGGTGCGCTCACCCGACGGTGCCTATTTGTCACAGAAAAAAGGTATGAAGTTTTTGCCGCTTTACAATGTGAAGAAAAATTTTGAGCGCGATATTAAAAGTTCGGTGGAGTACGTGAGGTAGTCATGAAGCATTTCGAGCTCGAGCTAGAACATCAGTATAAGTCGAAGTTTCTCGGTCGCCGCCGCGTTGCGGCCCGCAAGAAGCTTCTTGTGGTGGGCAGCTCGCGCGAGGCCGACATTCGCCTTCTTGGTGATGATGTCAGCGCCGTGCACGCGTACATTCAAAATAATGATGGCGTTTGGTCTATTTCTGATGCCGGCAGCGAGCGTGGCACGTGGCTCGATAAAAAGCCGATTGTTGCGCATGCAATCAACGAGGCCACTGCCGTTACAATTGGTGGCCACACACTTCGATTAACCCCTCACGCCATTGAGAAATCACTTTTTACCAAAGAAAAAATGGCGCCAGCTAACGGTTCGTCAAAGGGCGAATTGTTTCATCAAGTTATTATTCGAAAGCACGGTCACACCCATTCGACGGAGCTGCTTTCACCCGACGAGACTTTTGAATTTATTGCTGAAGGCCAAGTGCGCAAGTTGGTTCCGCCGAAAGCCGGTGAGGTCGTTCGGTCCGATATTGGGCACTTCGAAATTGTTCAACGAATGGTTAAAGGCGAAACTTTAAATTCTTACGGCGAGTCTTTTGGGTCAATGATTCGTAACCCTGAAATGCGTGCCCCCTTATTGGCCGCAATTCTATTTTTTCTAGGTATGGCTCTGGTTATTATTGCCATCCCTAAGCATCCGAACCAAGAGCTAACAGAATTAAAACCTGACAATAAATACAATCGAATGGTTTTTGATGCAGAATTAATGAAGAAAAAACGCGAGCAGGCGAAAGAAATTCGCAAAACCCTTATGGCCAAGTCGCCCCAGCCGCAACAGCAAAGTGCTCCGGCGGCCCAAATGCCAAGCCCCCAGAAGTCAGCGGCGCCAGCAACAAAGGTTGTTAAAAATTTGAAGATGGAGCAGTTGAGTTCATTGCTCGGCAAAATCACCAAGCGCGCGAACACCAAGGGGCCGATGATGGTCGCTTTTGGCGGGGCACCTGAGTCTTCAAAAGGTCACGCAAGCACTGTCGCGGCGACGGGTAGCCTACAAGGCGTCGCCACCAACGTTGGTGTTGGCGGCAATACATTCAAAGTTGGCGCCATTGGCACGTCAGGTGTCGGCGGTGGTAAAGGCGTTGCAGGCACAGCCGGCCTTGCAAATGGGGCTGTCGGCAGTGGCACCGTCGGTATTCTCGATGAAGAAACTGAAATCGAGGGCGGTCTCGACAAAGAAGTCATCGCTCGCGTCATCGCCGGCTATCTCGGCGAAATTCGTTTTTGTTATGAGCGTCAACTGAGTGCCGAGCCCGATATTTACGGCAAGGTTCAGTTGAAATTCTCGATCGATGCCGCTGGCATGGTCGCGAATCAAAGAGTTGGTTTATCATCATTAAAAAGCGCCATGGTTGAGGGATGTATTCTGAGGCGCGTGGCAAGATGGAAGTTTCCGCTGCCAAAAGGCGGTACTGAAGTTCTTGTCACTTATCCGTTTATGTTTAAGGCCACCAACTGATTTATCAATTCAGTCGGTAGTTTTAGCATTGCGGGCGCGCTTTTAAGAATAAAAGGGGGGAACCATGCGTTCTCAGAAGACATCTCTATGTGCAGCTAAGATCGTCAACTACGGTGCCGCTTTGGCGTTGTCTGTCGGGGTTTTCTCCCTAAGCTCAAATGCTTGGGCCCAAGCAGACCAATACCAAGCAAAAAAGGCAAAGCCGGCAATCGCGGCCGACGCCCAGCCCGCCACTGGTACAAAGAAAACCGGGGCCGCTGCGGCCGCGCCAACTGAAGTGGCCAAGCCCGCCGATGCTCCCGCCGGCGACAAACTCGACATTAAAGATCTCGAGCAAAAATATTGGGCCCCGAAAGATACTGACTTCAGCGTCGTTCAAAATCGCACCTATTCAAAGACCAAGCGTTGGGCAGCCAGTGGATTGTTCGGCCCCATCGTCAATGACCCATTTAGCACGGGCTTTAATTACTCAGGTTCGGTGAATTACTATTTTGACGAACGGCAGGGTATTGAATTCATGTACATCAAAAATGACCTAAGTGACTCGAAGAACACTTCGGCGTTTAAGCACTTGAGTGGAGGCGGCACATTGCCAGACTTCAATCGTGACACCAGTTTCTATGGGGTCGCTTATAACTGGGTGCCTTTCTACGCCAAGATGAGTTTCTTGGGGCAAAAAATTATTTACTTTGATATGCAGATTTCACCACTCGTCGGTATAGCAGGTTACGATCAAATGACGGCCAATGGCCCGAGACCGCAAACCGCCTTTGCATATGGGTATGACGTGACTCAATACTTCTTCTTTTCAAATAATTTCGCGGTTCGAGCCAATATTCATAATCACTATTACAGCGAAAAAGTAGTGAGCTACGGCAATACATTGGTTCCGGCCGGAACAAGTCTTCGCACGGACACAGCAGATACCACGGTTTTTTTACTCGGCATCACGTACTTTTTTGGTAACTGATTTTATTAATGAGGTGTGTTGTGAAAACACGAAATGTAGTTCTAGTCGCAATTTTAAGCGCGAGTCTTCAGGCTCAAGCGGGTTATGTAGAATCTGCCGAGCGCGCCCATGAGCTCAGTAAAGAAGTTGTGGCGGTGTTGATCGAAATCAAGCGTGAGGCCGAAACCGCCGTAAGCGGCTGGATGGCTGCGATCTCAGAACGGTTGAATGGCAAAGACAGCTCGGTCGAAAATAAGGCCGCGGCAAAGCCGACAATCCCAACGAATCGTTCGATTGCCAGTGTGCCAAGCGCACCCTTAGCGCCCTCGATCGAAAAACAAAATTATTCTCAGATTATTGATCACGCGAAAGCACAAGTGGCCGGCCAAGAGGCTGTGACGGTAGCAAGCCCCGGTCGCGCAGGCACGAGTGATCTTTCTAAAACAGCGGCAGGAGTGCCTACGATAGGTCTATCGAAATCTGAAAAGAACCAAAAGGCCGGTCTTGATATCGTGGTTAAAGCAATCCCACGACTTGATATTGGCGTAGAGCGAACAATCAAAAAAACCGATTTCACCGTTCTTGACAAAAAAGTCGCTCTTGAATTACCCGCAAAACCAAAAGCATTGCCAACCCCAGAGCTGGTAGCTCAAAAAGAAGTGACAGCGCTGACCAAAGTGCCAGTTGCGGTGGTGGCTAAAGCTGAGCCTCCTAAGCGCGGTGACTTTCAGCTTGGTCAAATCGTCACTCAGAAAAAGGTTGACGATATTTCTCTAATGTTTGCCGAGACTCGCCCACTTTCTGAGCTCAAAGATTTTAAAAATATTTCTGACGACGAACTGCTAATGCTCTCGGGCACCTTGCTTTATGAAAAGAAAACCAAGTGTCATATGGTGGCTGGGCTTTTGAACGAACTCGCCAACAAGCCGGCCTTTTCAGAAGAATCAAATTTTTACCTCGGCATGTGCGCCCATAAGATGGGCTTTCACTCTGAGGCTGTTACTCGTTTGCTCAGAGTACTTCGCGCCGAATCGCCTGAATTTGCGCGCGAGTCACTGACAAGTCTTGTTGAAGATCTCCCTCGCGATCACGACCAAGAAGTCGTTGAAGTGATCAAAAATTTAAAAAATAAAAATTTTGTCGCAGACGAAGCGCGCGACAGCATGAACTTTATTATGGCACGCAATGCTCATGCTCACGAAGCTTGGGGCGAGGCCGTTAGTTCAGCCGGGTCTGTGAGTGAAAAGAGCAAGCACTACGCAGACTCCCGCTATTATTTAGGGGTCGCTCAATTTGCCCAAAAGAAAGAAAAAGAAGCTGAAAAAACTCTTCTCGAGTTGCGCGCCTGGCTGCAAAAGAAGGGTGGGGCCAACAGCAACTTAGAAGCTCTTGTCGCCATCAATTTGGGTCGCATTCTTTTTATGCAAGAGCGATTTCAAGCGGCGCATGATGAATATATGAAAGTGCCGAAAGATCACCCGCTTTGGGTGCAAGCCCTTATCGAAGAGGGTTGGACACAACTGAGTTTGGACGACGCAGCAGGGGCTATCGGAAACATGTACTCGTTGCATTCTCCTTACTTCAAGTCGGTATTTATGCCCGAGTCTTGGGTCGTTCGAACCATTGGCTACATTGATATTTGCCAATACGGCGACGCTTATCGAACGCTCTCGCGTATGGAGCTAATGCATAACAATGAGCTCATTAAGGTTCAAAACTATATGGCTGCAAGCAAAGAGCCGCTCAAGTACTACTCAACGGTTCGAAACTATATTAAGGCCAATAAAAGTGACGTTGATGTCGATGGTCTACCCGCACAAGTCATTCGTGAAATTGCCCGGCAGCGTGGCTTTCTGAATGCGCAAAATGCGCTGAATGATCTCGAAGACGAAACAGCACAGTACGGTCTTGTTTATAACATCATCAAAGCCGATCAGGTCGACAACTCGGTAAAGTTGAAGCGCACGCGTGATCGCCTGGCGAAGACCAAATTTGATTTGGCCAACATTAAAAAACACCCTGATCAAGAGCGGTTTCTTAACGAGTGGAGCGCACTCAAGCGCAACGACGAACAGCTCGTCTTGACCTACGTTTACCTTGAGGGCCTTTATGAGAAAGCGCGCCTTGGCTATTTGACCATGAAGTCAATCGGCATCGCCCGCATCGATAAAGAGAAAGACAAACTAAAGGTTGAAGCCGGCCATCAATTGGCACTCCACTTGAAGGATGTCAAAAAGCGTCTTGAGCAAATTTCTGAAGGCAATGAATTTTTGCGTTATGAGATTTTCGCGGGTAGCGGAGAAAATATTCGGTACCAAGTGGCCGGCGGGGCAACGGGTGAAACCAAGCGAATCCCGGCCAACATAAAGCCGCAGAAGATATTGAATTGGGAGTTCGACGGCGAGTATTGGGAAGACGAAATAGGCTCTTACCGTTCAGCTCTTAAAAACAACTGCCCGAACAGCAATAGATCTCGAGCCGCTCTCGAAGGGGCAGCGAAAACCACTGCCTCACGCGATAATTAATTTTATAACAGGAGAAACTTTATGAAAAAGCTAAGAAATATAACGGTCATCTCGATTCTGCTACTTGGCTCTCATGCCATTGCCAAAACCAATACTGAGCAGAGCATTAGTCAGCTGAAAACCAATGCTGAAAATAGCGAGGCCAATCACAAGCAGTACCAAGACAATCTTGATATTGTGAATAAGAATGTCGATCAGGCAGATAAAGCGGTTAAAGAGCTTCAGAAGATGAAGAAGCAACTGATCAGCAATACCCAAAACGTAGACAAGAATAAGAAGGCCTTGGGCGAAATGGGTAAAGAGATCGATCAGATGAAGTTAAAAGAGCAAGAAAAGGTCGCCAAAGAAGACAAGCAGATCGATGATGTCAGAAAGCTGCTCGAAAAGCTTGAGGCTAACAAAAAGAAGCGCCAAGAAAATTTGCAGGCCTACGGTCAAATGAAAGTGCAGCTCGAGCAAGAGCAGAAAGATTGGGACACTCAAGTTCTGCAAATGGCGACCTTGCAAAAGCAGCTCGATGAAAAAGAGAAAAAAGCTCAAGTTGAAAAGACCAACTGGCAAGCAAAGCGCAAAGACTACGAGAGCGAAACGCAGAAATGGGGCAGCAAAGCACAGAGCTCGCGCGACACCTACAACAAGATGAGCAAGCTCTCTGAGCAGTAAGTTGCTTTTGCTAAGTTATTTTCGGTAGGCTATTTTAGGTCTTCAATCAATTCGATCGGAAAGACCTGCAAAAATAAATCAAGGTCGGCGAGCACTTTCGAAGTGGCGTTGCGATTTGCCGGCAGGCAAGCGTAGCGCTTATCGCGCAACCGCTCGAGGCCATCTCGCGCTTCCGTAACATAATTGCGACAGTTGGCCCGTACAGACGGTTGCAATGTTTTGCCAAAGCCAACCGATTTGGCGCGAAGATAGTTACTGACTGAGCTTAAGCAAACGTTAGCCTTCGAGCGAAGGTAGTTCACGATATCGCTATTCACATCGTTAGTTAGGTCAGTATTTAGGGTCGCCATTTTTTCTTCAAATAAATTGGGCATGAGCGAAATCGCACCCATCTGTTGCCCTGGATTTTTATCGCGCGCGGATGCATTGTTTTTGGCGGCGTCAATTCGTTCAATTATTGGATCACTGGTGTTGGGCTGATCAACGCGAGTCGGGTTTCCGCTGCTTTGGTTGTGTGGGACATTGCTCCACTGAAAAAGTTCATAAACGCCAACCGTGGTCGGTACAAAGAGCCACTTGTAGATGCTCAATGCGCGGGCCGTGCCGATAAATTTGGTGACCAGGGCAGCGCCACCCTTAAAAATGCCGGCTTGAACGGCGACCCCTGCAGCGGCATCCCAGATGGCCTCGCGGTCATTCTTTTTTAGCAGGTAAATGAAGGTAAATTGGCTGAATTTGCTACCTGGGTAGCACTCTTCGAGCACGCTGCCGAGTTTTGGGTAATTGACGATATTGTAAACTTCCGTTGAAAGCAGGTTGTGATGAATGCGATCCATCGCGCCGCGTGGGTTCAACATAAAACCATCGCCAAATGCTGAAAATTGTTTCTTCAAATCATCGATCGCACGATCGAACCCCGGCTGGCCGCAAAGGTTGATAATCTTGTCGTGCATTGCGCGATCTTCATCAAGCTTCATCTGGCGCGCGCGTCGAACTTCATAAGTTTCACAGGCCTGGTCGCTGAATTCGCCATCGGCGAAACTCATAAGCGGGATCGCGATAATAGACGCAATTAGGATCGCAATTAGAGCAAAAGTTGAGTTTTTAATAAGCCCTCCACAGGCGACTGAGTGCCGCCAATTTATCAGAACCTCGCGCGTATTTCGCCTGTTAGTATTCTGACAGTCGTGAGGTTTTTACATGCGGAGGGCGCCACAACCGCCAATCCGCTTTGCCCATAAAAAAAGGCCAATCTCTCGATCAGCCTTTTTGGTGTCCGTTGTCCGGCCCGTTTATAAAATTTTCTACCCAAAAGTGCTTGGCACCTTTTACTACTGGTTCAACATTCCTTCAACATTGAGGCGGCCGTCGCTTGATACTTTGCCGGTCAATGAAGGCGTCGGGGTCGCTGACTTCAAGATCGCGTTTTTCACTTGCTGCCAAGAAGCATTTGGGTGAGTCGCGATGTAAAGAGCGGCCGCGCCCGCAACGTGCGGAGTCGCCATTGATGTTCCATCCCAAGTGGCTTTCATACCCATCATGTCGATAACAGTGTCTGAGTAATGGCTGCCAACTGTAGTTGAGAACACTTTCACGCCGGGGGCGCCGATGTGAACTGTGCGTTTACCGTAGTTCGAGAAAACACCAAGATTGCCAGCCGAATCTGTGGCAGCAACGCTGATAATGATCTGATCAGGGTAAGAGGCGGGCATACCGGGTTTTGAATCGGTGTCATTGTCGTAACCAGTTGCGCCCGACATTTGGTTTGCCTGACGACCGTTACCAGCAGCAGCGATAAAGAGAACGCCCTTTACCTCAGCTGCATGAATCACATCGCGAAGCGCTTTGTTGTCATTGGCTTCGCCTGAGTCTTCACCTTCTGAACCCCAAGAGTTTGACATAACTTGCGCGCCGTTTTTCAGAGCGTAGTTGATGGCCTGAATTGCGCCAGCTGTCGTGCCTTGGCCTTTTTCGCTCAAGAAGCGAAGGCCCATGATTTTTGCAGACGGGTTAACGCCTGAAATGCCTTTGCCATTACTGCCCCGTGCGCCCACGTTGCCTGAGCAGTGTGTGCCGTGGCCAGGGTTGCCGCCGTTACCCATGATTAAATCCATTTGGCTAGAGGCAAGGTCATAAGGTTTGTTATCGTTAGAAACAAAATCCCAACCAATAACGTCGTCGACGAAACCATTGGCATCATCATCAACGCCATTGTTCGACTTATCTTGGCCTTTTGCATCTGTGCCGGTCTCGCCCGGGTTTCTCCAGAGGTTGTCAGTAAGATCTTCGTGTGTGTAATCAACGCCCGTGTCAATCACGGCTACGATGACGTCGCTGCCACGTGATTTGTTCCAGCTGCGAGTCGCGCCAATATCGAGCATGCCCCATTGTTTATCAATAAGTGGGTCCGTGCCGGTTCCTGGAGCTGTTTGTGCCGGGATCGCCGGGTTGTCTTGTGCGGGTTGATCGCCACCAGGGTTCGGGGGGTTGTTGCCGCCGCCACCATTATTTGGGTCACAAAGGCCAGGTATCGGGATCGGGCAGTCATCCTTACCTAAGGTTCTGTGTTCGGCGCGTGCCTTTTCAATCTCGGCTCGCAAAGCCACTAGGCTCGGGCTTTCGCGAAGAAATATTTTGTAGTTAGGTTGTGCATAAACAACGCCGGGCATGTTGCCCAATGCGTTAATTCCGAACGTCTTTGTGTTCGCAGCGGGCACGGTAACGTGCATCCAGCCTTCAATACCAAGGTTCTCGACCTTAGTTCCGGTGGGTAGCAGGTTGAGCATGGTTTGGCTTTTTAGGCGTGAAGTGCTTGGAGCCAATTTCACCAAGTAGTCACCTTCGCTAGCTGTGGTTGCGGTCGCCGCTTGCGCAGTGCCGAGGCCCATCACCATAGTGGTAAGAGCGGCAGCAAGTATTCTGCTGTGTTTTGTGAGACTGGATTGCATGGTTCCCTCCCTGGGTCATGTAATATGCAGAACTTGATGTTCTGATCTTATATCCTAAACTTCGGAGGGCCTTCCCTCTTGCCTGACCAAAGTCTCGTATGTCTTTATGTTGAAAAATTCTAGATTGAACGTTCGTTGGACGACAAACCCAAATCACAACTAATTTCAAAACTAGACCTTTTTTTTATGAGCTGCGGCATCGGCGACTTTCTTTACCCTCGCTAACTTGCGTGTTAATTGTTTGATGAAAATCAAATGAAAAAGCGCACTTGGAGTACCCATGAGTCAAGAAAACGCAATCACTCCGACAAACGTCGGGCCAAATAATGCAGCGGCTGAGCTACATCAAGAATTTGGCTTCACAACGCAGCTAAAAAAAATAGCAGCATGGGGCCAAAAGAATTCCTTATGGCCGATGCCTTACGGCACAGCTTGCTGCGGGATCGAACTGATGTCAGTCATGGGCCCGAAGTACGATCTTGCGCGCATGGGTGCTGAAGTTGTGCGATTTTCTCCGCGGCAATCGGATCTTCTCGTTGTCGCCGGCACGATCACCGAAAAAATGGCGCCAGTTATATTGCGAATCTATCAACAGATGCTTGAGCCTAAATTTGTTCTCTCAATGGGCGCCTGTGCAAGCAGCGGCGGTTTCTATCGGGCCTACCACGTTCTACAGGGGGTCGATAAAGTGATCCCGGTCGACGTATATGTACCGGGCTGCCCGCCCACCCCCGAAGCAGTGTTAGACGGCATAATGGTCATTCAAAAAATGATTGCCGACCTCACCCCACGTCCATGGAAAGACAATTGGCAACCAGGAGTATGGAAATGACCTCACTCGAAACTCTGCGCACTGATATATCGGCGCGCTTTCCGGCCCAAGATTTTCTTTACGACAATCAGGTTGGCGCGAATGTGCTTTCTGTTCCGAAAGAGTCTGTATTGCCGGTTCTTCGACACTTAAAACAAAACGGCCACTTCGATTTTCTAATGCACATCACCGCCGCCGATTACCCCGGTCGTCAACGCCGTTTCGATGTGGTCTATGAGCTGTTTTCTTCAAAAAACTATGCTCGTTTGAGACTCAAAACTCAGGTGGGTGAGAACGAGACTATCGAATCCGCCGTGCCGGTATGGCGTTCCGCCAATTGGTTCGAACGTGAAACTTTTGATATGTACGGGATTGTTTTCTCGGGGCACCCCAATCTTTCGCGTATTTTGGTGCACCACCAGTTTGTTGGGCACCCGTTACGTAAAGACTACGATGCCAATCAGCAGCAGCATTGCACTGATACTATGCCTATTTTTTTCGAAGATGAGCCGAACTACAAGCCCGACCCGAATAAAAATATGATGCCACTGAATATCGGCCCGTCGCACCCGGCCACTCACGGCACTCTGCGTGTGATGGTTGAGCTTGACGGCGAGCGCGTTAATCGGGCCAATGTCGAACTGGGGTTTTTGCATCGCTGTTTCGAAAAAATGGCTGAGACTCACCCTTACAATCAAGTTATCCCTTACACCGATCGTCTCAATTATTGCTCGGCCCCAATGAACAACGTGGGCTATTGCAAAACTGTCGAGCGCTTACTCGGCGTTGAAATCCCGCCTAAAGCACAAGCGATGCGCATTATCCTCTGCGAACTTTCGCGAGTGATTGATCACATTGTCTGCCTCGGCGCCAACGCGGTTGATTTGGGCGCGCTCACCGGGTTTTTTCATCTCTTTCAATATCGTGAGATGGTTTACAATCTTTTTGAAAAACTTTGCGGCGCCCGTTTGACAGTGGCGCTGACTCGCGTTGGCGGCATGGCGCAAGATGCTCCGGCCGGTTGGTATGACGAAGTTTTGGCTTTTTGCGATCAGATGGCCATCGGCATCGACGAGCTTGATCGCTTGTTGACCGGCAATAAAATTTGGAATCAACGCATGCAGCACGTCGGTAAAATTACCCCCGATGAGGCGATCATGTGGGGTTACACCGGCCCACTATTGAGGGCGACAGGCGTCAGTCTCGATCTGCGCAAGGCGCAGCCTTACTACGGCTATGATCAGCTCGACTTTGACATCCCTGTCGGCACCACTGGCGATTGTATGGATCGTTATCTCGTGCGCGTTGAAGAGATGCGCCAGTCACTTAAAATCATTCGCCAGGTTTGCAAAAATGTCCCGAGCGGCGATTACACGATTCGCGATAAGACGATTGTGTTGCCCGAGAAAAAAGATGTTTACGGCAATATCGAAGGCCTCATGAATCATTTCGTTTTGATTATGAAAGGCCTGCGTCCGCCAGTGGGCGAAGTTTATGACGCTACCGAAGCGGCCAATGGTGAGCTTGGATTTTATTTAGTGAGTGACGGCAGCGGTAATCCGTATCGACTTAAAGTGCGTCCGCCGTGCTTTGCGATTTACCAATCGTTTCCGTCACAAGTTGTGGGCGGTAACGTGGCTGACGTTATTGCCGTGTTGGGTACAATGAACTTGATCGCTGGCGAACTTGATCGCTAGCACCGAAAAGGTAAGGAGCAACCGTGTTTAGTCTGTCAGAAGAAGGCGTCGCGTTTGTGAAGCGCGAATTAAATCGATACGAAGACCGCAGATCCGCCGTGATCCCGGCCCTCTATCGCGTCCAAAAAGAAAATAAAGGCTGGGTGAGCCCTGAATCCGTTACGTATTTAAGTCATTTGATGGATATCCCCAGCGCCTGGATCGAAGAAGTTCTCACATTCTACACAATGTTCAACAAGCGCCCGGTGGGTAAATACCACGTGCAAGTCTGCTGTAACATTTCGTGCTCAATGAATGGCGGGCGCGAAATGGCCGACCATTTGTGTTCGACTCTTAAGTTGAAAGAAGACGAAGTTTCAGGCGATGGTCGCTACACAATTTCGCGTGTTGAATGTCTTGGGGCCTGCGACAAGGCGCCCATGATGCAAGTCAATGATGACTATCACGAGGGGCTTACCAACGATAAGGCCGTCGAAATTTTGCGAGGGCTTAAATAATGGAAGTCAAATTACTCACCGAACATTACGGCAAAGCTGAGTTTCAGTCGCTCGAAGGTTATAAAAAAATCGGCGACGGTTATGAGACCCTTAAAAAAGCACTTAAAATGCAGCCCAAAGAGATTATCGAGCTGGTCAAAGCTTCGGGTCTTCGCGGCCGTGGCGGCGCGGGCTTCCCCACCGGTATGAAGTGGAGCTTTCTGCCTGAAAATGGCGAGCCTCGCTACTTACTTTGCAATGCTGACGAAGGCGAACCTGGTACCTTCAAAGATCGCATGATGATGGAGCGCGCTCCGCACCAACTTATAGAAGGCATGATTATCTCGGGCTTCGCGGTTCAATCTAAGAAGTCTTACATCTATATTCGCGGTGAATATAAAGACAGTCTGCGTATTGTCGAGAAGGCGATTCGCGAAGCTTACGACGCCGGTTTTTTGGGTAAAAATATTTTGGGCAGCAACTTTACTCACGATATGGATGTCTACTCGGGCGCCGGGGCCTACATTTGCGGCGAAGAGACCGGTATGATTTCGTCTCTCGAGGGTCAAAAGGGCCAGCCAAAATTGAAGCCGCCCTTTCCGGCACTTAAAGGTTATCTCGGAAAGCCCACGATCGTAAATAACGTCGAAACTTTGGCTGCGGTAAAATACATCGTGCGTGACGGCGCTCAAGCTTATCGTAAAAACGGTACCGAAAAATCAGCTGGCACAAAGCTTTTTTCAGTCAGTGGCAACGTGATGAAACCGGGCAACTACGAAGTGCCGCTCGGCTATCCACTAAAAGATTTGATTTTCAATTTGTGCGGCGGTTTAAAGCCGGGTCGCAAGTTGAAAGCGGTGATACCAGGTGGTTCGTCCGCCCCAGTGCTCACCGAACCTGAGGCGATGCGAGCCACGATGGACTACGAATGTCTTGCTCAAATGGGCTCTATGCTCGGTTCGGGCGCGGTGATTGTTATCGACGATTCAAACTGCATGGTCGATTTGCTTAATGTAACGATGCATTTTTATCATCACGAGTCGTGTGGGCAGTGCACTCCTTGTCGTGAAGGTACAGGTTGGCTGCACAAGACCGTCGCAAGTATCGCGAGCGGCCATGGGCGTTTGCAAGACATACAACTGCTCGATCGTATTTCAAAAAATATGATGGGCCGTACGATTTGCGCTCTCTCAGATGCGGCTGCGATGCCGGCTATTAGTTTTGTAAATAAGTTTCGTGAAGAATTCGAATTTTTTGTGCGCGAAGGTCGCTCAAAAGTAAAAGGTGAAGGATTTAGACATGCCCAAATGCACCATTAACGGCAAGGCCATTGAAGTTAAACCAGGCACCACAGTGATTCAGGCTTTCAAGGCCGCTGGTGTTGAAATTGCGCACTACTGCTGGCACCCCGGCCTTTCGGTCGCAGGAGTTTGTCGTCTGTGCATGGTGCAGATTGAAGGCCAAGCCAAATTGCAGATCGGTTGCAACACGCTTGTCACTGAAGGCATGGTCGTCAATAACACCAGCGAACCAGTGAAAGAAGCCGTAAAGTGGGGCCTCGATTTTCATTTGATCAATCATCCACTCGATTGCCCGATTTGCGATCAAGCCGGGGAGTGCGGGTTGCAAGATCAATATGTTCACTTCGGCAAATATGACCCCGAAATGGCCATGCCAAAGCAGAAAAAACATAAAGTCGTCGATCTTGGGCCGACAATCGTGCTCGATACTGAGCGCTGTATTCTCTGCTCGCGTTGCGTGCGCTTTACCGACGAAGTTTCGAAAACCAATGAGCTCGGCATTTTTAATCGTGGTGATCGCAGCGAAATTGGCACGGTCGAAAATAAACCGCTCGACAACAATTACTCTTTGAACACAGTCGATATTTGCCCAGTTGGCGCGCTCACTTCAAAAGATTTTAGATTTCGCCAGCGCGTTTGGTATCTAAAAGAGGCGGCCTCAGTTTGCACGGGTTGCTCAACGGGTTGTAACGTTAATGTTTACTACAACGAAGAGGGCGCTTGGCGCGTGAAGCCGGTGCAAAATGAAAAAGTAAATGGCTACTGGATGTGTGACAAAGGTCGCGACATCTATAAGTTCGTCAATAAAGAAGCGCGTCTACAAACCGCCAAAGTCGGTTCAAAAGACCAATGGCGCCTTCTCGAGGGTGGTCAGGCAGCAAAGGACGTGGGCGACAGCCTTCGTCAGGTCGCTAAAACAGAAGGCGCTGACAAAATTGCGCTCGTTGTAACTGGCCAATACACCAACGAAGAGTACGATTCGTTGCTTGATTTTTTCAACGGCACACTCGCGGTGAAAAACGTCTATCACTGGGTTAATAATCCCGAAGATATGACCGGCTTTGATGGCATTCTTTTTCGCGGTGATCGCAACCCCAATACGGCCGGTCTCAAGGCACGCCTTGAAAAGCGCGGCTTGAAGTCAGATTGGCTCGATCTTGAGAAAAAAATCAAAGCCGGCGCCTACAAATATGTTGTGGTGGCAGGGCCTGAGAATAATTCTGTTTTCCCAGATCTCGAGTCAAAAGCGAAGATGATGAGCGCAGCACCGCACCTAGTTTGGTTGACGGCGGCGAAGAGTGAGGCGGTTGATTCGGCGACCACGGCGACTTACCAAATCCCGTTGAAAACATTTATTGAAAAAGACGGCACATACACGAACCATGTGGGTCTCGAGCAAAAAGTGAAACGCGGCACCACTATTGTTGCCGGGGCTTTGACACTTTCTGAGGCCGTGAGCTTGATGTCAGGCGAAGAACTTGATTTCAGTTTGCGACCCAAGCCGCTGACCAATTTGAAAACCAACTTTTTCACAGCTAAACGAGGCGAATTATGAGCATCGTCAAACGACCTAAGGTTGAATCTCAGTGGTATTTGCCGGCAATTTTGTCGGGCATGGCGCTGACATTTCGCAAGTTGGTGCAAAATTTATTGCACAAAGATCGCCTGCAAACGTTGAATTACCCCGAAGAGAAATATGAATACAGCCCGCGCTTCAAGGGCAACCATGTTCTCACTGTGAAAAAAGATGGCAGTTTGCGCTGCACGGCTTGCATGTTGTGCGCCACAAATTGCCCCGCTCAGTGCATTACGATCAAGGCCGCTCAGCACGAGGACCCCTCGGTTGAAAAGTACCCGATTAGCTACGAGATCGATATTTTACGATGCGTGTTCTGCGGTTTTTGCGAAGAGGCTTGCCCTGTTGATGCCATTCGGATGGGCCCAGAGTGGCAAACTCCAGCCATCAGTGGCAGTAACTTTCAAAACGATATTCAGCAGCTGGCCTATCGGGCAAACCTGAAGGGTGGAGTGCAAAGTCGGCTCGACGATCAAGAGCGCCACAAAGCCGGTATATAGAAATGCAAATCGATTTTCGCCTCCCGCGAGAGTGGGCTCAAGCGAACCAATCGGTCGCGCAATACATTACTGGCGATATAGAGCCGCGACTTTTTCAGAATATGAGCGCGGCCGTGGTCGAGACCGTTTTTGGTCTGTCACAGCTTTACCCGCTGAAGAAGAAAGTTTTTTTCATCAAGAATGCAAACCCCTTGTTTGATGCGGCCGTCATGCCCCTCGCCAAGATGGGTTATCTTGTGACGGGTCTTGAGCTTTCAGTGCTCGACGACCCCACGGCCTTCGCCGGTATCGTCGATCGAGAATGTTTACTTATTCTATATTCGCTCGACGATCCGATTCTGGGTCGCGCCTACCCAGTTGAAAAGCTCGAGGCGGCGTTGAAAGAAAAGGTCATCGTTCAGGTTCGCCTTTCACACAATGCGCATTTTTTCAGTAGCGACGGCGCTTTAGCAGACGGCGACCTGATCAATAGCATTCCGCGACTGGCGGCGCACATTTATACTTTGCAACCAGAGGGCGCGTTGGCTCTTTGTGGAGTGCGCGCGCGATTTGGCGTTCTTGTCGCTGATCAGCTCGCTCCACCGTCCGAGCGCAATTTTTCGTGGCTGAAAACTCCGCGCCAAAATGCAAAGCAGAAAATTCTCGATTTTGAGAAGCGAAAAGTGGCAGGCGCTCAGCCTGTTTTCGAAACGGCTCTGTTGCGCGATGGGGGTCGGGTCTACGATCGCGCGGTGGTAACGTGGCCGGATCTCGATGGCCATGCGGTGATAACTCGGTTGGCAGGGCGCCTTAATATCACGCTCGCTGAGCCTGGTCGCGAAAACCGTCTCGAATGTACAAGCCTCTCTCGTTGGGGAGGGGTTCGCACCATGGATTTTCTTAAAACGCAGGGGCTTTCGCCCGAAGCCATCCGTGGTCTTGTTATGATTGACGCCGATCTTCTTAACGCCGAATTTGAAAAACATTTGCTTGCCGTTAGAGACAGTTTGCTTGCCGATCAATTCGGAGGTGCCACATGGTCGACCCCGACCGCGTGATTTGCCTTAGTAAACAAAAATACGGTGAGGCCGACCTGATTTTGCGGTTTATTTCTTCAGGCGGCGATGTGTTTTCGGCTATCGCGAAATCAGCGCTCAAAAGCCGTCGTCGCTTCGGCGGCGGGGTGCTCGAGCCGACTCATCATATGACGATCACACTTTCGCGGCCGCTCAGCCACTATACAGGCGGCAACAACGATCGTTTGCCAGTACTGACCGAGGCGCAACTGATCGACGATTTTGCCGCTCTCAAAACCGACTACGATCGTCTGTCTCTGGGTATTGAGTTCGTTCGTTGGGTGGGTATTGTGGCCCGTGAAGGCGACGCTCATCGCGAAGTGTTTAATCTTCTTGGCCATGCCCTTAAGGCAGCCGAGCAAAGTCAGCAACTGAGTTTGCTTAAGCTTCACTTTCAAATTAAGTTTTTGCATTTACAGGGCATGCTGCCGCTTGAAGAGCGGTTTGTGCCCTTTGCCAAAACTCCTATTCGCGAGCACGAATTGCTGGCCGAGCGCTGGCCACAATGGCGTAGTATGATGTCTGATGCTCAGGGCTTTCTTGATTCATATATGAATATTTAACTGAATATCTAACTGAATATCTAACTGAACAAAACTAACAACAAGCCGAGCGCTGCCGGCGCGCCTTGCACGAAAAGAATTTTTCGACTCACGCTAAAGGCGCCATAGAGACCGGCCACTAATACGCAACTCAAAAAATAAATCTTAAGCTGCGCAGAAAATTCAGCGATCGGGCAGGCGAGGCCCCAGATTAACCCAGCAGCTAGAAATCCGTTGTAAAGCCCCTGATTGGCAGCAAGGGTTGCTGACGATCGGGCCTTCTCAAGAGAATTGCCAAACACCCGAAGGCCGCGTGGCTTAGTCCAAAAAAACATTTCTAAGACTAGAAAATAAATATGCAAAAGGGCAACCAGGGCCACAACAATGTTGGCTAAGATATTCACGTGCCATCCTTCGATTTTTTACTTTTAGTCTTTCGGAGCATCATCCCAATTAAACGACATCGTCGTCGTCAGCGAGTACTTGTCGTACCCAAACGCGGCTTCATTCGAAGCGTTGTTTGTGTAGCTTGCGTTGTTAGCCCAAGTCCAACGTTCGCTTAGCACTTTGCTCACGCCCAGCGCTAAGCTGAGATCGGTGTCTTTGCGGTTTCCATTACCTAGGTAATTCGGGTAGCTCATGACGTAGGTGGTGAGCGCCGTATTCCATGTCATATTCTTAAATCGTTCAATCGGTGCAGAGTAAATCACACCCAGGTCGACTTTGGTGTAGCGTTGTTGCGAACCCACTGCAATGTTATCAACAAAATCAACGTAGCCAATCAAAGCTCGTTTTTTGCTCTCGTCGACAAAGAGGGTTTCCATTTTCTTAAATGTGTACTTGATGGCACTCATGTCTTGGTCAACGGCCGACGGCATTTTTGATTTATCGTCGCGAACGTTGAAGTTGTATGACGAAAACCAGCGCTCGTTCATCACCAGCATGAGATCAAAGTCACCAGTCATCGAATTCACTAATTCTTGTCGACTGCCTGAACTGTTGTAGTCCATGTATATTGTATCGTAGCCAGGGGTCGCGGTGAATTTGTAGCCGCGCTTGCCCATTGTGCCCTTTAGCGAAAAGGGTGCTGTTAGTGTCAGCCCGGCGGGGTCAGCCGAAGTAAATTTAGAATCAAAAGAGTAAAGGTACATGGTGGCGACTTTGACGCTCATATCAGAGGTGTCTTTATAGAAAAGACGACGTTCAACATTGGCGCTGCCGCTGGCTCGCACACCGCCTGCATTAGAGGGTGTCGACTGGCTGAGGTTAGGCAGAAGCAGGACGTTCGAATCGTAATTCAGCCCGGCTGAGGCATCGAGAATCCATTTTTTTGCTGCCATTTTTTTCGCCGCTATAAGGGCGGCGATCTGTTCGATATATTCTTCTGACTTCTTATCCATCACAGCATCGCTCGAATTGTCGATAACAAATTCAAAAGATGCCTGGGCGGCTTTGTAATTTTCTTCTGATAAATAAATGAGGCCTTCATAGAAGGCCGCTGACGGCGCCAAGGTTGGGTTTTTCGAACCTTTCACTTGGCCAAACATGTCTTTGGCCTGGGCAAACTCTTTTAGTTTGTAATGAATAAGGCCCATATAATATTTCTTTTCGAGTTCAGTTTGCCCGTCGACCTTGGCGGTCTCAAGAATCACCAATGCCTCAGTCAATTTATCGAGGCGATAAAGAGTGACGCCGTATTGAAAGTGGTACGATCGGTTGTCGGGGTCCAACTCGGTGGATTGCTTAAACGGAGCTTCGGCTTGAGCGTACTCGCCCTTTGAATAATGTGCCAAGGCCTGTTGGCCCAAAGCGGCCGCTTGCGCTCTTCGTTTTGCTTGGTCGGCAGCTGCCAATTTCGCCATCGACTTTCTTTCTTGATCCATTTTCTGCTGTTCGATTTGTTGAAGGCGAAGTCGATCGGCCTCTTTGTTTGCCGCATCTTTTGCCAGTTTGGCCATCATTATTTGTTGCGCCGTCATTTGCGCTACTTGCAGGGCTGCATCCGAGGCCTGCGGTTTTACTAACTTGGATTGGTCCGATTTGTTTTTAGCGTCTTTTTCTTGCTCGTAGGCCTTTTGGGCCTTCGCCAATTGATCATTGGTGTCGAATACATCATATTCGGCAACGTTGCCTTCTTGTCGAATGAGCAGCGGCTGCGGGGTCACCTTTTTGTCTTTCATTAAGGCATGGTACTTCGCCTCAGCTTTGGGGTCGTTGCGCAAATTTTGCGGCGGAATATATATTTCTGGTTCTGCAAGGTCGCCAGTCCAGCTCAATGAGTATTGCCCTTGAAAAATCGAAGAGTCGGGCGCGGTTTCTTCGAGCGTAATTTTGGCCATTTTGTCTGAGCGTTTGTCGTGCACAAACATGATGGCTGAATCGATCTGTTCGCTATTTTTATTCCACGCTGTCGAGCCGTAAGTCACGCGAATGGGCAGTGCCTTCGATGTTGGTGGCGAGTCCTTTGCCTTAAGCAATGGCGATTTTTTTTTGCTGCTCGCAGCTGTTGCCTTCGGCGCATCAACAGCCGAGTTATCAGTTGAGCTCGTATTTTGAGCATAAGAAGGCGACGCAAAACTCAGTAGGATTATCAAATTTAATATTTTCACCCAGTTAGGTTATCGAATGGCGTGATGTGCGGTCAACCCACACATCACTAGCTAAAGGTCTATTGTTTACGCTTTTCTAGCGTTCGGGCCCGACTTAGCTAGGGGCCACCATTGATTACAATCGACAACTTTCGATTCTGGTTGCTGATGACGTTGTTGATAAACGTATTCGTTGGGGGCGGAAGCGCCGTTACCGGTATCGGCGGCGGAGCAATCGGCGCAACCATTGTTGGTACTGCAGCGACCGTTGGTATCGGCGCTGACGGTAGATCTGTCGAGATAATCATTGTTGGCGGAGGCGCGGCCATCGGAGGCATACCCGGGGCTGGCGCTGGCATTGGCGGCGCCAAAGAGGCTGGCATTGGAGGTGCGGCGCCCCCTGGTGGTGGCGCATTTCCGGCACTGGCTGTCGTCGGTGCTGCGGCTGTCGGTGCGGTAGCATCCATTACTGGTGGAGGAGCGCCAGCCGCAGGTGGCGGGGCCCCGGCATTGTTGTTTGCCGCAGTTGCCGGTGCTGAAGAAGTTGGCGCAGAGCCATCCGCTGAGGGGCTAGATGTTGTGGCTGATGTTCCCGCCGCAGCTGCCGGCGCACTAGCACCAGAAGAGCCACTTGAACCATTTCCGCCACCATCTTTAGCAGCGTTTGACGCTGAGGTCTTATTTCCCCCGTCATTTTTTGCGGATTTGTCGCCTTTATCGGCTTTGTCGCCTTTATCAGCTTTGTCGCCTTTATCAGCTTTGTCACCTTTATCGGCTTTGTCGCCTTTATCCTTGTCTTTATCTTTGTCCTTATCGCCCTTGTCCTTCTTGCCTTCATCCGCCGGTTGGCGGCTATCAGTCTTTGCGCCTGATTTATCGGCGTTCGATTCTTGATCCATTTTAGCCAGCTGATCTTTGGGGACGCTGGTCGGAGGGGCAGGCGCCTTGTTGCCGCTCGCAGAAGTCATCTGCCCAGCCGCAACATAGACGGGGTTTACGATTTGGCCGTTAGGGCCGGGTTGGCCGAATGCCACCTTACCCGAAAAGGTCACAACTTGGCTCGCCTTTGAGCCCTGATCATAGCCAGTTATAAAGTCAGTACCGCGAACACCAGCTACTGCAGACGGGGTCTTAACTTGAAAGCGGTTGTCGCCCTCATATTTCTGGTTCACTTTTGAGCGAACTTTACCGTACATCACGTTTAGTAGAACGCTCTTTTTATCCTCTTCAGGTTTATAATCATAAGACTGAATTTCAATTTTCGTATCGGGTGAAATATTCAGTTCGTTATTATCGACCATCACCACTTTGGCGCGAGAGTCTTTTCCGGCGACAATTGTGTCCTTCGGAAAGACCTTTTGGCCGATTTTGGCGGCGACAGTTTTACCGTCAGACCCTTGTATAATTTGAACATCGCCCTTCACGACTTTTAGAACGCCGTGTACGGACTGAGCATTGGCTCCAATGCTGAGTAAAAAAACCGCACAAAATAAGCCCAAACGACCCGATAGCTGGCGGATCATAATTCCCCCTAGAACGTACAACCTATTGATTTCTAACATTTACCTATCGGTACTTAGGCGTGTGGTCTTGAAGGCGTTCTCAAAATGAGACAATGTTTTTTTGTCGGTGATTCATATTTGGGCGGACCAAAAAGAGAGCGCCGGTGCCGCCTAAAAAAAGGCACAGTTATGTGCCCTTTTAGTAATTCTTAACTTTTTTCCTTGTCTATATAATAATAACTAGAGGAGGCCTTCTTAGAAAGAAGGCTCTAGAAGTAGCTACCTTCATCTTCCGATTCGTCATCGTCAGCATCGTCGTCATCAACGATGGTTTCAATTTCTTCGTTATTTTCGTCAGCTTCAATATCTTCATTTTCGGTGTCGACCATACTGTCGACCGACTCAAACTCAGCTTCGTCTGAGCGTCCCCTCTCCTCCTCCGAATCATCGAGCTCTGACATAAAAGCAGATGTAATCGCGGCGCCACCAACGGCTCCGGCTGCAGCAGCAGCGGCTTTACCGCCTGATGATTTTTTGGGTGCACGGCCTTTTGCTTTAGCTGTCACTTTTTTTGAAGCTTTTTTAGTGGCCTTTGGAGCCGCTTTTTTCTTTGCTTTCGCGCCTTTACCTTTGGCCGGGCGAGCTTTTGCTTTCGCCTTTTTAGTCGCACGTTTTGGCGCGGCTTTTTTTGCTTTCTTCTTTGCCATAAATACCCCTTGTTTCTGTTTTTTTAAAATTGCGGTTTATAAGACCCAAAAAATAACGACACCTTAAAGGTTTTAATTATTCCCCTCGCTGGGTCAACACAAAAATAAAAAACCCGGTACCATTGGCACCGGGTCTAGGTTTCATTTTTTAGATCGCTATTAACCTTTGATTAGGCTCAATGCGACTGAGTTCATTTGGTTTGCCTGCGCTAATGCGGCAGTACCAGCTTGCAACAGAATGTTGTTGCGAGTCAGTTCAGCAGAGGTTTCTGCGACGTCTGTATCGCGAATTCGGCTGTTAGCGGCTGACAAGTTCTCTTCAGAAACGGCTAAGTTGTTGGTGGTTGACTGCAATCTGTTCTGCAGAGCACCAAGATTTGAGCGCATTCCGTTAATTTGATTTTGTGCAGCGTCAAGGGTCTCAAGACCTGATTGGGCGCCTTCTTTGCTCTTGTAGTCCAGACCAGATATTTTTAAAGCATCAGTCGTCGCTACATTCTTGCCGGCGTCAAAAGAGATTCTGTCTTCAAAACTGTTATTAAAGATACCAACTTGAAAGTCAAAAGTCGGTGAAGTGCCATCTAACAGTTTCGAGGTGCCCCAAGTGGTCACTTTCGAAATACGCTCAACTTCGTTTTTAAGCTGCTGAATCTCTGTATCGATGAAACCGCGCTCTTTTTCACCCACTGTATCAGATGCGGCTTGGATGCCCAATTCACGCATACGTACAACGATGTTACCGATTTCGTTCAAGCCGCCTTCTGCCACTTGCACCATCGAGATGCCGTCGTTGGCGTTGCGGTTTGCTTGACGCGCAGATCGGATCTGTGCTTTCAAGCCTTCTGAAATTGCCAACCCAGCAGCGTCATCGGCCGCTTTGTTGATGCGACTTCCGCTAGATAATTTAGCGAAACTGTCGCGTAGGTTCATTTGGCTAGTAACCAAGTTTCTCTGCGCATTTAAGGCAGCTATGTTTGTTGTAACTCGCATTCCCATTTTAAACTCCTTCGTTTAATTAAAAATTACGTTTTAAAAACCATAAAATTCCTCCTTGTGTAAAAATCTCTCTTGGGTCAGTTGAGAGGCGGCATCCGAGCCGTTAGTTCATTCAACCCCGATATGTACTCCTTGTATCAATTCTCCATCCGTGTCGTCCTCCTTATTACTCTTTAAACAAAATCTTTTAAACCTAACGAGAGAGTTTCGATCTTGAAGTTCTCTCGCGTGACAATCTAAAATTCGGAGTTACCCACGCTTTCTTGACAGGACGAGAGGCTAAATTAGACTGAGGTGCCTAAAAATTGTCGCTAAGTCTGATCTAGTCTGATCGACCATCGTTTTGTTTTCAGGACTTTATGAGAGCGATTTGCCCTCTGAAAATTGACTCTCGACTCGACAAAATACGAGAGACCGAAGGCTAGAGTGCGAAAAATTTGTCACTAAGAATGTGACGATTAAACGAAAAAGCGTTGCACGGTCTCAAGAAAAAACCGCGGGTCTTCTTCCATAATCTGATGGCCACAGTTGGGCACAATCAGAAATTCAATTTGCGGGTTCATTTGCAAAAACTTTTTTAAATAACGATTTGGCATCACGCGATCGTGGTCGCCGAGCAAGACCAACGAGGGGGTTTCGAAATTTTTTAGGCCATTTGGCAGTCGACGATCACGCAAAAGGTGGCTGTGTCGCCAAAAAATCTCCACTAACTCAGGCGATTTTTCATACGGCTGAAAGTATCCATCAATCAATGCTTCTGTGTTTGGCGGCAATCGATAGGCCACCCTCTTGGTGTAGATCCATCTTACTAAAGAGCGAGTGACGATAAATTTCTTTGTAGAATGGATAAACCAGGCAAAAAGGCTGGGGTGGATGGCCACAAGCCAGCGGTTAAGAGCGGGGGCTAGAAAAATAATCTTCTTAGCCATACGTGGGTTTTTTTTCGCCATCATGCCGGCAATGGCGGCCCCCATAGAGTGGGCCACAATAAACGGCGAATGAAGGCCGAGTTCTACGATAAAGGCGGCCAAGCGTCGAGTCTGGTCGTCAAGATCGTATTTTACATCGAGTCTTTTGTCAGAGCGCCCGAACCCGGGCAAGTCGAGCGCGGTTACGCGAAAGTTTTTTTTTAATTCGGCAAAATTAGTGGCCCAACTTACAATTGAAGCGCCGATGCCATGAACAAGTAAAAGGTCGGGGCCCTGGCCTTCTTGAATGTAATGAATGCGACTGCCTTCGATCTCAATAAATTTAGAGGGTGAATAGTTAAGAACATCAAACGGCGCAGCTGGGGGTAAAACTTGGCGCGCCCGTCGATCCCGCAGCTGAATAACGATGAGCCAGCCGGCAATAATAAACCCAATGGCAATCATAAATACGAGAAAGGGGTTGCTCAGCAAGTTAGAACTCAATCAATTTCTTGAGAGCGACAAAGGGCCAGCTTACCGGTTAGATCGTAGAGGCGAAGTTGATTTTCTCTCATGTGCTTCGCAACGTGAAAGCCCATTGCGCACGACGCAAGTCGGGAATCGAAATAACTGCATTGTTCGCAACAATAAATGATATTGAGCTCTCGAAAATCACGAGGGTTGACGGCATCTAGGATAATACTCCGACCCTCTCGCGGGGGGGTGGGGGCTGGGGCTTGCGCTGCTCTCCCAGGGTTTTTTTGTGCACTTTCGGCCATTGACAATCTCGCTTTTGAACCCAACTTACTAGCATAGCCGAAGCTGAGAATCAGCTCTAATTTTGAGGTGCGAAAATGCTCGATTTAAGTAAATTCACTCAAAAAAGCCAAGAAGCAATACAGGCCGCCGCGCGCCTGGCAGAAGACAATCGAAACTCTCAAATTGAGCCCGATCATGTAATTTCTGAACTGGTTCGGCAAGATGAGGGCATTGTTCCGCAGGTCCTAGGGGCCCAACAAGCCCCGCAAAAAGTGAAAATAAGCGAATTGAGCCAAAAATTGGCAGCCCGATTGCGTGATCTGCCTCAATTGAGCGGCCCAAAAAACGGACAGATAGGGGTCTCGCAAGGCCTTTTGGCGCTACTTAAGCAGTCCGAAGTCGAGGCCAAACTGTGGGGCGATTCATTCGTTTCGACAGAGCACTTTATCTTAGCCCAGTTAAAAGAGAAGGCCAGTGAGCTCACGCGAATTCTCGAGCGTGCAGGGGTGAATTACACCAGTTTCTCAGCTACTCTTAAAGAGAAGAGGGGGTCACAGAAAGTGACTGATGATAATCCTGAAGTAAAGTTTGATACACTTAAAAAATACGCACGAGACCTTACAGAGTTGGCGGAGTCAGGCAAACTTGACCCGGTTGTCGGTCGCGACGAAGAGATTCGCCGCGTGATTCAGGTTCTCTCTCGCCGAACTAAAAATAACCCTGTGCTCATTGGCGAGCCCGGCGTTGGTAAAACGGCCATCGCCGAAGGCCTTGCGCTTAGAATTATTAACAAAGATGTTCCTGATGTTCTTATTGATAAGAAGCTGATGTCTCTTGATATGGGTTCGCTTATAGCGGGCGCCAAATACCGCGGCGAATTTGAAGATCGTCTGAAAGCCGTTATTAAAGAAGTCACAGAGTCAAACGGTAAAATCATTCTGTTTATTGATGAGCTTCATACTCTCGTTGGCGCCGGCAAGGGTGAGGGGTCAATGGATGCCGGCCAGTTGTTAAAACCTGCTCTAGCTCGCGGCGAGCTTCGTTGTATTGGTGCAACGACTCTCGACGAATATCGAAAATACATTGAAAAAGACAAAGCCCTTGAGCGTCGTTTTCAAACAGTACTTGTTCAAGAGCCCTCAGTTGCAGATGCGACTACGATTCTGAGGGGTCTCAAAGAGAAATACGAGGTCCATCACGGGGTGCGAATCACCGATTCGGCTATTGTGGCGGCGGTAAAACTATCACACAGATATATAGCCGATCGGTTTCTGCCAGATAAGGCTATCGATTTGATGGATGAGGCCGCCTCACGGCTCTCGATCGAAATTAATAGCGTGCCGGCTGAAATTGACGAGATCCAACGTCATATTACTCAACTTAAAATTGAAAACGAAGCTTTGAAAAAAGAAACGGACGAGGCATCTAGAGAACGGCTGAGTGCAATCGCGCTTGAGCTGAAGGGTCTTGAGCAAAAGGTCGGTGGTCTTAAAAAGCAATGGGATAAAGAAAAAGAAGAGATTCTTGGCTCTAAAAAAACCAAAGAAGAAATTGAGAGCGTTAAAATTGAAATTGATCGCGCAGAGCGCGATGGTCGTCTTGATCGCGCTGCAGAACTAAAATACGGGCGCTTGCCCGATTTAGAGAAAAAACTTGTATCGTTCACCGAAAAATCAAAAGCTAAAAAAGATGACAACCGATTGTTACGAGAAGAAGTAACCCCTGACGAAATCGCCGAGATCGTGGCGAAATGGACCGGGATCCCGGTCAACAAAATGCTGCAAAGTGAAACTACGCGTTTGCTTAAGATGGAAGACCACCTTCGCGCTCGCGTAGTGGGTCAAGACAAGGCATTGACAGCAGTGGCTGATGCGATCCGCCGTTCTCGAGCCGAAATATCAGACCCCAATCAGCCCATTGGTTCGTTTATGTTCTTGGGGCCGACCGGCGTAGGTAAGACCGAAACAGTGAAGGCTCTCGCCGAATTTCTTTTCGATACTGAAGAAGCCGTGGTTCGCATCGACATGTCAGAGTACATGGAGAAACATTCGGTATCTCGTTTAATCGGCGCGCCTCCTGGCTACGTAGGTTATGAAGAAGGTGGGCAGTTAACGGAGCGTGTTCGTCGCCGCCCGTACAGCGTGGTGTTGCTCGATGAAATCGAAAAGGCCCATCCCGAAGTTTTCAACGTTTTGCTACAAGTTCTTGATGACGGTCGGCTCACCGATGGTCAGGGTCGAACCGTTGATTTTCGCAACACGGTCTTCGTAATGACTTCGAACATAGGCTCACAGTCGATAATGGATGAGTCTTTAAATGACGAGAAAAAACGTCAAGCCGTGCTTTCTCAACTCAAAGACCACTTTCGCCCCGAGTTTTTAAATCGGGTTGATGAAATTATCGTCTTTGATAGTTTAACTGAAAAGCTCTTGAGTCAAATTGTCGAGATTCAACTCGGCGAAGTAAATCGTCGCCTTCAGGATAAAAAATTAGAGCTAATTTTTAGTGATAAAGCAAAAGAATGGTTGGGCGCCAGAGGCTTCGATGCTGTTTATGGGGCCCGCCCCTTAAAGAGAATTATAAAAACTGAGGTTTTGAACCCGCTTGCCAAGGGCCTTATCGCTGGAGAATACGGCCCCGGGGATAAAATTAAAGTGGACGCCCATGACCTCGGGTTAAACTTCTCGAAATCGTAAATATCTCTTATGGCGCAATGCGCGTCTGCATTTTAGCAAGAATATTCTACATAAAACCAAAGAAGTTTTTCAAAACTTCTTTCATTTCTATCATTGCATAGAGTCGATCAATAAGTTCACCGCTCAACTTAAGAGGACGTTCGAATTTCCGGGGGGGGGGGGAACATGATCGCACTTCGCATTTTTATTATTGCCACATTTATTGTATCGGCTGCAGCGCGGGCTGAAGAGAGCGCGGGCACCGGCGCGCCTAAAAACATTGCCACCAAGTATACAAAGAAAGAAATTGCTGACTCGAGATTTGGCGTTGGCGAAAAAGAAGAATTCATGCGTCTCGCGCACGGAGTGGCTAAAGAACTCAATAAGAAAATCTTGGGGCAAGAAAATACCACGCTCATTTTGCAAGATCGGTTGATTCAATACATCGAGTCTTACCCAAACCGAAAAGGCGAGCCGGTTGCGATCAACTTAATCGGGTTGCCAGGTATCGGAAAAACCGGAATGCTCAAGGCGTTAGAAGATGTTGGTCTGCCGGTTGTTATTTTCAATGCCCAAGATTACGTCGGCGAAAGAGGCCGCGGGTTTAAAGAAGAACTCTTTGTCGGCCTCTCGAGGCACGGCGGGCTAAGTGCGACTCCAGACGGCAAATTCAAGGTCGACAAGCCCCTCATAATTGTCATTGATGAGCTTGATAAAGTGCCCGAAATAGACGGAAACCAGGTCGAGACGACTCAGGCTCTGGTCGGCGCGGTCAATGCCATATTGTCAGAGGGCGAGCTGTCCGCCTATGGTACGAGCATTGATGTTTCAAATGTTATGTTCGTAACAACGATGAATTTTTCAACTAAAGATATCGAGTCGTTTACCTCTGAAATCCTGGACAAAGGTAAAAACTACTATGAGTTAACGATCGAAGATTTTCAAAAATTCGATGAATGGGTGCGCAATCAACCCAGTGCTCGATTTCGAGTTCTGTCAAAAATGTTTCGGTCAAATACGGTCAGCCGCCTGGCTCCCAACACCGTCATTTTGCAGCCGCTGAGCCGAGACGTCTATCGACGTATCATTGAGCTGGTGATCGCAGAAACGACGCAAAAAGCTGGCCAAAAATCAATTGGCGTTTCGTACGATCCGTCGCTTGTTGAATTTCTTCTTAATAATGCTGTGTTTGCTCCATCAGGCGCGCGCGAGACCATTTTTCGCGCTCGAGCCATTCTCGAGCAGCTGGTGAATTTCGGTGTAAAGGCCATCGACCCCAAGGGCGATTCGACGGTCGATCGCCCCCGTGAGCTCGCGCTTTCAGTGGTCGGCTCAAAGGCGGTGGTAAGAGTCACACCCGTCGTAAACAAAATGGGCGAGATGCACAAGCGTATGAGTTTTGAGATTGAAGCTCAATACGACGCGGGTGCAAAATTATTTATTGCCCCGACCCAACTCGAAAGCACTAAGCCGGTTTACCCCGAGCCTAAATCTCAAGAGAAGCAGATTTCCAAAAAAGAAGTAGTCGCCGCGCGCTACCCTTTGACTGCCGAAATCCCGCCTCAAGTGGCAGCAAAAATAAACTCGGTACTTATTGGGCAAGAAGAAACCGTTAACTTAATTCTCGACGACATGAAGAAATACTTGGGCCGACCGGGCCCTGCCGCAAAAGAGCCTTCGGCTCGAATTCTCAGCGGGTTTCCGGGCATCGGAAAGTCTGAACTAGCAAGACTTGTAGGCGCCAACCTCAATTTGCCAATCGTAAAAATTAACATGCAGCAATTTTCTTCGGATTCAGCAGAAACCGTAACTGATTTTCTGGCTTACCTTAACGGAAAGATTAATGAGGCAAAAGCGGCGGCCAGCGAGCAAAAAAATGGCGGCAAATATATTTTGCTTCTTGAAGAGCTCGACAAGGTTTTCGAAATCGATCCGCAAACCGGTCGTTTTGTTAACCGCCCGATTATGGCGCTTATAAAAGATTTGCTCAACGATGGGCAAATTGCAGCGTCCCTTGGCCACGGTGCCAATGTCCAAATCGATATTCGTGACGCCTTTGCTTTAGTTACAATGAATTTCTCGGTAGATCGTTTCGGTTTCGAGGCCGACCCTCGCCTAACTTCGATAGGTGACGTCATGAATGCTTGGCGCTCGCTGAACGGCACCCCGATGGCCCTCAAGCAACTCTTGAGCTCGATGTTTTTACCGGAGACTGTCAGCCGATTGATGTCTCGTTTTACAATTATGAAGCCCCTTGAAGCCGCCGATTACAAGCGTCTAATTGCGAACCAAATCGACAATGTTGTGAAGTCGCGTCTTTTAGACCCTAAGGGTCGCAACGTCGCGAAGCTCGATGTTAAGCTGACCGGCGCTTACGAAAATTATCTTTATCAAGAAACGGTTATCCCCTCTGAAGGTGGCCGTTATACCGTCGTTTCAGTGCAAAATAAGATTGCTTCAGATCTTGAGGCTGCGATGCAAAATATCCCTCGCAAGAAGGGCATCGAGGCAGCGCCGCTTTTAATTACGCTGGATTATGACAAGGCCAATTCGCAGGTTGTAATTAGAATGGCCTTAAATAAAGATCCGAGCGTCGCGGCTCAAAATGAAGAAGAGATTTTGCGTCGTGATGTCATAGAGCAGTTTCCGTCGCCAGAGATTGACGGCAAAATTCCTGCGTTTCGTTTATTTGTATCAGCACACGAGTTTGGTCATGCCTATATGGGCATGCGCTTGGGTTTGCCGATTGAACATGTTGTGGTGGTCTCACCAAGCCCCGGTACGGGTGGCTACGTAAAATTCGCCGGCGATTCAAACTCCGGCCGCGATTTAATTTTTAACGTTTTCTCGGCGCTCGCTTCGCGCGCGTTTGAGCGAATCGTGATGAGCCCAAACCCGACAGACGAAAAAAGTGTTTTGCAAATTACCAGCGGCCCGTCAGCGGATATCAGGCAGGCTACTTATCAAATGTATTTGGCAATTTACGAACTCGGCCTCGACCCGCAAGGCGGCACGATCGACAGCAATTTTAATTTGGGCTCGGGGCGCTATGCAAGTATCGACCTTATGCCGAAAGAATTGGCCGACCAGATCGGTCGGTTGATGCGTGAGATGGAGAATTTTATGGTTGCCGACTTTTTGAAGTTGCATCCGCAACAGTGGTACGTCCAAAAAATCCTTGAGCTGGCCCGAAAAGGCCATATGACAGGCAATGGTTTTGCCGACCTCGTTGGGTTCAATCTCGATAGTTCGCGATCAGCCGCCAGCGACGTGACCGACCATTTTCGAAAGCTTTTTGGTGAACATATTCTCGAGCCGAGCATTTCTGCTTCAAATAGCTCTAGCGCCAAAGCGTCGGCAGCCGAAACGCTAACGACGATTAAAGCCAACAGAGACGCCTATCTACATGAATTTACTAAACTTCTTAAGAATAACCTGCATCCAGGCAAGGCCGATTCTTGCGCCAGCCTTTTAAAAGGAGCTTAGTTCGACCCCTCTTGACGAAAACACCATTTAACCTTATCATGCACCACGTCAATTTGCCGATCAAAATAGTCAGACGAATGGTGCAAGATGTTTTCTGGTATCGTCGAAACCAAGGTAAATCTTTTGGAGTGGTCGTCTGTTGACCGCTCTGCACAAGTCAAAATTCAAAGGCCAAGCAATTTCAAAGATTTAAGTATCGGCGACAGTATCGCCATCGACGGCGTATGTTTGACCCTAGAAAAATTCACGACCGACTCAGCTGATTCAGATTTTCTGCAATTTTATCTCGGAGCAGAAACTTTAAAAGTCACAGGCTGGACGGCCGAGAAACTTAAAAATAAAGCTCTCAATATCGAAAGATCCCTGCGCCTAGCGGATCGCGTTCATGGGCATTTTGTTCTTGGGCACGTTGACGCGATGGGGAGTGTTATCGCAGCAGAGAAAACCGGCGAAAATATTCAGCTAACAATTGCATTATCGGCGCCCCTGCGCCCACTTGTTTGGCGCAAAGGCAGCGTCGCGATCAACGGCATCAGTCTCACGATTAACAACGTTCGTGATATCAGCTCGACTGACTCCGTAGAGATTGAGCTTTGTATTATTCCTGAAACAATTCGTCGAACAAATATTTCGCATTTGAAGGCTGGCGATTTAGTCACGGTTGAGGCTGACCAATACGCGCGCGCACTTCAAAGATTTAGTGAGGCAAAGCCGTGAATGATATTCGAGAAATTATTGAGGACATCCGCGCGGGTAAAATGGTCATCATGATTGATGATGAAAATCGCGAAAACGAAGGTGATCTTATTTTGGCCACTGACTTCGTGACTCCCGCCGCGATCAACTTCATGGCCCGAGAGGCGCGCGGTTTAATTTGTCTCTCGCTAGAGTCCGATCAGATTCGCCGCTTGGGTTTACCGCAAATGGTGAAAGACGACGTCAATCATTCGCCCAACAAAACGGCTTTTACCGTTAGCATTGAAGCGGCCTCTGGGGTCACCACGGGCATTTCGGCGGCAGACCGTGCTCACACGATTCGAGTAGCCGCCGACCCACGATCGAATTCGTCTGACATTATTGTCCCGGGGCACGTGTTTCCGATACGCGCACAAGAGGGTGGGGTGCTCAAGCGTGCCGGGCACACTGAGGCCAGCGTCGACCTTGCCCGTTTAGCAGGCCTTCGCGCAGCGGCGGTCATCTGTGAGGTTATGAATTTAGACGGCACAATGGCCCGCACCGAAGACCTTCGTAAGTTCGCAACTCAGCACAACCTGAAGATCGGCACCATTGAATCTCTTATTAAATACCGAATCGAGAATGAGTCTTTCGTCGACGAAACGTCGCGTTCGAATTTCTCTACCGAATTCGGCTCCAATTTTCGCCAACATATTTTCAAAAATCGCCTAGATGGCCGCGAGCACCTTGTTTTTACAAAAGGTGATTTGGGCGAGAGCGACCCGATTCTGGTTCGAGTGCAAAATGAAAATATTTTGGGCGACGTCTTTGGCGAAAAGTCAGTGCCCACTCGCGAGCAAATTCAAAGCGCCCTTGAGTTGATTGATCGAGCTGGGCGAGGTGTTTTTGTTTATTTGCGCGGTGAAAATCTGACCTCGTCATTAGTCGATCAAAAGACCTACGGTGTTGGCGCTCAAATTTTGCATGTGCTTGGTGTGGCTAAAATCAAGTTGATTACCAATAGCCCGGCAAAACGCGTGGGCCTAAAGGGTTTCGGCCTTGAGATTGTCGAGACCATACCCTTTGGAGCAGCTCAAAAAACACAAAAAGAGAATCAGGCAGGGTTAGATGCGTAATACGACAGAAAAGAAAATAGATCCCAAATGGCGCGTCGGTATCGTCACATCTCGCTTCAATGAAGAGATTACTTCAAAGCTTCAATCAGGGGCACTCGCCGAGCTCAAGAAACGTAATTTTAATTCGAAAAATTTAGTTTCGGTTTGGGTTCCGGGCGCCTATGAAATTCCGCTCGCGGCAAAATGGTTAATTGAAAATGATAAATGTGACGGGGTTGTGGCACTTGGTGCCGTTGTTAGAGGCGAAACTTCGCATTACGACTATGTCTGCTCTGCCGTCGAGCGTGGTTGCACGTTACTTCAGCTCGAATCTGGCAAACCTGTGGTCTTCGGAGTGCTCACAACCGAAAATGAAGAGCAAGCTCTTAACCGTGCCGGTGGCTCGCAGGGTCACAAAGGGCAAGAGGCCATCGACACTCTATTTGAAATGTTACTTTTAAAAAAATGTCTTAACCCCCAAAAACCCAAGGAGAATCGCCATGGCCGAAAATAAAGAGGTTACTGTTAACCATTTTCTCGATGAGCTCAAAAAACGAGTGAGCCCATCAAATGCAAAGTTACTACTGGATTCTGCAGTCGTAAGAACCGGCATAAATTGCTCGTCTGATTCTCCGCTCAATTCGCAGGATGCCCATGCGCTTTGCATGGAAATGATCCGAAAAGGTGGACCAAGTTTTCAGGTTGGCCGCGCAGTTTACACTGAATTTATTCGTCAATAGACTAAATTGAGTTATTAGATTGAATTGAGTACCGAAATGAACGAATTAAATCCAAGTCAAGAAACGGGTCTGAACCCCGTTGAGAAAAAGCGCCGACGTCGTGAATTGCTTGCGATCGGTGGCGTAGGGCTGCTTTTTCTAATTTTGACTTGGATTTTATTCAAAATGTTCGGTATCAGCGAGCAACTGCCGTTTCAGCAGTCTATATTTTTCTTCGGCCTCGTTAATTTCAATATTATCCTTTTTCTCCTTCTCGCTTTTTTGATTTTTCGAAACATTGTAAAGCAATTTGCAGAGCGCGAGGGCGGCCCGATTGGCAGCAGTTTGAAGAGCAAGCTGATAGCGGCTTTTGTCGGCTTCAGTTTTGTGCCAACGGCATTAATGTTCATCGTTTCTGTTTTTTACATTAATAATAGCTTTGATCGTTGGTTCAACGAGAAAATATCGGGCATTCTTAAAAGCTCTATTGAAGTAACCAATGCCCATTATCTAACGGCCAAGCGCAATAACTACCACTTCGCGCTCGAAATCGCCAAAGACCTGGCTCGTGCAAAAGGCAATAAAAATGCCATCCAACAGAAGCTAGACGTTCTTCGCGCGCAGTATAGTCTTGATGCGCTCGAGTACTACCCGAATCTTTTTGATGATCGGATTGTGTCTTTTGCGCAAGCAGAAGGCGTGCCCGAACCACCAGCGACCAGCCTCGAATTTCGAGAGAAGGGTGTTAAAGATCACGACAATTCGAGCCTTATTCATCACTTTGCCGAAGGCGACCTCGTGCGTGTCATTGTGCCGGTTGAGGCAGGCAATGGCACAGCCGAGCATGGCGCTATCGTGGCAAGCTCTTACATTCCGATGTCGCTTGTGTCGAAAATGGATGACATCGCCTCGGCCCTCGAAAATTTTCGCGATACAGACCCTCTCGTCTACCCAATTAAATCCATTTACTTGATTATCCTTGTGCTGATGACTTTGGTTATCTTGCTGGGCGCCACCTGGTTTGGGTTTTACTTGGCGCGCCAGTTGAGCGTGCCCCTTGAGCGGCTTATGCAAGCAACCCAACGGGTTCTTAAGGGCGACTACCAGCAGGTTACAATCACTTCGGGTTCGCCCGAGATTAATCGTTTGATCGTGAATTTTAACACCATGACCAATCATTTGGGTCGCTCCGAAAAATACGTTCAAGAGGCCAATCAGAGTTTGCAAAAAACTTTGTCGCAGCTCAACGAGCACAACCGATACGTTGAGATTGTGCTTGAGCATGTGACAACTGGCGTGATTTCCGTTGATCAAAAGAATCAGGTCACAATGGTGAACCGCCACGCCGAGCGCCTGTTAGATCTTGATGCGGACAAACATATCGGGCGACACATTCACGAAGTTTTGAGCCCTGAGTACTTTGATCTATTTGACGGGCTTGTCGGTCTTATGAAGGCCAATAACAACGCTCGAACATTGCAAAAAGAAGTGCAAATTTCAGTAAAGGGGCGACCGCTACTTTTATCGATGACGATCTCTTTGTTGACCGACGAAAGTGGGCAAGAGCTTGGCAAGATACTTGTTTTTGATGATCTAACTCCGATGATTTCAGCTCAGCGGGCCGCCGCATGGACTGAAGTGGCTCGTCGAATCGCCCACGAAATAAAAAACCCATTAACGCCAATTAGTTTGGCCGCCCAACGATTGCAGCGAAAATTTGGCGACGGTGTTTCAGACCCAGCCTTTCGCGATTGCACTAAGATGATTATTGATCAGGTCGATGATTTGAAAAACCTGGTTAATGAATTCAGTCAGTTCGCACGTATGCCTAGGTCAAAGCCTGTTTTGGCTAATTTCAATCAGATGATTGCCGATGCCCTTCAGCTTTTTCACCAGAGCGAACGATCGTTTAGGCTGCGCTTTGAGCCCGATTTGGCCTTACCCGATTTTCTATTTGATCCCGATCAAATTCGTCGGGCCCTAACCAATTTGGTCGATAATGCCGTTGAAGGGGTCAAAGGTATTACTGGCGGTGAAATTGTTGTCGGCACCCAGTTTGACCCGCTGACCAAGATCGTCCGTATGACTGTGGCCGATAACGGTAAGGGCATTCCAACTTTTCTTAAAAATCGTGTTTTTGAGCCCTATGTAACGACCAAAAAGCAGGGCACGGGCCTTGGTTTGGCAATAGTGAAGCGCACAGTCGAAGATCACAATGGCTACGTGAGAGCACTTGATAACCCGCCCCGGGGCTCTCGATTTGTCATTGAGTTACCGGTTATTCTATCTAATACTGCAAGCGAAGTTGTGGTTTCAAATGCTGATAAAAACGATCGAGAAACTTCGATTTAACGACGGTCGACTTTAGCAAAGGCAAAGCATGAAAAATGAAGAAATCAAAATATTGGTGATCGACGACGAGCCTGCAATTGGCGCTGTACTCTCGGATTCTTTGAAAGATGAGGGCTACAAGGTTTTTGTTGCGGCTGACGGAGTCGCAGGCCTTGCCGCCATTGGCGAATTTCGTCCCCACATTGTTCTTCTGGACATTTGGATGCCCGGTGAGATTGATGGAGTTGAGGTCTTGCGGCGAGCCAAGCCGAATTATCCGGCTACCCAATTTATTATGATGTCGGGTCATGGCACAATTGAAACCGCAGTAAAGGCGACCAAGCTTGGCGCTTGGGATTTCGTCGAAAAGCCACTTTCTATCGACAAAATTTCTATTCTGATTTCGAACATAATTTCATTTCAGGGCGAGCGTGAAGAGAAGATCGCACTTCTCAACAAATTAAGAAAAAGCATCGCGCTAGTCGGCGAAAGCGCAGCGATGAAAGATTTAAAACAGCTTATAGCGCGAGTGGCGCCGAGCCAGTCATGGGTTTTGATCACTGGCGAAAACGGTACGGGCAAAGAGCTCGTTGCCCAAAATATACACTATCTGAGTTCAAGGGCGAGTCGCCCATTTATAGACGTTAATTGCGCCGCAATCCCGGTCGATCTCGTTGAGAGCGAATTGTTTGGTTACGAGAAAGGTGCGTTCACTGGGGCCGATAAGGCCAAAAAAGGTAAATTTGATTTTGCCAACGGCGGTACTATTTTCTTGGATGAAATTGGCGATATGAACTTGGACGCCCAGGCCAAGATTTTACGAATACTTCAAGAAAAAAAGTTTCAGCGTGTCGGTGGCACAGAAACTATTGAGGTCGACGTGCGTGTCATTGCTGCCACCAATAAAAATCTCGACGAAGAAATTAAGCGTGGAGCATTTCGTGAAGACCTTTATCACCGGCTTAATGTGATTCCAGTTCGAATGCCTGCGTTGCGCGAGCGCGCAGACGATATCGCTGCACTTGCCACCCATTTTGGCGAGCAGTTTGCGCGCGAAAGTGGTTATGGCCGAAAGATTTTTTCTGAGCAAGCTTTTGAGCGCATGAAGTCCTATGGCTGGTCGGGCAATGTGCGCGAGCTCAGAAACTTTGTTGAGAGAATCTATATTCTAACTCCCGGCGATTTTGTTGATATACACGATTTGAAAATTGCTGGGCTTTCGGACTCCGCTAACAATCAGAGTACCGAATCATCATTTAGAAAAGCTCGAGCCGAATTTGAAAAAGATTTTCTTGTTCAAAAGATTGGCGAGTTTGGCGGCAATATAAGCAAAACCGCTGAGGCGATTGGCCTTGAGCGAAGTTATTTACATCGCAAAATTAAAACCTACGGCATTGAGGCCTAAACCCACAACCTCGCCCTCTCGCGGGCGGGTCGAAGAAAAGCTAAAATATGAAATGGTCAAAAAGTCACATCTACACAGTAAAAGAAACTCCGGCTGATGCGGAAATACCCAGCCATCAATTGATGGTGCGCGGCGGGTACATCAAGAAAGTTTCTCAAGGCATCTTCACCTACGGCCCACTTATTTTACGTTCAATTCGAAAATTTGAAAATATCGTAAGAGAAGAACTCAATAAAAGAGGTTGCGTCGAGATTTTAATGCCCGTGGTTCACCCCCGCGAGCTTTGGGAAGAAAGTCACCGCTGGACTGAAATGGGCAAGAATCTACTCAAATTTAAAAATCGCACTTACCAAGAGTTTTGCCTTGGCGCGACCCATGAAGAAGTCGTTACGGATTACGTTCGACGTGATGTAAAGAGCTATCGCGATTTGCCGGTAAATCTTTATCAAATTCAAACCAAGTACCGCGACGAAATTCGTCCTCGTTTTGGTCTGCTGCGCGGCCGAGAGTTTATTATGAAAGATGCTTACAGTTTTGATCGAGACTCCGATGGGGCGATCAAAAGCTATAAGTTGATGTACGAGGCCTATAGCGCGATCTTTAAGCGTCTCGGGGTAAAATTCGTTTCGGTAAAAGCCGACTCAGGCAATATTGGCGGTAAGATGTCAGAAGAATTTCATATTCTTGCTGATGCCGGCGAAGATGCTCTTCTTGTTTCTGAATCTGGTGATTTTGCCGCGAATGTTGAAGTTTGCCCCGCCATCGACGCGGCGATGGTCTCAACTTCTTCGGCCGAGATGCTGCCAAAAGAGAAGTTCGCAACTCCCGGTCAAAAGACAATTGCTGACTTAGCAAAGTTCACCAAGGTCGATGCAAGTGGGCTTGTTAAAACCTTGTTTTTTACTGCGACTGAAGAGGGCGCGACCGAGATTAAGCCGATTTGTGTGCTCTTGCGTGGTTCAGACGAATTGAATCCAATCAAGTTGAAGAATCTCTTGGGGTTATCAAACTCCCCACTCATGTTGAATGATGAAGAGGTCCGCCGAGTCTGTGGCGCAAACCCCGGTAGCTGCGGCCCTGTTAATCTTAAAATCCCTATCTACATGGATAGCGGCGCGCAGGGTCTTAAGAACTTTATCGCCGGCGCGAACGAAGATGGCTTTCATTTAAAGAACGTCAACATTGATCGCGATTTCAAAGTCACTCAAGTGGCCGACCTAAGATTGGCCCACGAGGGCGACCGCAACCCGTCGGGTGAAGGTTTTCTTAAGTCGTTTCGTGGTATCGAAGTCGGCCATATTTTTTATCTCGGTTCAAAATATTCAAAAGCGATGCAGGCCAATTATTTAAGCGAAAAAGGCGAGTCGACTCCGATCGAAATGGGTTGCTACGGGATCGGCGTATCTCGAACTGTCCAGGCTGTGATCGAACAGTGCCACGATAAAGATGGCATTATTTGGCCGACCTCGATTGCCCCCTTTCACGTTCACATGAGTGTGCTCGACCCCCAAGACGAGGCCGTCGCAACTATGGCAAATGGTCTCTACGAGCAATTGAACGCTGTGGGCATCGAGTGTCTTATGGATGACCGCGAAGAGCGTCCAGGTGTTAAGTTCAAGGATGCCGATTTATTAGGTATGCCCTATCGACTGGTCATTGGTAAACGCGGTTTGCAGTCGAATGAAATTGAACTTGTGGTGAGAAGAACCAAAGAAGTATTGAAATTGAACCCGGGTTTGGTAATCGCGAAAATTAAGGAGCACTTGCAAAGTGACCTCCACTAGCGCCGCCCCCATGAGGTCGCCATTCTTTGTTGCTCTCGATGTAGATGACGAAAAGACGGCCCTTAAAATCGTAGAAGAGACTGAAGATTTAGCTGGCGGGTTTAAAATCGGGCCGAGATTAGCCTATCGATACGGTCAAGACTTTGCGAAGCGGCTGGCTCGACACTCTGCTCTTTTTGTAGACTGCAAATTTCACGACATCCCTTCAACTGTAAAGGCCGCTCTCAAATCAGCATTTGAATCGGGGGCGACCTTTGCCACAGTTCATGCTTCGAACGGGTCTCATTGCTTAAAAGAACTTGCGAAGCTCGAGGCTGAATTTAATCGCGAACGATTTTTTAAAATTTTGGCAGTTACAGTTCTAACAAGTTTCGAAGAAAATTCAGTTCCGCAAAATTGGGCTCCGTCGAAAACCATTGGTGAGCATGTGCAGATATTGGCAGACGAGGTTTGCAATGCCGGTCTAAGTGGGCTTGTTTGTGCGCCGACCGAAGTTCAAGCTTTACGGGCGAATCATCGCGATGCTTTTTTGGTGACCCCCGGAATCCGGGCCGACAAAACCCAAACTAAAAACTCAGACGATCAGAAGCGAACCATGAGTGCCAGCGAAGCATTGACCGCGGGTGCGACGGCCTTGGTGGTCGGGCGTCCGATTCTCGAGGCTCCAAAGCCCCGCGAAGCCCTGGCTGAGCTGATTAAATCAATAAATGGGTTCAAAAAATGAGACACAACGAGCGAAGGCCGTCTGAATCTCGAAGAATTGTAGTTGGTATTCATTCTGCTCGCGAAGCGATCCGGGTACGGCCCAATAAAATTTCAGAGATTTGGCTTAAAGAGGGCGCTGATCGGGTTCATGAGCTTAAAGAATTCGTAGAATTTGCAAAAACGCGTCAAATAAAGACCAAAATGCAGCCAGATGGGGTTCTTTCAAAGTTTGCCACCAGCCACCAGGGAGTTTGCCTATATATAGATGAAACCCCCGAGTTTGATTTAAACGATTTGGATAATAACACCCAAGAACATTGCATTTTGGTGGCTCTTGATGAAATATCAGACCCCCACAATATTGGCGCAGCGCTTCGATCGGCCTGGCTTTTGGGGGCAAAAGCCTTAATTTTACCCGAAATGCGATCGGGCAGCCTGACCCCGGCCGCCTCAAAAGTCGCAAGCGGTGGGGCTGAACACGTGCCAGTGGTCACCACGCACAACCTCCAAATTGAGCTAACATCTCTTAAGGACAAGGGTTTTTGGATTTATGGCTTGGCTGGGGAGGCCACGACAGCGTTAAACGAGGTTAAGTTCAATGAACGGGTGGTTTTAGTGATTGGTTCAGAAGACAAAGGCCTGAGATCCACCACCCGTAAAACTTGTGACGAATTGATAACCATACCCCAAACAGATAAGCACGCTTCACTCAATGCTTCGGTCGCCGCGGCGGTCGCCCTCTATGAAATTCGCAGGCAACATTCCCCCCGCTCAAAGTCATTGAAATAACAAATAATTATTTTGACTCCGAATTATCACATCCGTATATGTGTGCGTTACGTGTCAAGCTGACAAGCATTCAATTGCATTTTCGATTTGCAACAGCAAATTGTTTCGCGATTGGTTGAGTTTGTTTGTGCGTGTGATTTGTGTGCTGGGTTAGCTCAATTGGTAGAGCAACTGATTTGTAATCAGTAGGTTGCGGGTTCGAGTCCCATACTCAGCTCCACTAGTTGGTGATGGAGAGATGCCCGAGTGGCTAAAGGGGGCAGACTGTAAATCTGCTGGCTCACGCCTACGAAGGTTCGAATCCTTCTCTCTCCACCAAAGAACCTACTTGTGAGGTTCGGCGTGTGTGTTCGTGGTTTTTGGTGCGTGGCTTGTGAAGAGGAATGCGGGAGTAGCTCAATTGGCTAGAGTATCAGCCTTCCAAGCTGAGGGTTGCGGGTTCGAGACCCGTCTCCCGCTCCAAAATTATGCGCCCATATAGCACAGGGGTAGTGCACACCCTTGGTAAGGGTGAGGTCGTCAGTTCAAGTCTGACTATGGGCTCCAGACTTTGAGTGTGAGCAAGAGTGAACGAGAAGAATGAGATAGAAGAAGTAGAAGAGAAATTTAGTTTTTAAAAAAAAGTTAAACGTTTAAACAACATCCGATTCAGGAGGAAACAAAATGTCTAAAGAAAAATTCGACCGTAGTAAGCCGCACGTAAACATCGGCACGATTGGTCACGTCGATCACGGTAAAACAACATTGACTGCCGCGATTACAAAAGTCATGGCTGACACCTATGGTGGTCAGGTTCTTGCGTATGATCAAATTGATAAAGCTCCTGAAGAGAAAGAGCGTGGTATTACAATTTCAACGTCGCACGTTGAATATCAAACATCGAAGCGTCACTACGCGCACGTTGATTGCCCCGGCCACGCCGATTATGTGAAGAACATGATCACAGGTGCCGCTCAGATGGATGGCGCGATTCTTGTTGTGTCAGCTGCTGACGGTCCGATGCCGCAAACACGTGAGCATATTCTCTTGGCTCGCCAAGTGGGTGTTCCTGGCATGGTTGTGTTCATGAACAAAGTTGACATGGTTGATGACCCTGAGCTTTTGGACCTTGTTGAGCTTGAAGTTCGCGAATTACTTTCTAAATACGAATTCCCTGGCGATGACATCCCAATCGTTCGTGGTTCAGCTTTGAAAGCCCTTGAGGGCGACAAAGGTGATCTTGGTGCAGTGGCAATCGTTAAATTGATGGACGCTGTTGATTCTTACATCAAGGAGCCTGTTCGCGTTATCGACAAGCCATTCTTGATGCCCGTTGAAGACGTATTCTCGATCTCTGGTCGCGGTACAGTTGTAACTGGTCGTATTGAGCGCGGGATCGTAAAAGTCGGCGACGAGATCGAAATCGTTGGTATTCGCCCCACTCTAAAAACAACAGTAACTGGTATTGAAATGTTCAGAAAACTTCTTGATGAAGGCCGCGCCGGCGACAACGCAGGTTGCTTGCTTCGTGGTACTAAGAAAGAAGACGTTGAGCGTGGCCAAGTATTGGCTAAACCGGGTTCAGTATTGCCGCACAAAAAATTCAAGTGCGAAGCATACGTACTTACAAAAGAAGAGGGCGGTCGTCACACGCCGTTCTTTAACGGTTATCGCCCACAGTTTTACTTTAGAACTACAGATGTTACGGGTGTAACAACGCTTAAAAAAGGCACCGAAATGGTTATGCCTGGTGACCGCGTTGAGATGGAAGTCGAACTAATCACACCGATCGCAATGGAAAAAGAACTCCGTTTTGCGATTCGTGAGGGTGGTCGAACTGTCGGCGCAGGCGTGGTTATTGAAATTATAGAATAACTTTGCAGGAGGGCAGTAGCTCCAATTGGTAGAGCAGCGGACTCCAAATCCGCGTGTTGTGGGTTCGAATCCCTCCTGCCCTGCCAATTTTTGAGAAATTGCAGTTCGAACTAAGGCTAAAGAACGATAGTTAAAAGAAGCGAAAGTAAGAAGAACAGGGAAAATGGAAAAGCAGGCTACAAAAAAAATAATTACTCTCAGTTTTCTTGCGGCGGCGTTATTAACTTACGTCGTCGTCAACGTGCTATTTAAGTCATTTGCAGGGGCCTTTGGGCCCGTGCAGCGTCTTTATAGTGTCGATTTGGTGAGCCATGGGCTCCCGGTTGTTCTTGCGGCTTTAGTTTATGGTGTACTGCAGTTCAACGCTCGTGTTGTTGCATGGGCAGAAGATGTCATTATTGAGGTCAGTAAAGTTGTTTGGCCTTCGCAGAAAGACACCGTTGCAATGACAATGGTTGTTTGTGTGTTCGTAGTAGTTGCGAGTCTTTTGCTAATTGTAATTGATTTTGTGGCGCACCATTTGGTGCAGCTAATTATACAATGAGTGCCCAAATTATGGCCCAGAGAAAAAGCGAGTGATAATTGTGAGCGAATTAAAATGGTATATTGTTAATACATATTCGGGCAGCGAATCGACAGCAAAAGCATCGATTGAAGAAAAAGCTCGCCTGAAAAAGATGGAAGAGAATTTTGGCCAGATTTTGATCCCGCAGGAAAATGTCGTAGAGCTTATTAAAGGCAAAAAGGCGACTCGTTCTCGCAAGTTTTTCCCGGGCTATATTTTTGTACAGATGAAGCTATCGGATGCCACTTGGCATTTGGTTAAAAGCGCAAGCAAAGTAACGGGCTTTCTTGGTGGCAACAATCGGCCGTCGCCTGTTCCTGAGAACGAAGTGACGCGCATTACGAAGCAAATGGAAACCGGCGCAGAACGACCGAAGGCGAAAATTTCGTTTTCAGTTGGCGAACCTGTAACCGTTGTAGATGGACCATTTAATAATTTTCAAGGGACCGTTGAAGAGATCAATGAAGAGAAGGGCAAGGTTAAAGTACTTGTTAGTATCTTCGGTAGACCAACGCCTGTTGAATTGGATTTCGTACAAGTAGAGAAGAACTAATAGGAATTAGTTCTTTAAACATTAACCGGAGCTCGTAAAACAGTTCCACCTTAAACCTGGAGTGGGTCATGGCTAAGAAAGTTCAAGCCCAAATCAAGCTGCAAATACCGGCAGGGAAGGCGAATCCCGCGCCACCCGTTGGACCGGCGCTCGGGCAACAAGGCGTCAACATTATGGAGTTCTGCAAGCAGTTCAATGCTAAAACGCAGAGCTTGGGCGATACCGTTATCCCAGTGATTATCACTGTGTTTAACGATCGATCGTTCACCTTCATAACGAAAACGCCGCCCGTATCAATTTTGATAAAAAAAGCGATGAAGCTTGAGAGTGGATCGAAAAATCCGGCGCGTGAAAAAGTCGGAAAGATAACCGCGGATCAAATCAAACAAATCGCTCAGATCAAATTACCTGATCTCAACTGCTTGACCCTTGAAGCTGCGATTTCACAAGTTACGGGTTCGGCGCGCTCAATGGGCATCGAAGTCCCGAGTAAATGAGGTGAGAGATGGCAAAAAGACTTAAAGCCGCTTTAACAAAAGTTAAGCGCACTGAGACATATCCTGTTCAAAAAGCTGTAGAATTGGCGGTTGAAACCGCAACTGCGAAATTTGATGAAGCTATCGACGTAGCATTTAAACTAGGCGTTGATCCAACCCAATCAGATCAGCAAGTTCGTGGCGCAGTAGCTCTGCCTCATGGCCTTGGTAAAAACGTACGAGTCATCGTGTTTGCAAAAGGGCCCAAAGAACAAGAGGCCAAAGATGCGGGCGCCGATTTCGTTGGTGCGGATGATCTCGTTGAAAAAATCAACGGTGGTTGGCTTGATTTCGACAAAGCCATAGCGACCCCAGATATGATGGCGGTTGTTTCGAAAGTTGCAAAGGTTCTTGGCCCGCGCGGTCTTATGCCCAACCCAAAAGTTGGCACTGTGACCATGAACGTAGCGGCGACTGTTGCAGCGGAGAAAAAAGGTAAACTTGCATTTCGTGTTGAAAAAGCGGGTATCGTTCATGCAACGATCGGCCGCAAGTCGATGGGCGCACCGAAGTTGAAAGACAACTTTTTGGTTCTCATTAACGCAATTGCGAAAGCGAAACCTGCATCGAGCAAAGGTATATATTTACAATCGATCACGGTGTCTTCAACTATGGGCCCCGGGATCAAAGTCGACGTCGCGAGTGCGCAGTCGACCGTGGAATAAACAATTTAGCATTGTCGCCGTTGGAGACAGCCGGTACGCAGAAATGCGTTTAATTGCCTGATGAGTAAAATCATCAGGGGGCCTGCCGAGACGAGAAAAAGTTTTCTCGCATTCAACTCCCGAAGAGCGATTCATCTTGAAGGAGGTGAAGAAGAATGATCACACGAGAAGCAAAGGCAGAAGAGGTTGCTGAAATATCGAAGCGTTTTGCGAAAGCAAAAGCGGCGTTCTTGGTGGATTTTAAAGGCCTAACGGTCGAAAAGGTCACCAAATTCAGAAAGCTTCTGAGCCCTGTTCAGTCTGAGCTTAAAGTTGTAAAAAACACTTTAGCTCTTCGGGCACTCAAAGATCACCAGATTTTTGAAGGGCCACTTAAAGACCATTTCACCGGTAATAACGGTGTTGTGTTCGCGTACGAAGACGTAAGTGCATCAGCCAAAGCGATCACTGGATTTGTAAAAGATAATGAAGAGTTGCAGCTAAAAACAGGTGCGATGGACGGTAAAGCGCTTAACGAAGCGCAAATTAAATACTTGGCAACATTGCCGGGTAAACCTGAATTGCAAGCGAAACTCTTGGGCACTCTGCAAGCTCCGTCACAAAGATTTGTGTCGTTGCTTAATCAGGTTCCAAGTCAGTTCGTACGTGTTTTGGCCGCATACAAAGATAAACAAGGTGCTTAATTTTAAATTTAATAGTTTCTAACGGAGGAACAAATGTCACTTTCTAAAGATCAAGTAGTAGAATTTCTATCGGGCATGCCGGTTATCGAACTGGCCGAAATGATTAAAACTCTCGAAGACAAGTGGGGCGTTAGCGCTGCTGCTCCTGTTGCGGTTGCCGCAGCTGGTGGCGCACCGACAGCCGCTGCTGAAGAGAAAACTGAATTCACAGTTGTCTTGACTGACGCTGGCGCAAACAAAATCAATGTTATTAAAGAAGTTAGAACATTGACTGGTCTTGGCTTGAAAGAAGCCAAAGATCTAGTTGAAGGCGCGCCCAAGACAGTAAAAGAAGGCGTTTCAAAAGATGACGCTGCAAAAATGAAAGACGCTCTCACCAAAGCTGGTGCAAAAGTTGAGATTAAGTAATCTCGCGTCCGATTTTTTATTCAAAATTTGTCTGAGGGCAGAGGCGTGCGGCCTTTGCCTTCAATCTATTTTTCTTTCGCTAAGATAGGGAGCAAAGAATGAGCCTAACGCCAGTCACTGCCTCAAATTTAAGATTGCGACGCAGTTTTGCTAGAACCAAACAGTACACCGAGATCCCAAACCTTATTGAGCTTCAGAAGAAATCCTACGAAAGCTTTCTCCAGAAAGACGTAGACCCTGATCGCCGTGGCGGTGATGGTCTCAATGGTGTTTTTAAATCTGTTTTTCCAATTACAGATTTCAATAATACAGCGAGCCTCGAGTTCGTCAGTTATATTTTAGAACCCCCAAAATACGATGTAGACGAGTGCCGTCAACGTGGGATGAGCTACGCAGCTCCTCTTAAAGTGACTTTGCGCCTAATCGTTTTTGATGTTGATGAAGAGACCGAAGCGCGAAGCATTCGCGATGTAAAAGAACAAGAAGTATACTTGGGCGAAATCCCTCTTATGACGGCTAACGGCTCGTTCATTATCAACGGCACTGAGCGCGTTGTTGTGAGCCAGTTGCACCGATCTCCAGGTGTATTTTTTGATCACGATAAAGGTAAAAATAATGCCAATGGTAAATTCATCTACTCAGCAAGAGTGATCCCTTATCGTGGTTCATGGCTTGATTTCGAATTTGACCAAAAAGATTTAATATATGTCCGTATCGATCGTCGCCGCAAATTTCCAGTAACTATCCTATTGAAGGCATTGGGTTACTCGACCGAAGATCTATTGAAATTTTTCTATCACATTGATGTCGTCCGAGTGACTAAAGATGGTCGCTTCTTGCGAGATCTTGATATCGAAAAACTTTCAGGTCAGCGCGCGATTTCAGACATTAATGACCCGAAGACTGGCGAGAATATTGTTAAAGCTGGCCGTCGAATTACAAGAGCAGTTGTTAAACGCGTTCAATCAGCCGGAATTCAAGAGCTTGAAGTTTTGAAAGCAGACCTTGAAGGTAAGGCTATTGCGAGCCCTATTATCGACGAATCAACTGGCGAAATCATTGCAGACGTAAATGCTGAAATGACGATGGAAACCGTCGACGCAGCATTGGGCGCTGGGATAAAAGAGTTTAGACTCATTTTCTTTGACGGGCTTTCGGTTGGTCCATTTTTGCGAAATACTCTTCTTGTCGACAAAGTCGCAACTAAAGAAGAGTCGTTACTTGAAATTTACAAGCGCCTTCGTCCTGGCGAGCCGCCAACCGAAGAGGCTGCAACGACATTTTTCAACCGCCTTTTCTTTGATCCAGAAACTTATGATCTGAGCGAAGTGGGTCGACTAAAGATTAACCATCGTTTCTCAATCCCGTTTGAAGAGTGCCCTGTGTCGCACAGAACTCTTACTCAGAAAGATATTCTTCAGGTTGTTAAAACTTTGATCGACCTTAAAAACGGTCAAGGCAAAACAGACGATATCGATCACCTTGGTAATCGACGTGTACGATCTGTTGGTGAGCTTCTTGAGAATCAATATCGTATTGGTTTGGTTAGAATGGAGCGCGCGATTCGTGAGCGCATGAGTCTACAAGATGTAGAAACTATGATGCCGCATGATTTGGTGAACGCTAAACCAGTCAATGCAGTTGTAAAAGAGTTTTTCGGTTCGAGCCAATTGTCGCAGTTTATGGATCAAACAAACCCACTATCAGAAATCACGCACAAACGTCGTCTATCGGCGCTTGGGCCGGGTGGTTTGACTCGTGATCGCGCTGGATTCGAAGTTCGAGACGTGCATCCGACACATTATGGTCGTATTTGCCCAATTGAAACGCCAGAAGGTCCGAACATCGGCCTTATTGCGTCTCTTGCGACTTATGCGCGAATTAACAACTATGGATTTATCGAGACCCCCTATCGACAAGTGACTGAAGCTAAGGTTGGTAAAGACATTCATTATATGTCGGCACTCGAAGAGCAGGGTCATTATATTGCTCAAGCCGGCCGAGGCACCAAAGAAGACAAGTTAACGGATGCCAACGTAACGGTTCGTAAAGACGGCGAATATGAAGTCGTCGATAAAGATAAAGTTTCGTTGATGGACGTTTCTCCAAGTCAGCTCGTGTCGATCGCAGCGTCTCTGATTCCGTTTCTTGAGCACGATGATGCGAACCGCGCGTTAATGGGTTCGAACATGCAACGTCAAGCTGTTCCGCTGATTCGCCCACGAGCTCCGCTCGTAGGTACCGGCGTTGAGCGTCTTGTTGCACGTGATTCTGGCACAAGCGTTGTTTGTCATAACGAAGGTGTGGTTGAACAAGTTGATGCTGAGCGAGTTGTGGTACGACGTGTCGGTAAAGGCGGCAAGCTGGGCGCCAACGTCGACATCTATAACCTAACTAAATATCAACGAACGAACCAAAACACCTGTTTTAACCAGCGCCCAATCGTGAACGTGGGCGATAAAATCCAAAAAGGCGATGTGATCGCAGATGGCCCATCAACTGAGTTGGGCGAGTTGGCTCTAGGCCAAAACATCTTGGTCGCGTTCACTCCTTGGATGGGTTACAACTACGAAGATTCTATCCTTATTTCTGAACGTCTTATCAAAGATGATGTTTACACATCGGTGCATATCGAAGAATTCGAATGCGTGGCACGAGATACTAAGCTTGGCAAAGAAGAGATCACGCGAGATATCGCCAATGTGGGCGAAGAAGCTCTTTCTGATATTGATACGAGCGGTATTATTCGAATCGGGGCCGAAGTTGGCCCAGGCGATATTCTTGTCGGTAAAGTAACTCCGAAAGGCGAAACGCAGTTGTCGCCCGAAGAGAAGCTATTGCGCGCGATTTTCGGTGAAAAAGCCGGCGATGTTCGTGACACCTCTCTGCGTGTTCCGTCAGGCGTATACGGCACCGTTATTGATGCCCAAGTTTACAGCCGAGATGGCGCAAGCAAAGATGAGCGATTACAAATCATCATCCAACAGAAGCGTGAAAAGCTCGAAAAAGATATGAACGTCGAGCAAAACGTAATTCGAAATAGTGCAATCGATAAACTTAAAGATATTCTTGTTGGCAAAAAAACCACAGGAGTATTATTGAGCGAAGATGGTTCGCAGAAATTATTGGGCAAAGACCAGATAATTACGGCGGACGAACTTGAGACGATTCCATTTGAACTATTGAGCTACGTTCCGCTTGAACAGGAGCTTGAGCACCAAATTAACCGCATTATGGATGCCGCTCGAAATCAACTCGACGCCGTGAAAATGGTGTTTAACGAGAAGATCGATCGACTTACCAAGGGCGACGATTTGCCCCCTGGCGTGATTAAAATGGTTAAGGTCTATGTCGCCATCAAGCGAAAGCTTCAAGTTGGTGATAAATTCGCCGGCCGCCATGGTAATAAAGGTGTTATTTCGCGAGTATTGCCTGAAGAAGATATGCCGTACCTTGCAGATGGTCGACCCGTTGACATGGTTCTTAACCCATTGGGCGTTCCGTCACGTATGAATATCGGACAGGTTCTTGAGATCCATTTGGGCTGGGCCGCACACGGTCTGGGTCAGAAACTTCAAGAGCACGTCGAAAACTTTAAAGAAGCTGAAGTTCGAAAAGCGATCAAAGAAACTTTCGATGATGCTGAGATTTCGAAAACAGTCGAAACCGCAGACTCAACGTCATTAAAAAAGATGTTGCATAGAATGCGCGACGGCGTCCACGTTGCAACACCCGTATTTGACGGCGCAATTGAGACGGATGTGAAAAGTTTGTTGAAACGAGCCGAGTTGCCATTGTCAGGTCAAACGATCTTGTTTGACGGGCGATCAGGCGAGCCGTTTCAAAACACAGTCACAGTCGGCATTATGTACATGCTGAAACTTCATCACCTTGTTGAAGAGAAAATTCACGCCCGCTCGATTGGTCCATACTCACTTGTTTCTCAGCAGCCGCTGGGTGGTAAGGCGCAGTTTGGTGGTCAGCGATTAGGAGAGATGGAAGTTTGGGCCATTGAAGCTTACGGCGCCGCTTACTCACTTCAAGAGTTCTTGACCGTGAAGTCGGATGACGTCGCAGGCCGAACCCGAATGTACGAGAGTATTGTTAAAGGCGAAAACGTACTTGAGCCGGGGCTACCCGAATCATTCAACGTTCTCGTTAAAGAATTGCAGTCGCTCGCATTGAATATTGAGCTTATTGAATCTGATATTTTGACCGAGAAACCAAGGTTAGAAGAGTCAGGAAATATGCCCTCAACACAAATGCAACAGTAATTGATTTTGATTAAAGGGAGTTAATGTGAAAGATCTCTTAAATTTTTTCGACAAACCAAAAGATCCATTGTCGTTTCATGCGGTGAGAATTTCACTCGCATCTTCTGAAATGATTCGCGAGTGGTCACACGGCGAAGTTAAGAAGCCAGAAACGATAAACTACCGAACGTTTAAGCCAGAAAGAGATGGTCTCTTTTGTGCTAAAATTTTCGGACCAATTAAAGATTACGAATGCTTGTGCGGTAAATATAAGCGCATGAAGTATCGCGGCGTCGTTTGCGAAAAGTGCGGAGTCGAAGTGACTCAGAGCAAAGTTCGCCGTGAACGTCTTGGTCACATCGAATTGGCTACGCCTGTAGCTCATATTTGGTTCTTGAGATCATTGCCCAGCCGTATTGGTAACCTCCTCAATATGACATTGAAAGATGTCGAAAAGGTTCTTTACTGCGAAGCCTATGTGGTTATTGACCCCATGGAAACAGGGTTGGAAGAGAATCAGGTACTATCGGAAGAGGCTTATCAAAATGCGCTGAATGAATTTGGCCCTAATTTCAAAGCGATGATGGGCGGCGACGCCGTTCTTGAACTTTTGAAAAAGGTCGATATTGAGTATTTGTCGAAAAAGCTACGTATGGACCTTAAAGAGACAAAGTCCGATGCGGCGACAAAGAAAATTTCAAAACGATTAAAAGTTGTCGAGGCATTTAAGGGTTCAATCAACATTCCTGAGTGGATGATGTTGTCGGCGCTTCCAGTTATACCACCAGATTTACGTCCCCTTGTACCACTTGATGGCGGCCGGTTCGCAACTTCGGATCTTAATGATCTCTATCGTCGCGTAATCAATAGAAACAATCGTCTGCGCCGACTTGAAGAGCTGAATGCTCCGGACATTATCATTCGAAATGAAAAGAGAATGTTACAAGAGGCCGTTGATGCACTTCTTGATAACGGTCGCCGCGGTAAAACATTTACCGGACCGAACAAGCGACCCTTGCGATCTTTAAGCGATATGCTTAAAGGTAAACAAGGTCGTTTTCGCCAAAACTTGCTCGGTAAACGAGTGGATTACTCGGGTCGTTCAGTTATTGTCGTCGGCCCAGAGTTGAGATTACATCAGTGCGGTTTGCCGAAAAAAATGGCTCTCGAGCTTTTTAAGCCATTTGTTTACAACAAGCTTGAAGAGCGTGGCTTTGCTACGACAATCAAACAAGCCAAGAAATTAGTCGAGCAAGAAGAAGTCGAAGTATGGGATATTCTTTCTGAAGTTGTGAAAGAGCACCCTGTTCTTCTTAACCGTGCGCCGACGCTTCACCGTCTTGGAATTCAAGCGTTTGAACCAGTTCTTCATGAAGGTAAAGCCATTCAACTTCACCCCCTCGTCTGTACGGCATTTAACGCCGATTTCGATGGTGATCAAATGGCCGTTCACATTCCTCTTTCCGTAGAAGCTCAGGTTGAAGCCCGAGTTTTGATGATGTCGACTAATAATATTCTTAGCCCGGCGAATGGTAAGCCGATCATCAACCCATCTCAGGATATCGTTTTGGGTATTTATTGGATGACGCGTGTTCGAGTTGGGGCAAAAGGCACCGGCAAGATATTTGGTAGTGTTGAAGAAGTTATTTATGCAAACGAATCTGGTCACATAGATCTTCAGGCGGCTTGCAAAGTCCGTATCAATGGTAAACTGCAAGAAACGTCAGTTGGTCGCGCCATTTTGAGCGATATCGTGCCAAGAGAAGTGCCATTTGAACTCGTCAACCGCGTGATGAACAAAAAAACCATCGCGAATTTGATCGATGCTGCATTTCGAAACGCAGGGGCGAAAGCCACTGTCATCCTGGCCGATAAATTAATGAGACTTGGCTTTAAGTTTTCAACTCAAGCGGGCATTTCTATTTGCATCGATCACATGGTGATCCCTGCAAGCAAAGAAGTTCTATTGAAAGACGCTGAAAAACAAGTTCTTGAGATTCAGCGCCAATATGACGAAGGTTTGATCACGGATGGTGAGCGATATAACAAGGTCGTCGATATTTGGGCTCAAACGGCTGATAAAGTTGCGAAAGAAATGATGTCAAATCTTGAGACTCAAAAGTTTCAAGTGGATGGCAAAGAAGTTGAAAGCGCTAGCTTCAATCCTATTTTCGTAATGGCTGATTCTGGTGCTCGAGGTAGCGCGGCGCAGATTCGTCAGTTAGCTGGTATGCGTGGTCTTATGGCCAAGCCATCGGGCGAGATTATCGAAACTCCAATTACGGCCAATTTTCGCGAAGGTTTGACGGTTCTTCAATACTTTATTTCGACACATGGTGCTCGAAAGGGTCTTGCGGATACAGCGTTGAAAACAGCGAACTCTGGTTATCTGACTCGTCGATTGGTCGACGTGGCTCAAGACGTGATTGTGACCGAGCTTGATTGTGGCACCACCGACGGTATGACAATCACTCCACTTCTAGAAGGTGGCGAAGTTATTCAGGCAATTGGCGAACGTATTTTGGGTCGCGTAGCGATGGAAGACATTACTGATCCATATACCAATGAAATCATTATTCGTACTAACGACGAAGTCACAGAAGATGTGGTTAAGAAGTTAGATGAAGCCGCCATCGAGCGAGTTCCAATTCGTTCTGTTTTGACTTGCAAATCTCGTCGCGGGGTTTGTGTGAAGTGTTACGGTCGTGATTTGGCTCGTGGTAACATCGTAAATCTCGGTGAGGCGGTTGGTATTATTGCGGCCCAGTCTATCGGTGAACCCGGTACACAGCTGACGATGAGAACGTTCCACTTGGGTGGTGCGGCTTCTCGTGCAGTTGAACAATCGGTACACACAGCTCGACATGATGGTGTGGTGAAATTTCACGATGTTCATGCGGTTTCGAATCGAGCCGGAAAATTGACGGCCCTAAGCCGAAACGGTGAATTAATTATTGTAGATAATAGCGGGCGAGAAAGAGAGAGATTCAAACTGGTATACGGTTCGGTCTTGAACTTTAAAGATGGCGCAACCGTCAAAAAAGGCGAAGTGCTAGCTGAGTGGGATCCTTATTCAAATCCGATTATCGCTGACGTCACGGGTATCGTTCGCTTCGACAATATCGAAGAGGGCGTAACAATGGCGGAGCAGGTTGATGCTGTAACTGGCTTTTCGACAAAAGTTATTACGGATACCAAAGGCGCGGACGCAAAGCCGATGGTGTCATTGACGGACTCAAGCGGTAAGTCTTTGAACCTATTGAATAGAGAAATTCCGGCCAGATATATTTTGCCAGTTGGTGCCCAGCTTCTCGTATCTGATGGCAAAGACGTACAGTCAGGCGATGTAATTGCGAAAATCCATCGTCAGACGACAAAAACTCGAGATATTACAGGTGGTTTGCCACGGGTTGCTGAGTTGTTTGAAGCTCGTAAGCCGAAAGAATCTGCCATTATTTCTGAAATCGATGGTTACGTAACCTTCGGTCAGGACGTAAAAGGTAAGCAACGAGTTATTATCACTCCAGAAATTGGCGAACAAAAAGAATATTTGATCCCCAAGGGCAAGCACGTAACTGTACGCGAGGGCGAATTCATTAAAGGTGGCGAGCCACTTATGGATGGACCAATTAGCCCCCACGACATTTTACGGGTACTTGGCGACAAAGAACTAGCAGCTTATCTTCTAAACGAAGTTCAAGAGGTTTACCGTCTTCAGGGTGTGTCGATTAACGATAAACACATTGAAGTTATAGTGCGCCAAATGCTTCGTAAAGTTGCAGTAGTTGACGCGGGCGACACTCTTTTTATCAATGGCGAAAACGTTGATAAATTTACCTTTGATGATTCGAATGCAAAGGTCGTTAAAGAGGGTGGAAAGCCGTCTACTGCCGAACCTTTATTGTTGGGTATTACGAAAGTATCGCTCAGCACTGAAAGCTGGATTTCGGCGGCATCGTTTCAAGAGACCACGAAGGTGCTCACTGAAGCGGCGATCCAGTCGCGTTCTGACAGCCTTCGCGGCTTAAAAGAGAATATTATTATGGGTCGCCTTGTGCCAGCTGGTACGGGTATCCAAGCCTATAAACGTTGGAAAGTGATTGTAGACGAGTCAGATCTCGAATCTTCAGCCGCTCTTCCGGGTTTAGGTGGGGGAAGAACAACAAGTGCAGGAGCACACGTTTAACCTAATTGACAATAAATTGTGGCCGAGATAGGTTCTCGGCCTTATAAAGACCGCACTTAAGGCGCAAACAGAGGTATAGATGCCAACAATTAATCAGCTAATTCGCAGCCGACGTAGACTGCAAAGATCGAAATCAAAATCTCCGGCACTAGCAGAATGCCCGCAGCGTCGTGGCGTTTGCACGCGAGTTTTCACCACAACTCCAAAAAAACCAAATTCAGCGCTTCGAAAAGTAGCGAGAGTTCGGCTTTCGAATGGATTTGAAGTTAACTCATATATTGGTGGCGTTGGTCACAATCTTCAAGAGCACTCTGTGGTTCTTGTTCGTGGCGGTCGAGTTAAAGATTTGCCGGGCGTTCGGTATCACATCGTTCGCGGTGTGCTCGATACTCAAGGTGTACAAAATAGAATGAAGGGCCGTTCAAAGTACGGATCAAAAAAGCCGAAGAAGACGGCGTAATTTACAGACAGAATAAAAACGAGGATTAAAGAATGGCACGTAGAAAAAGAAATACGAAAAGAGAAGTTGCAGCTGATCCGATTTACAATGACGTCAGCGTTGCGAAGTTTATTAACAAGATTATGTATCAAGGTAAACGCAGCGTGGCCGAAGGCATTTTCTATGGTGCACTCGATGAGCTAAAAGTAAAAATTACGGCAGAAGAGCCGATAGCCGTTTTCAAGAAAGCCCTTGAGAATTGCAAACCTTCTCTAGAAGTACGATCACGTCGAGTCGGCGGAGCCACTTATCAAGTTCCATGCGATGTTCGTCCAACACGACGTTTGGCATTGGCAATGAAGTGGATTGTTGCTTATTCTCGCGAACGAGGCGAAAAAACGATGGAAGCTCGTCTCGCTGGCGAAGTTATCGATGCTTATAATAATCGCGGTAACGCAATTAAGAAGCGCGAAGACGTTCATAAAATGGCGGATGCCAACAAGGCTTTCTCGCATTACAACTGGTAATCTTAAATTGTGTCAGAGCCGAAAAACGTCGATGATCTAAAGTTCACGCGCAATATCGGCATTATGGCCCATATTGACGCCGGCAAAACAACGACGTCAGAGCGAATTCTCTTTTACACCGGAAAAAGTCATAAGATGGGCGAGGTTCATGACGGTAATACCGTTATGGATTGGATGGTTCAAGAACAAGAGCGGGGTATTACTATTACCTCAGCGGCCACCATGTGTTTCTGGAAGAACTACCGAATTAACTTAATTGATACCCCGGGGCACGTTGATTTCACAATCGAGGTCGAGCGGTCACTGCGCGTTCTAGATGGCGCAGTCGCTGTCTTTGACGGCGTGAATGGAGTTGAGCCGCAATCCGAAACCGTTTGGCGACAGGCCGACAAGTACAAGGTGCCGCGCATTTGCTTTGTTAATAAGATGGATCGAGTCGGAGCTGATTTTGATATGAGCGTGGGCACGATTCGAGAGAGGCTTCATGCCAATCCAATTGCGCTCCATTTGCCTATCGGTTCAGAATCTCATTTTGTCGGGGTTGTCGATTTAATCGAAGAAAAAGCCCTCATTTGGGATAACTCGGCACTCGGAGCTGATTATAAAACGTCGCCGATCCCCGAAGATCTCGTCGAAGAGGCGAAAGAGCGGCGTGAGAAACTCATTGAGCAGGTTTCAGAATTTGATGATACTTTGCTCGAAAGATATCTTAACGGCGAGTCGCTGTCGGCAGATGAAATACGTGCGGCGATTCGTAAAGCCGCTTTGCAGTTGAAACTGACCCCGGTTTTGTGCGGCTCTGCATTTAAGAATAAGGGCGTGCAGCCCCTGCTAGATGCGATTATTCATTATTTGCCGAGCCCTCTTGATGTGCCTCCAGTTGTTGGTCACGATCCGGAGAATCCTGAAAAAGAAATTATTTGTACGACAGATTACGATGAGCCTGTGGCTGCACTCGCATTTAAAATTGCGAATGATCCATTCGCAGGGTCGTTAACTTATATTCGAGTTTACTCAGGCGAATTAAAAGTGGGGATGCAGCTCTTGGTCCCGCGAGAAAATAAGAAAGAACGCATTCAGCGATTAGTAAAACTTCATGCAAATTCACGAGAAGAAATTCAATCTCTCAAGGCTGGGGATATTGGGGCAGCGGTTGGTTTAAAATTCACTGCGACTGGTGATACGCTTTGTGAAACCCGTAGAACTGTTTTACTTGAATCAATTAATTTTCCAGAACCAGTAATTGCTGTGGCGATTGAAGCCAAATCACAGGCTGATCAAGAAAAGATGGTCCAGGCACTTGATAGACTGCAAAAAGAAGATCCGTCTTGTCGCGTGCGGCCCGACCCCGATACAGGACAGATGCTTCTTTCGGGCATGGGAGAACTTCACCTTGAGATATTAGTCGATCGTCTTCTCCGTGAGTTTAAAGTACATGCCAATATAGGTAAGCCCATGGTCTCCTTCCGAGAGACAATTCTCGGCAAGAGTTCAGGAAATGGGCATTTTTTACGTGAAATTGCAGGCAAGACCCATTCCGCGAATGTCACTTTTGATATTGCACCGCTCAAGAGAGGGACTGGTTTTCAATTTAGCCCCGGGACGGTCACCGTGCAAAATATGACAGACGAGTTACTTAGGGCCATTCGAGATGGGGCTCGCGATGGCGCTGAGATCGGTGCACTTGCTGGGTACCCGTTAATTGATGTCGGAGTAACGCTGACCGCGGCTAAAATTGTGCAGGAAGAGGCCTCCGTGATGGCCTTCAAAATTGCGGCCGCAAATGCGTTCAGAGAGGCCCTTAAGGGCGCTAAGTCTTTGTTATTAGAGCCAATGTTTAATATTGAAGTGGTCACTCCGGAAGAGTTCATGGGTAATATTATAGGGGACTTGAGCGCAAGAAGGGGTAAGGTCACTAGCATGACTCCTAAAGGGGCCCTGCAGGCAATTTCGGCCGAGACTCCTTTAATGACCATGTTCGGCTATGCCACAGACATCAGATCCCTCTCTCAGGGCCGCGCAACCTTTACGATGGAGTTTCGCGAATACACCCCGGTTCCTCCTAAGGTTGAGCAAGAAATACTGTCCAAAATGGGCCGCTAAAAAATTCAGCATTTTTGATCCTTTAACTAATTGACAAGTCCTAAGGGCCAACGGCATATTCGCCTTCTTGCAAAGATCATTTCTTGGATTACAAAGAGTCGAATCGAAACTATGTTGAGAAACAGAAAATCGATAACGAAATCTTTCACTGTTCCACGGAAAGCGGCTTGCTGCGCTTAAAATTTGTTGAGTTATTCAAGCGGACTTTAGGAGAGTAAAATGCAGAGTCAAAGAATTAGAATTCGATTGCGCGCTTTTGATCATAAACTTCTTGATCAATCGACAAAAGAAATCGTTGAGACCGCACGAAGAACTGGTGCGCGAGTGGCGGGCCCGATCCCATTGCCAACGCGAATTAATCGTTACACAGTTTTGCGTTCTCCCCACGTTGATAAAAAATCACGAGAGCAATTCGAAATTAGAACACACAAACGAATGCTTGATATTCTCGAGCCCACACAGCAGACCATTGATCAGCTAATGAAGCTTGATCTATCGGCTGGCGTGGACGTCGAAATTAAATTAACAGCGGTTTAAGAGGGCGATCATGAGCGAGCAAGTAGATCAGCAAACAGAAAAAACAAATACTACCGGTGGCTGCACACTAGACAGCCTATTCGCGATTAAAGTCGGAATGACATCTTATTTTGACGACAAAGGCGATATGCATGCAGCAACAATTCTTAAATATGAGGCGCTTGTTGTTTCGCAGGTAAAGACCAAAGAAAAAGACGGCTATGAGGCTGTTCAATTGGCTTTTTGCCCGAAAAGAGAGAAAAGAACTTCGACAGCTCAAAAGACTCACTTGAAGGCAGCTGGCTTCGAAAATGGCGCTTATTATGTTCGAGAGATCCGACAGAAGCTCCCGGATGGAGTTGCGGTTGGATCTAAAGTTGATCTTGGCAGCCTTAAAGTTGGCGATGTTTTGAAAATTTCAGGTCGCACAAAAGGTAAAGGCTTTGCTGGCGTTGTTAAGCGCTGGGGCATGGCTGGTGGTCCGGCAACTCACGGTTCTGGATTTCACCGCCGTCCGGGCTCAATCGGTAACAGAACTTGGCCGGGACGAGTTATGCCGGGTAAGAAATTTCCAGGTCACATGGGCGATCGAAACGTAACTGTTAAAAACTTGTCTATCTTAGATATTATCCCTGAAGAAAATGTAATCGTAATTGGCGGACCTGTGCCAGGCGCGATGAATTCACTTGTTCAGTTAACGAAAGTATAAAATATGGCAAAAGTTGATGTATTAGATTGGGAAAAGAAAAAAGTTGGTCAAGTAGAACTTGACCCTCAAATATTTGAGCAGCCGGTTAAAAAAGCTGTTTTACATGCGATTACGAAGTGGCAATTGGCCTCTCGTCGTAGCGGAACTCACAAGGCAAAAAGCAAAGGTGAAGTGCGCGGTGGCGGTAAAAAGCCATTTAAGCAAAAAGGAACTGGTAGCGCTCGTCAGGGCTCGATCCGTTCACCCTTGATGCCTGGCGGCGGTGTGGCATTCCCTCCAAAGCCGAGAAACTATGCGTATTCAATTCCAAAGAAAATGAAGCAAGAGGGTTTTAGATCAGCGTTATCGTACCTTCATAGTGAAGGACGCTTGATCGTGCTTGATTCGCTTGCGGCGAATGAAGGCAAAACAAAAAGTCTTCTTGCGAGCCTTAAGAATCTTGGTTTTGAAAAGGCGGTATTGATTGATGGTCAGGCGCACGCCATGACGTCTCGAGCAGCAAGAAATTTACCAAAATTTCGATACTACTCGGTCGAGGGTATGAACGTTTATGACCTTTTGAGATACAACGCGGCAGTTTTATCTAAAGATTCTTTAGAGAAGATCGCGGCTCGTTGTGGCATTGAGACTAAATAAAGCGGAGTAGAGTATGTATCAAGTTATTAGAAAGCCCCTTATATCGGAAAAAAACAGTCTCTTAGCTGAAAGTAACGTTTATGTTTTTGAGGTCGATAAAGCGGCGACAAAGACTGAAGTTAAAAATGCTATCGAGAAGTTATTTAAAGTTAAAGTGCTATCAGTAAGAACAGCAGTTTGCCGAAGTCGAGCCACTCGAAATAAATTCGGAGTTGGCCTTGTGAAGTATTGGAAAAAAGCCCTTGTGCGTTTATCGCCAGGCCAAAAGATTTCGATCTTTGAAGGAGCATAGAAAATGGGAGTGAAAACATTTAGACCCTTTACCCCATCTCGTCGTGCAATGACGGGTTTTGATTTTGAGGAAATTACCAAAAGTAAGCCCGAGAAATCGTTGACCGCGCCCTTGAGGCGAAAAGCGGCCCGTAATAACACGGGCATGATCACTGTTCGCCATAAAGGCGGCGGCCATAAGCGACGTTATCGCATTGTCGATTTCAAGCGTAATAAAACTGATGTCGCTGCTAAAGTTGTGGCTATCGAGTATGATCCGAATCGCACATGTCGTATCGCCTTGATTCATTACGTAGACGGTACAAAGTCGTATATTATTGCGCCTGTTGGCTTGAATGTCGGTGATTCAGTTATCTCTAGCGATACGGCAGATATTAAGCCTGGCAATTGCAAGCCGCTCCATACGATTCCGGCCGGCACGACAATTCATAATATTGAATATAGACCTGGTAAAGGCGCACAGATTGCGCGCGGTGCCGGTGTTGGTGCAGTTCTGATTGGTAAACTTGATGAATATTGTCAGGTGCGTTTGCCTTCAGGTGAAGTTCGTAAAGTTCTTTCTGTTTGCAGAGCCTCAATTGGCCAAGTTGGTAACACTGATAATGAAAATATCAATTGGGGCAAGGCTGGTCGTCGACGTTGGCTGGGTATCCGTCCATCAGTTCGCGGTATGGCAATGAATCCCATCGATCACCCGCTCGGTGGTGGTGAAGGCGTTGGTAAAGGTCACCATCCGGTTACGCCGTGGGGTCGTCCTTGCAAAGGCTTTAAAACTCGTAAAAATAAACGAACGAACAGTATGATTGTTCGACGTAGAAATGCAAAAGGCATTTAGGAGTAATTTGTGGCACGTTCTGTAAAAAAAGGCCCCTTTGTTGATTATCAATTGATGAACAAAATCGAAGCGGCCGTTAAGTCTGGCGATCGTAAAGTTATCAAAACATGGTCTCGGCGCTCAACAATTTTGCCTGAGTCTGTAGGGTTAACGTTTGCGGTTCATAATGGCAAAAAATTCGTACCGGTTTATGTAAGCGAAAATATGATTGGTCACAAGTTGGGCGAATTCGCACCAACTCGACAGTTTGGTGGTCACTCAGAGAGAAAGGCCGAGGCAGTTGCTCCGGCTGCGTCGAAGGGATAATCAATGGAAGTCAAAGCAAGCCTAAAATATGCCAGAGTTGGCACACAAAAAGCGAGACTGGTTGCTGATGCAATCAGAGGCAAGGGCGTAAATGATGCGGTTAAAATCCTCACATTCATGCCGAAGAAGACCGCCTATTTTCTTAAAAAACTTGTTGAGTCTGCTGTGGCAAATGCTGAGCAGAAAAAAGTGATCGATGTAGATAACTTGTTTGTAAAAGTAGTATTGGTTGACGAGGGCCCAGACTTAAAGCGCTTTCGTCCGCGAGCTCAAGGTAGGGCTTTTCAAATTCGCAAAAAGACAAGTCACATCAGTCTTGTTTTGGATGAAAGGTAAGGTGAAGCGTGGGTCAAAAGGTTAATCCTATCGGATTACGACTTGGAGTTATTCGCACGTGGGACTCTCGTTGGTTTGCCAAGGGCAAACAATTTGCGGACAACTTGCATGAAGATTTCAGGCTTAGAACTTATATCAAAGAGAAGTTGAAGCATGCTGGCGTCGCAAAAATTGAAATGGAGCGCGCTGCAAAAAAACTTAAAGTAATTATTTCGACTGCTCGCCCTGGTGTAGTTATCGGAAAAAAAGGCACGGGCATTGATGCGCTCAAAGCCGATATTCAGAAACTTACAACAAGCGAAGTTTTTGTTAATATTCAAGAGGTGCGTAAGCCTGATCTCGATGCTCAGTTGGTGGCAGAAAATATTTCACTCCAACTTGAAAAGCGAATTTCTTGGCGTCGTGCAATTAAAAAAGCAATGGCCGCGTCGCTTCGAAGCGGTGTTCGCGGTATTAAAGTAATGGTAGCGGGCCGATTAGACGGGGCTGAAATCGCTCGAACAGAATGGTATACGGAAAAAAGCGTTCCGCTGCATACTCTACGGGCCGACATCGATTATGGAACGGCAGAAGCTCTTACAACCTACGGTTTGATCGGTGTAAAGGTTTGGATCTATCGTGGCGACGTAATCTCAGCTAAAGAAGTTCAGGAGGCTGGTCGTGTTAAGTCCTAAGAAAGTAAAATGGCGTAGACAGCACCGTGATGGTTTTAAAGGCCTCGCATACAGAGGCAGCACTATTGATTTTGGCGACTTTGCATTGGCAGTAGTTAAGCCAGGTCGTTTAACGGCTCGCCAATTGGAAGCAAGTCGAATTGCAATCAGTCGATCAGTAAAGCGCGGTGGCCAATTGTGGATGCGCGTGTTTCCAGATCGTCCGATTACAAAGAAACCGGCAGAAGTTCGAATGGGTAGCGGTAAGGGTGCTCCAGAGCTATGGATTGCGAATGTATTGCCTGGCCGAATTCTATTCGAAATTAACGGCGTAACTCGTAAACAAGCTGAAGATGCTTTTCGTTTGGCGCAACATAAATTGCCATTGAAAACCAAGTTTTTGGCGCGGGAGTAGAGATGAAATTTAAAGAAATATCAGATTTGACTGTTGAAGAATTACGAAAACGCGAAAAGGCCATGAACGTAGAGCTTTTTGAAATGAAAATGAAGCACTCGTTGGGTCAGGTTAGTAATCCGCTAAAAATTCGAGACATCCGTAGGGATGTAGCTCGAGTGAAAACGGCCCTAGCTTTAAAGTTATCGCACTAACTGAGGTAGATATTTATGGTTAAGAAAAACACAACAGAGACGTCGGATGCAAAGGCCTTGGGCCGCAAACGCAATGAAGTTGTTGGCGAAGTTGTTAGCGACAAAATGCAAAAGACAATTTCAGTAAAGGTCTTTTCTCTTGTGCGCCATGCAAGATACGGCAAGTACGTTCGTAGCTCGAATGTATTTAAGGCCCACGATGAGAAGAATGAGGCTAAAGAAGGCGATCTAGTTCGCATTTTTGAGACTCGCCCGCTTAGCAAAACAAAGCGTTGGACTCTTGCAGAAGTTGTTGAGAAGCGCAAACAAGTGGCAGGAGTTGACCTATGATTCAGATGCAATCACGGCTTCTTGTGGCAGATAACTCTGGTGCAAAAGAAGTTATGTGCCTGAAAGTATTGGGCGGAAGTAAACGTCGCTATGCTTCAATTGGTGACATTATTATTGTTTCAATAAAAGAAGCGATGCCAAATTCGAAAGTTAAAAAAGGCGAAGTCGCCAAAGCAGTTATCGTTCGAACCAAACATAAGTTGCGTCGTTCAGACGGCAGTTATTTGCGATTCGATGATAACTCTGCAGTGTTGATAAACGCGGCACTTGAGCCGATCGGCACAAGGATTTTTGGTCCGGTGGCACGTGAGCTTCGCGCAAAAAAATTCGTTAAGATTGTTTCATTGGCACCAGAAGTGCTGTGAAGGTGGAGTAATTAAGTGAGCACGTTACACGATAGATATAAAAAAGAAGTGGTTCCGCAGCTGATGAAGCAATTGAAGTTGTCGAATATCAGTCAGGTTCCGAAGCTTGATAAAATTGTTTTGAGCGTTTCGTCTGGCGAAGTTGTGAAAAACCCTAAGATGGCAAATACCATCGTTGATGAGTTGACCGCTATTTCGGGCCAAAAAGCTGTGATTACCAAAGCGAAAAAGGCAATTTCGAACTTTAAGCTTCGTCAGGGTATTCCGCTCGGTGCGATGGTAACTCTTCGTCGCGAGAAGGCGTGGGTATTTTTGGAGAAGCTTATTCATTTCAGTTTGCCTCGAGTTCGCGATTTTCGCGGCCTCCCGTCTAAAGGTTTTGACGGACGTGGAAACTATAATATGGGCGTTAAAGAACAAATTATTTTTCCAGAAGTAGAATATGAGAAAGTGGATATGATGCGAGGGATGAACATTACTGTCTGCACATCTGGCAAAACAGACGAACAAGGTCGAGCGCTTCTTGAAGCGCTTGGCATGCCATTTAGAAAGTAATCGGGAGAGTATAAAGTATGGATACAGTTGCTCAATTTTTAACTCGAATTCGTAACGGCGGTCTGGCAAAGCACGAAAAAGTCGACGTGCCCTGCTCAAACATGCGTGTCGGTATCGCGTCGATCCTGCAGAAGAACGGTTATATCCGTAGCTTCAAGGTCGCTCGTGATGGCAAACAGGGCATGATGCGTGTGTATCTTAGGTACAATGCGAAGGGCGAGCCGATGATTAGAAATTTGGAAAGACTGAGTTCGCCGGGCTTACGCAAGTATGTTGGCGCTCGAGAAATTCCAAGAGTTCGAAATGGTTTTGGTATTGCAGTTGTTAGCACAAGCAAAGGGATTATGAGCGGCGAAGAAGCTCAAACTCAAAATCTTGGCGGCGAATTGCTGTTTCAAGTTTGGTAGGCGGTATTTATGTCACGAGTTGGTAAATCACCAGTGTATTTGCAAAAAGGGGTTCAGGCGACTGTTACTCCTAAAAATGAAGTGGTCCTTAAGGGTGCGAAGCACTCTTTGACCGTTAAAATGCGACCTGAGATCTCGGCTAAAATCGAAGATGGTAAGGTTGTTCTTAGCTGTGCGGGCATTGAAGCTGGAAAGTTTCATGGTCTTGCGCGCGCCTTGATTCAAAATGCGGCAACTGGTGTTAGCACCGGTTGGACTAAAGAACTTGAGCTTAATGGCGTGGGCTATAGAGCGAGTGTCGCGGGTAAAAAACTTGAATTAAGCTTGGGTTATAGCCATCCGATTTCTTTCGAAATTCCGGAAGGCATTGAAATTAAAGTTGATAAACAAACAAAGATTTCGATCACCGGGCCAGATCGTGCCAAAGTTGGTCAGGTTGCCGCTCAAGTAAGAGGCTTCAGACCGCCCGAGCCGTATCTCGGCAAAGGTATTAAGTATTCTGATGAACATATTCGCCGCAAAGCCGGTAAGGCAGCGGGTAAATAAGCGAGGTTTTTTGTGAGATTGAGTTATAATAATAAGTCTGCACGTAAGGTTAAGTCTCGTCTTAAAAAACGAGTCAGAATCAGAAGAAAAGTGTTCGGTACGCCCGAGCGCCCAAGACTTTCTGTGTTCAGAAGTTCGTCACATATGTACGCTCAAATTGTGGATGATTCTGCTGGCCGGACATTAGTGGCCACATCGACAAGAGTTGTCACTGGAGCAAAAAGCACAAGCTCTATTGATGCAGCAAAGGCTGTTGGCGCTCAAATCGCTAAGCTCGCAAAAGAGAAGAACATTACTAATATAGTTTTTGATCGTAGTGGCTATTTGTACCATGGTCGTGTGAAGGCTTTGGCTGATGCAGCTCGTGAAGCAGGCATAAAATTTTAAGGAGACCTCCGGGTGGAAAGAACAGATTCTGAATTTCAAGAGAGAGTGGTTTCAATCAGTCGTGTTGCCAAGGTTGTAAAAGGCGGGCGACGATTTTCTTTCGCGGCGCTTGTTGTTGCGGGCAATGGCAAAGGCCAAGTCGGTATAGGCAAGGGCAAAGCTGGTGAGGTGCCTGAGGCAATCACTAAGGCTAGTCGGTTGGCGAAAAAGCAGTTGCAGACCTTTAAACTTCACGAAGGTCGAACGATCGTTCATGAAGTGGTTGGTAATTTTGGCGCAACTAAAGTTATTTTGATGCCTGCGGCTCCTGGTACTGGCGTTATCGCCGGTGGCGCGATTCGCGCTGTACTTGAGTCACTCGGCATAAAAGATATTTTGACTAAATGTGTGGGCCCAACAAACCCACGTAATGCAGTAAGAGCTACGCTTAACGGCCTCAGTCAGTTGATGGACGGCCGCCCAGAAAAAATCGAGGGCTAAAAAATGGCAAAAACTTTTCGTGTTAAATTAATTAAAGGTCTAAGAGGCACAACACAGCGCCAGCGTGAGACTGTTCGATGTTTGGGGCTACGACGTCTTCAGTCTGAGGCGATCGTTAATGATACTCCGGCAAATAGAGGCCAAATATACAAGGTTCATCACCTTGTGCAGGTTTTGATAGAAAAATAAATTAGTACTGAAGTAAATTATCGGTGATCGAAATCACCTGGAGCTGATTATGAGTATTTTAGAAAGTCTTCACCCGCAAAAAGGGTCAACCCATAACTCAAAACGTCTTGGCCGTGGTCGCGGTTCGGGTAAGGGTGGTCGTGCCGGTAAAGGTAACAAGGGTCAAAAGCAGCGTAAGAGCGGAAACATTCGCCGGGGCTTTGAAGGCGGTCAGACGCCAGTTCATCGTCGAACACCAAAGTTTGGTTTCAAAAATACTATGTTTGCAACCCGGTACGAAATTGTGAATTTGTCGACGCTTGAGAAGCTATCAGGAGAAGTGACTCTTGAGAGCTTGCAAAAGGCTGGATGTGTAAAGCATGGTCCCGTTAAGATATTAGGTCACGGCGAGCTTAAAAAAGCTTTGACGGTTAAGGCCCACAAATTTAGCGATACAGCTAAAGCGGCTATTGAAAAGGCCGGCGGCAAGGTCGAGGTTATTAAGCTGTGACACAACCCCGAGTAGCAATACCTACTGAGTTACGACAACGAATTCTTTTTACGCTCATGATGGTTGTGGTTTATCGAATTGGCGTGGCTGTACCGACCCCAGGTGTTGACGGTAGCGCCGTATACGAGTTTTTCAATTCACATAGTGGAAGTCTTTTTGGGCTATTCAACACCTTTACTGGTGGTGCTCTCAATAGATTCAGCGTTTTTGCATTGGGTATTATGCCCTACATTTCGGCCTCTATTATTTTTCAGCTTCTTCAAACGGCAGTACCACAGTTAGAAGCCTTGAAAAAAGAGGGCGAGCAGGGACGAAAGAAAGTTAATCAATACACTCGCTATGCAACTGTGGCGCTTGCGATTATTCAAGGTTATGCAATGGCCTCGTGGTTGATCAGAAGCCCGACAGCTGGCCGTCCAATCGTAGTTACTGAAGAATTTGGTTTACCATTTTTGAGCTTTCATGTTGTTACAATTATTACGCTAACTGCAGGTACCTGCTTTATTATGTGGCTGGGTGAGCAGATCAATGAGCGCGGAGTTGGTAACGGTTCTAGCATAGTTATTTTTTCTGGTATCGCCGCAGGTATCCCTTCAGGCGCAATGAACTTGTGGAAGATGGTAAGCTCTGGTGAAATGAGTGCCCTTATCGCATTGCTTGTGATCGCCGGTATGTTAGCCGTTATCGCGTGTATCATATATCTTGAAGTGGGGCAGCGCCGAATTCCAATTCAGTACTCACAGCGTGGGCAAGGTCGAATGGCGATGCAGGCCCCGTCATCTCATTTGCCGTTGAAAATTAATTTTGCGAACGTGATACCTCCGATTTTTGCATCTTCGCTTTTAATGTTTCCGGCGACTTTGGCGAGTTTCGTTAATACTCCATGGCTACGAAATTTGCAGAGTTCGCTAGTTCCATCAGGCAGTATTTATAATATTGTGTTCGTATCGCTGATCGTATTTTTCTGTTTTTTCTATACTGAAATTGTTTTTAATCCGAACGAACTTTCCGACAACTTGAAAAAATGGGGCGGCTTTATACCTGGCATACGCGCCGGCAGAAGTACATCAGAGTATCTTGTTACCGTTTTAAATCGGCTTACCGTGGCCGGAGCAATTTATCTATCAGTTATTTGTGTGATGCCCGGTATGTTAACCGAATATTTGCACGTTCCATTTTATTTCGGCGGCACAACAGTTTTGATTTTGGTCGGCGTTGCACTAGACACTTCGCAACAGATTCAGTCGCATTTAATTACGGCGAAGTATGAGGGTGTTCTTAAGGGCGTCCGAATAAAAAGTCGGAGGGTTCAATATTGAACATCCTTCTCTTTGGACCGCCGGGTGCTGGTAAAGGAACTCAATCTACTTTCTTGGTTGAGCGATTGAAAATGAAGCACATTAGCACTGGAGATTTGTTTCGGGCGGCCATTAAGAACAAGACATCTTTGGGCATTGAGGCCAAGGGATATCTTGATCAGGGAAGACTAGTCCCAGACTCGGTTACGATTGGGATGGTTGACGAAGTGCTAAAGAATAATGGGCGATCATCATCGGTAATTCTTGATGGTTTCCCGAGAAATGTTCCACAAGCTGAGGCCCTTGAGAAGCTTTTGGAAAAACATGATATGCAATTGGATCGAGCTGTATTTTTAGAGGTTCCGACAAATGCACTGGTTGAGCGCCTTTCGGGACGTCGAACTTGTCGTGGATGTGGGACGGTTTATCATTTGCAATCGAAGCCATTGAAGAATGGTAAAAATTGCGATGTTTGCGGTAGCACAGATGTGTATCAACGCGAAGACGATAAGGCGGAAACGATTAAGACTCGGCTGCAGGTTTATTCGGATTCGACCAGCCCGCTAAAAGAGTTTTACAGCAAGAAGAAGAAGCTTGTTGAGATTGATGGGCAAGGCGAAGTTGAAGCGGTATTTTTGAGAGTGAGAGAGGCGTTGAAAAGCTGAAAAATAGTGTGGACTAATTGAGTCCGGAAGTGATATGGTGTGCGGTCTCAGCTTTTTGTGTTGATAAAATTTGTAAAAGGCTAATGATTACAATCGGTTACGACGAATTTTAAGTGGTCGGCCGAAAGTTGAAAGAATTCTGATTTAAAGAGGTTCGTCATGAAAGTAAGAGCGTCAGTAAAAAGAATATGTGACAAGTGCAAAGTGCTAAAGCGCAGAGGCACGATTCGAGTTATTTGTGAGAACCCGAAACATAAACAACGTCAGGGCTAGATTATATTTTTCGTAAAAATACGAGGAGAACATGGCACGTATTGCAGGTGTAGATTTACCAAGAAATAAAAGAATGGAAGTAGCATTGACCTACATTTACGGAGTCGGCCGCCCGCTTGCGCGTCGTCTTTGTGAGCTTTCAGGTGTGGATTCAAATTTGCGCAGTGATCATTTAACTGATGATCAGATTATTAAGTTGCGAGCTGCGATTGATTCACAAGGTAAAATTGAAGGTGATTTGCGACGAGAAGTTTCAATGAACATTAAGCGACTTGTCGATCTTGGGTGTTACAGAGGACAACGACATAAAAAAGGTCTTCCGACCAGAGGGCAGCGAACTCGTTCAAATGCGCGTACACGCAAAGGCCCGCGTAAGACAGTTGCTAATAAAAAACAAGTTGTATAAGTCACAAGGGAAATAAAATGGCAGAGCAAGAAAAATCCGCGGAGAAAGCTAGCGATAAAGCAGCAACCGCACCGAAGAAAAAAACGAAACGAAATGTACCCGTCGGCAAGTGCTACATTCAATCAAGTTTTGGTAACACTATTGTGACTTTCACAGATGGTACTGGAAACGCTCTTTGCTGGTCGTCAGCGGGCATGCAGGGTTTCAAAGGCAGTCGTAAAGGAACGCCCTTTGCAGCTCAAGTTGCGGCAGAAGATGCCGGACGCAAAGCCTTGGAAAACGGTATTAAAAGCGTTGATCTTTTCATCAATGGCCCGGGCGCCGGTCGAGAACCTGCGGTCAGAGCATTGGCGAACTTGGGTATTCGAGTGACGTCGTTGAGAGACGTTACTCCTGTTCCGCACAATGGCTGCCGTCCCCCGAAACGTCGTCGTATTTAATTTTTTAGCTTTCATTAGGAGATAATATGCAACAGCACTACTACAAATTCTGGCGCGAACTCATCAGACCAAAAGGTTTCGAAGTCGAGAAAGATAGTCTTTCTGAGACCTACGGTAAATTCACAGTTCGTCCGCTTGAACGCGGTTATGGTGTTACTCTTGGCAATTCTCTTCGTCGAATTTTATTGAGTTCAATGATGGGTTCAGCAGTAAGCGCCGTAAAGATCGAAGGCGTTTTGCATGAATTCAGCACTGTGCCAGACGTGCTTGAGGACGTAACAGATATAGTTTTGAACCTTAAACAAATTCGGTTCAAACAATTTGATGGCGAGCCTAAGACTTTGCATATTTCAAAGCGTGGTCCGGGCATCGTGACGGCTGCTGATATCCAAGTAAATGATCAAGTCGTTGTTTTGAACCCTGAGCAGCATATTGCAACTTTGGGCAAAGACGCTAAATTTGAAGCCGAAATTATTATTAAATTTGGCCGTGGTTATGTTGAAGCAGAAGCCCACAAGAAAGAAATGCCTGTTGGCTATATTTCTGTAGATTCTCTTCACAGCCCAATCCGTCGAGTAAATTACTCTGTTGCTAACGCACGCGTTGGTCAGCGAACAGATTATGATTCACTTGAGTTTGAGATCTGGACTGGTGGTTCGTTGAAGCCTGAAGAGGCAGTTTCGCTTGGTTCGAAAATTTTGAAAGAACAGCTTCAGATATTTCTCACTTTCGACGAGAATCTTGAGCCGAAAGAAGAGGAAGTTAAATCTTCTTCACCCAAGCTCAATGAGAACTTGTTTCGTTCAGTTGATGATCTTGAGCTTTCGGTTAGAAGTGCGAACTGTTTGAAGAACGCAAACATTCGTTACATCGGTGAGCTTGTAACTAAAAGTGAAGCAGAGATGTTGAAGACTAAAAACTTTGGCCGTAAGTCATTGAATGAAATTAAAGAAATACTTGTTGGTATGGGCCTTTCGCTTGGAATGAAAATTGATGGCTGGCCGCCACCAGGTTGGGACCCAAACACTGTAGTGGCTAAACCCGCGGCAAGTGTCCCTGGGCCGACTAATCCGCAGTAAGAATTTTGATTTTTAAGAGGTTGTTATGAGACATAAGATACACAGTCATTCGTTTAATCGTAAGGGCGGCCCTCGCAAGGCTCTTATTAAGGGCTTAGTTATTTCGTTGGTGGAGCACGGTCGTATTAAAACGACGCTTGCAAAGGCCAAAGAACTACGACGTCATATTGAGCGCGCGATTACCGTAGCCAAAGATGGAGATATCGCTGCCCGTCGAGTATTGTTGTCGAAAATTGGCAACGAGACTGCGGTTAATACGCTTGTTACAGACATTGGTGCTCGATTTAAGACAAGACCGGGTGGTTATACGAGAATTCTAAAGTTGAATGCTCGCCCTGGTGATATGGCTCCGATGGTATATATCGAATTCGTCGATTATGAATTGCCAGATGCGACTAAGGTAGCAGAGACAACTGTCGAAGCGGCTAAAGAAGCTAAGAGCAAAGCAAAGGCACGAGTCAAAATTGCGGCGAAGAAGAAAAAGGCGATACGCCAATTTCAATCTGCATCGCGAAGAAATGAACGTCGCTCTAGTTAATAATCAAATATGAAATTGGCACCCGCTCTAAAGGCCACGTCCGTCGTGCTTCTGCTGGCGGGCGCTCTTGCCTTTGGATGGATGAACTATCGTCAATTTTTAAGCCGCGGGCGTCAAGCTCCCGACTCGGCAAAGCTTTTAAATCAGTTAGAGAAATCAGGACTGCCCAGCTTCAAGCTGGATGACCTTAAAGGTCGTGATATTTCACTAGCCACCTTTACTGGTAAGGTGGTCATTCTAAATTTTTGGGCTTCATGGTGCGATCCATGTGTTTCTGAATTCCCGTCGTTGATCAGTCTAATTGAAAAATTCAATGGCGGCATTGTGCTTCTTGCCGTTTCAGCGGATTACGAAAGAAAAGACATCGATAGCTTTATGCAGCTTTTTAAAGTCAAAAGCCCGTTCATTCACATCTCGTGGGACAAAGACCTAAATTTGGCTAAGCAACTCGGGACTAGTCGTCTGCCAGAGTCTTATATCATTGGCCGAGATGGCCATCTAATTCGTAAGGTTGCAGGGGTTGATGATTGGTCTTCACCCGGGGCCTTTGAATACTTCTCAGAATTATTAAAAAAATGAACATCTTAATTCTGTGCCATGAGCAACTCGTGCCTGATATTCGCTATCAAGCAATGAGCGATGCCAAGATCGAGAACCAATCGTGGCGGACTGAAGGGTTCGTTGCAAAAGGTCTACGCAAGTTGGGGCACAAGTGTGCGTTTTGCGGCATAAGTGATAAAATTTCTCCTTTACGTAAAGCAATTTTTCGGTTGAAGCCCGATGTAATTTTTAATTTGCTTGAAGAGTTTGATGATGAGGGGCTTTTTGAGCCAATAATCGTTAATTTTTTGGAAGGCGAAGGTTATTCGATCACGGGGTGCGGAGGTAATGGGCTTTTGTTCGCCCGCAATAAGGTCGCCACAAAGATCTTACTGGGTGAGCTTGGGGTGCGTGTGCCCAGCTCGCATCGATGGCCACAGATTGTAAAATTCGTTGCTGAAGAGTCTTCGCGCGGCTTGAGCACCCGATCGATTGTAAATGACAATAAGCAACTGAAGCGCGAGATAGCCAGGCTTAAGAAAAAGGCATCTGGGCGAGTATTTTCTGAGGAATACGTAGAGGGTCGCGAACTCTATTGTGGCGTATTTAAACATCAAGATCGAATCGTTATTTCGGACCTTTGGGAAACCTCATTCGGCAACATGAGAGGGCCTAAAATATTGACCGAAAGGGCGAAGTGGGATTTTGCTTTTCGACGGCGACACGGTGTTAAAATGGCTAGGGCGAAAAATATCAATCAAGAGGTGATAGCCGAGGCTCGTAACTTTGCCGAATTGGCTACAAAAGCTCTTGAAATTCGAGGGGCGGCTCGAATTGATTTTCGTTTGAGCCCCAAAAAGGGACTCTATGTAATCGAGATTAACCCCAATCCGGACCTTGCGACCTATGATGAATATGCGGTTTGTTTGGTTGAGGCGGGTATTAAATACTCAGATCTGATGCAAATGATCGTTGACGAGGCGCTGTCTCGGGGCACGTCGCGGCCTGGTAAAGGTCTGAATTGTTAACGAAAAATGTATACTTATGGTGACGCAATGAAAAGATTTTTCGCGATCGTACTATTTGGAATGGCTTTTTGGATTCAAGCCCAAGATTGCCAGGCGCTTAATATTGACCCAAAGCAAACTTCTGTTTCGGGGGTTTCGTCGGGCGCCTATATGGCGGGCCAACTGGCTGTAGCCCACTCCGCGACGTTTATGGGCTTGGGATTGATCGCCGGCGGCCCATATTACTGCGCTCAGAGCTCTCTGTTGAGAGCCATGACGTTCTGTATGGATTATTTGCATTCGAAAATTGATGTTAGTGAATTGGTGACGAGCGCAAAAAATTTCGAGACGTCAAAAATAATCGATTCATTAGCTAATTTTAAGAGAATGCGAATCTATGCATTTTCAGGGTCGAATGACCGGGTTGTGCCGCAGGATTTGGTTGCCTCGAATTTCGATTTTTTTAAGAGCCTAGGCGTATCACCAGATCAGTTTAAATTTGATTCGGATACAGCCGCCGGCCACGCCTTTCCGACACTCGATTATGGCAATGAGTGTAGTGCACCCAGAGAGGCGCCATTTATAAGTAAATGTGGCGTCGATGGTGCGCTTCAAATTTTGACCCAGATTTATGGCAGTCTTAAAGCCAAAACTACAGCAAAAGATGAAAACTTTTTTGAGGTTACGCAAGCAACGTCATCAATGCCTATACCAAAAGCATTTTCATTGGCCGATTATGCGACGCTTTACGTCCCGACACAGTGTCAGGTCGGCGGCAAATGCAAACTGCATGTGGCGTTGCATGGTTGTCGTCAAACCAAAGAAGACATAGGCGATCAATTTATAAAACACACCGGCTACGCTGAGTGGGCAGAAACGAATGATATTATCGTGTTATTTCCGCAAGCGATTCGAAATGATGATTTGGGTAACCCTAGGGGTTGTTGGGATTGGTGGGGGTATTCTTCTTCGTTTTATGCAACGAAAGAGGGCCCACAAATTAAAATGATTTATGAACTCGTACAATCAATCGGTCAGGGCAAAAGTTTAATTTTGAGTCATTTCAAGAACTAAGTGCTTTTATTATCGCGGTAGAATTTCTTTAATTTTTTCAAAGCCCAGAACAATTAACATTCGTAAGGCTTCGCGTTCAGAGCCCAAATTTAACAGGCTTTGTACCTGCCTTAATGTCTCTAGAGATCGCATGTCTAGATTTAGACTGGCAGGGCTTTGAGTTGGTGCTGGAGCGTTGTGAATTGGGCCTGATGATGTGCTAGAGCTATGTCTAAGCGGCATATGTCCAGTAACAAAAGCAGGCGTGCTAACCGTAGATTGTAGTGCTGGCTCATGGGTGGCGGTTGGGGTTACGGCGGGTGCTACTGCTGGCGTCGTGGCGAAAGCACCCAGGCTATTCGGGTTCGGGGCAAATGAAGGGCTGTTGGCCCCGATCTCACTCTCGTCAAATTGCTTTAGGCCTTCAGCCAAAAACTTTAAATCTTTTTTGAAAGCCTCAGCGCTGGCGCTGTTCATGGCTCCACCGGAGTTTGAAGAATTGGCGCTTTCGCTCGGCGATGTTTGATTCATGCCGCCGGGTCTGCGGCGAGATTGCATGTAGAGAGACACGAGATTATCAGAGCTAGTTGCAACTTCACGAACGGACTGGGGTTGCGAGCGCAGCCATTCGTAGGCTGCTGCCAAAACGTCGCGAGTGTAAGCCTGTGGTGGTAGATTCGAAAAACTCATGGGAGTGAAAGGCTACTACTACCCTTCACTTTTTGGCAACTATTAAGCGACACCGAAAATATAACATTGATCAATCGGCGTAATCTTTTGCAATGATCCCATATTTTTCAATCTTTCGAAGTAAGGTTTTCTTTGGGATGTTTGCGTGCAGAGCAGTCTGATTGATTCTGCCCTTAAACATTTTAAGCGCTTTAACGATAAACTCGCGCTCAAATGCCTCTTTATGCTTGTTGAAGTCCAAGCTTTCGCCAGAAATCGATACAATGTCACGGACCTCAACCGATATATCGTCGGCATCGTCCAGACCCATTGAATCATCTTCTTCGTCTTGGTCTGCAAAATTCTTGACATTTAAATTGGCTGCAGAAAGCTCGACTCCGGTTGCGAGAAGAAAGGACTCGGGCAGAGATCGAATGGTCAGGTGAGTGCCCTCTTCAAGAATGAAAGCGTGCTCGATTACGTTTTCAAGTTCGCGAATGTTGCCTGGCCAATCGTATTTCTTAAGTAGGGTCATGGCCTCTGGAGTCACGCCCACAATTTTTTTACTCTGTTTCTTGTTGAACTTATAAACGAAATTATTAACAAGCTGCTCGAGATCATCACGCCGCTCTGACAACGAAGGTAGAAAAATCGGCATTACGTTCATGCGATAGTAAAGATCTTCACGAAATCGGCCGTCTTTTATCATTTGCTCAAGGGGTCGATTGGTGGCCGCGATAATTCGAACGTTGGTGTCGATGTCACGGTTTGCGCCAACGGGGGTAAATGCCTTTTCTTGTAATACGCGCAGGAGTTTTACTTGCATCATGACGGGCATATCGCCTAATTCGTCAAGAAAGAGGGTGCCACCTTCAGCATATTGAAACTTGCCTATTTTACGTTGCTCGGCGCCAGTGAAAGCGCCTTTTTCGTGCCCAAACAGCTCCGACTCGAAGAGATTCTCGGGGATCGCTGAGCAGTTGATCGCGACAAACTTGCCCTCTTTATGGGCGGAGTTCATATGGATGGCTCGAGCGACAAGTTCCTTTCCTGTACCTGAAGACCCTCGAATCAATACGGGTGTATCGACCTTTGATAGCCGATTGATGATATGAAAAACTTTTCGCATTTGTTGGTTGGAGCCAATTATTTTGCGACCTTCTTCAGTCGCCAGCTGAGGCGCTGAGGCCACAACCTCGGAGATCAGGTTATACGCAGTCAAGGCTTTGTTGACGAGTGCAACGAGTTCGTCGCCTTTAATGGGCTTTGAAATATAATTGTAGGCGCCATCTTTAACGGCCTGAACCGCGTCGTTGATATTGGCGTAGGCCGTCATCACAATCGCGACCATTGAGGGGTCGTGGTCTTTGATCGCGCTGAGAGCTTTTAGGCCGTTCATTCGTGGCATATCAACATCAAGGATGACCATATTGTACATGCCGGCCTTGACCTTCTCGAGAGCATTTATGCCGTCAAAAGCTTCATCGACCTGAAAATGGCCGGTTGTTTCGAGGGTATTTTTAACTGCGAGGCGAAGAGTTTGATCGTCATCGCAAACGAGGACCTTAATCATAAATGCTCCTTAGAGATTCATGGGCAATTCGACGGTAAAGGTCGAGCCCTTATTTTTTTCACTTTCAACACTAATTTGCCCCTGATGAAGATCGACGAAGTAGCGAGCTAGGTAAAGACCGAGGCCAGTCCCTTTTACGGCTCCGTCAAGTACGGTTCGGCTGCGGTAGAACTTGGTAAATAAATTACCAATCTCGTCGCTAGGTATGCCCATGCCTTGATCGGCGACCTGAACGACAACACGGCCATCTACTTCGTCCGTGCTTACAAGAATTGAAGAATTGTCGGGCGAATATTTAATTGCGTTCTCGATCAGATTGTAAAAAACCTGGCGCATTAAATCTTCGTCAATTTTAACGCTAAAAAGGGGTTCAAATTCGGTGATGAGGTTGATGTTTTTTTGTTTTGCCAAATACTGAAGTTTTTGGGCGACTTCAGTTAATAGCGCATTTACATCTTTCGACTTGAGGTGAAGTTTTACATCTTTGCTTTCGATTCGCCCCAAATTAAGAATTGAACCAACAAACTCGGTCAATTCTTCTGACGATTGATTTATCGCACTCAGGGCCTCTTGTTGGGCGGTCGAAAGCGGAGTGGTGTCGCGAAGAGCCAGCTCAGTCATGCCCTGAATTCGGGCTAACGGCGTTTTAAGATCATGCGACATCATTCGCAAAAAGTTCGACTTCAGTTCTTCAACCTGCGTCAGAAGATTGTTGCGCTGAAAGTACTCCCACGAACGACGGTTTTCGATGATGAGGCGATACGGAATAAAAAAGTAGTAGCAAATAAAAATGGCAAGCAGCGGATGCGCAAAGTCGATCCAAATATTATCAAGAGCAAAAAGCCCCCATGCCACAACCGCGTAGCCAATGAGCGAAAGCGCGAGAATAAAAAGGCCGCGGCCAGGCCGCAAAGTCAGTACTACAAAAACTGTAAGCGCCGCGATCGCGCACGTAAGTAGAATGGTAAACCACTGAGGGGTTTGAATTGGTGAATCGTTTAATATCATCGAATCGAGAATATTGGCATGAAGCTCAAAGCGCGACATGGCCAAGACATCGCGTGAATAGGGGGTCATCAAATAGTCTTTTGTGTCAGACCTCGTGTCGCGGCCGATGATTACAATTTTATCTTTGAATTTTTCTGGGCTCACTCGCCCTTCTTGCACGTCTATGTAGCTGTAGGTTTCATAAAAACCGGCAGGGTGAAAATTAATGTAAGCCTGGGTTGTTCGTTTCATTCGAAATGAACCGCGATAGGTCTCTGACGAGGTCATGCCGTTGTATTCTTTGGCAATGGCCATATGGGCGAGTGGCTGGCCTTCGAGGTCAAAGATCATTCGGCGGGTCACGCCGTCTTTGGCAAAGTTTTGAAGGTCCATCGTTTTTGGCGCTGATTTGACGACGACATCTTGAAGTGGCGGTAAAAGTCGAAACTCGTCTTCGAGGCCTTTCTCGGGCAACTTGCGGTCTTCAAGCATGGTGAAATCAAGACGCTTAACTTGGGTCGCCAATTCGTCAAGCTGTTCGTAAGAGCCCATGACTTCCATAAAGTCATCGGCGTAAAGGACGTGGCGTGGCCGGGCCGCTTCGAGCTGCCTCAGCATCATAGTAAAGTCAGAAGCTTCGGGGAGCCGCTTCAACGTCTCTTGTGTTTTGGTGTCAATCGAGACCAGTACAATTTGGCCAGAGGTCTTGGCAACCGGTCGGGTGCGAACGCGGAGGTCATAAAAAAAACTTTCGATGTAATCGAGCTGAAGCTGACAAATAAAAAACGCGATCATGAGTGCCAGAGTGACACGCATGCCGGCGAACACCCAGCGGCGTTTTTTCTTTTTGTTTGGCTTTAGCTCCGACTCCATGACTATTTTTGCCTTCGGTTTACGTTTAATGAATCTCGGGGCAGGATTGGCGTGCTTTTTTGCCCTCTTTATTTAGAGCTTCACGCGTCTTAGTATCTGCTGTGCGTTTTGATGCATCTTTGGCCGATATCTTTTTAATATTTTTCATTTTGTGCTCCTTTAAAGCAGTTTATTAAAATTAATTCTCGCTAAAACTATCAGCAAAGTACTGAATGGCCGTTGCTGAGAGTTCTCGTGTTCTATAACAAAAATTTGGATTCTTGCCGTGACGATGGCCCGAATGCCCTTTATGCACAGCCATGCAACCGCCTCCACACAGATGGCGCGCCCAACAAGATTCGCAATTATTTAATTCGATAAGTGAGGGCTGATATTTCGCCAATTTGGTTTCGTCGATTGACGTGAGGTGGCCGATTTTTTCTGACGGGTCATTCATAAACCAATTGCAAGTGTAGAGATCAGCTTTTGTATCAGCGAGAAGGAGTGACTTGCCCGCTGAGCAGTACGAATGAGTACGAGTTTGTGAAGTGAGGCGAGCAAGCGGTCGGCGAAATTGAGCAATACTTGAAACCCCTTCGAGGCCGTGGGTTTTAAAGAGTCGGGCGCCCAGCTCGCGCATTTCGTTAACATAATTTTGTGTGGCTCGCTCTTCGTCAGCTTGGTTATTGGCGAAATTAAAATTGATAACATCCCAATTCATGTCGAGACTTTGCAAGAAATCGTATGTTTCGATAACGGCCGTGTTATGCACTCCAAAAACCGTATTTACATTTAGATAGATAAGTTGTGCTCGAAATTTTGCTAATTCGCGTAGACCCAAAAGAGTCATTTCTGTCGATGAGGTGGTTTTTGATTTCGACGGTCGAAATTGGTCATTAAGCGCAGGCGGGCCATCAAGACTGATGGTTACGCCGAAATGGTAGCGACCTAAAATATCCGCCACTGTCGAAGTAATTAAAGTGCCATTGGTCGTGATGACAAACTCAAGCTCGATGGGGCGACCGGCCGTGCTGAGTTTTGCAAAGCGGCAAAGTGAATCAATGATTTGTGGGTAGAGAAGGGGTTCGCCGCCAAGAAATTCAATTCGAAAAGTCTGATTAATTTTAGCGCGACCTAGAAAAAATTGAATTTGCGCTTCGGCCTTCGAGGTGTCGATTTTAGTTACTGGAGACCCGTAAGTACCATCGCCGCCGGCCGCACAATAGGTGCATTTAAGGTTGCAAATCTGCGCGACATTAAGTGAGAGGGTTTGGATATTGTCGACGGTCACTTCGTCAGAAGTGGCGGGGTCGATTTCGTTATTCCAAGTTTCAATTTCTCGGCGTGCATCAACGTCGAAGGCGGGTTGAGTGCCATCAAGGTCGCGCCAGGCTTCAGGCGTGATTTCAGCCACCGCGAGGTTGCGCGCGTGAAAACCGATGAAGCGATTAGCCTCGGTTTGTACGGCGAAAATATTTTTATAACGACGCTGTTCCAATCAAAGCCTCAATGAAATTTGTGACACCAGTTTTCGCTCAACCCTTATGTCTAAAGCAAGACCTTTGCCAAGAGTCACACTCGACACATGCGTATTAAAAGTACGTAATATCAATATGTTATGTCTTTGGGGCGAAGGGTTGTTGGGCGAAATCATAACAAATAGTGTCACTTTGACACCAATATTCGGCGGCGAGGTGTTTTATAGGCTATTTAGAGGTCAGCTGATAGACGAGAACGAAGGTTTTCATAATGTGCGAATCGACCTCATGAAGCTGAACTTCTATGGTCAATTGGTGATTTTCGGTCTGCCAACGTGGGTTTATGAAAACCTCGTAATTAAGGTCTCCCACTTTTTGGTCATATTGATAATTGCCGACTTCATCAAAAGGGCCGTCCGCTTGATTTAGCGTAGAGAGCGGGTTGATCTCGGCCTTGGGGTTGGTCGTTAGAGCGAAATCATAGGCGCCCTCTGGGTCGCGAAGGCCGAAAGATCTCTGAGCTTCTGACGAAGCCAAATGAAAGTTATAGCGCCCAAGATCAATATCAGAAAACTGCGGGCGGCCTTGTTTAATCTCAATTTTATTTGGGATGAGAATGGCTGAACTTATTGTTCGCTCGTCAGCCTCATTGATTCTGTCGGTAAAAAAAGTCACCTGACTCTCGTGTTGAGACTCGGATGGTAAATTGTGAATAAACATAACTTCAAAACGATTCTCAACATTCTGATAATGAGAAAGAACCGACGTTAGTTTGAGAGAGCCGATTGCGATTTTATTTTTGAGCCAGTGATCGCTGTTCCACTGAAATGGCAATGCCGGGCCAGCGATTTTTGAAATCTCATTGGTGATTTCGTCTGAATCGCGAAGGCCGCTTTGCAGTTCGTGTATGGGGTCATACTTGGTGCTAAGGTTTTCTTCGTTTTTGGCGTCACTGGCGTAGGCCAGCCCGGCGGCACTCAAAGCGCGTGAAGATAAACCGCTTCGATTGAGCAGGTCGTCGTCCGTAAAGCGAGGGGTCAGGGCGCCTGACATAATGACGGCCGAGATCAGGCCAATATTGCGCGAAAAAATTTGAAAAAATCGAGAGTTCATGAGGTTAGATCTATCCAATCCTTGTGCCACAAATCAGGTCGGGGGTTTTTGAATTCTCGACAATTTCAAATGGTTGCGTGTTTGAGAAGAGCCGAATTGATGAAATTTTTGACGGTGAGTGAATAAATTTCTTTTGTGATTAGTGCAAAAATAAGCGCGAAAATCGTCAGTTTCAATTAGCCGCTTAGCGAATGAGCTCCGTTGGCTTTTCGACTTCGTAGACCGCTGCTTTCGGTACAAGCTTGCGGTATTCGTCTGGGCTGAGAGTCAGTTTCTCAACCTCGCGGGGCCAGTTGAAATCATCAGGTGGAAACCGGGCGGCAGCCGTTTTCATGTAATCAACCCAAAGCGGCAAAGCGCCAGTCGCACCAGTCAGCGTGGTGGGGGTGTTGTCGTCGTACCCTGTCCAAGTGATGGTCAAGAGGTGCGGAGTAAAGCCCGCGAACCAGGTGTCTTTCAGATCACTTGTGGTGCCGGTCTTACCGGCGGCGGGCCAGTTAAAACCCGAGAGCGTGGCAAGGCGGGCTGTGCCAGTTAATAGAGTTTGTTTCATCATCCCGATAAGTGTCGCGACGGCCTCTGCGGAGAACACGCGCTCTATAGACGGAAGCGCGCGATAAATTTCTACGCCGCTTGGGCCTTCAATTTTTCGAATATATTGCAAAGGCACGCGCTCACCGCCGCGTGCAATTGTGAGGTAAGCTGTTGCGATCTCCCAGGGGAAGATTTCGAAGGCCCCAAGCGTGAGAGACGGATACGGTTTAATTTCAGACTGACTAACCCCCGCGCGTCGAGCGACGTCGATAATATTGCTGAGGCCCACTTGCAGGCCGAGCTTGGCGGTTGCGGCATTTAAAGACATTTTAAGAGCGTAAAAAAGTGGCACGGAGCCATTAAATTCTTTTGTATAATTTTTTGGCGACCACTTCTGGCCTTCGTACTCGTAAATAAACGGGCGGTCTTCGACAATGGACAATGGGCTATAAGGTCGCCCTTCGGGGTCTCGACTCTCGAGCGCAGTTAGGTAAACAAAAGGTTTCATGATTGAACCCACTTGGCGATGGGCATCGAGTACGCGATTGTATTGGGTCTTGACGAATTGTCGACCACCCACGAGAGCGGTCACTTCACCTGAGGCGACCTCAACTGATATGAGTGAAGATTCGAGCAATTTGCCCTGAGCTTTAATTTTGGCAATATCGCGATTTGTGGCCTCTAAGCTTTGAACGTGAGCCAAGATTTTTTTCTGAGCCTCGTCTTGCGCTCGAACGTCGAGCGTGGTGAAAACCCGTAAGCCATCGTCGGCAGAAACATGCAGGCGAGTCAGTTCGCGAAAAACAGCTTGAGTGAAATAGGGCGCGGGTTCTCGCAGTAAACGAATCGGCGCGGCAGGCAAACTCGAGGCCTTGGCTTCGGTCGCGATATTGGCCGCGATCATATTATTCTCGCTCATTCGGTCGAGAACCAAATCGCGACGTTTTTTTGCGGCTTCAGCGTGTGCAAAGGGGTCGTATCGCCCTGGGTTATTGATAATTGCGGCGAGCAGGGCGCACTCGGATAAATTGAGGTTCGAGAGTTTTTTACCCACGTAGTGTTCGGCCGCCGCACCAAACCCAATCACCTGAAAAGGCCCGCGTTGACCCATGTAATTTACGTTTAAGTAATTTTCTAAGATTTGATCTTTATCGAACTTCGCTTCAAGAAGTACGGCCATCACCATTTCTTGAATTTTTCTTTTGATGGTTTTTTCTGAAGTTAAAAAGTAATTTTTAACAAGTTGCTGGGTGATCGTGCTGCCACCCTGCGCGTAACGGCCGGCTACAATATTTCGCGCCATCGCTCTCAGAAAGCCAGAGGCGCTGACTCCGCGATGCTCTAGAAAATCTTTGTCTTCGATTGCGGTGGCGGCTTGTAAGCATTCAAGTGGTGCGTCGCCAATCTGAATGACTGTTCTGAGAATCGGCTCACCGTCGAAAAATTGGGCGTAAAGCTCAGGCTCTAGTGAGGCCGAATCCACTTCTATTGGAGGCGACCCGTTAAAAATGTGCGAAATTTGACTTTTCGGCCTGTTTTTCTCTTCTGTCTTATCAGCCGTCTTCTCGCTAATGCCGATGACGAAAGTTTTATTGGTCTTTTCGCCAGGTTCAGTAAAGACAACGCAACTGCTGATGTCGCCGACAAACGAATCGTGAACCAGTTCGGTGCATTGGGTTGAGGTAAGTCGTGAAAAGTCGCCTGGGTAAAGGCTTTGCTCTTCGAATCGCTCGCGAAAGTGATGAATTTCTAATTTTTCGACTATCTCGGCTGGGGTCCAAAGCGCATTCTTGCGAAAGGTTTCGCCACGTGCGTACAATTCGATGGGCGGTCGAAACCAGCCCTTTTTGAGTCGATCTTCGATCTCGCTATTGAGATGCAAAACCCAACTGCAAATCATCACCAAAAGCAGAATTAGTAAAAGTGAAAATAGCTGAAAATAACGCTTCAAAGCAGGCCTGGCCATGTTGCTTGACATTAAGGTTCATCCGGAATTTAGTCAAAGGTATGAGACCGAATGAAAAGCTAATTCAGCGAATGGTTCAATACGTTTTTAAAGAGTTAAAGGGCCAAGGCGTGGTCACTTTCAAAGAGAAAGAAGAGACCGTCTTTCGACGAGCGTGCGAACTCATTACTAAAGAATATCGCACCGAATCGGATCTCGATAATGAGGTCAATCGCATGATGGACGATCTTGAAAGGCAAAACCCCGGCCAGTTTCAGAGATTCAAGATGTTCCCGTTGTTGAAAAGAAAATTGGCCAAAGAAAAAGGGATAGTACTGTGATTTTATCTGAGGAGAGGCAGTCGCATTTCGCCCATGTGATAGTTGATGGCATTTGGAAGGACGATCTAGTCGATTTCACGGATGATGACATGGCGATAAAGGTTGCTAAACGCGCCATAATTAAATTTGTTACAGAATATGCTGAAATAGATAGCAAAGTGCAGGGCATGATTGCGAATTTGAAGCGAAATGTCCCCGAAGGATCGCCCGAATGGGACGTGATGTATTCAAAGTACTTTGAAGAAGAATTGCGTCGTAAGGGCGCGCAGTAGCAATGCCCCGCAAGGGGGCTAAAAATAATATTGTAACTTCTCAAAAACCGGTGTTCTAATGGGGACGATGAAAACATATTTATTTCCGCTAGCGATAGCGGTCGGCGTTGGTTTTTTAGTTGGTCAAAGTTCGTTTGCGGGCGACATTGAATGGTCCGGTCTCTATCGCATAGAGGGCGTAACGTTTAATAACAATGTCTTAGACTCGGCGTTAAGTAAGCGCAAAGAGTACGCAGTTCATGATTTAATTCTTAGGCCAAAAATTGTGGCCGCCGACGGTCTTTACATAAATGCGCAATTAAATATTTTTAACAACCAAGGCTATAATCAGCTTGGGGCCTATCTTGGCGACGGGCCCGGTAGCACTAACGGCAACCCAGCCTCAGGTGTTAATGATAGCTCAGCACAGTCTGCTAACGAGCGCTCGGTGCAACTTCTTGTCTCTCAGTTTTATCTGACGTTGATGCAAGAAAATGGAATGTTGATTGTTGGGCGTGTGCCTATGCAATTTGGATTAGGGATTTCATACAATGCGGGGCAGGGCCTATTCGATCACTTCGCAGACACCAGAGATGCCGTTGGCTATAAAATACAAATGGGCAACTTCTTTATTATGCCGATGTGGTCGAAAGTAAGAGAGGGCGGTTTATCGAGCGGGGACGACGTAACTGAAATCGACGCTCAATTGCAATACGACAATTTAGAGAATGGCACTTCAATTGGTGTACTTTACTCGAGCCGATCGGCCTCACCGGCCGGAAACGACACCCCTGTTGGGCCGATTAGTGGCTATGACTCTGCGGCAACAAACAACGATCAAATGAGCACTAAAAACTTCAACGTATTTTTCAAGAAAGAGGCTGACGCTTATAAAGTTGGCTTTGAAATTGGGATGCAAGGTGGCAACACGGGCGTCGATAATGCTGCCGGTACGAATGTTAAATTAAGCGGATTTGCTGCAGCTCTTGAGTATGAATACGGCAGCAAAGAAAGCCACTGGAGCTACGGTTTTAAAAGTGGCTATGTGACGGGCGACGACCCGAAAACTCATGACCAATATGAAGGATTTATTTTTAGCCGCAATTATGACGTTGGGATGATGCTCTTCAATCATCAAATGGGTCAGGCCGATATTTTACACACGGCTTTGTTGGGGCGTACGGATCGTCCGGTTTCAAATCCAGGAGCTACGACCGTTGAGTCGCAGCCCGATATAGAGGCAATTTCAAACGTCTATTACTTCGCCCCATCGGCCACTTATCGTTGGAACGATCACTGGTCTTTGGTCAGTACCGTAGTGACAGGCTTTCTTGATAATAATACGGTTTATTTACCGGGCACGAGCGAGTATGCCGCGACCGGAAAGAATTTGGGGTATGAAGTTGATGTTTCTCTTCATTACAAAATCAGCGAAAAGATTATGTGGTTAAATGAGCTTGGTTATTTTGCGCCCGGTAATGCGTGGGCGGTGAACAGTCAAACGGGTTCGGCTTTCAGTACCGATAGTGCAATTGGTTTTCAGACAAGAGCAGCCGTCAGCTTCTAGAGAACTTCTAAGTTGACAGCGTGTACGACATCTAAGAATGCAGCTTTGATTACAACGAGCGACGGCGGTTGCAGGGCCCAGGGGGAAACCCCTGGGTTTTTTCGCGAATAATAATATGAAATATTTCGCTTCATTTTTTTGTCTATTCATTGCCGCGGCGATGAGCGGAAGTTGGGCTTTCGCGTTGGAAGCCAATTCAACAGACGGACCAACGCACGAATTGGCGCATGAGTCTTGGGTGAAATACTATCCTTACGCTCCTGAGAAAAACGAATATCAGGCAGAAGTCGGCAGCATGTGGGAGAAGTCGAGTCTCTATTGGCTGGGTGTAACTTATGGGCACCATGTGGGTCGCTGCCTTTGGGCTGAAACTCAAAATTGCCAACAGTATTTTGATGTTATCGCCGGCTTTGGCAACGGTGACTCGGTTACTCACACTGCCGTTCTTGCAGGGCCAAGATGGCAGTTTGTTAGTTTTCCGAAACCTTTTTCGCCATTGCTACGAGTTTTTGTTGGTGGGATCAACGTGCGCGATTCAAACCGCGATCGTACCATTGGCGCATATGGCGGTGGGGTGGGGTTTGCGGCCACAGTGCACCCCCGTCTCGACGTTAAATGGGAGCTTCGCGCTGGCCAGTCTGATTTTTTTTGGGCCGGGACAATGCTCACTTTTTCGATGAGAATAGATCATGTAGTTGATTATTTTTCAGATAAAATTGTGAGTGCGAGCGTGGCGACGGCCCAGGCAACCGGTGCGATTATCCAAACAACAATCGGCGCGCCAAAAACATTTATCGATTGGTTTAATAAGAAAGAAGAGGAGAAGAAATGAGAAGGTTGGCTTTTGGGGTTTTATCAGTTGTTTTGGTCTTACTATCAATGCCGGTTTTTGCAGCTGAAGAAACAGCAGGCACCTGGTTTGGTTCGAGCGGAGCGCATGGCGAGAAGAAATTTGGCGCTGGGTTTATAATCGGTAGCCCAACAGGGTTTTCGTTTAAATATGTTCGTGATCAAAGAGTTGCCTATGATGCCGCTATCGGTTGGCAGTATTCTCTTTTTCGAATTCATGCAGATTATTTGTTTCAACATCCAAGACTGTTTGAAATCAAACCCAGCGCACCCATCGATAGTTATTACGGGTTGGGCGGACGTATTCTAAATCGCGGCGGTGGGCACAAAGACTCAGGCGACAATGGCTTTCTGCTCGGGTTTCGTCCGGTGGCAGGTCTCAGATATCGAATGCCTGACCCGAGTTTAGAGTTTTTCGGTGAGCTCGCGATGGTGTTTAATTTCATCCCAACCACTGAGGCCGATTTTGAATTAGGTATTGGTGGGCGCCTGTTTTTCTAAGAGGTTGCGCAGCCCCTTAAAAACTTACCGGGGGTCGCCTTGCAGCGACCCCCGGTAAGAGAAACAAATGAGGTTAAGGGGTATGAGGGATAGAGACTAAATCAAATTACATTGTTCTAAAGGGCGGTACGCCGTTCACGTTATTGTTCGTGTAGCCAGGCCCAAAAGGTTGTGGACCATTTCGCTGTTGCATCATGTAGGGGCTCTGTTGCTGCTGGTAAGGCGACATTGTATTCATGACGTTACGGGGGCCGTTGTTGGTTGCATAAAAACCATTCGGTACGCCCATATTGCCCTGATTGTAGTAGCTATTCTGGTTGTTAGAGTTGCCTTGGTTGTTTGCATAGCCTTGATTGTTGCCATTACGATTCCAGTAATCATTGTAGGCATTGTAGGGGCTAGTCTCTGCTTCACGAGCATAACCAAGCAAAGAGCTGCTGAAGGTGTCGATGTACGACTGTGTTTCTTCAGAGTGCTTAATTGGCATGTTGCCGTACTTCTGATCAAGTTGAGAAATCTGCAAGAAGTTTTGTGCGCGATGTGTGGGGTTCAGAGATGAGTCGCGAGCAAGAGTGGCGATTTGTTGGTAGTCGCTTGCATAGGTGCCAAGTCGGCTTACATATTGTCGTAGCACAGGGTCGCCACCGACAGATGATTTTAACGCTCGGATATATGAGCGGGCTTTTCTGACGCCATCTGGGCCTTCTTTTATAAGATCCATAATATCTGATTCGACGCTGTCGCGTAAATCGCTAAGGCGATCATTGCGATCTTCGCTCATCGCTTTGTGGCCAAAGCATGCATATTGTTGGTCATCTTTTAGCTTGTTGCCATCTTCATCTTTTTCGCAGGCATCAACAGAAGCTTGAAGTTGTTTTGCTTTTTTCTCTTCGGCGATGCGGGCCTTCTCAGCTGCCACATTCACCACTGCGTCGTTCTGAAGCCTGATTCGAACGGCTGTTAGAATGTCACTCATGCTTTTGGCGGCACTAACGGAAACGCTGAGGGTTGCCTGTTCGCTGTTGCAGGTCGGGCAGTTCATAAGAGCCACTGTTGCTACAGTGTCTTTGACGTTGGAATTAACCAATTCACCAGCCGTGTTGAAAACTTTTGCGTCGTCATTAGTCTGTTGGTGAAGATCTGTGATTCTAAACAATTTGTCCTCTTTACCTTTTAGGGTAAGGACTTCGTTTGAGTAGACTTTATTTTTATCGAATGCCTCGCCTGCGGTAGCACCAGTTATGGTGGTTGATACAACCGGTGCAGCAGCAACGGCGGCAGCAGCAGCAGCAGCAGGAGCTGGAGCAGCGGCAGCAGCGGCGGCTTGTGCGGTGGCGTTCGATCTTGCGTTGGCGGGGATATTTGGACGTCGGTTATTGCTGTTTGTAGTGGGTCGGCCCGCGTTTCTTGTATTAACACTCGCATCCACGCTATTTTCGCGGGTGCGATCATGTCTGGCCGGTGCGGGATCAGTTCCGTTGTCGGTCGGCGCTGACTCTGCTAGGTCGGCTTGGTTTGTTGACGCAGATGCCGTCATCGTCCAAGACTTTGAGAAGCCAAGGGTCACAATCAGTGCACAAAAGAGCACTCGTTTGTGATTCAGGGTTAATGTTTTCATTTCGTTCCTCCTTAATTTTGTGAAGCCGCAGCTTCACCCTCATTTAAAAGAGCGCCCAAAAGGCCCTCTCTCATACATTCTTAATAACAAGATTCAATCCAACTTCCCTCACCGCATGCCAGGCTTATAAGTAATTGAAAATACTAAAGTTTATGTCGAATCCGAAAACGTCAAAAACGTCGACAGCTGCCGAACTCCTGATCTTTTGTGGTGGGGGCGGCCGAATAAGTCTGTCGATACGGGTGGTTATCCGTTTTTTGAGTGCCTAGACAATTTGTGACAGAAATTGGCTAGATTTGGCCAAGGTAAAGGCTCTGCCTTTGACATATATATGGGGCGGTAAAAGAATGTTTTCTGAATCAAAATGGTAGATCTTTAATATAGAGGGGGCCCCAATGAAGGCTAATAACAGTTTTCGCAATCTATTTTCTGCTCAAAAGGTAGTGGTCGCCAGCATGGCACTGATTTTTTCAGCGCTCGCATTCGCCGATGACGGCAGCTCAGGTTGCGGCCCCGGTTGGTACTTATTGAAAGACAATTCGCTCGTGTCATCTTCATTACGTTTCACGACTAATACGGTTTTAATTCCGGTGACGACAATCGGTATGACGATGGGCACTTCAAAATGCACTCAGCATAAAATCGTGTTGAAAGAAAAAGAGAGCCTTTATTATACGACAAATAGTTATTACGAGTTAAAGGGCGAAGTGGCTAAAGGCAATGGCCCCTACCTGGCGGCTTACTCTGAGACCATCGGTTGTGAGCCACGCGCTCAAGCGCGATTTAATAATGCGCTAAAAAATAATTACGAAAAAATATTTAAGGCAGGGCGCCCGAACCCAGAAGGCTCTTTACTCGAAGTTTATAAAACAATTTTAAACGATCGAGATTTGACGAATCAGTGTTCTCTTCACCTCGGGTAATATTTTACCTCTTTAGATTAGCAAAGAGCGCTCAATGAGAATCATTGAGCGTTTTTTTTATTTGTGTTTAATGCCGGTCTTTGTAACGGCCTTAACCCAGCCACTCGCCGCTCAGAATAAACCAGGGGCGCTTGTGCCCGCGGCGGAGCTCGAGGCGTTTGCTCGTTCGGCGGCCTGGCTTAAGTTCTTTCAAGTTAAGAAAAGCGGTAAGAGCCCAATCGAGTCTCCTTACTTCTTTATTTCAGATACGGGAAGTGCTGATCTACTGGCTGAGCTCAAAGCTGAGCTCGCTGAGTTTTCGAACCCTAAATCAACGAGAACATTTGGTTTGCAGAAATCAGTTGCGGCATGCGCCTACCCTGCGCGAAAGCAATTGATTGAGCAGTACTTGAAGATTGAACTGCCGAGCCCGGCCTGCCCCGATTTGAAATACTGGCTCGAGCGAATGCACGCGAATCGCGCGTCGATCGTTTTTGCTGGGCCTTATGGTGGCAACCCCGCTTCGGTGTTGGGGCATACATTTCTACGGCTCTATAGTGACGAACGTATTGGAGCTCGTCATGATCTCCTCAGTTATGCGGTCGGGTTTCTCGCGAACTCAACGCCTGGCGATTCGCGGGCACTCTACATGGTTCGTGGTTTGACGGGCCAATACCCCGGGCATTTTGAAATCGAGCCGCTTTACGTAAAAATTGGCCTCTATAATAATTCAGAATCTCGCGACCTTTGGGAGCAATCTTTAAACCTTACGTCGGACGAAGTTAATTTTCTCGAGCTCTATCTTTGGGAGCTCAATTTCAACTCGATCATCCCGTATTATTTTGCCGACGAAAACTGTTCGTATCGGCTGCTCTCATTGGTTGAAGCGGTTCGACCGCAACTGAATCTGATCGCCAAACTGTCGCCGGTTGTTTTGCCGGCTGATACCGTGCGAGTGTTAATTTCTGAAAAAGTCGCAGAGAATGCTCCGCGCTATCGTGCTTCGGTGTTGAGAAAAATTGATATGCGAGTGCAGGGCATGTCGGCCGCCCAGACGAAGCAATTTGTTGAATTACAGAACGACGTTGGTGCCATCGGGGTCGCAAATGATGCCGTTGTTCTTGATGCCCTTATGGACTATTGGTCGTATCGAAATTATCGGGCAGAAATTAATTTAACGGCGGCCGAAAATGACATTCTCGAAGCGACCTACACGCGTCGATCGGCGCTCGCGGCCATTTCGACGCCAATCAATGATTCAGAAATTAAAGATCATTTTGGTTTAAGCCCGACTTACGTTGGTCATCACACTTCATCGGTTGAGCTGCGTGCGGGTCGGGATGGGCAATCGAAGGTCGGCACTGAAGAGCTGCGCTATCGAATGGGCACGCACTCGTTGGTAGATGCTCCTGGTGGTTACGATGGAGTTGGGCAAATTGAGTACTTAGGTTTTGATATTCTTAAGGCAAACCAGTCGGGCGGCGAAAAACAAAGCGGTCTTTACGGGTCAATTGCGCCAAGTGAAGTGACGATGTGGCGAGCGCTTCTAGTTGAGGCCAAGTCGATTGAGCCGTTGCAGTCGATTGATTTTAAACCTTCTTGGTCGGCGCACGTTGATTTTGAAGGGCGTGGCCCGCAGAGTGGATTAAATTTGAGTGGAGGCTTCGGCTCGGGCTTTGACTTGATTTCAAGTCGCGAGTCTTTACAGAAAAGGGTGCTACCAATAAGCGTGGCTCGAGCTTTTCTATTGCCGACGGTAGCGACCCACATTGCAGTGGCGAGTGCGCGCGAGCATCAGCTTGCTTTGGGTTTGGATAGCGGACTTTATATTCAGTCCGCGCGTATAAGTGCGAAGGTTGAGTTCGAGCCGCTCTGGTCGCTTGCAGAGTTCACCTCTGATGTTTTAATTGAAGGCAGTTATCATTTTAGGGCTGATAATGATTTGAAAGTTATTTTCTCAAATCATCTTACTCAAATTGGCTATAAACTATTTTTCTAAATTTTAGAGAGGCTCGCTGAGTGTATGACTCTTTGTGGATAGGGGATTTCAATACCCTCGCGCTTAAATCGGGCATGGATCGCCTTGATGTATTCGTGTCGCAATAATCCGCTATCAGCGAAATGCTTAGCTTGAAGAAGTACGGCGAAATTTATACTTGAGTCGGCGAATGTATGAAACCGAACAAGCGGTTGAAAGCCCGTGACCCCTGCCGACTCGCGCGCGAGAACATCTTTTGCAACCTCAATACAGACTTTCTCGACGGTCGGAAGATCGCTCTCATACGATACGCTGACTTCAACTCGAAAGGTCGTTTCGTGCGACGGTATGTTGTAATTCGTTAATTGTGATGACGCAATTTTTGAGTTTGGCACCACAACAACGCTGTTTGTGGGTAGTCGAATGTGCGTACTTCGCCAGCCAATGCGTGCTACATAGCCCTCGGTGCCATCTTCAAGCTTAATGTAGTCGTCGATTTGTATAGGTCGATCAGCAAGTACATAGACTCCGCTGAAAAAGTTATTGAGGGTGTCTTGCAGGGCCAAGGCAACAGCGACGGAGCCGACCCCTAATGAGGCTAAAAGGGGAGTGATTGAAATGCCCAAATTATCGAGTACCGACAAGAGGCCTAGAGAAAGAAGCACAATTAGAATTGCAAATTGAATCAATTGTCGGGTTCCGGCGGTGACCGCGCTGAAGTAAGGGTGAGACTTGAGGGTCACCTTAAATAAACGGTCAAGCAGCCACATAAAGGTAATAATAAAAAACACTCTCATGCCGAGAGCGATAAAAGACTGATGAGTAAACGTTTCGGGGATAAAATGAAGTGAAAACGAAAGAGTAATCCAGAAAACAATAAACTTTGCGGGCCGGTTAAGTTCGGCCAATAATCGTTCAACCCAAAGGGCTTTCGAGGCTTCAGACCATTTTATTAAGCGAACCCAAAGCAGCCGTTTGAGAAAAAGAGAGATAAAGAGAGTTGAGAAAAATACGGCAACAAAAACAGACCAGGGTTCAAACTTTGAAAAGCTCATTTGTATTCCATCGGTGCGAGTCGTGTCGAAACTACATGCTGTAAGCTAAACCCAAGTCATAAATCTGCCCAGACCATTCTTTTGTTGAAGCGCTAAGTGCTTCGATTCGGCGGGCGCGAGCATGAACTTTAAAATCCCACGGTGTGACAAACTCGGCCCCAGCCGTTAAGACCGGCACAGCGTCGGCACGAGTAACGCTGTCAAGATCGGTACCGCGTTGAAACTGTACGAGCTCCATTGCCCCGAGGCCAATGAAAGGCATGACCTTGCGGTCTTTGGCAAAAACATATTCACCAAATAGGCCGACCGGTACCAAATTCAAGCGCGTTGGCGCGCCAACGTGTTGTTCAACCGGGTCATAGCCTGCGGTGAGGGTAATTCGTGCGAGTGAGATAGTTGATGAGTATTCGAAACCAACCGCGTTGCTGTTTGTTAGATCATATTGGCTCGACTGGGCAGCTGTTGTTATTTGGGGCTGGCCGAGATTCAGCATGCTTAGGCCAAACGCCAGCTGGCCTGGTTTGCTTGGGGGCCCGGCGGTAACGCGAGTTTCGGTTTTCAAATCAACGAGTACAGTCTCGCTTCTCAAGTCCGCATTTTTTTTAACCTTAATCGCTAAATCGTTACTTGCAGCGAAAGTGCTGAGCCCAATGAGGCAGAGGCTAAGAGTTGCGAAAAATGTTACCGGCACAAAATTTCGATTTTTTCTTAACGATAGATTATTTTTTTGCATAGCTGGCCTCCAGATTTATCCCCATAAGAGAACGAGTTTTCAACAACGTATTTAAGTATCCAAAAAGAGTATTAATAAAGGTTTGTTCGGCGTTGTAGCGCGAAGTTTGTAAAGTCAAAATATCTTGCGGAGAGATGAGCGATCTCTGAAAATCGCGATTGCCAATCTCGAGGGCATTGCGTGCTTTCAAGGCGGCCTCACGTGTGAGCTGTAGGCGATCAAAGCTAGATTCGAGTTCTTTAAGTTGTGAGCGGAGGTTGGCTTCGAGACTGAGTTGAATAAGTTCAGCGTTGCGAGAGGCGCTAACTTTCTTCTCTTCATAGCTTCGGCGTTTGTAGATCGAGCTGAGGCCTGAAAAAAGTGGGGCCTTAAATTCGAGCATCACCTGGCCAAATTGTGACGAGCTGTCAAACAGGTGGGGCTGGTCGGGTGATTGAAATCCAAGCTGGCCCGACAACGAAAGGTTTGGCAAGTCTTGAGAGACGTCGACGTCTTTCGAAGATTGAATCAGATTAATTTGTTTTTTTGCTGCCAGCAAATCAGGGTTGGCATTGAGCGCGATCGCCACGGCCTCAGAAGGGCTAATCTTGTCAATTTTGGTCAATGTGGAATCGCCCTCCAAATCAATTTCGGGCAGCTCGTCAACGGCAAGCAGTTGTCGAAGTTGCTCTTTTTGTGAGCTAACCTGTGAGTCGAGGTTATTTACGATGGCCCGAGCCGACACCAAATTAATTTCTGACAGGAGCTTATCGGTTGTTCGCGCACGGCCGATACGTTCGAAACGGTTGATGATTTTGTTGTAAGACTCTAAAATTTCGAAATTGTCTTTTGCCGCGAGAAAAAGTCGATTCTGTTGAGCGTAGCCATAATAGGCCAAAACAATGTTGCTAACGAGAGTTTGATCTGCGGTCAGTTTAGCCAGTACAGCGATGTCTTCACTGACGTGCCTTTGTTCAATGCCGGCGGTTAAGCCGCCGCTTTGAAACAATGGCTGAGTGGCCGCCAAATAGGCTTTATTGGTTTGGGTATAAGCGCCTGCATTCGATCCAGTCGAGAGGTTACTGAAGGTTTGAGAGTTGCGATTTGACTGTGTCGACAAATCTAAATACACGTTCGGAAACAAGGCGCCGCGATATTGAGCGGTGGTAGCAATAGCGTCATTTAGATCGGCCGCGGCCTTTTTAACTAAAGGTGAGCGTTTCATGCCCATCCGAACAATGTCCGCTAAGGCAAGTTTCTCGGCATTCGCGAACGAGCCAAGGCTCGAACACAAAAGTGAGATAAAAATTCTGCTAAATTTGGCGCCAATCATTAGTTGAGTGCTTTCGTATTTAAATTCGAATCGCTCGAGTTCTTCGCGACGTTCTTCGGTGCCGCAGGGTTAACTCGGGTCACATCGAGGGTGTTGCATTTTACTGAACAAATGGAACCCGTCATTTTGCCGTTCGAAGTGTAGTGAAGGTGAACAGCCAACGAAGCATTGGGCACTGATCCGGTCGGATTTGATGCGGTAACGGCTGAGTAAAGCGTTGTTTGGCCAGTCTGTTGGTCGTAGGTGCCAGAACTAAAACTTTCAATGTCTTCGAGGGGTGGAGTTTTAATCGTAAGGCTACCGGCAAGGGTGGGGATTTCGGTTGGTGTAGCGGTGCCGGCGTTAACCAGCGTTTCTGTTGTAAGCCAAATTCGCAGCTCGACTTTAAAAACATCGCCATCCTCTGAGGTCACGGTGCCTTTATATAGGCCCACCACGGCCGAGTACTCATCAGATGTTTTGCGGTTGTCCGCTCTAATTTGAGCTTGTTGTTGGTCACGAGCCGATTGGGTTGGTCCGCAGGCAGAAAGTGCCGTCAGGCATGAGGCTCCCAATGCGGCTGTTGCGACCAGGTTTCTTAGATTGCTGTTGAAAGACATTAGGCCCCCCGAGTCTATTTAGACGTCCCGAATACTACCCGAGCTTTTGGCTAAAAACAAAACCATAAAATAGGAATGTAGGTAATAGTGAACAGCCGAATACGAAGAGGTAATTGTTAACTTTTGACAAAAATTCAGATAAGAATATTGAAAATATAGCCCTATGTATTTGGCGGGTGTAGCTCAGTTGATAGAGCGTCGGCTTCCCAAGCCGAAGGTCGCCGGTTTGATCCCGGTCGCCCGCTCCAAATCCAAACTATCACCACATAGTGGCAGCACCTATTGTTACAACCGTCTGCGAAGTTTTTGTAAAGCTAGATTTTGCGCTAAGGGCTGCCAATCGAAACGGAAATTTATGCAACAGCAAGAATTCGACTTCTCCGCCAAATACGGTCTCATCAAACAGCGACCTGGGGCTTTCGTGAGCGGCCAGGGCGCCACTGTATTGATTGTAGGCGCTAAAAACGGCAAAGCGGCGCGCTGAAAGCGGAAATTTAGTAAAATAATAGCCGATGTTGAAGCCCTGCTTCAATTGAACGGTGGTTCTTCGCGCTTCGTAAAAAAGTTGATCGAGGTAGGGTGTTAATCGATAGACAATTGTTGAAGTTGGTAATGGGAACTTATCAAGGCCCTGACGTAAATGTACGGTGGCGATCGTGCCATCGGTCAGCGCGTCTTGAATGGCGGCACTTAGGTACGTCATATGATAGACATCGTACTGGGCCGTTAGCTGCCCGGCGAAAATATTGCGCCCGTTTTGCCACGTGGGCGCATCGTGAGCCCGGTCATGTGCTAGCTCGAGATTGAAGTGTTTTATGCTGCTATAGGCTAGCGGGGCCGTCACAGTATTATCAAACATAATTCGGGTGAGAAATGAAAACGTTTGAGCGGTGTTTGAAATTTGAATATGGGGGTCGTCGTATTGATAGACGAAGTACGGGATGAGTGTCGCCCGTAAATTGCGTTTTACATAGAAAGGATAGTTAAAGCCGGTCGTCGCAACCCACGAATTGTATTTATCGTCGACAGTCAGCAGCCCGGTGCTGTCTTTGGTGCCTGAAAAGTCGGCGATTCTTTGATAGCTGCCGAGCACCTGCCAGGCGGCCGCGTATTGCTGGTTGGTATAGGAAAACTGAACCCCGCCCGTATTATAATCGCTCGAAGCCAGTGCTAAATTGAAGCTATGGTTTTGCAGTGGGTCTGAGGCGCGAAGGCCAATTGACCCCACGACGCCTTGCTGTGAGCTCATGAGCAGCATGGGGTCGATGCCGTCAAATTGAACGGCCTTTAGCGAATGGTATTCGTGCTCTTGGGCCGAATCAAAACGTTGAGGAATTGTTTTGTCGTCGCTCTGAAAAGTTTTATTAAACTCTTCTTTTTCAAAAAAGTAAGAGTATTCAAATGGTTTTTCAGTGTGGGCCTTGAGGCCGATAGTTTTATATTCAAAACCCGAGTCAGTAGCTTCGACCACAACCGCATTTTCTGAGTTAATTAGTTTCGCATCGACAATCACATCTGAGGCGTTGAGGCGTTTAAATTCGCCGCTATGAAAAACAAAGAGCGACGCCCCTCGTTCAACAGGGCCGATAAAATAAACATCGCCACTCTCAGAGACTTCAACCGGAAAGCCGTAGAAGCCTTTGTATGAAAACAAGGGTTTACCGTTATGGTAGAGCGTGTGGTCTTTGCCAATCTGGCGAAAATAGTAGGGTTCGCCATCAGGCCCAAAAATAGCGCTCGAGTTTGCTGGGCCCATCGGCCGTCCGTCGGCAACTAGGCTTGGTTCTTTAAATGAGTTTCTGGCGTCAGCGTAGAGCTCGTGATGCCCTTGTATGTCGTAATAGTACCGATTGAGCCGAGTTTGGTCGTAGCCTGAGCCTGGGTAAAAAAGGCCGGCGAGAATATTTTGATTGTCGACTTCGCCCGCGCCTGTAGCCACAAGCTCGCCGCCGGGCATTCGAAATAGGCGGCCCATGGGTAGTTGCAATCGCGAAGTTTGCCATTCGTTTGTATTAAGATCATAAATGTGAGCAACGGGGTCAGAAACCCCGTCGTTGGCAAGGGCGCGTATTTCGTGGGTGTCTTTGCTCAGCCAACCGTGGTCACGGGAATGAAAAAGTACGGGCTCTTTCGATGTTGTGATTGTTGAGTAAAGTGGCTGCCACTTTTTATTCAGTTCAGAAATAGCACCTTCGTAACCGACACCAAAAGTTTCTATAAAAGCGGCGTTCACTTTAAAGGGGTTGATGTAATTGTCTGCGTGTGAATAGAAATACTTATCGACCTTGTCGAGGCCGAAACTTTCAGCAAGCGAGAGTTGCAAATACCCTCCGACCCAATATTTTTCTGACGTCCCTGGGTAATCTATATGGTCATTCATGAGTCGTTTCGAATTCACTTTTCCGGCGCGAGCGAGCTGTAAAAATGTCGCACGTATAGCGCCATTATAGAGTCGGCCGCCGTTGCCTGAACGACATTCGTTAAAAACCGCATTCCCCTCTAATAAAAAAGTGGGCAAAAACACATTAGGGTATTCGGTGTAGGTAAAAGGTGGGAAAACTGAAGCGGCACTTAGGTCGGCGTTGTGAGTAATTTTGTGGAGCCACTCGCCGTATCCTCTTTTGGGATTAAGTTGATAGAGGTGGCTGGTTTCGTGAGAAAGTAATATGTAGAGCCAAGAATTAGACGAAAATTCGTCAGGCCACTCGGCCCCACCGGGGTAAAATACTGTTTCTAATTGTGGCAGTGGGGTCGCCAGACCGTTATCTATTTGATTGCGATTCGAAAGCAAAAAAACAGTCGCGCGTTGGTCGAACTTCCAATTGAAATCATTTTCATACGTTTGACGAATGGCTTCGTTAAAGTGGAGGAGGTCGTTGAGTAGGGGGCGCTCGTTGGCAGTGTAAATGAAATTGTAAGGGCCGCTTTCATATAGATAATATTTATCATCGTTTGGGACGTTATATTTCTCGGCAAGACTGAGGGGCGAAAAAAAATGAAGCGATAGAAATAATGGGACCAAAAATCGATTTAATGGAGCGAAATTGAGCATCTTGTGGCCTCATGGAAGTAACGGGTGTGCTGCTAAACCTTAATAATCTGAATGGTCAAAGGGGGTAAATGCCGTGCTGGCGCAGAGAAGTCGAGAAAGAAGTTCATGCTGCATGGCATAAGCGACTATCACAAGACTGCGAAAAAATTACGTAAATTTGAAAATTGCTGTTGGATAGGCTATAAGGTGTGGATCGACCGTCTGTCGCAATATGTAACGTTAAGATGTTAACTTATGATGTCTTAGATTTCCTGGAGGAACGCGTGCTTAATCCCCAACAACAAGAAACAGTTATTCGAGCCACAACTGCGCCAGTAGCAGGGGCATCGATTGTTACGCCGGTCGTTACTCAGAGTCATGAGGCCAATCTAGCTAATGAGAACGAAGACGATCTTTCGTTTATTGATGCGATCGACAATATTCTCGATTTGACGGATGCGCAGTTTCCGCAGTTTACTCTCGCGAAAAATAAAGCTCGCTTTTTGCGTATGTTGACCTGGTACAAGCAGAAAGAGACTTGGCTTGATGTCGCTCCACTTTCTGGCGTGGGCAAGCTTTTCAAGCAACAGACAAAAGAGCTAGAAGGCATTCGCGCCAATAAGTTGGATTATGAAATGGAGCTTGAAACTGGCACCCTGACCCCCAGCCAACGATCTTACCGTCGTGATGAGCTGAAGATGTGCAAAGTTCAAGAGAAAATGGCTGTTCATCTTATTGCTAAAATGCAGGTTAAGATTAAATCCGGCCGTCGCTAATCGCTGTTTTAGTAACAATATCGAAACTATTAGTCGCAATAATACCTAATATATTCAAATACTTATAGGCGCGTTTAAGCTCAATTCAAAATTGAGCTTAATATCTCACAATGAACCGCCGATATATCTATGTGAGCCGGTACTGCTTTGTTTTGAATCATATTGGAGGTAAAAATGGGACGTAAAATGATTGTAGTGAGCGATGACAATGAATTCATCGTTCAAGCGAAGGCCTTTTGCGAGGGCAAGGGCGGCAAGGTTAAGGTCTACTCAAATGCAGAGTGGAGCCACCAAAAAAATATGCCAGGTTTTGTGCATTCACTCACCGGTGAACTGCCACCTTTGACTACTGGTGCAAACCCAGTTGAGGGCGCAAAAATCCTGCAGTTTCCAACTGGTGGTGGGCACTTTGCACATGACCCTAAAGTTCAGACTATCAATGAGCTTGAAAATGTTGCGATCCAAAATGCAATTCAAAACTTTAATGGCAATCTAACTGAAGCCGCAAAAGCTTTGGGGATTGGCCGTGCGACTCTTTACCGAAAAGTGAAGCAGTACAACATCGACCCGTCTTCGGCTCGTCGTAAAAAAGCTGCCTAATTGTTGCACCTTACGGGGTGTGTAAATCGAATCAATATAACGAGGTCTCTTCGGAGCCTCGTTTTTTTTAATATTGGCAGGTCGCTGCCTTAAGATCATATTTGTCGGCTAGGCTTGACTGGTTTTCTTTGCGGAGACGGGCCGCCGAATTCTTAATCAATGTAACACTCTCTTTTGATTTATCCGTGTGACATGCTTTTTCAAAGTGGCTGAGGGCGTCGTCGTAGCGTTTTGATTCGTAAAGCGCGCTAGCTAGCGTCAGTTGTGAGCGCAGTGCTGCCGGGTTGATACCAACGGCCTCGTTTAGGTACCTGACGGCGGTGGGGAAGTTCTTTTCGTTGAGGTAATATTGCCCGGCCGCGTATTGCACAAATTCTGATTTTTTAAATTGGCGAGCCGCAGTCATAAATATTTTCTCTGCCGCTTGGGGGTTGTTTTGATCGTAGTATGATTGCGCGAGATAAACGTGATTCTCGGGGTTTTTCGGGTCTTCGCTAACGGCCTTTTTGCATGCAACAGAGGCGTCTTTTAGATAGCCATCAATGGCAAATAATTTACATTGGGCCGCGAGCAAATCTTTTTTCGGCCCGAACTGCTGAATCATCTCCGTCACTAACATTCGGCTTTCGTAGTTTTGTTTACCAGCCAAAAATATATCAAGTAGCGCGTCGTAACTCGGCTTGTGGCTTGGTGCGAGGTCGATGGACTGCTTGAGGGCTTTGGCCGCGTCATTGAGCTTGTTTGATTTTTTAAAAGCCAACCCAAGGAGATAATACGGTCGAAAGTGGCGGGGGTCTTTCTCGGTGAGGTGAGTGAGGGTGCGAATCGAATTGAGCGAATCGTTTTTTTCTCCGTAAGCCAATGCCAATTCTATTAGGGCATTGGTTGAAATTTCGTTTGAGTAAGGCGCGAGGGTTTCGATCGCTTTGTCGAAATTTTTTGATTTTACATAGGCTTGCCCGAGCGCCTCGCGTAGGCGAATTTGATCGGGGTGAATTTTTACCTTGTGTTCAAGTTCGGAAAGAGTTTCGGCTGAACCTGAAGACACGACGAAAGTCGAAAGGGTCAATGCGCAGTTGAGTGTAATCCAAAGGCGAAGGGAAAATTTGAAAGATCGTTTAAGCATAAAATATTCTATGGGTGGGTGTGACCGCAATCAATCGATGCGCATAAGGCTCTACTTAGGTCGGGGGCTCAACGGGGCTTCGACATTTTAATCCCTCTATTTGGTCGAGAAATTGGTCCAGGGTGCGTTTGTTAAGGCGTCGGGAGTTAATAAAAAGCCGAGATTTTCCGATTGTTTAACCGGATGAAAGCGAAAAAAGCAAAAGACCTTGTGAACGAACTTATTGGCGATATCTTGGGGGACGGTGACTCATCTTCAAAGGTAGCGCCAGTTGAGCCATTGGCCGATAGCTCGACCGGTACATCCGGCGCGCAATCTGTCGATTTCTCACCTGTTTCTGAAGCGGCAGATCCATCTATTCAAGCATCGACGCAGCAAACGGGCCAGCCGACCGCGGCCGGGCTCTCACTTGCTGATGAGACTGTGAGATTGGGTGAATCAAAGATTTTGCCGAAAATAAATAAAGTCGTAGTGCCAAAAATCGCGTCGTACCCGAGCCCCTCAAGGGGGAGTCAATTCAATTCGCCAATGACGGTAGTCAATACCGAAACCGCGTTGTCGCAGTCAGAAAACCTACGGGTTGCCCAAAATCGGATCTTCGATCTTGAACAAGAGATTGAGCGCTTACGAAGAGAAAACGAGCAGCTGGCGGCGGCGGGCGAGACCATTCGAAAACGAACAAATGAGCTTATTGCTGACAACGATTTCAAAACCCGCAAACTGGACGAGCTTCAAGAAAGACTTTCGAGTGAAAAAGAGATTTTAGAAGCATCGCTAAAAGCGAAGGACCGCGAACTTAAAGAAATTCGAATGAAGATTGAAGAGTACGAAATGCGCCTCTCGACTAATTTGCAAAAAATTCGAGTGCGCGAGCGTGAATTAGAAAATCGCCTTGAAATCGTAAAGCTGGAGTCTACCGCGCTTGTTCGCAATAAAGATGAGATTATTCTCGACCTTAAAAGGCAAATCGATCAGTTTACCTCAGACCTCGAAAACTATCGAGCTAAGGGCCAAGATCTCAATAAGCAAATTGTCGACAAGCAAGAAATGTTGAGACGTACAGTGAAGGCGCTGCGGTTGGCTCTCACCATGCTCGAAGGCGGCGGCGAAGATAGCGGCGAGCCGTTCAAGAAGGCAAAATGATCTCTCGGGCTTGGGCCAACATTAAAAATATTTTTGAATCGCGCGAGATGAGACTCTCGCATTATTTCGACGAGATCGAGCTCGAGCTCGTTATCCCCCGTTTGCTAGGGTATGTGTATAATTTAGCTAACTGCGAAAATGTAGTTTGGTTGACGGCCAAACAGTTTCAAGATTTCAAAAGTCAGCAGCCTGGTCGAATTGAGCCCGACCCTGAGCAGTTTACCATGCGCGATCTGCGCCTGCAGGCCATCAAGCATTTCGACGAATCGCTGGTGTCGGAGGTGGTCAATAGGTTCGCGCCAAACGTGAGTGCGGCCACTGTTTTAAAAAACACCGAAACACACTCCGATCTATTGGTTCCGATACTAGACGTCAAAACCCGAGAAGTAATGGCTTTCGTTCTATTGTTAAAAATTTCGAATTCTGAAGCTGAAACTGCGAAGATCAGGCTCGAGCAGGATCTGGCAATTATGGCTCGTCACATTGGTTTCAGTCTAAAGCACTGGGAGTCTTGCCGACTTTCGTATTTGGACGATCTCACAGGCTTGTTCAATCAAAAATTTATGACAATGGCGCTCGAGAATGAAATCTTTCGAGCCCAAAGAGAAGGTCTTAAAATTTCGGTCTTATTTATGGATGTCGATTTTTTTAAGAACGTGAATGACACCAAGGGGCACCTCGTTGGCTCTCGGCTGCTCGTTGAAGTCGGCCGTGCATTGAAAACCAATCTGCGTCGCAGCGATTATGCTTTTCGCTATGGGGGCGACGAATACGTCGTTATTTTGCCAAATGCTGCGGCAAGCGGGGCCCAGGTAGCCGCGGAGCGCATTCGTCGCGTAATTGAACAAACGAATTTTGTAATTGATGGCGAGCCAATTCGATTGACCTTGAGTATTGGCCTTGCAACCTACCCGGATCATGCAAAAACTCACAAAGATATAATTCGAATGGCTGACGAAGCCATGTATTGTGGAAAACATAAAAGTCGTAACGTCGTTTTTGTAGCGAGCTAATGAAAAAGAAAATTAAACTTGTAGTAAGCGATCTTCATCTCGGGCCTGGGCGCATCCTAGAAGATGGCCGGCTCAATCTTTTAGAAGAATTCTATTTTGACGAACGGTTTGCTGAATTTCTGCATTATTACACCACTAGCGAATTTGCCAACTCGCAAGTCGAGATAATATTAAACGGTGACATCTTCAACTTTCTACAAACCGATTATAAGGGTCACTATTTGACGGTAATCACTGAGAGCGTGACGCTTGATCAGATCGTCAGAATTGTTCGTGGGCACCCGGTTTTCTTTAATGCGCTGCGAGACTTTGCTGCCAAAGAAGGCAATGAAGTGACCTTTATCGTGGGCAACCACGATCAGGGCGTATTGTGGCCGGCAGTCCGCAATTTTTTAAATGAAGTGATCGGGCGAAATGTTCGATATAAAAACCTTGTCTATTTTTTCGACGGCATTCACATTGAGCACGGCAATATGCACGAAGCGGCCAATCGCACAGACCCGAGAAAGTTTTTCTTAAAAAAAGATTTGCCCGAGCCAATTTTAAATTTGCCATTCGGCAGTTTTTTCTTCGTTGAATTTGTTCTTAAAATTAAGCAGGCGCACCCGCACGTAGATAAGGTTCGACCATTTCGCTCGATGCTGCGCTGGGGTATTTTATTTCAAACACTTTTCACGCTCGGGGCTTCATTTCGCCTGGTCGCCTATTTTATCAAAAGCGTATTTTCGCCGGACCCTCGCCGCATTTGGCGCTTTAGAAGGCTGGCAAAGATATTTTTTGAGAGTGCGATTTTTCCGGATTTAAGTGATTCGGCAAAAAAGATTCTACGCGATGAGCGCGTACACACGGTTATTTTCGGGCACACGCATGTCTATCAGTACCGACAGTTCGGCAACGATAAAGAGTATTTTAATACGGGCACCTGGACCGAGGTCACATCTCTTGACGTCGCCTCGTTGGGGCGAATTACAAAATTGACGTACGTCTTGATCGAGTATTTGGACGAAACCGCTCGACCAAGAGGGCGTTTAAAAGAATGGCGCGGCTACCATAGAATTGAAGATGACGTTGCTGTTTAAATTAGTTTACAGTTGAAACATGGTCTCCCAACAGGACGACGAAAACACCTTAGATAAGACGAGTGTCGTGCAAAGCGACACTTTTAAAGTGCGAATCGCGCAAGCGGGCGAGTCACCTCCGTGCATGGTTTTGCTCGTGGGGCCGTCGAACGAAATTGGTCGACAGTGGCCTATTGATTCATCTGACTACATTATCGGGCGCGCCCCGACGGCCCACATTCATCTTGATGATCGTAGCTTGAGTAAGTCTCACGCTAAGCTTGTGCTCAGTGGCGGCGAAGTTTCAATTATAGATTTAGAGTCGACGAACAAGACGGTTGTAAACGATAAGATTATACCGTCGCTACAGGCGCAGAAACTAAAGAACAATGATCAGATTAAGTGCGGCAATATTATTATGAAGTTTCTTGAGCGCGGTAACATTGAAACAGTTTCGGTGGCTCAAACTTTTAATAAAGCCCTAATCGACCCCCTCACCGGGATCAATAATCGCGGAGCCCTGAACAATCAGGGCGTTGAATTATTTAATAAATCAAGATTGCTTGGGCACCCTCTCGCTATCATTGTTTTCGACATAGATTTCTTTAAGAAAATAAATGACGGTTTTGGCCACCCAGCCGGCGATTACGTTTTAAAGGAGCTCGCGCGCATCGTGCGAGAAGGGCTTATTCGCGGCAACGATTATTTCGCACGTTACGGCGGTGAAGAGTTTTGCCTGTTATTGATGGGTTCGCCCCTGAAACAGGTTGAAGAAATTTGCGAACGCATTCGTCGAACTATCCAAGACAGTAATTTTGTTTTTGAAGGCCATAAAATGGAAGTCACAATCTCAGCAGGCTATTCGATGATTACTTCTGAGGATAAAAGCTGGAATGACATTTTTGGTCGTTCTGACAAAGCCATGTATCAATCAAAAAAGACCGGTCGTAACCGAGTCACCGGCATGTAAAGCGCGCAAATAAGAATCGGATTTGCACCCAAAAAGTGACAAAATTGGTCGCTGGTTGCATTCCGCCCCCGAAAAATACCTAGACCAGGTGCACTTTCTCACATCGTTTAACGCACCAATGTTTCACAAAAGAAACTAAACGGCGTCATTCTGCCCATCTTTTATTGGCCCTTCTATTGCTCAATTGTTAGGCAGCTGGTTCGTAAAAACAGCAGGGCGGCACGGGGGCCACCTTCAAAAGAGTCATTTTCAATTTTTTTTGTGCTTTTGATAACAAATATTAACCCGTCAGGACCAAGGATGCGTCCAATAGGAGGTAAAAGGTATGGAGGCAGATAACCTTTTAGTAGAGAGAGCAAAGCAAGGGGACATGACCGCGTTTTCCGAACTCGTTGTACGCCACCAGAAGAGCTTATTGCGATTGGCGTTTCGAGTGGTCAGGGATCTTCAGACTGCGCAAGACGTCGTGCAAGAGAGTTTTTTTAAGGCACATCAGAAATTGAAAAGCTTTGAGGGGCGTTCGGCCTTCAAAAGTTGGATTTTTCAGATTGCCCTCAACACGGCAAAAAACAAACTGCGCGCTCGCTCTTTCGATACTGTCGACTTGGAGAAAACGCCTGTTTCAGACGGCGTCGACATTGAGGAGGCCATGATGAACGATGATTTAAAAGTAATGATTCAATCTGAAATTGAAAAATTGCCGACGAAACAAAGGACAGCGCTTAACTTAAGGATTTTTGAAGACTTGAGCTTTGCTGAAATCGCCGAGGTGATGGCGTGCCCGTATGATACCGCCAAAGCGAATTATCGGCATGCCCTAATGAAGCTTCGGCATCAATTGAGCGAGTCTCTGGTGGTCGAGGGATGGCATAACCAACAAACGAGAAATTTAATGGAGGCTGACGCATGATAAAGTTAGAGGATTGGATAGATTATATGGAGGGTGAGGCCGATCTCAAAACGATGGGCCGACTCGGGCTTTTAATAGAACATTCGCGTGCCGATCGAGAAGTGCTCAGTAATTTAATGCGCATGAGGATGCTGATCGAACACGCTGATCCAGCGATTGCGTTAGAGCCGCTGACTGAAAAGGCCGGCTTTCTCGATCGACTGCATGATCGAGTGATGACCTTTATTGAGGAGGGTCAGCGTGGGAGGGGGCGGTTGTCGACTTCAAAATCGTCGGCATCGGGTTCGTCGCGGTCTGAGGTGCGGGCTGATGATTCAAAAGAAAATTCTTCAGCTCTTGATTAGGATCTGAACTTTTCTCAAGGGTGCGGCAGTATTTGATGAACTCAATGAAGTCTTGTTTAAAATAACTGTAGAGCTTGGCGAAATCGCTAAGATCGTAGTCGTACGTTTGATAGTAGAGCAATATCGCATTGTTCAATTTGGCTTTTGAAAATCGCAAATAAGACTTCGTCTTGAGGCGAGGGGCGACGTTATCGGTAAATTGTTTTTGGATGAGTTCAAACTGCCCCTGTCGGGCCGGTTCTTCAATCGGTTTTTTTTGACTTAGATACCATTCTTTCAAATTCTTATTCTTTTCACTTATAAATTTTGAAAATTCATTTTCGTCGGCATTTTCGTCGGCTATTTGCTTTAAGGTTGGCGAATTGGCCCCTTCGCGATTGCGGTAGAAAATCTCTGTGCCAATATTGCCCACGAATGTTGCCAGGCGTTCGTTAAATTCGGCTTGGCTCTTTATATAAAGAGTGGCATGGGTTGACTCGTGAATAATGACGTTGGCAATGCCGTGATCTTCATAGTCGAGCATTGAAGAGAGTAGGGGGTCGTCAAACCAACCGAGAGTGCTGTAGGCCGTGACTCCGCGAACCATGGTGTCGTAGCCATCGCTTGCTAGATTGGCGGCCTCAGCCTCGGCCTCTTCTTTGGTGAAAAACCCTTTATACGGTAAATTGCCGACAATCGGGTACCAATAGGTGTGGGTTGTCAGCTCATCTTTTTTGGCGGCCGAGGCGATCCACGAAACATACGGGCGTTTTAGATCGACGTAGGTTTTATAGTTTTCGGTCGCATTCAATTTTAGATTTTTTTCGGCAAACTCTCGCACCTCGAGAGCAAACTCGAGTTTGCGTCTCTGCTCGGGCGGCAAATCATTTCTTTTCAGTACGTCTTTGATGGGCTCTCGGGCGTTTAGAATTTGCATTTGATTGTAGCCTGATTTGACCAGATACGAGGGTAGGCAAGAGGTAAGGCACATTGCCGAAATGGCGTGGGTAAAAAGCGAGATTAAAAACAACTTTGAGCTTTTGTTAAACCCTAAAAATACCATGAAACGCCGGCCTTGAGAGCGTCATCCCAAATGCTCGAGTTGCCATTTGTTCCGCTCTGCCAGCGGTCATAACTTCCCTTGATGCCAAACTCTTCAGTGATTTTTATGTTCAAGCCAAAACCATAGCTCGGGACGATTGAGTCCACGGGCGCACCGTAGAGGGTCGTATCGCCTTGAAAATCCTTTCGAAAGATTCTCTTTCTGAGGTGTGCCATGCCCCCGCGCACGAAGGGTTGTAAAAACGAAGTGTGAGACGCAAGGGTTAATACCACGTCTGCCCCTTCCATTTCAACCTCTTGATAATAGTGAGTTTGCCCAGGGTCACCTACGGCCATGAGCGATTGTTCGCCAAGACCGTTTGTATAACTAAATTCAAGCGCTGACATTTCGAGAAAATACCAAGCGAACGAGCCCGTCCAAGATTGCGACTCCGTGTAGTTATTGTCGTCAATGCGCGAGCTGCGCGTGCTATAGGTGGCGCTGACTTCCATCAAACCGGCATGGCCCACGGAGGTGATGATCATGGCCGTGGCTATCGGCAAAAATAATAGCGCAAGATTTTTAAAGGTTGCTCTGGTTGACATAACAACAGTTTAACTCGCGACCAGAAAGTACGCCTACCGGCGAATGAAAAACTCTACCTAAATTGGTGTTGGGGGCTAGCGTGCGCCACTCGCTATTAAGCTAGGTTTGAATTCGAGGTGAAATTGATAGTGCAAATGGATGAAACCATCCGGCTCGACGATCTCAGTTGGTGGATTAATAAAGGGTGAAGCTAGACGTATGGCTGAAACCGCCGTGTTGTCGATGACCTGGGTTTCGGCATGTCGATAAAGAATAGTACGCACATAACGACCATCGGGCGCCAACAGCACTTCAAATTCGCTGACCTGGGGTTTCTCGGCCCACTTTGAGAGCTGCGATTGTGGTGATTCGTTTATGAGCGACCGAATGTTTTCGACCCAACGGTTGCGAATCTGTTCATTGATGCGAGCATAGAAAGTGTAGAACAGAAACTGATCTTGATTGAGAGAGGTAAAGCCACCCACTTTCACTTCGGGGATATAGTCAGAAATTGTCGAATCGCCAAGGTGGGTTTCGCGCGCGACATTGGCGCCGGGCATGGGTGCCGTAATTGATGGCGGCTCATAGCGAGGGTCGACCTGAATATCTTCTTCGGCCTTGTTTTGGCGTTTTGAAATTTCAGGGGCATCGTTTTGTGAAATTTCAGCTGGCGTATTCTGTGATTTATCGTGCTGGCGTCGGTTCAATTCTTCGCGAGCCACTTTGGCCATATTTTTGGCCGGGCGCATACCATTTTGCCCCGAGCGGTTCTGGGTCTCACCAGGTTTGGCGGCGATTTGTTCACGAACAACTCGGCGTGCGACACGCGACAATCGAGTCACTTCATCTTTTAGGTCTTTTATTGCGTGATCTAAATCAGGCGTTGAGTCTTCAGCGAACTGCTTTGGGTTCTTTGTCTCATTTTGATACACGATTTCGACGTCTTGGTTAGTTGGCGGGGCCATTGGCACTTTGGGTAGACTCAGGGCCAGCAAGAAAAGGCACAAGTGCACGAGTACACTGATAATAAGGGCCTGTAGTTGTTGCTGGTTTAGCTTTAACACGACTTAAGTGTAGCAGCTCAAATGGCTAAAGTTGAGACATTTTTCGGCCGATAATATGTTACGGGGTGGGGAATATGGTTAAGAGCAATATTATCGATTTCAGCAAGCGACTTGAGCAAAGAGCCAAACAAAAAGATACAAAGTCGCAACAAAATGCAAAGAGCGACAAAGCTCCGGTAGTAGACATGACCCAACGCCGAGAAGCCATTATGAGCGACGAGCGCCGAGAAGTGCGCCGTACGATTCTCACGGGTTTTATAGGCGCCTTTATCGTTATACCGTCCCCCGCCGGTTCAAAGTCAAAGGGCGGCCTTATGAAGGTCGATATCTACGACATTTCAGATGACGGTATCTCATTTGATGTCGACCCCGAGTATGGTCAATTTAAAAAAGGCGAAGAATTTGCGATGCGCGTCTATCTCAGCCAGGGCGCTTATTTTCCGTTCACGATTTCAATTCAAAACGTGCGTCACCTTGATGGTGATGGCGCATTTCGACATGGAGCCAGCTTTGCGAAGGGCACCGTTAATGATGAAGCCCTGCACCACTTTGTGAAGTTTATCGAAACCGTGAGCGCCAGTCTTGAGCGAGACACTGGCGACGTCATGGTGTCCAACCTAAAGAAATAGCTATACAATTTCGTTAATCTGCGGTGACATTAAAGAATGCGGACTTTCGTCCGTTTGACGCTTCTTTGGGGGTGCTTTAATGGCGGCAAAAAAAAGCCTGGGCCACGAACGAAAAATTGTTCTCGACACTAACGTTATTCTCTTTGATGCGGCCGCAATTCAAAAGTTTCAGAACTGCGATATATACATTCCGTTCATCGTGATCGAAGAAATTGACCGGTTCAAACGTGATTTGGGCGAAAATGGCCGAAATGCCCGCCAGTTCAGTCGGTACATGGATGCTCTACGCTCGCAAGGGCCTCTTGCTGACGGTGTTCTGATTGAAAAAAGCAACGCTCGCGTTTATGTAGCAATCGATTCGCCGTCAGATGGCGTCCCGAAAGAATTTGATATTGTAAAAGCTGACAATCGTATTCTTGGTAAAGCGATGCAACTGCAACGGCTATTTCCGAATTCAAAAATTGAGTTGGTGACCAAAGATATCAATTTGCGCATTAAGGCCGATGTCTATGGCGTTATCGCGAATGACTATCGCCCCGAAAGTTCTGACGTTGAAGAGCTTTACAAGGGCGTCGCAGAGCTTGATGTCAACCCAGAGATGATTGACACGTTTTACAAAGATAAGTCGATTCAATTGCCGGATGAAGTTTATAAGCCAATCGCCAATCAATACCTCATTATGCGTGATAGTTCGAACAGCAATCACAGTGCTATTGGTCGGTATGATGCCAAGCTAAATCGGGTTGTGCCGCTGATTACTCCCGGCGAGAGCATTTGGGGCATTCACCCGCGAAATGTTGAGCAAAGCTTTGCGCTCGATTGTTTGTTGAATGATGAAATCATGTTTGTTTCTTTGGTCGGCAAGGCAGGTACAGGTAAAACCTTGTTGGCCTTGGCCGCGGGGCTTTACAAGACGCTTGATGAAGGTAAATTTCACCGCTTGCTTGTCAGTCGGCCGATCTTTCCGATGGGTCGGGACATAGGTTATTTACCAGGTGATGTTGAGCAAAAACTCAACCCCTGGATGCAGCCAATTTTTGATAACGTCGAGTTTTTAATGGGCTCCGACAAAAAAGCGGCTGGGCGCGCGCGCGAATTGATCAATCAGGGGATGGTCAACATTGAACCGTTAACTTACATTCGTGGTCGCTCGATCCCGAATCAATATTTGATCGTGGATGAAGCGCAAAATTTGACCCCGCATGAGATCAAAACAATTGTGACTCGCGCGGGCCAAGGCACGAAAGTGGTTTTGACCGGTGATTGCTATCAGATTGATAACCCCTATGTTGATTCGGCGAACTCGGGTTTAACCTATTCAGTTGAGCGATTCAAAAACCAAGCTATTTCGGCGCATGTTTCACTTGCGAAGGGTGAGCGTTCAGAGCTTGCGGAGCTGGCAGCGAATATTCTGTAAAGGGCGCTTAGCGCCTTTTACCAATGCCAGTTCGCTACAAGTAGTGGGCGGTCGCTTTCTTCGTGAAAGCCCATTGTAAAATTCGGCAGATAAGGATTGCTTTTTTGGTCAGCCACTTTGAGTTCGGGGTGGTACCGATAGGTCACGATCTTGGCAAAGCTATAACCAAGCGCAAAGGCGATCGGAAAGTCGCTAAACCAATGGATATTATCACCGACACAACCAAGCGCAAATACACCCATAAGTGGGTAGCCGGCGTAGCTAATCCAGTGTTGTTCGGGGTAGTTATTTTCAATAACTTGAAAAATGACGAAGGCACTTGAGAGGTGCCCCGAAGGCATTGCATCGTAGTTTCGAAGGGTCGATGTGTAGGTCGATTCGCCCGGGTAAGAGCGCCATTGACCACCGCGAACCAGAGACCCTCGAGGGCTTTCGCGGCCGGTGGCGCGTTTCAAAAGCTGAACAACGACGCCACTTGAAAGTACCGATTCGCCAATTTCGTACGCGGTTCTTAGCGCGCGGGTATTGCCAGTTGCACCCCATGCTAGAAATAATGCGCTTGAGGTGATTTGAAAAAGACCGCTGCTCCAGAGTTCGGCCCCTTTAAAAAATTTAGTAAGGCTCGCGCTGTCTTGTGTGGGGCGATAGACCGCCATCCAGGTCGAGTAATCCGTTGGGATCATGGCGGCGGTGAGGCCGAGTGTGCCGATCAGCTGTGGTGCATTTTCGCGCGAGAACGTGAGGCCCCACCAATCCATAAGATCAGCTGGGGTATTGGTAAACATCTGCCAAAATGTCGGTTCGTGACTTTCAATTTTTGCGACAGCAGCGGTTTGAATGCTCGGTGCTTCTTGGGCGTTGGCGATTGGCATCGAGAATGTCGACACGATTACCAGTGCCGAAAGCGTGACCATTTTCATAGCATAATGCCGACGGTAAAGTCGCCGCCCGTTTCTTGAATAGCCCCGGCCGATACCGCAAATAAGCCAAGATTAAAAGACCAAAAGCCTGCTTCAGAAAAACCGCGCAGGGCATAGCCAACCGAGGCTTTCATATTCATACCATTGTAGTAACGATCAAAATCGACAAGCGCGATTCGTTCGAATCGGTGAAGATAGGTGTAGCCAGCATCGAGGCGAAATAACACACCCTCGGCTCGGTCGGCGTTGAGAAACCAAAAGGCACTGGCGTCCAGGTTGAAATGAGTAAGCGCAATCGTAGTTTCTTGGCTGTAGTTTGATGAGTATTCTTCGGCGACGAGAGAGGGCAATAGTCCGAGCCAGAGGTGCGGGGTTTTTTTCACAAAGACACCGGGTAGTTCAAGCACCCCCGAGGCGTTAACTCGGCCATCAACTGAAACGTAAGAGTTTATTGCATCATTAAATTCGCCACTTGGTTTCGTAAAACCGCTGCCGCCTGCAAAATAAACGCGAAGAGCGCGGGTGCTCGGGGCCGAAGTGTTCGTTTGAGTAGAGCTTTCGACTTGCGCAATGGCAGTGGCCGTATTGAGGGTAAAAAGCAAAAGGAGGGCTAGATTTGATCGCATAAGAAAGTGTTTCATTTTGAGACGGGTGGGTCCAGGTTTTTTAGGACCGGCCGCAACTTTTGTCCCCCCCCGATTGTTACTTGGTTGAACGTTAACAAATAGCCTGGGAGGGCAAATGAGAACATTTCAAATCACGAACCTAGTACTGATCGCAGCCATTGGGATCACCTCACTAATTGGCCAAGCAAGTCGCGCTGAAACCTTTGCTGAGAAGCACCCACGTCGTGCGCAGGTTAATCGTCGCGAGCGCCGTCAAGACAAGCGTATAGAAAAGGCTGAGAAAAACGGCAAGCTGACAGAAGGCCAAGAGAAGACTTTGATGGGTGAAGAAAAAGGCATTAAGGCCCAAGAGCGCGCTGAAGTTAAAGCCAACGGCGGTTACCTGACTAAAGGTGAACGGAAGCAGTTGAATGGCGAAATGAACAGCGTAAATAAGCAAATTCGCCAAGATGAAAAAGCCAACTCGGCTGGTAAGTAATTCGAAGGCTTTTCAAATTGAGCCACTTGACGCGGTTGCGAGAAATTGCGGCCGTTTCAATTTATTTTTAGTCTTCATACCCGAACACGAAATTGGAGAAATGAGTGAGCCAAATATTTTCGTCCATTAATGCCGTAATCGGTCTACCCGTTAAAATTGGGTCGATAACAAGCTTGCGGCCATCGCTTAAAACTTCGATCGCCTCGTGATAATCAAAGAACTGACTGTAATCTCGTTTCAACGAAATCATTTTAATGCCCAGAGCATTCGTCGGGGTGAGTTTTACAATCCGCATTTTTGTATCGGGCCGATCACGCCAAATGGCGGTTGAAATTTTTGTCGCTAAGCAGGCGCATTCTTCGAAGCAATAGTGGGGCGTTCGAAGGTGGGGGCCTTCGTACTCCCACTTGTAGACTTCGCGACTAGACTGAAGTCTGGCGACCTCACTTTGGGCAACTGACAATATGTGCAAAAGAGTCGGCTGAGATTCGTCACTCTGAGCCGGTGCGCCGACGAAAAACGTCACCGAAATTGTGGCGGCAAGGCCTAAATGGATGAGGGCGGAGGGTGCTTTCATATAGCTAGAAAGCATTGCAATAAATAGGCTACGACTGTCGTCGAGTCTAGATCGAGGCGGGCCACCCGGCATCAACGCAACTTACGCAAATGACTAAATTTTTTCTGCGAAGTCTCCGAATAAGACATTGAGCAAACGCAATGAGATCGGGGAGCTTATGTATTTACAAGGCAACTTGCAGGCAGTTTTTGACGCGCTTTATGAGCTCGGTGTGATTGAACCAGTTCTTCAAATGGATTGGCAAAACGCATTGAAAGAAGTGAATCAAGATCCGGCGCCACTATTTGAGGTTGTGAAGGTCGCAAATTCTTTTCAACACGATGCCGGGGTACTGATGGCGAAACTTGAAGATTTTGACGAGCGTTCGCTCGAATACTTAGCAATGGAGGTGGCCCGTGAATACGCAGATTTTCACGCGCGTAATGAAATACATTAATTTCATCGCGGTGCTTTTGCTGCCGCAAATGGTTTTTGCATGGACGGTCGATTTTTCTCGCCACCAATCGCAAACCGAAACGAGTGCCTCGCCGGCGGCGCGAGAGCTCAATTTGCCCGTGACGGGCGTCAGCGCGGATCGTAGCCCGGCCGCGGTGACACCATCGCATGAAGAGAAATCATTTGTTGAGAAAGTTTTTAATGCGGTCGTGCCGGTGCAAGACCTTGTGATCTTGAATACCGAGCAAGGCTTCGTACCGTCGACCTTGAGAGTGAAAGAGGGCGCACAATATCGCATCGTGGTTGTTAACGTTAATGAGAAGTCTCGCAATGTCAGTTTTGTGCTGGATGCGTTTTCAGAACATCACGCCACTTTCTACGGAAAAATAAAAACATTCTTCATTAGCCCCAAAAAAGAGGGTGTGTATTCTTATATTTCGCCTGAAACATCGGCTCAGGGGCGACTGATTGTTTACCCCTCGACAGGTTTTTCGCCAGCAAGTGGCCCCGCTGTTCCGACGGGTTCAGTGGATGCGCGCGCGCCGGCATCAGAGTAGTGAGGCTTAAGCCATGAGCGGCCCAGGCGATGTTTTTAAAGAGGCCATACGCAGTTTTCTATCGCCGATTCAACATCTGCTTGATGATGAGCGCGTAACAGAAGTTATGATCAATGGCCCGGGCGAGATCTGGATCGAAATCGGTGGCAAGGTTCAAAAGTCAGATGCAAAATTTCGTGACGAAGATTCGCTTCGTGCGGCGGTCAACAATATCGCGCAAAGCGTGGGTCGAGTGATCAACGATGCGGAGCCGCGGCTCGATGCTCGACTGCCGAACGGCTATAGAATTCACGCCGTATTGCCTCCGTGCTCGCGCAAAGGCACGACTGTGGCCATACGAAAGTTCACCACCAAGCAAATGACCTTCAAAGACTACGTAAAGATCGGAGCATTGACGGTCGATGCGGCACAGTTTCTTGATATCTCAATGAAGCTCGGAAAGAACATCTTAGTCAGCGGAGGCACTGGTTCTGGTAAGACGACACTTCTCGGCGTGCTTTGTGAGAGAATTCCACCGGGTCAGCGAGTGATCGTTATCGAGGACTCAAGCGAGTTAAAAGTTGAATATGAACATGTCGTATTTTTCGAAACGCGCCTCACTGACAGCCGCGGATTAAAAGAAGTTTCAATGCAAGACTTGCTCAAGAGCAGTCTGCGCCTGCGTCCAGATCGAATTATCGTGGGAGAAGTGCGCAGTGCTGAAGCCCTCGAGCTCATTCAGGCCATGAATACGGGTCACAAGGGCTGTATGGGCACCGTCCATGCGAACTCGGCCTTTGATGCTCTCACACGACTTGAGGCCCTCGCTCAAGGCGCTGAGGCGAAGATTAGCGAGCGAGCCCTAAGAAGTCAGATCGCCTCGGCTATTGATTTGATCGTGCAGATCTCGCGCTACCCAGATGGTTCAAGACGAGTTGCTGAAATTTCAGAGGTGCGCGGCTTTGCTGATGATGGCGCCTACGACGTGGTTTCAATCTATAATATGAGTCGAATGCTCCGTCAGGCCGATGGCAAATTAAGCGGCCAACTTCAGCCCACTGGCGAAGTACCAACCTTTATGGGCGAAATTGAAGATAACCAAATCCCATTTGCACGAGCCAAATTTCAAAAAGCAGGATAGTATTTTTGCGTTGCTAGTTGGCCGTTATGCATTTCATGCATTTTTATATTCATTTTACGCAAAGCGCCAGAAAATGGGCTCAAAAAGTATCGGTTTTGTCGGGTAATATTAGATAGTTAATAAATATCCTCACAATTCATTTAATTCGTTGCCATCTGGCCTTAAGTCCGTTGAAAATTTTACTCGGACATAAACAAGGAGGGTTGTTAATGGCCTGTAAATCAGCAATGAGCATCATCTGTGTTTTAATGGCGACTTCTTTCACAGCAGAAAAGACTTTTGCTTGGGGTAAGATTGGGCACGAGTCGGTAGCCATCGTTGCCGAGAGTGTTCTTGATTCGAATATCAAGACCAAGGTTACAAAAATTTTGCAGGGCGGGACGATGGCAGATGCCGCGACCTTCCCAGACAAAGTGAAGCACACGGGGCCATGGCAACACACGGCGCCTTATCATTTTGCCGACATGGACGATTCACAAACTTATCTTGAAATGATTGATAGTTTGCCGGCCAAATCAAAAGGCACGGGTGATGTTATTCGCGCCCTTGTGAAGGCAGAAGATATTTTGCGCGATTCGAATGCGTCAGCGGACCTTCAAAGAAATGCACTTAGCTTTATGATTCATTTAATTGGTGATTTGCACCAGCCACTTCATGAGGGTCGGCCTGATGACCGCGGTGGCAATGATATTGATGCGACTTATTTCGGGGTGAAAACAAACCTGCATTCGGTTTGGGACACGTACATCATCGAAAATATTCTAAAAAATCTTATGCCAGCTGGGGTCACCGTCCCATCGCTTAAGGCGCTCTTTGTGGGTAAGCCAGTTGCAAAAGACGATACGGCGACATTTGTTGATCAATTACGAACGCCAACCAAACGCGAAATCGCGCAATGGCAAGACTCTTATTTGATCGATTGGTCGACGGATTCAATTGAAAATCGTAGCGAAATTTATAGCAGCTGGAAGGGCTCAAACGGCGCTGCTTATCAAAAGAAATATTCTGATTACGTTAACGACAAGATTTTGATGGCGGGTTATCGCTTGGGCGCGTGGCTCAACGCCATCTTCGCCGGCGATGATTTTCAGGCCGAAAAGTCAGCCGAATTGCGCGATCATTTTGCCAAAGCATTGGGTAAAAACTACGGCGATGCGATCACTCTTGAGCCATCTGGCAAGGGCCTTGCAATGTCGGCCGCCGAGATCCACGCTCACGACTGTCACGACGATTAAACGGACGCAGATCGATCACGGCGCGCATGACCTTTTGCGCGCCGCGCAGCCCGCAGTTTTGTTTGTAACCACAACCCCCTCAAGTTAGAAGTTTGGGCGTGTTTTTCAGCGGTAAAATAACCAATTCTGTCATAACTTTTTTGCAAGGCCGAGGGGCTGAGCGCGGTGAAATCTACGAGCTCACCGACCTGCCCGTCGAATTTCTAAAAGACCCAACAAGTTGGCTCGATGCCAACAAGGTTGAGGCTTTGCTTGCCCAAGTTGAGCGAATTTGTGTTATCGATTTGGGTATCGAAAACCCCATGCAGACGATTGGTCACCAGGCCCGTGATCTAAAGGCTTGGGGAGTGCTCGATAGCGTCTTGGCCATGATCGAAAAGCCTCAAGATATCTTTCTTCAGCCCCAGAGATTTATTTCTTATTTTATTTCGCCAGCCCCACCGATCGCCAATATCCATCGAAGCTCGAGCATGGTGGCCTTTGATTTACCGATATCGTTTGAAGAGTACCCCCACATGGCGAGCTATCTGAGAGCGGCCATCGAGGTTGTGCCGCTTTTTATGGGGCAACAATTGGCCGAGGCAACGTGGCGCCAAAACCGCGTATCCGTCAATTGGGAGGTCGCACAGGTGACCTTCGGCGACGGCCAGCTTGACCGTCGACAGATGGCGCCCGAGTTGGTGCAGAATCTAATTTCAAATCTCGAAAAGACAGAGCGCGCTTTGCTTGAGAAAACTCGCGAAATTGAAAAAATTAAATCAGAAAATTTGATGGCGGCGCAGTCGCAACCCTCGGCTATCGAAGAATTGGCACAGTTTCGTACGAAATCGGCCCACGTGCTCCAGCAAATTTTGCGCTTGCAAGATTACTTCACTCGATCGCAACAGTTGATCACGCTGCTGGTTGGGCAAGACCGCCTCAGTGCTCAGGTGCGCGAGGCAATGAAGCGTGTGAACTGGGAGCAGGTTCAAATATCGTTTCCACAAGTGACACAAGAATTGTTAGTTCAATTGGAGAACAAAAATGCCACAGATCACACAAGTTCGGGCCCGCGAGATTCTCGACAGTCGGGGCTTACCTACAGTTGAAGTTGAAATTACCTTAGATAAAAAAATAGTCGGCCGAGCCGCGGTCCCCTCTGGTGCGTCGACCGGCGCCCACGAGGCTCTTGAGCTTAGAGATGGTGATAAGAAGCGCTTTCAGGGCAAGGGCGTGTTGCATGCTATTCAAAACATAAATGAGAAAATTGCCCCGAAAGTATTGGGCGTAAACCCGCTCGATCAGGCGGCGCTCGATGAAATTCTTTTGAAAATTGACGGAACAGAAAATAAAACCGCACTTGGGGCTAATGCCATTTTGGGTGTTTCTTTGGCTTGCTTGAAGGCCTCGGCCTTGAGCAATGGAGTCTCGCTTTTTCGCCACATTGGCGGCGAGAAAGCCAACCGATTGCCGGTGCCGTTGATGAATGTTTTGAACGGCGGGGCACACGCTGATAACGGTCTCGATATTCAAGAGTTTATGGTGGCGCCGGTTTGCGGAGGGCGCTTTTCAGAATCATTGCGCGCCGGTAGCGAGATCTTTCATCTGCTTAAAAAAATACTGAGTGAGAAGAATCTTTCGACGGCCGTCGGTGACGAAGGTGGCTTTGCCCCGCATTTGAAAAATAATGAAGAGGCGCTTCAGTTGCTAGTGATGGCCATTGAAAAGTCAGGCTACAGATTGGGCGAAGATGTATTTTTGGCTCTCGACGTGGCCTCGACCGAATTTTTTGCCGATGGCTTATATAAATTCGAGGGCAAAAAGATTAGTGGAGAAGAATTGGGCGAGATCTATCGTGGTTGGTCTCGCAAGTATCCAATCGCGAGTATGGAAGACGGTTTTGCCGAAGATGACTGGTCGTCATGGCAGAAGTTCTGCAAGGCCAATGAAGCCGGCAAAAATAAAATTCAAGTCGTTGGCGATGATCTTTTTGTAACGAACCCGAAGCGCATTGCTCGGGGTATTGAAGAGCGTGCCGCCAATGCACTGTTGGTAAAGGTAAATCAAATTGGTTCGTTTACTGAAACTAAGAAAGCTGTTGAACTCGCGCATTCTGCCGGCTTTCATGCGGTGATGTCGCACCGTAGTGGCGAGACCGAAGATGTAACGATTGCAGATCTAAGTGTGGGCTTGGGTTGTGAGCAAATAAAGACCGGAAGTCTATGCCGGGGTGAGCGAACTGCAAAATATAATCAGCTGCTTCGTATTCAAGAAGAGATCGGGACTAACGTCCAGTTCTGGGGTGCAGACGCCTTTCGTTTTTAGTATCAAAGGCGTAAAATAATAGCTGATGATCCGAAATTTCTTTGTTCGCCTCGGTCAGTCTATAGCCTCCTTTTTTCATCAACCTCTCAAGGTTTTGATCGTCTGCTCTATATTGGTCTTCTTCGGTTTGCTTCTCGATGGCAGTCTATTTCGTCTCTGGCGATTAAATCGCGACTCCGTTGAGCTTACTCATCGCATCCAGCTCCTGGAGAGCGATTCGAAAATAATTGATCAAAAACTTTTACGCACAAAAGATCCGTCTTTTATTGAACTCGAAGCTCGCGAGAAATTAGATCTCGCGAGTGAAGGAGATTTAGTTTTTGTCTTTTCAGACGAAGAATAAGCGGCCCCCTTCTTTTGGCTGCCGCCCGACAGACTTTTTATTTTATCCAAGAGTGTGCCAACTCTGGCGCCTTATTAATTGACCAAAACTTTTAACCGGAGGGATGCAGTCCATGACAAGCGGGCGAATCAAGTGTTTCTTTCATGCAAAGGGGTACGGTTATATTGAAGATTTTGACGGACGCGAAGTGTATTTTCATTACACGTCGATCGAGGGTGCGCGTGAGGTTGACATCACCGACGGCCTCAATGTCTACTTTGATGCTATAAATACAGGCATGGGTCTTGAGGCCCACCGTGTGACTATTTCAAAGTGATTTAAGGCTTGACGCCAGAAATGGCTATAGCAAAGTATGGCACCATGAATCAGAACGAACGACAGCAAGTAAAGCCGGCGGAATGGGGCGCAGAAGAAATACGCAGTCTGCGCCTGCGGCTCGGTTGGTCGGCCGCCGATTTTGCTCGGCGCTTTGGTTGTCTATCGCAGCTGGTTTCGGATTGGGAGCGTGGCACTCAGGTGCCCACCTCGGACGATATTCTTCAGCTTCAGCGCTTGAGTCTTTATGTTGATTCGTATTCTGAACAAGTGCAGCGCGGCCCAGTCGCTGAACAGGTTTTGAAATCGGGTGGATTTGAGCAAGTTCATAACGATCTGTTGATTTCTTACCTTAAAAATTAGAAGCTGCGCCAACTTATGAAGAAGCTCTATCTCGTTGACGTGAGTTCGCTTTTTTTTCGTGCGTTTTACGCCATTCCTCCGCTGAAGACCTCTAAGGGTCTGCCGACCAATGCCCTTTACGGGTTTATTTCGATGAGCATTAAATTGCTGCGAGAGAATCGCCCTGACTACATGGTCTATTGCTTTGACCGCAAAGAGCCGTCTTTTCGTCATGAGATCTACGAAGAATACAAAGCCAACCGCAGCGAGATGCCCGAAGATCTCGAGCCGCAGATGCCCTACATTCGAAAAATCACGGAGGTCTTGGGTATCAAAGCGATCGACCGTCTTGGTTATGAGGCGGATGACATTATCGGAACGATTGCCAAATTTGGCGAAAGAGAAAGTCTCGAAGTTTCAATAGTGAGCGGCGACAAAGATTTTGCCCAGTTGGTCTCCGACCGAGTATCGATTTACGATACAATGAAGAATGTGCGCTATGATCGCGCCGGAGTTCTTGAAAAGTGGGGAGTGACCCCAGAGCAAATGATTGATTATCTCTCTATTGTGGGCGACACGAGTGACAATATCCCTGGAGTGCATGGGGTTGGGCCGAAAGGCGCCCAAAAACTTTTGCACGAGTATAAGACGCTTGAGGGAATATACGAAAATCTTGCTTCGATAAAAAGCGAAAGCGTTCGCAATAAATTTGTTGAAAGTAAAAAAAATGCCTTCGTCGCGAAGAAGCTAGTGACGATCGTGACGGACATTGATCTCGAACTTGAACTTGAAGATTTGAAGTTGCGACCCATTGACAAAGAAAACGTCAAAACACTTCTCGAAGAGCTCGAGTTTGATGCCTTGGCAAAGAAATTGGTTGGTGATGGTGCTCCGCCGATCCACTCTGGCCCAGATGAGGGCAGCCCTGCCAAAAAGGCCAAGCCAAAAGCGGCCCCTGTCGTGCACGAGCCAAAGTCTGTAAAGCCCGTGGATACTTCGATTCAATCTCTCGAGAGAGCTCAATGGAGTTTGGCTGAGTTGAAAAAAAATGTGCAGCCTTATGACGAAATTTGGGTGGTGAACCACGAGCGTGGTTTTTGTCTCGGTTACGATGGTCGAGCGATTCAAGTCGATGCGACGCTGGCCGAAATTGGTCACGTGTTGTTTGGCAAACACCTGAAGTTCAAAGGCTTTGATATCAAGACTATTTGGCGCGCATTTCAGGTGCCCAAAGATATTTCGGCCCCGCAGCCCCCGCTCTGGGATACGATGCTGGCGGCTTACATCGATCGAGCCGGGGCTATAGGTGATTTCAGCGAAGTTTATGAAGGTTATCTTGGCCGAAAAGTGCCTGATCTTTCTGGCCCTGAAGATTTGCTGACCTGCGAGATTGAGCTCGAGGCGGTTTTGAAACCAAAGCTTGAGAGCGCTAATCTCACGCGAGTTTTAAATGAACTTGAATTGCCTCTCGTGCCCGTACTTTATGAGATGGAGCGCACGGGTATTCTTGTCGACAAAGAGAAACTGCAAAAAGAAAGCGTCGAATTGCAGGCAGATATTAAGAGACTTGAAATTGAGATTCAAAAAGAAGCTGGTGAAAGTTTTAATATCGCGAGCCCAAAGCAATTGGGCGTTGTGCTGTTTGAAAAACTGAATTTACCGATGGGCAAGAAAACAAAAACCGGTTACTCGACCGATAATGAGGTATTGTCGAAATTGGCCCATCAATATTCGATCTGCAATTTCGTTATAAGTTATCGCGAACTCGCTAAACTCAAGTCGACCTACGTTGATTCGTTGCCGAGCTTGATTGACCCCAAAGACCAGCGGTTGCACACACACTTCTATCAGGCCGTGACCCAGACGGGGCGACTCTCGAGTGCTAATCCTAATTTGCAAAACATTCCGATTCGCACCGAGCGTGGCCGTGAAGTGCGTAAAGCCTTTATTGCCCAGCCAAAGCATGTGTTGTTGTCGGTCGATTATAGCCAAATCGAACTGCGCATTCTAGCCGAAATCACCCGCGACCCTGGTCTTTGCGAGGCGTTTAAAAATGACCTTGATATTCATGCGGCTACGGCCTCTGAAATTTTTGATGTCCCCATTCGAGAGGTGACGCCTGAGCATCGGCGAATGGCAAAAGCTGTTAATTTCGGTATAGCGTACGGTCAAGGCGTTTTTGGTCTCGCTGAGACACTTGAAATTTCGCGCGACGAGGCCAAAAAAATCATTGAAGGCTATTTTTTAAAATTTAAAAAAGTGAAAGAATATATGCTCGACACCGTTGAGGTCGCGAAGCGACAGGGGTATGTCGAGACTCTTTTTGGCCGCCGCCGCTATATCGATGAATTTAAATCGGCAAATGGGGCGGTTAGAAAGTTTGGTGAACGAGCTGCGATAAATGCTCCGATTCAGGGTACGGCCAGTGACTTAATGAAGCGTGCTATGATCGATGTGTTTGCTGCATCGAGCTCGCCCATGGTTTTACAGGTACATGACGAATTGCTATTCGAATGCCCGGCCGATGACGTCGAGGCTGAGGCGCAAGCCATCAAGAAGGTGATGGAGGGCATCGCAAAGTGGAGCGTGCCGCTTAAGGTGAACGTGGCCTGGGGCAAAACGTGGGAAGATGCCCACGCTTAGCAAAGCAAAGATTAATAGTTTACCGAATCCCAAACCGCGCGAGATCTTCTAGCGTTACGGCGCCGTGATTGTTATCCAAATTAATTACGTATAACAGCCCGCGAATTTTCAGTTCGTTTTCGGGCGTGGGCGAAAAACCCGATGCGACCATCAGCTCGTTTAGAAAGAGCCGTTGATCAACATACTTCACGCCATCGTAATTGTTCTCTCTTTTTGCCACGCAGCCCGACGTGCCGACGAACGGATAGAAATGGGTGCCAGGCATGCTCGGCACGCCAGTACCATGAATGCGAAATAAGCCGCGGCCCATGTCTCTAGCCACGACGGCCTCTTGCCACCAGGTTTCGTTTTGGCTCGATGGCGGCAACAATGACTTCTGCAATTCTTCGTCGCCTGATTTTTCAATCATGTTAATCATCAGTCGGCCAAATTTACCGAAAGCAAAGGAGCGATCTGTATCAGTCATAGGTCCATCAATTCGAAACACCCCGGCGGGGGTATTGCCGTTTGATTGGTTATAGTTTTTGTGGTGGCGAGAAAAGCCGAGCGATGGTTGCGACCAAAGCGTGTGGTCGGCTAAGCGGTGGAGACCGCCATTCGGTTCTTTAATAACCATAAGACACGGATAAGATCGGTCTTGGCGGCAAAACATATAGACGCGGGGGTGAGCGGCGAATTCGCCATTGTGGTAGTGGGTCAAATTGGGCTCGACAAACACCAAGTCGTGAATGACCGTTGGCGTGGCGAGCTTGGCCTTTTGATTTTTTAGAAGAGGGGTCTTATCAGAAAAACCCCATAGAGCTCTTTGTCGCAGCAACGCCCATTGAAAGCCCGAGAATATATTTTTATACGAAAATACGGTGTGTAGGCTTCGGGTGTCGAGGTTTTGAAGTTTAATCGACCCATCAAATTGATTCTCAAGTTTTGTTAGCCAGTCGTTGGCTTCTTCGCCGGCAGCGTCGGGGGCGTGGGTTTGTTTCAGTGTAACGTAAAGTTGCAGCTGCTCACCTAGCTCGACAAATCGCGAGCGATGAGCCAAGGCAAATGCCGCAACCTTCTCTTGTATAATCGGGTCGCCGCTGATTGCCAGTTCATCGAGCGCCTGAAGCATTATTTCATTTTGAGTTTGGCAGGCGGTAAATTTTTTATCGCATTCGAGGTAGGGCTGATCTTCATATTCAGCTTGGTCAGTGAGATCGGATTCAATAATGGTGTGTGAAAAGGCTTGGTAGTAGTCGTCGGCCGAGGGCGCCGGGGCGGCCCAAGTGTGTGAAGACAAAAGAGTAAAAAGCACGAGGCCGAAATAGCGAATGGTATTAGTGTTCATCTGAGTATTTTAATGATGCCCCTAATTTTTGAGCAAGACGACATATTGGCAAGTGTGCATTTTTTTCCATAACTAGCTGAGATGATGAGAATTTTGAAAATTGAAGCTATACTAAGGTCCAGCTGAATAGTGGTCGTGCCAATGACATTAATAAGGGGGCGAAATGGGTTTGTTTTTGAGTGGGTTCGCAATGTGTTACAAAAGTGAAGTTGTTGGTCGAAGCTCGCGAAATTTGATCGCCCTTATTTGTGCTGCCACAATCTTAGGTGGGTGCGGTAAAAAGTCTGACAGTGAAGATGCGCCAGCGCCCCATACCGGCAATATTGTTTTTGAAAACGATAAAGCGCCAGCGAGCGAACAGCCAAGCGAAGAAAAAGAAAATGGTCAGATCCAAAAGACCACAGTGTTGCGCGCGGCCCCCGATTCGACTACCTATTATGTCCACATCAATCAGCTGAACGTTAGGTCGAGCCCTGAAGAAAATGCGGTTAATATTGTTGGCCGTCTTGTTTTGAATGATGAAGTTAAAATTATTGATATCGTACCCAATTCAGTTTTTGTGCAAATCGAAATTTCTCATTCGAGCGAAAAAATCGCTGCGGCTGAAAAGTATTTTGTTTCTCGCGAGTATCTAAGCGACAAAAAAAATGTTGTGAAGGCCAATGAGGCCGTCAGTCGCTATTTTATGATTCAGAATATCGCAACCGAAAAGTTGCGGGTCTATGAGAAGGGTTGCGAGCAAGGCAGCTGCCCGCATAAATTAGTTTTAGAGGCTGACATGGCTGCGGGTGAAAAAACCAGCAATCGTGAGCGAATGACGTCTCTTGGTTATTTTCATATCGATAATTGGATTAAATTCTATCAAGATGGCGGCGAAGTTTATCCGTCTTGGTATGACCCCGCATTGCCACCGCCCCCGGGCCCACATGCCGGAGTATTGTCATGGACAAGTCGTAGCGTATTGCCAAAAAATAGTACGGCGAAGGTTCGCGGAGCATTCGGTTGGTACGCCGCCATGGTGAGCCCGAATTCGCACAATCAGTGGACACACGGAACATTGGGCTGGGGCGTTGATAAAGACAAATACATTCGCGCGACTCGCGGTTTTTGGGCCAACTTGTTTACAGACCCTCGTAGCCATGGTTGCAGCCGCACCGACAACGAGACGATTGCTTATGTTCGTCATTTGCTACCGGCGGGCACCCCGTTCATGAAAGTTTATGCGATTGAAGAATTGGCGGACTCTACTTTATCTCGGTACCCCGAGAAGACCAAGAATTGGGATTACATAATGACCAAGCGTGGGGTGCGCGCATCGAATGGCGAAGAGGCTGATCGCGCGGTTATCTTGGCTCTTAACGTACCGAAAGCAGATTGGCTCGAAGAGGGCACGTACACGGTTCATATCATGCCAACTGTAAAGAAATTCAAATCAGGATCGGCAGGGGCCGTGGCAAGCAAGAACGGAAACGTTTATGGGCTTGATCAGTCTGAAATGCGTGGTCAATTTTTAGTCGACGAAGGTCGTTTGGTGAATTACGCACACCCGGCCAATCTTTCAGTAGGTGGGTACGGTCGTGACGCCATGCCGGCATTTGCAATTGCTGGCGCGGCTGTCACAAAGCCTTAGTTGAGGGTTTCCCAGCCGACGACGCGGCCCGATTCGAAGTAAACGATTCGGGTCTCGATTTTGTAGCCATCATCAGTAGAAACTTGTTTTGTATACTTCCATCTTTCGTTGCCGTAGAGCGTATTGCCGGCAACCTCGATCGCATCAGGCTCACCCCAGCTTTGTTTGACGGCGAATCGACTCATCCCTCGGCCAACATCATTGTTATCGATCAGCCCGGTGGTCGGTTGATCAAATCTCGTTTCATCCGTCGTAATATTGTGGGCGCGGGCCCAGCGCTCGCGAGCTTCTCGATTGGGTTGATTCAAGAACGCGACCCTGTCAAAGTCGCTGCGAAAGAAGGGCTTGAGCGCATAATATTGTCTTCGCTCTTGTTCGTAGCGCAGGGTCTTCTCGGCTTGCTTTAATTGAACTCTTGCTTGGACTCGCTCGCCTTCGCCCTCACTGAGTTCTCGACCAGGCGGCAGACCCAATTCTTCGCGGGCCTCGTTCCAATCCTGTGATCTTTTGGCGCGGTAAAACTCTTGGGCGCCGGAAGGCGTCGCGCGGCTGTCTGAATAGCCGCTAACTTCGCTGCGACCGAGATCAAGCGATGAGCAAGCCGTTAGTCCTGTCATTAAAAGGGCCAAAATATAAGTTTGCTTCAACATATTTTACTCCTGACGATTGTGTATCGGTTTAAGACATGAAAAAATAAAGTACGAATGAGAGATTTAGATGGCATCTGAAGAACAACCAAATCCGTCCAAAGCCGAGGCGACCGCCGCGGTGGCGGCACCAAATTCGGGCGGGCCGCCGGCCTCAAATACGGCCGTGTCATCGTCGACCGCGGACATTTTTTCTCTCGACGACCTTGATAAAATTATTGAGGCTGAAGACCCGGAATTTAAAAAAGAACTCGATCTTCTTAAAAATCAAAAGATTGAACTCAGTGAGGATATGCAGGGCCTCGGCATTAGCAGCGATGACGATGACGAGCATCTGACCAAAGACGAGGGCGAATCTGCGCTGATAAAGAGTCGCCAAAGGCTGGCGAACTTTTTTCGAGATCGAATTCAACGAGCGCAAATGTTTGCTCGCGCGAAATCGGGTTCGCTTAAAAGTGGGCTATTTGCGTTTTTCGAACGATCAAAAAAATATGTTCGGCATGATGTGCCAGATAGATTTAGGTTTTACAAATCTCAGGCATTAAAAGCAGCTGTCGCAATTAAAACGGTGTGGTTACAATTCAAGGCCTTAAGCCGTAAGCAGAAATTGGCTATCGCATTTATGAGTCTAGCGGCCATTAGCTCGCTGTTTGTTCTCTCAAAAACATTAACCGGCCATTGGCTGCCGCACTACCAAGACAGTCTGCCGCGGTCTTTGGCAAATGGCGCTGCCTTTGTTCGATCATTTGAAAAGAAAGATGAGCTTCAGGATTTATTCCTAGCCTTTCCGGAGGTCGAATATCAGGTTCTTCTAAAAAAAGTAGTGGTGAATCTTCGCCCCTCAGCGAGCACGGGCCCGAACCCTATGGGTACATTTGAATTATATATTGGCGTCGATTCGCAAGACACCGCCGTTGAGGTTAAAGATCGTGAGCGTGAGCTTGTGGATATTGTGCAGAGATCGATTGAGACATTTTCTTATGATGATTTGGCGACTCTGATTGGCAAATCAAGAATGAAAGAAGTGGTCAGGGACCATATAAATAGAATCTTAAATCAGGGTCGTGTTTTTCACATTTACTTCAGTAATTTTATTATTTACAACGGCAGCTAGCGCCGCTGCCTCAATCAATTTTTTTCGTTTTCTTTTTCAGACATACTATCGACTGCGTCGCGAATTCTTTGAGATTGGCTTTGTTGTTCAGGTTCTTTTTGAGACCGAAATCTAAATTGCTTAGCATTAATTTGATACCGTTTGAGGCGGTCGTGTAAGGTGCTTTTTGGTATTCCGAGTTCAAAGGCCACTCGCCTTTGATTGCCATTATAAAGTCGTAAGCGATCGACGATCATGCCCCTTTCGATTTCTTGTAAGCTGCGCCCACGCGTCGAAGACTCGCGCAGCCCTAAATCAAAAATCGGAAGGTTTTGAGCCGGCGGTTTTGATTCGATCAGCTTTCGAAGGTCTTCGACCGAAATGGTTTGCCCCGGGTAGAGGGCGGTGGCGCGTAAGATCACGTTTTTTAATTCGCGAATGTTTCCGGGCCAGTCGTGCTTGTGCATTTGAGCAAGTGCTTCGGGTGAGAAGCGGACGCCGAGGCCTTTTGCGAAAAAAGTTACGAGATCTTCGATGTCTTCAATGCGATTTCGAAGGGCCGGTGGATGAATCTGTAGGATGTGAAGCCGATAGTAAAGGTCAGAGCGAAAGCGGCCGTCATTTACTCGGCGCTCAATGTCCTGATTTGTTGCCGCTACAATTCGAACATCGGTAGAGATTGGGCGATCAGAGCCGACCGGTTTGATTTCGCTATTTTCTAAAGCGCGTAGAAGTTTGGGTTGTAGGCTTATGGGTAGGTCGCCAATTTCATCGAGAAAAAGGGTGCCTCCGCGGGCCGTTTCAAAAGCGCCTTTGCGTTCGCTATTAGCGCCGGTGAAACTACCTTTGACATGCCCAAAGAGCTCGCTCTCAATCAGGCTTTCTGAAAGAGCACTGCAATTGACGCCCAGAAATGGGCCGTGTGCGCGCCCCGAAAATTTGTGCGCTAAATTCGCAAGGACCTCTTTGCCCGAGCCCGACGGGCCTAGAATCAATATTGGGTGGGGGCTTTGGGCCATCGCCGGCAGTCTTTGGAGTTCGTCGTTCCAAACAGTATTGCGACTCGATAGAAAAAGTGGGTTGAGGTCATCATCTTTTTCTGTAGAAAAGACCATTTCGGTTACGCCAATTCGAATGCGATCTTGATCTCGAAGCGGGGCTTCATTGATGCGACTGCCATTAAGATAGGTGCCATTCAGAGACCGCAGATCGCGCAACAGATAGCCCTCGTCAAGACGCTCGATGCGGGCGTGACGAAGCGATGCGAATTCATCTGCAATTTGAATGGTCGCAATAGGGTCTCGACCGATTAGGTTAAAGTTCGCGAGTTCATAGGTTTTTCGAGTTTTGCTTTCAATTAAGGTCAAGTAGCCGTGTTCGGCGCTTTTGCTTCCGGCGTATAGATTCATGGTTTTCAATGTTGGGCCCTCCTGCCAGTACCGTCTTTATCAAGAATCGTGCCGCAGCCCCGGAGCCCCGCTTGGTGGTTTAATTCGTTATGGAGGTAAGTTGTCCGTCCGCTCGGACTGAGAGTCCGAACTTGCGGATTGATCCGGATGTCTGGTAAAACCCCAATACACAAAGAGGTTGGCCATGTCCGTCAAGTTTATGAAAAGCGCAACGAATTTGACAGAATGCCCAATATCGGACCGGCCGGAAGTTGCGGTCATCGGGCGGTCAAACGCCGGAAAATCAAGCGTGATTAACGCATGGCTCGGTGGTGCGCCAGCCAGGGTCAGTCAAACTCCCGGAAAAACAGATCTTTTGAACTTTTTTTTGCTCGATGAGGAAGTCGTCGTCGTCGATTTGCCGGGCTATGGATACGCCGCGCGGGGTAAAGCGCTACGCGAGTCTTGGATTCCGATGGTTGAGGAGTACCTTAGCGGCCGCGAGCCACTACGCGGAGTTCTATTAATTTTTGATGGTCAACGCCCCTGGTCTGACGACGAAAACAATCTAATAGAGTGGTTGGCGCACTATGATCGAAAAGTGCTACTCATTGTTAACAAAATCGACAAGATGAACCAGAGTGAAAAGGCCAAACAGAAAAATCAATTGGCTAAAATAAACCCAGCTGTCGTTGGTACGGTCTGGGTTTCAGCCCGAAATAAAACAGGCATTGAAGATTTAAAGAGAAGTGTTTTTGAAAACTTCGTACGTTCGTGATACAGCTGATAAATGCAAGTCTTAGGTGTTATCCCGGCCCGATATGGGTCGACTCGATTGCCGGCCAAGCCACTTTTAAAAATCAATGGGCGCCCCCTTCTCGAATGGGTCGTTCGTGGAGTGCAAAAGGCTGAGTCGCTAAATGAACTCGTGGTCGCCACTGATCATCACGAAATAGCAGCGCTCGCTGAAAAATTGGGCGTAAATGCCGTAATGACGGACCCCAATTTACCATCAGGAAGTGATCGAGTCTGGGCCGTGGCGCAAGCTCGAAATTGTGATGTTGTGCTTAATATCCAGGGTGATGAGCCGCTCATTCAGCCGTTCTGGGTTGATCGCTTGGTTGGTGCTTTGCGTGATGAACCCCAGTTGAAAATGGCGACTCTCGCGCACAAATTGCCGCCTGAAGAGTTGCAGTCACTGGGTGTGGTAAAATTAATATTGAACCGTCAAAGTGAAGCCATTTATTTTAGTCGTTATCCGATCCCCTATTCGCGAGAGGGCCTTGAAAAATGGCCGAACACGGCGCTAAAACACATTGGCCTTTATGGCTATCGAAAAGAATTCTTAAAAGAATTCTGCGCTCAGCCGCCGACTCCTATTGAAAAAGCTGAGAGCCTTGAGCAACTGCGCGCGATGTGGCTTGGGGCACGAATAAAAGTTGTCGAAATTGATGGTCTTTCGATTGGTGTTGATACCTCTGACGATGTGAAAAATGTTGAGCAAATTCTTTCGAAAGGCGGGCGAGAGTGAGTCGGCGATCAAAAGCATTTCGGCAAAAATATATTTTTGTAACGGGCGGTGTTGTATCGTCAATCGGTAAGGGTTTAAGTGCAGCGAGCTTAGGGACTTTACTCGAATCTCGAGGCGTGAAAGTTTGCCTAATGAAATGCGACCCCTATATTAACGTTGACCCCGGGACTATGTCGCCGCTTCAGCATGGTGAAGTTTACGTCACAGAAGATGGCGCGGAGACCGATTTAGATCTTGGGCATTATGAGAGGTTTACGACAGGCCCCGTTAATCGCGGGCACAGCATCACCGCTGGTCAAATATATGAAAGTGTAATTTCAAATGAGCGCCGCGGTGACTACTTGGGCGGCACGGTGCAGGTGATCCCGCACATTACGGATGAAATCAAACGGCGTATTTTTGAAACTGGACAGGGCAGTGAAGTTGTCATTGTTGAAATTGGCGGTACGGTGGGTGACATCGAGGGCTTGCCATTTATTGAAGCGATTCGGCAAATGCGCTCGGATGTGGGTTTTGATAATTCAATTTTTGTTCACGTCACCTATGTGCCGTATATTGCTGCCGCTGGAGAGCTGAAGAGCAAGCCAACGCAACACTCAGTGAAAGAATTGCGCGAAGTGGGCATTCAGCCCGACTTTCTAATTTGCAGATCAGAAAAACATATCAACGAAGAGTTGAAGAAAAAAATTGGTTTGTTTTGTAGCGTTCGCCCTGACTATGTTATCGCCGCAACCGATTCTGAGTCGATCTATGAAGTGCCACTTGTTTTGCACAACGAGGGTTTCGATCAAAAGGTAGTCGATCGTTTGCATTTAGGTCGCTCAACCCCGCAACTGCAGGGTTGGAAGAAGATGATAGCCACTTTGAAGAGCCCGCAAAATCAGATTACGATCGGTATTGTCGGCAAATATGTAGATCTTAAAGAGAGCTATAAGTCACTTAACGAGGCCATCATTCATGGCGGGATAGCCAACAACACAAAAGTGAATATTGTTTATGTCGACTCAGAAACGCTCAACGACAAAAATACTCCGCAGGCATTAGCGGATGTTCAGGGCATATTGGTGCCTGGTGGGTTTGGCGAGCGAGGGGTCGATGGTAAGCTTTCGGCGATTCGTTTTGCTCGACAGAATAGAATTCCGTTTTTCGGTATATGTTTTGGAATGCAACTCGCGGTCATAGAATTCGCCCGGCACGTCTGCGGGATTAAAGACGCCACAAGCCGAGAGTTCGATGCTGCGAAAAAGTCAAAAAATGTTGTAATCGATTTTATGGAAGAGCAGAAGCATCTCAAAATCAAAGGCGGCACAATGCGCCTGGGTGCTTATCCGTGTGCTCTAATGAAGGGCTCTCGAGCGCGCCGCATTTATGATTCGCTGACGATTTCTGAGCGCCACCGCCACCGCTATGAATTTAACAATAAATACCGAAGTCTTTTTGAAAAACGCGGGTTGAATTTGTCTGGGATTTGCGAAGATCGAGATTTAGTTGAGATCGTCGAGATAACTGAGCACCCATGGTTTATCGGCGTTCAGTTTCACCCCGAGTTTAAGTCACGACCGCTATCGCCGCACCCGTTATTTACGAGTTTTGTGGCAGCATCACTTGAGCACAAACAGCTTACCCTTCACGCCCGCACTCGCGACCGTAAAAAAATTCGCAGTTCTCGAGTCGCGAAAGAGGCGCATTCATGATTGAAATTGAAGAGGGCCGCCGTGTTTTGAGGGTTGAAGCCCAAGCCGTATTAGATATTGTTGAGCGCCTTGATCACAAATTTAAGGCGGCGGTTGCGGCGATTATATCGTGTAAGGGCAAGGTCATCGTAACAGGTATTGGCAAATCCGGCCTAATTGGTCGTAAGATCGCGAGCACGTTTAGCTCGACCGGCACGCCATCTGTTTTTCTACACCCGGCTGAGAGTTCGCATGGGGATTTGGGCGTTATCGCTGACAATGATTTGCTTATTGCAATTAGCAATAGCGGTGAAAGCGAAGAGTTGATACCCATTTTGAATTTTGTAGCCAGACGAAACGTTGCCGTGATTGCACTGACGAGCCGAGCCCAGAGTACACTTGGGCAAGCTGGTATTTTTCTCGATATTAGCGTTAAGGAAGAGGCTTGCTCTCTAGGCCTGGCACCCACTTCAAGTTCGACGGCAACTTTGGCTTTGGGTGATGCTCTCGCTATGGCGGTGCTTAAGGTTCGTGGTTTTGGTCGAGAAGATTTTGCTGAATTTCACCCGGCCGGTACGCTCGGGCGTCGCTTGTTTTTGCGCGTAAAAGATGTGATGCACACAGGGGCAGCTCTGCCACTTGTGAAGAAAAATGACGATATGGCGAAAGTTCTTTCGTTAATGACAGCCGCCGAGGTGCGGGGTGTTGCTGGCGTCGTTGATGAGAATAATCAACTTTGTGGCTGTATTACGGATGGAGATGTTCGCCGTCGGCTCGAGAAAAATAAAAATCTGCTCATTGAGACTGCTGAAGATTTAATGTCGCGAACACCAAAGACAATCGACAGTTCTGAAATGGCAGAAAAAGCTCTATTTGTGATGGAGCAATTTCGAATCCAAATTCTTTTCGTGGTGGATAAATCGACTGGCGCCCCATTGCGGCCCGTTGGCTTAATTCATTTGCAAGACTTATTGCAGGCGCAATTGCGTTAAGCCTTGGTGCCGGTGCCTTACAAGGCGGTGCCGTCTATATTTCTTTAAAGACGATTTCTTTTGGTAAGCGATATTGTTCGCCCCAAATGCCATCGGGCGAGCGTGCCCCAACAGAAATCACCATGACCACGCGTGCGCGGCAATTTAACTTCAACAGTCGGGCGACCCGTGGTTCGTCAAAGCCCTCCATGGGGCAGGTGTCGAATTCTTGTGCGGCAATCGCCAGCATAAAGTTCTCGCAGGCAAGGGCGCACGATTTAATAGCAACTTCATCAATATCGCGCGAAGACCAAGGCTTTCGTGGCGTTGGCTTTATTAGCCCCATTAAATTATAAAGAATCCACTTAATCGGTGCCAATAGCCGCCAAGAATAGAGAAAAGGGATTAGCTTTTTATAGTAGGATACGATTTGAGCTTGTGGGTTGGGCCCGGCTTTCTCAAGAATCGCCTTTTGAGCTACCTGCCACTGCGAAGGGTCGGCGACAAATACCAGCAAATTCTGTGCAGTTTTAGCGGCATTTTGATTTAGGCAGGCCTCAACAAGTTTTTGGCGTTGAGCCTGACTGCGGACCCAAAAGATTCGCCAAGTTTGCATGTTTGAAGAGTTTGGCGCCAGCAGGGCGGCATCAACGGCCTTGTGAATGACGGAGTCTGGAACTTGTGAGTTCGTGTACTTTCTAACGCTTCTTCTTCTTTTAACAGCTTCAAAGAATTCCATATGACAATAATACTAGATATTGGTCGAGGGGATATCAAGTCGCAATAGTCAATATTGCGAATTCACTTTACGATTCTTGTTATGCGCTTTGTATCAAAAATCGTAATTCTAATTCTTTTGGCCCTATCTTCGAATCGGGTGCGCGCAGAAACCATTGAGTTTTCAGAAGAAGAACTTGCTACCGAATCAGTAATGCCCGTCTTTGATAAAACAGTTGTGGTGCGCGAACGCAAAGTGAAAACGGCCAGCCGACTCGAAGTGGGTGGTGGGTTCGGCTTTAATTTGGCTGAGCCCCTCTATGATCAAACGGTTTTTAATATTGTCGGGGCTTATCATTTCGACGAAATTAACGGCATGAATTTAATTTCTATGTTCTTAAGTTCACAGCTTTCGTCAGCGGGTAATGATTTAAAAGCCGGCAAAGGTCTCGCGCAGGGCCCCGGTTTGCCGGGCAGCTATGATGCAAGCCGAGCGCCAACCGCACAGAATATTACTTTCGCAAATTATCAGTTCACGGCTTATTATGGCAAAATTAGTGTTACAAAAGATTTTGTGATGAATCTTTCGCTCTATGGCTTTGGCGGCCTAGGCATGGTTAAGTGGACTGACACTTCAAAATTCGGGCTCGACGCCGGTTTTGGCCAGAAATTGTACTTCTCACCCAACTCTGCAGTTCGATTTGATATGCTTTTGGCAGTGTATCAGGGCGCGGACCCAACTGATCCAAAAACATCTCCAGGTTATCTGCCAGCAGGCGGCGCCCCCTTGGGGAGCTCATCATTTAATACAACAACTTACTTTCGGCCATTCATGACTTTCGGCTACGTCTATCTATTTTAACTGCAAAACAAGACAGCCTTTGGTCTAGCGATTTTTCTAAATGCTTAGATTTAAACGCGAAAGTTGTTATTCTTTACGTGTATGCGGTTAGCAACTTTAGTTTCTTCAACATTGTTATTGGTCTTTTCTTCAGCGGGATTTTCGCAGATCTTGCCGCGCGAAGATAAGCAGGCTGAGGCTGGTCTCGAAGATCTCTACGATAAATTTGAGACCCAAGAGAGTCAAAAAGCCGAAAAGAAGAAGGCCAGTGAGGCAGCCAAAGAAGAAGAGAAAAAAGCACCCCAGGATATTAACAAAATATCTGAGCTTGTTCGCCTCTCGCCATTTGATGATATCGCCGTCATCGAAAAAAGATATTTACCAAAGACAAATAGATTTGAATTATCGGCCAGCGGTATGGTGAGCACGAACAATGCATTTTTTAACAACGTAGGTGCCAACGTACGTGGCGCATTTTTCTTTAATGAGAAGTACGGCGTAGAGGGTATTTATCAGTATATTTCAAGTTCAGAGCGCCCAATCACCAAGGGCCTTTCTAGCAATCAAAGCGTTTTGACGACTGCGCTCGTTGAGCCGAAGAGCTTTTATGGTGCTACATTTAAGTGGGCACCTATATATGGTAAAATGGCATGGTTTCAGCAAAAAATTGTGCCGTTTGATATCTATTTTACTCCAGGGATAGGCGTGACGAACACCGCCAATGGTTCAAGCACTTCGGTTACTCTTGGCGTCGGGCAACTTTTCGCCTTGAGCAAATCATATGGTGTTCGGTGGGATTTCAATTGGAACTTCTACTCAGCCGCCACGACGGATAGCACCGGCACGACGGCAAATAGTGCACATAGTGATTTATTTCTAGGTGTAGGTTTTAGCTTCTTCATACCGGAGGCAACATACCGATGATCGCGCCTCGTAGAAAATATTTATCAACGTCGCTTGTCTTGGCGGTTCTGGCGCTCTCGCTTGGTGCGATTGCCCCATCTTCGGCAGGGGTTGCAAGCAAGAAGGCCTCGTCACAGTCACTTACTGAATCTGTGGCCCGCGGGGCGAGTCGGTCAGATTCGGGCGGCCAAGGCGAAGGGCGCGAATTAGCTGAGGCATTGCAGTTTGCAAAAACAGGCAAATATGCTGAAGCTTCAACGCGGCTGTTTCAATTGAGTTTGAGCCCACGATTTGTTGAAAAGCGCATGCAGATTCGCTATCTGCTCGGCCTGATGCTCTACCAAATGAAAATGTACCAGCTCTCGGCATTTCAATTTATCAGCGTCATTCGAGAGGGCAATAATAAGTATATTTCGCAAAGCTTAGAAAAATTGTCATTAGCGGCGAACGAGCTTGGCGACGAGACGCTACTTAATTACGCAATTTCGAGGGTGAAGGCCGAAAGCTTTCCGGCTGTGCACCGGGACATGCTGTTCTATCGAATCGGAGAGTTTCAGTTGCGAAATGAGCAATATAAAGAGGCAATCCGAAGCTTTGAAATGGTGCCTGATCAGAGCCCCTTGCTGGATAAAACGCTCTATTTAAAAGGCTTGGCTTACGCGCAATCAAGCGACGCGGCTTCAGCCGCTAAAGTGTTTAATGATTTGATTGAAAGAAAAAAAGAGGCTCCGGTTACGGATATGGCTCGAGTCGCCGCAATCATGGGCAAGGCGCGCGCGCTCTATCAAAGCAAAAATTGGGACGAAGCGATTCAGACCTATAGAGAAGTTCCGCGTGATTCTGAGCTATGGCATGACACATTATTTGAGTCGAGTTGGGCGATGCTACGATCTGGCCGCTTTCGTTCAGCAATTAGCAATTTTCAGTCATTGCATTCCCCCTATTATGAAGAATCCTACCTGCCCGAATCTTTGCTTCTGCGATCGATCGTCTATCTCTATATATGCCAATACGACGAGATGGATAAAGTGCTCTTGCTATTTAGTAAGATATATCGACCTGTATTCAAATCAGTCAGTGATTATTTAGAAAAGGTGCAAAACCCGGTTCAATACTTCAACGATGTCGTTAAGGTCATTCAAGCTTCGGAGCGGCCCGGGTTTGACCCTAGTCAATTGCACTCGAATGTGCCCTATCTATTGGTTCGAAAAGTAGTGAAAGAAGGCGATTTTCAGCGTTCTTATTCATACATCAAAAAGCTAATCGCAGAACGTCGTATAATTCGAGCGATGCCCGGCGCATGGAAGGCCTCGGCAATAGGAAAGTATTCACTGCAGACTCTTGACCGTCGAATTGAGCGGGCGCGCGCCAAAGCCGGTCGTGAGATCCGTAACCACATGATCGTGGTGAAGGCCGAATTGGTCGACCTGTTTGAGCAAGAAGGTTTTATTCGATATGAAATGATCAATGGCAAAAAAGAGCTATTGAAAAAACGCCTGGCAGGCAAAGATTTGCCGAAGGGGCAAATCGGCGAAGACAACTCGCGTGATTACTATATTCAAAATGGTTTTGAGTATTGGCCATTTCGCGGTGAGTACTGGCTAAATGAGCTGGGCAATTACCACTATGTCGGGACTCAAAGCTGTGAATAAAAATCGCACCTTACTTGCCCTCATCATTTTCGCCTTTGTCGGTACTTTGCAAATGCCGCGCTCGACATTTGCCCAAGAAGCGCAGGTGAAGAAAAGCGCCAAAAAAGCACAGGCCGCTAAGGGTGAAGAGAAGTCCAAGACAGTTGGCGACATATTAAAGAAAATTGAACGAAAATCAGAAAAAGTTAATATTCAAAAATCTCAAATCAGTTTGCCAAAATTTCAAGCTCAACAGAAGGCGGCGGCCCCAACAGTTGATTTGAAGTCAGTAAAGCCGCCGCCATCGAACAAACTTTACTACGAAGAAGGCACCGACGAGGCCGAGCTTGAGCGTGTTACCGATGAGGGGATCAATCAGCTCTACGGCTTATCGCAACAATACAAAATGAGCCCCCGCCGTGGTGAACTCTGGTTGCGACTGGCCGAACAGTACGTCGAAAAAGCGCGTTTGATTGAGTTTCGCGTTATGACCAAGAATGACCAAGCGATGGCGGCATTTCAAGCTGGCAAGCTTAAGCAGCGCCCTAAAGTGGATCTATCAGCATCGAAAGAATATAACAAAAAAGCCATTCAGCTTTACGAGTGGTTTCTGCGCGACTTTCCGAAAGATCAAAAAATCGATCAAGCGCTTTTCTTTTTGGGCTTTAACTACTTTGAAATCGGCGATTCGAAAAAGGGTCAAAGTTACTATGTGAGATTGACCAAAGAATTTCCGAACTCGCTTTACGTCAGCGAGTCCAACTTTGCGTTGGGCGAATATAATTTTGAAAACGACCATTTCAAAGTCGCACTCGAATATTACGGTCGTGTGGCCACTCAAAAGAACAATCGCCTTTACGCATTTGCTCTCTACAAATCATCTTGGTGCTACTATAAAATGAACCAGTCGCTGAAGGGTCTTAATTACCTCGAGCAAGTGATTTACGAAGGGCGAAAATCGAAAGGTCAGAAAGACAAATCGATTGGCGGTGTTAGTCGAATTCGTCTGGCCACTGAGGCGATTAAAGATCTCATCGTATTTTTCGCTGAAGCCGGTGATTACAAGAAATCGAGAACTTATTTTGAAGCGGTTATTGGCGAAAAAAGTGCCAATGCGAATTTAGCAAAGCTCGCCTACTTTTATGTTGATACCGGAAACCGGGCCGCAGCTCGATTCGTATTTCGAGACCTAATCAGCCAAGACCCAAACTCAGTTAAGGCCTATGACTATCAGTACGCGATTGTTAAAGTATATGGTGCATCTGGTGACCCCGCTGTTTTCAAGAAAGAACTTTATGATTGGATCGCCCAATATGGGCCGGGCAGTTCTTGGCAAAAGACCAATGAAGCCGAGAAAGAGGCCGTCAAGAAAGCCACAGAATTGATGGAATCGCTTTTGCGAAACAACGTACTGCAGAATCATCAGATGGCGCAAAACTCTAGAACCAAGTCGGCGTTTACAAATGCCAAAGCTGGTTACGAACTGTATTTTCAGACCTTTCACGAAGGCTCTAAAATAGACGAGATGCACTTCTTTTATGCAGAATTGCTTTTTGATGTTAATGATTTTGAAAAGGCCGCCTATCATTACACGTGGGTCGTTGAGAATGCCCCGACCAGTGCTTATTACGATAAATCGCTGCTAAATTCTCTGCTCTCATACGAAAAGCGCCTTCCGACGGACGAAAAAATTCGCAAGATCGTTGGTAACACAACCGAGCCAATCGAATTCGATCCGTCGATTAAGGCTTTTGAAAAGGCCGCCTTTCGTTTCGTTGAAAAGTCGCCCAAAGGCGACAACGTCGTTGCCGTTAAATATCGGCTAGGGGCGCTCTATTATCTTTTTAATCAATTCGACGCCTCGATCAAGTTGCTGATGGAAGTTATTAAGAAGTACCCAAAGACTCAATATGCTAAGTTCTCTGCCAACCATTTGCTCGATATCTACAATTTAAGAAAAGATTACGTTGGGCTGCAGAATGCGGCGAACGAGATTCTGGCCATCCCCGAACTTGCGCACTCAGAGATTGGCGCCCAAATTCATGACATTAAATTACGAACGGACTTCAAGGTCGCCAAAGACCTCGAAAACAAAAAAGACTATGGTGGCAGCGCCAAAATGTATGAGTCTTTTGCCATGCGAAATAAGGGCAGCGACCTATCGAATATGGCGATGTTCAACGCGGCAGTAAATTACGAGCGCGCCGGTGACATCATTAAGGCCATTGGGGTCTATGCGATTATCGCGACCTCGACTGACAAAAAGGCTGCGGACATTAAAGCCAAGTCGATTAAGTTTTTGCCCGTCCTTTTTGAGAAAACGGGTCAATATGCTAAGGCGGCTCAGTCTTATGATGCATTCGCCAAGGCCAACCCAAAAGACCCATTATCAGTCGAGTACCTCTTCAATGCTGCGGTCATTTACGATGGCATGAATGCATTTACCCAAGCTATACACAATTACGAAGTCTATTTTGAGAAGCATAAAGGGCACGACAAATTTGAGGTGCTATTTCTAATTGCCAAAATCTATCAACGAATGGGGCAAGCGGATCGGGCGATCAGCGAATACAATAAATACATAAATAGCGGGACTTCAAATCGAACTGGCATCGTTGAAGCCACATTTACGATTGCAAAATTGCATGAGCGACTAGAGCGCGGCAAAGTCGCGCGCCAATGGTTTGAGAAGACTGTGGCGGTACAGAGACGGCTTTCGTCTTCGGGTAAGCCGGTCGGGGCCTCGTTTGCGGCTGAAGCGAAGTTTAAGTTGGTGTATCGGTATTACGACGATCTCGTTTCGATTCGAATTCCGCTAAATCCCGATGCTCAGGCTGGGGCGCTCAAGAAGAAACTCGCGATTTTGAATACCTTGAAAGATCAATTAAAGAGCGTTGTGGCTTATGATGACGGGCCGCAAATCGTTGCTGCACTCACGACTCAAGGTCAAGCGTTGCATCACCTCTATACTTCGATTATGAATGCGCCGGTCCCGAAAGGCTTTAAGCCTGACGAGATGAAAGAGTATAAGGCTGGGGTGCAAAAGCTTGCGGACCCATTTAAAGATCAGGCCGTCGAGGCTTATCAATCGGCGATTCAACGAGGGCACGAACTCGAGGCCTATTCGGGTGCGCTCACCGTTGCGATGAAGAACTTGGCGTTGCTAAAGGGCGAAAAAGGCGAAGTTAACGAGACCAAGGCAATTATCACGAAGTTGCCTGATACGATGGGGCTATAAGTGTTGTTTCGATCAGATAGAATTATTTTAACAAATATAGCCGTGGCCTTGGTGGCTGGCGTGCTTTGCTTCTCGACAACCGTGCGCGCTCAATTTGATGAGAACCCAAAAGGCAACAAGGCCAGGGCGAACAATAATGATAGCAGTGACCTCGATAAAGATTTTGATGAGACCGGTGATAAAAAGACCGATCCGGCCAAGGGCTTGCCTGAAGAGCATACTGAAGACGCCGCGGATGCCTCTGCAGAACATAACGATTTTGCTAAGTCCGCAGAGGTGACCAAGGCTGAGTTAGACGAATTGAGTGCCGCCCTTAAAAAGCGATCTGAACCACAATTGGTTAAAGCCGCCGCGGCAATTTTGAGCAAAAACCCCAGCCATCTTGAGTCTCTTAATGCGATGGCGGTCTACTATTTTGAAGCTAAGAAATACGGCATGGCAAAGTTGCTAATAAAAAGGGCGATGAAAGATCATCCGAAAGAACCGGCACTCTTTAACAATTTGGGTATTATTTATTTGTCAGAGGGCGAGACTCGTTCCGCGATTGAGTATTTTCGAAAAAGCATCGCTGCCCGAGCCGACTACCGTATCGGCGCCACCAATTTGGGTTCTATCTACCTGGATTATCGCGACTACAAGCGATCGGTATCGCCTCTTGAAGAGGGTTACAAGGCGGCGCGTTCGGACGTACGTCGGGGTGATGCCACTGCGGTCGAAATTGCGAATAACTATGGGGTCGCCTTGATGGGCACGGGCGAGAATGCCAAGGCAGAAGAGGTTTTTAGCGAAATCGTAAGTTCGAGTGCTCGTAATCCGGTGCCGTATTTGAACTACGCGATTCTCTTGGTCGAGGTCCAGAAAAAGAAAAATGATGCTGTTCGGGTACTAAGTAAATTAAAATTTATGACTGATGACCGCGAGATTTTACGACGAGTCGAAGCGCTCGAGCGTAAACTTGAATAAACGGAGTCTTTAGACTTATGAGCGTGCGCATACTTTTTTTCACTACAACTTTACTTTCTTCAATCATATTGGGGATGGGTGCCTTTGCTCAGGACACCTCGCTTTCGCCTCGCGTAAAAAGCCCGACCGAAAAACAAAACGAAAAGCATTCGAACAACGGCGGCGATAAGCGAACTACGTCGATTAATTTCGAAGACGAGTTGGTTGAGGGTGAAGTTAAAAAACCTGAACTGTTATACTTATTGCAGAAGAAACAATTTAATTTCAAGCGACTTATAAAGTTACGAGAAAATTTTTTGCCAGAGATGAATAGAACATCAGAAGAAATTGGTTTGGGCCGAGGTCAAAATTGAAGACACCGATTTTTCTACGCGTTTATCAGAGCGGCAAGTTGTTGAGCGTAAAACAATTTACCGATGAGCAAATTGTTATAGGCAGCAATGAGGGCATACAGCTGACGTTGGCGGGCGAGGGTGTTTTCCCGTTACACGCTTGTATCGACGAACGAGATGCGGGATATTACATTTTAGATCTCGGCTCACAGCTGGGTACGTTCAAAAACGGGCACAAAATATTTGATGAGGCCATCGAGTCGGGTGATGAGCTTCAAATCGGGCCCTATAAAATTGAATTCTTTATTGGTTTACCAAAACCAACGTCGGCACCAAAGGGGGCTTCGACAGCGCCGAGCTCGCCGTCGAATTCTGATAAGGGAGCTCTCAATGCCGGCCCGCCTTCCATAAACGACAAGAAAAATGATAAAAAGAAAAAGAATCTAGGCAACGGTGTGCAGGTCGTAGAAGAAAATTCGAAATCTCCGGTGCCGACGATCACGCGAATGCCGGTTGAGGCTGCGTCGACAGCCTCACGGGGTGATATCAAGTCAAGCGACAGAGCAGAATTGGATGCCCCGAGCATTAGTTCGAAGCAGATGGCGCAGCGCTATCGCAATTCAAAAGGCACGATTGTCGAAGTCATTGTCGCTTGGCGCGACCGCGTGATTGGTAGTTATCATTTTCGAGAAGTCGGTGAAGTCACCATCGGGTCCGATGAGACTTCGACGATTCAAATCCCACTCGTAGGGGCCTCTCGAACCAAGCACACTCTTCTTAAAGTCGAAAATGCCGTTCGCGTTTGTTTTACCCAAGATATGTCGGGTGATTACTATAAAGACGATGAGCATCTTTCACTTTCAGACTTAAAGCGAAAAAATCGGGTTGTTCAGATTGAGCAAGGGTTTGAAATGGCTTTGGGTCAAGGTGAGATGGTCCACCTCAGTTTGCACGGCGATCTAATTTCTATTTATATTCACTACGTGCAAGAGACACCTGTGCCGATCATAGGCTCTTTGTTCGATCTCACGACCTCTGAAGCGACAGCCGTTCTTATGTCGATTGTTATCGCGGCCATTTTTGGACTTTATATGGCGCTCTATTCGCCAAAAAACCTCGAAGAAGAGACGAAGCTTGAGGAGCCTATAAGGCGCGCTGTTGTGACCTTTAATCCTCCTGAAAAGAAAATCGTAAAGGTTGAGTCGGAAACCAAGCCGGAGCAGAAAAAAGTCGTTAAGGTTGCAGATAAAACCGAACAGACGACGACAAAGCCTGACCCAGGCAAGGCAAGTGATATTCGGCCAAGCCAAGAAAATAGAAAAACAAAGCAGGCGAGCTCGACGGTTAACCAAGGCGCAACAGTTAAAACCGGCAAATCGGGTGCGGCTCTAGAGAGCGAAAAGAAAGATGTCACGCAAAAAGGTTTGCTTGGCGGATTTGGCGGTAAGGGTTTGCAAAAAGAACTTTCAAAAGCTTATCAGGGCACCCAGGGCTTGATTGGTGATGCCAACGAGAAAACTGGTTTTTCGGGTTCGACAGAAGAGAGAACGGGCGACAATTTAGGCGGCCGGTTGAAAAATGTGGGCGCGGGCGGCAAAGGCTCGTCAACTTACGGAGTTCAAGGTGTCGGCACCAAGGGTAAGGGCACGGCGAGTGCCGGTTCGGGTTCGGGTGGCATCGGTAAGAAAGGTCGCGTCGATCTGAATATCGGCGAGTCTGAAGCGGAATTTACCGGCACGATTGATCGAGAAGCGATTCGCCGAGTGATCCGAGAAAATATTAAGCAGTTTCAATTTTGCTACGATCAAGCGCTTCGAAAACATTCGGATGCTTACGGCAAAGTTGAAGTGAAATGGTTTATTCAAGAGCACGGTCGAGCTACAAATACGGTCGTAAAGAGTAATACTGTTGGTGACGCTGAAATGGGTAACTGCATCGCGCGTGTGATTAGAGGGCTGACGTTTCCGGAGCCGCCTCAAGATCAGATTGCTGAAGTGACTTATCCGTTCGTGTTCGCATCGCAGTAGTTTTTAGATGAAGTGGTTTGTAATTTAAGGGGAGGTAATGAAAGTGGATCCAAAAGCAGCAGCATCGGCGGTTGAGATTGCCAATAAGTGCGCCGATAGCTCGAACTTTATCATGCAATCGTTTTGTGAGGGCGGAGCGGCCATGTACGTTATCGCCGCCGTCGGTTTGATCACCGCATTTCTCGTCGTCGAGCGTTTATTTACGCTGAGCCGATTAATGGTGAGCAAGTCGAGCGTAAATGAAAACATCTTTAGCATGATATTGCGAGGTGATGTTCGGCAGGCAATTGCCTTTTGTGATCGCAAGTCAGTGCCGCTAACGGCAACACTCAAGGCTGGCCTTGTGCAGGTGTTAAACAAGCGACCCGATGAAGAGGTGCAGGTGGCGATGGACGCGGCAGTGCTTCGCGAAACGCCTAAGCTCGAAGGCTGGGTTTCGTTTCTGGCCGTTTTTGGTAACGTTTCAGTTTTGATCGGATTGCTTGGTACCATTTCAGGTCTGATCGAATCATTTCGTGGTGTGGCTCAAGCCGATGCCGCTAAGAAAGCCGAATTGCTTTCAAATGGTATTTCTGAAGCACTTCACTGTACTGCATTCGGACTGCTCGTCGCGATTGTGGCGATAGTGGCCTATGGATTTTTTCAATTGCGAATTGGTCGAGCGCTTACGGATATGCAAGAGAGCTCGATGACATTAATGAATTTGGTCTGCTCGAATCGGGACAAAATAAAAGACTAAATTAGAGGGGCTCATGGCACAAATCGAAGAAAGTGGTAAAGGCAGATCGTCGAGTGTGGACATAAATATTGTCCCGTTCATCGATTTAATGTCGGTGCTTGTAATTTTTCTTTTGATTACAGCTGTGTGGTCGCAAGTGTCGATGATTCAAATCGGAAGTTCGATTTACGGTAAGAAAACCAACGATCAGAAGGCCGAGCCTCCCCCTCGTGCTGAAGTATTATTTCGCGTTGATATCAAGCCGTTCGGGCACCGTGTCGTTGTCGGCACTCAGACCATTGAGATCCCCAAAATTGGCGCGGATTACGATCTGGGCAAATTGTCGATAGAGCTTAAAAAAGTAAAAGAGATTTATCCCGATAAGGTGGACTGCGTTGTTACCATGTCTGATGAACTGGCTTATGTGCATTTGATTGACGGTATGGATGCGCTATTGCAATCCGGCTTTCCGCAAATTTCGGTTGCAACCGGGGGGGCTCAGTAATGGCTATTCGAATACCTGGGTTGCGAGATCGTCACGGTCGTCGGTCGTCTGTAAAGCGAAGTGTAGTGGCGGTGTTATCACTGACCGCGATGGTTGATCTTTTTACGGTGTTGGTGGTTTTTCTTCTGCAAAATTATGCGACGACAGGTGAGGTCATTGAAATCCCTGAAGGGGTTAAATTACCTACCGCAAAGGAAGTAAAAGATCTAAAGCCGGCGAACGTCGTAATCGTTTCAGAAAAAGGTCTTGCGCTCAATAGCGATCGAATTATGGATTTTCAACAGGTGCGAGCTCAAACCGATTGGGAGCTTGGCCCGCTAAAAGATAAGCTTCAGCAATTAATTGCCAAAGGTGAAGAAGACAAAAAAGCGCTTACAAGTCAGTTAAAGAGCGCAGTTGAGAAAATGAAGGTCGGCGATAAGGCCGTGGAGCAAGAGGTCGATGCCTTTCGAAAAGTGACCATTCAGGCCGATAAACAATTGGATTTTCTCACTCTCAAAAAAGTAATGTACACCGTAACCGAAGCGGGCATTATCGAAATTAATTTTGCCGTTATGAAAACGCCCGACAAATAAATAATCAAGCAGCGATCGGGACGTTCTTTCTAGATTTTAATACAAAATCAATTATAGACGATTTGGCTTCTTGGCTGATGCTTTGAAAGCGAAAGCCATAATTTCCCAATTCGGTCATATATTGAACCGAGGCCTTAGCAAGAATTGTTTGGGCCAATTGCTCAGACTTTATTTCGATATCTACGACTTGGCCGATAGAAAGGTGTGTTTCAATGCTTGCCACTCTAAATCCGCCTTCAGAAATGGATTTGATTTGGCCAATTATTATTTGATCATTAAATCTAATAACGGCACTGGCACGAATGGGCGCTCGTGCATGTTCGCGGCGGTTCAATCCGAGTTCATCGAGGAGGTCGCCAAAATCGTAAAGGTCGGCCCAGGATTTCATTCCTTTAGTCCAGATGAGAATCTCATCTTTACTCTGTACGCCGCGCAGTTCGTTAATCATCTCGGCCCGAGTCAGTGGCCCTTTTGACGCCCCGTCGATTGCATAATGCCAAAGTTGTACGACCGAACTTTCGGTGGCCGTCACTGCGGGGCTGTTGGCAGAGTTGTCGGTAGAGCTAGAATTGGCACGGCCGGTGTCATTTTCCAAAGAAATGCTGTCAGCCGAGGTTTCAGCAAAAATACTGGTTGGGCTGCTGTCGGGGCTTTTCAGCATCGAAGGGTTCATTGTCATTGGTGACGCCACCTGATGGTGCGCTAGCTTGAATTGCTGTTCTAAGGATGGTAATTCTTTGGTCCACCAGCTGAGGGTTTGCCAATGCGACTGTGGGCGTCCCCAAATGAGACACTCCGCGGGTAGTTGGCCTTCCGTCATCTGAGCGTTAACCTCGTCAGACGTAAAGGGTCCCGTTACTTTTTCTTTTTGACTAATAAACCATCGATTCATGCTTATGTGAAATCGGCACTTTGGTCCTCAAACTTGAGTAGAGCCCGACCTTGTGGGGGTATGCCGCGGGTTTTTCGAAGAGCTTAGACGCTCGAAAAGGAGTTTGATAGACTGTGAGTCTACCAATGCGCCGAATTAGCCAATACCTTCTAGGGGCCTTATTTTTAGCTTTTATTATCGAGGTCGTTTTGGTCTCGCCTTCGGATTTGAACGAAAAGCCCAAGGCTGGACAAGATAAAGAAAAATCGACGGATATAGTTCACAATAAAAATATCGATCAGCAAATGGACGGCGTTCACGTTATAGAAACTAAAAATGAATCCAAAGAATGGGAGCTGTGGGCTGATCGCGCGATTGGATTCAAAAAGCAGGGTGACCTGGCGCTGGTCAAAGTAAAGGCCAGCTTTATTGGTAGCGACGGCATTACGTTTTTGGTAACGGGCAATACGGGCAATGTACAAACCGAAACTAAAAATATGACTGTCGATGGCGATGTTACGACACGCTCGTCGAATGGTTACGTATTTAAAACCGCGAAAGTCAGGTATGACTCCAGAAAGAGATTTCTTTCGAGCGCAACTCCGGTAACGGTCTCGGGCCCTCGAGATGGCCTTGGCGGCCATATGCATCTCGAAGGTGCCGAAATGTCGGCCAATGTTGATAGCGGCGCCATTATGATCGAGCACAACGTAAGGGCCCAAAAAACGGTACGGATAAATGAAGACATGGCTATCCAAGCCGAACATGCCGAACTCTCAGGCCATGGTCGAGAAGTGAAGTTTTCTGGTCATGTCGTTATCGATTTGAACGGGATTCGAGTTACGGGTCCAGATGCGATATTTCGCTATGATGGTAAAAGCGATTTGCCGCGCTCGATCGAGCTTCAAGGCGGCGTCAAAATGAGTGACTTACATAAGTGGGCCACTTCTGATAAACTAAACATAGATTTAAGTAAGAACGAATATGTGTTTGACGGCGCACCCCGGGTCGTTCAAGACGACGACGAATTACGCGGAGATCGAATCGTTTTTCTGGATGGCGGCAAACGCGTTCAGGTGCAAAACGCGACGATAAAAGTCAGTAAAGAATCTTTGAATAAACAAGGTCCGAGCGACAAAAGGGCTAACGAGAAATGAATCGACTCGTGATAAAAAGTATCGCAAAGAAGTTCAAACAGCGGCAAGTTGTTGACTCGGTTTCGTTTGAACTTGAGAGCGGCAAAGTTGTCGGTTTGTTGGGCCCAAACGGTGCCGGCAAAACGACAAGTTTTTATATGGTCGTCGGTATTTTACCAACGGATGCGGGCGAAATTATTCTCAATGATCAAGATATTGGCCATATGCCTATGTTTCAGCGTGCGAGAGTTGGTCTCAGTTATTTGCCACAAGAGGCAAGCGTTTTCAGGCGGCTGACCGTCAAAGAAAATATTCAGGTGGGCCTCGAGGCTGCAGAAGTGCCTCCTTCTGAAGCTGAAGAGCGGCTGCAAAAGCTTCTCAGCGATTTTAACATCCAGCATATCGCCGATAGCTATGGCTATTCGCTCTCGGGCGGAGAGCGCCGCCGAGTTGAAATTGCGCGATCGTTGGCCGGGTCTCCAAAGTTTTTGTTGCTAGACGAACCCTTTGCCGGCATCGACCCCATCGCGGTCGGGGATATTCAAAATATTATTCGGGACCTTAAGGCCAAAGGTCTGGGCATTTTGATTACGGATCATAATGTCCGTGAAACCCTTGGAATCTGTGACTACAGCTACATTCTGCGAGATGGCCGCATTGAGGTCGAGGGTACTGCTGAGCAAATAGCCAACTCAGAAATTGCACGAAAATTCTATTTGGGCGAAAATTTTAGATTGTAGGGATAGGTGAATTTCGAATGGCCATGAACCTGAAAATGTCGATGAAGCTTTCGCAACAGCTGCGCATGACTCCGCAGCTGCAGCAGGCCATAAAGCTCCTGCAGCTTTCGCGCGTTGAGCTCGAAGAAGAGATATCGAAAGAGCTGAGTGAGAACCCTATTCTCGAAGAGATTCAAGAAACTGCTGATGAAGACCCGCGGGCAAAAACGCAATTGACCGAAGACCTTAAAGCGGCTGAAGCGGTGGCCACGGGTGATAGTGACCCGCGCAAGCAAGATGAGTTTGAATGGGAGAACTACGTCGAAAGCATGTATAAACCGCCGCAGCAATCTGGTTTTGAGGGCGGCGAAGAGGTCATGAATTATGAAAACGTGGTTTCGACCACGCAGACCTTGAGTGATTATTTACTTTGGCAGATGAGTTTGTTCGGTTTTAGCGAAGAAGAAGAAGGTACGGTCTCGATATTGATTAGCTATCTCAATGATGATGGCTACCTAGAGACTTCATTCGACGAGATCGCAAAAGAAGAGAGTGTCGAGGCGAGTGAGCTCGCCGTGATGTTACCGTTCTTGCAAGAGTTTGATCCGCCGGGGGTTGGGGCTCGTAACCTCAAAGAGTGCCTGCTGATTCAAGCCAAAATGTTGCAAGAGGACACCACCGATCTGGTTAAAATTATCGATAATCATTTGCCAGATCTCGAGCGCAAAAATTATCCGGCGATTGCGCGCGCCCTGGGCGTCGACGTACAAGAAGTCGTCGAGATGTCTCAAATTATTTTGGGTATGGAGCCCAAGCCTGGCCGTATTTTCATTTCAAACGAAACCCAATACATCACCCCCGATGTTTATGTTTATAAAGTAGCCGAACAATATGTGGTTTCATTAAATGAAGACGGTCTCCCGCGCTTGCGAATATCAAATCTCTATCGGAACTTACTCAAAAAAGACAATAAAGATCAGGGTTCGAAAAACACTCAAGAATACGTGCAAGATAAATTGCGTTCGGCAATTTGGTTAATTAAATCGATTCACCAGCGGCAGCGCACGATTTATAAGGTAGCGGAAAGCATTGTTAAACATCAGACTGAGTTTTTTGATAAGGGCCCAGCGTTTATCAAGCCTATGATTTTAAGAGATATTGCCAACGACATCGGCATGCACGAGTCGACGGTTTCTCGGGTGACGACGAATAAGTATGTGCATACTCCACGCGGTATTTTCGAGTTAAAATACTTTTTCAATTCGGGCATTTCAAAGACCGACGGCGATTCGGTGGCGAGCGAGTCAGTTAAAATTAAGATCAAAGAAATGGTCGATACCGAAAACCCCAAAAACCCTCTTTCGGATCAAAAAATAGTCGAGTTGTTGCGTAAGGACGGCATTGATATCGCGAGAAGAACGGTAGCGAAATATCGCGATATTCTCAAAATATTACCTTCAAGTCGGCGCAAGCGGTACTTTTAGTCTCATTCCGAGACCGGCTCGATTCTCAATTCAGCTCTTATAATTTTAGTCCAGGCAGCCGATAAGAAGAGGAATGCCGCACAGTTATGCGGCCAATTTTGTCGGCGGCAATGGTTCTTTGCCGTTAAGGAGCCCCATGAAATTCAATGTAAAGTTCAAGAGTATCGACCACTCAATCGCTCTCGTTGATTATGTTCAGCAGCGATTTGAAAAACTATCAAAATTTGAAATGAAGCCACTGACGGTTCACGTCACATTCAGCGAAGAGCGTCACAATTGCATCGCCCAGATTTATATTCAGGGCATGCAGGGTAAGTTTCGGGCTAGCCACAGTTCCGATTCTTTTCACATATCAGTTGATTTCTGTCTCAAGAAAATCGAGCGACAACTTGAGCGCGAAAAGTCGCGCGTCAAATCTCACCACCACTACTCGCACTCTGCCGAGGCCCAGCTTGAGGAGTTAGCGGTTCAAGAAGACCGCGCCAAAGACGTCGCTTGACGCGCTGCCAGCCGGGCACAAGACGGTTGGTTTTGTTCTCGAAATGTGAGAACAATTTGGCATGAAAAACTATCTTTTTACCAGTGAATCAGTAGGTGAAGGCCACCCCGATAAGGTGGCCGATCAAATCAGTGACTCCGTCTTAGACGCCTACCTGGCGCAAGACCCTAAAAGCCGCGTAGCTTGTGAAACACTCATTTCGACCGGTTTTGCTGTTGTGGCCGGCGAGGTGACCTCAAAAGCGAATATCGATGTGCAGTCGATTGCGCGAAAAACCATTTTTGAGATTGGCTACGATAATGTTGATAAGGGCTTCGACGCTAATAACTGCGCAATTTTTAACAGCATAGGTAAGCAGAGCCCCGACATTGCAATGGGCGTTGATGATGATAAGCACGAGCAGGGCGCGGGCGATCAGGGCCTAATGTTTGGTTATGCAATTAACGAGACGGCTGAATTCATGCCATTGAGCATCGATCTTTCTCATAAGCTTGTTCGCAAATTGGCTGAGATGCGTAAGGCTAAGCGGGTCAATTGGTTGCGTCCAGATGCTAAAAGTCAGGTTACTGTTGAATATATTGACGGCAAAGTGGCCAGAGTTGACGCCGTGGTGCTTTCAACCCAACATTCACCCGATGTGACTCTTGATGAAGTTAAAGCATTTGTCACAGAAGAGCTGATCCAAAAAGAAATTTCAAAAAATTTAATCGATAAAAAAACTAAGATATTCGTTAACCCAACTGGCCGGTTTGTTATCGGTGGGCCTCATGGGGATTGCGGGTTGACGGGTCGAAAAATCATTGTCGACACCTACGGCGGCCACGGGGCCCACGGTGGTGGCGCATTTTCAGGTAAAGACCCCTCGAAGGTCGATCGCTCGGCCGCTTATGCCACGCGCCACATAGCAAAGAATATCGTGGCCGCAGGCCTGGCCGATCGTTGTCTAGTGCAAGTGGCCTATGCCATTGGCGTTGCTGAGCCTGTAAGCGTAATGCTGAACGACTATGGTACGGCGAAAGTTGATCTGCAAAAATTGACCACCGCCGTTCGCGAAATATGGAACTTGAAGCCGGCCGCGATCATTAAGCAATTCGATTTATTGAAGCCCAGATATCGCAAAACGGCGTCATATGGTCATTTTGGTCGAAGTGAGCCCGAATTTACTTGGGAGAAACTCGATAAGGTTGATGCTTTAAAGTCATTAGTTAAGTAGAAAGCAGTCAAGCAGATCACGGCCAAATCGTGAAAAGCAAAAAAGTTACAACTCTGAAGTAGTCAAAGCATGCAGCCAGAACTTATTCGAAATTTTTCGATCATCGCCCATATCGACCACGGTAAATCGACCTTGGCGGATGTGCTTATGTTGCAAACGGGTGCCATTACCGAACGCGAAAAGAAAGATCAATTTCTAGACAATATGGATCTCGAACGTGAGCGCGGCATTACAATTAAAGCGCAAACCGTTCGACTGAGCTATAAGGCCCAAGATGGCAAGACCTATCAGCTCAACTTAATTGATACTCCGGGGCATGTGGATTTCGCTTACGAGGTTTCGCGATCTCTTGCGGCCTGCGAAGGCGCCTTGTTGGTTGTGGATGCAGCTCAAGGGGTCGAAGCGCAAACCCTGGCGAATGTTTATCTCGCTCTAGAAAATGATCTTGCGATTCAAATCGTGATTAACAAAATCGATCTGCCAACGGCTGACCCTGACGGCGTCAAAAAGCAAATCGAAGACGCCGTGGGGCTCGATGCCAGCGAAGCGATACCGGCTTCGGCCAAAGATCGTATCGGGATTACTGAAATCTTAGAGGCTGTCGTTAAAAACATTCCGCCGCCAAAAGCCGATCGCGAGCTGCCGCTCAGGGCTTTAATTTTTGATTCTTGGTTTGATTCATACCAGGGTGTCGTTGTTCTTTGTCGAGTCGTAGATGGTCGTATTTCGAAAGGCGATCGCATTCGATTCATGGATTCTGGCAATAGCTACGAGGTTTTGAAGCTTGGGGTTTTTGCACCGGGGCCGACTCCGCTTGAAACTCTTGAGGCGGGTGAAGTGGGTTTTGCGATTTGCGGTATTAAAGATATTCGCGAAGTTCGAGTCGGCGACACGGTTACCCACATTAAGACGGTGAAGCATCAAGAGGCCACCGAAGCTCTGGCTGGCTTTAAGCGCATTCAGCCCATGGTTTTTTCGGGGATATTTCCGGTGGATACCACCGATTACGAACGTTTCAAAGAAGCTCTCCAAAAGCTTGTGCTCAATGACTCAAGCCTTGGTTTTGAGCCCGAGAAGTCCAACGCATTGGGTTTCGGTTATCGCTGCGGTTTTTTGGGCCTATTGCATATGGAAGTGGTTCAAGAGCGACTTGAGCGTGAGTTCAATCTCGATCTGATTTCGACCGCCCCGTCTGTGGTTTATAAGGTTTTTACCACCGATGGCGCTGAGATTCGTCTCGAAAACCCCGCTGACTTGCCGGATATTTCTAAAATTCTTCGACTTGAAGAGCCTTACGTAAAGGTCACCCTGCACACTCCAACCGAATTTATTGGTGGCTTGCTTAAGTTATGCGAAACCAAGCGCGGGACCCAAATCAAAATGGAATACGTCACCGAGAAAAAGGTGATTATCGAATACAAAATCCCGCTCAATGAGATTGTAATGGATTTTTACGACAAGCTAAAATCGATCTCTAAAGGCTATGCCTCTATGGAGTATGAGTTGATGTCGTTCGAAGAGTCCGATCTTGTTAAATTGGATATTCTTCTTAATAACGAGCCCGTGGATGCCCTTTCGATTATTGTGCACCGCTCTCAGGCCGATCGTAAGGGCCGACAGCTTTGCGAAAAGCTAAAAGAGCTGATCCCACGTCAACAGTTTCAAATAGCCATCCAGGCGGCCATTGGCAGCAAGATCGTGGCAAGAGAAACCTTGGGCGCGCTGAGAAAAGACGTGACAGCAAAATGTTATGGCGGTGATATATCGAGAAAGCGCAAACTTCTTGAGAAGCAAAAAGAAGGTAAAAAGCGGATGAAGCAGGTCGGCAACGTCGAAGTGCCGCAAGAGGCTTTTTTGGCCATTCTGAAGGTAGAAGATTGACGCAAGGTTTTGAGACAGCAGGAGTTAGCAATTGGGCGGGATAACAACTAAGAAATTTTGGACCGAAGGCGCAGGCTCGTTTGTGGTGGCGATCGGTATCGCATTGGCTATTCGGTGGGCTTTTATGGAAGCCTATGTAATCCCCTCGTCGAGCATGCTGCCGACTTTACTCGTTCATGATCATATTTTCGTAAACAAATTTATCTATGGCCTTCGAGTTCCGTTTACTGAAAATTGGCTGGTCAGTTTTTCTGATCCAAAACGTGGCGACATTATTGTTTTTAAATATCCTGAAAATATGGACATGTTTTATATTAAGCGCGTGGTCGGCCTTCCGGGCGATAAAATCTATTACGAAAATGGCAATCTCTATATCAACGACGAAGTTGTTAAAAATGAAATCCCGCAAAGGCACAAATCGGATTTTGATTGGCTGCGCGATGAAGATTTCACTGGCGAAGGTGCTGGGGCTCGATCGAATTATGAGCATTACGAAGAAAAAATTGGCGAGCAGTCGTTTAGTGTTTTATTAAAAAAGGGCCGGGGCAGCACAATGTTTGGGCCGGTGGTCGTGCCGCAACACAGTTATTTCGTAATGGGCGATAATCGCGACAATTCAAACGACAGTCGATATTGGCGAAGTACAAACTATGTGCCGCGTGACAACTTAGTTGGCCGTGCAATGTTTGTTTGGTTGAGTTGCGAAGACACTCTGCCGGTTGTTTCGTTTCTCTGTAACCCGATCTCAATTCGCTGGGGCCGATTTTTTCATTCAGTCCTTGAGTAATGGTATCAAAAAAAGCGAGCTTATCAAAAAGCGTCGGTCTGTTTATTCTGGCGCTCGGTTCATTTTTAGCATTGCGCTGGGGTCTCTTTGAGCCTTTCGTGATCCCCTCCGGCAGTATGATCCCAACGTTGCTAATTAACGATCACATTCTTGTTTCAAAATACACCTTTGGAGTCCGGCTGCCATTTTCAAGCATATGGCTTTCGGCACCACATTTACCTCAGCGCGGGGATGTTGTCGTATTTAGGTCAGTCGAGCAGGATGACTATTACTTGATTAAGCGGGTCGTGGGTTTGCCTGGCGACAAGGTTGAGTTCACAACTGACGGTGATTTGAGAATTAACGATCAGCTGGTGCCCAAAGATGAAGTGGCCTGGGCAAGCGAGTTGGGCCGTACTGAGCTTCAAGATGAGCCAGAAAATTATAAATTGCTCAACGAAACCCTCGGTGAGCATCGCCACCAGGTGCTGCTCGAGAAAAATGGATTTCGCTATACCGAAACCGGGCACGTGGTGTCTGAAAACCATCTATTTCTAATGGGCGACAATCGAGATCGTTCACGCGACAGTCGATTTTGGGGTGAGCTTCCGACTGAGAGGTTATTGGGGCAGGCGCGTTGGGTTTGGTTAAGCTGTTCTGAAACTGTTTCGAATATCAATTTCTTGTGCGACCCGCGACATATACGTTGGCAGCGCACGTTTCATCGTATTGAATAGGCAAAATGCAGTTTCGGTTTCTAGAAAATGTCGGTCGCGAGCTTCGCGACTCTTTTTTACACTTATTGCGTGATTACTCCGAATCACTCGCCTTGGCCTTGATACTGGCCTTGATTTTGCGGCAGTTTGTTTTTTCGGCCTATCGAATTTCAAACGTCATGATGGAGCCCAATCTTCGCCTTGGTGACTTTATTCTGGGTTACAAATTGCCCTATGGGGTCACCGTCCCGTTTATCGACAAACACTTAGGGCAATCGCCCCCGCATCGCGGCGATGTTCTTATCTTTAAATGCCCGACGAAGCCTGAGGCGAGTTGCATTAAGCGCGCTGTTGCCGTGGCTGGTGATCGAGTCGAAATTCGAGGCCAAAGGCTTTACGTCAATGGGGTTGCCGGGCGTTATACCAAAAGCGACACTAAGCCAACTGAGGCACTGTCCTCCCAAGTTGCCATGGTCATCCTGCGCGAAAAGATACTGCGAGGCGAGCGCGAAATTTTGATATCAAATGCGACCCAGAATTCCGATTTCGGCCCTTATGTCGTACCGCCGGAGAGCTTCTTTGCTTTGGGCGATAATCGCGATTTTAGCGAAGATTCGCGCCACTGGGGCGCTGTGCCGAATCGTGCCATCGAGGCTAGGGCCATCAGCATATGGGTTTCAATAGACTGGAGTTTAGACTCCGCCGGTGATTATCATTCGAAACTGCGAAAAGAACGAATCTTCAAGGGCATTCATTGACAGGTTTTTTTCGTTCTATATACTTTGCTTTTAATGTCTGCTTATCCCAAGCGCCTTTTATCAATCAAAGATCTCAATCGAACACAGGCCAATCGAATTATTGAAGGGGCTTTGCGTGCGAAGAGCCGGCCCCATGCCGCACCAGTGCTCAATGACAGTCAGCCGCCTCGAATTATTGCTCTCGTTATTCTTGAGCCATCTACACGAACCCGCATGAATTTTGAAATTGCAGCTCATCGAATTGGAGCTCGCCCGGTGCTGTTTTCAGCGGATGGTCAAACGAGTCTTGTTAAGGGTGAGAGTGAGCACGAAACTCTAGAAAATATCTTGGCCATGCGCCCCGATCTTTTGGTCGTGCGACACAGCGGCGACGCGCGGGTGACCCAAGTCATCGAAAGTACACAAATCCCAACGATAAATGCTGGTGACGGTAAAAATGAGCATCCGACCCAAGCCTTGCTTGATGCTGCAACTATATTTGAGAAAAAAGGCAGAGTCGAAGGGGAGAAAATTGTCTTTATTGGCGACGTTGAGCACAGCCGAGTGGCGCGCTCTGGCCGCCTTCTTTTTGAAATGCTTGGGGCTCAAGTGGCAGTCTGCGCGCCTCCGTATCTTTTGCCGAATTCAAAAGATTGGGCCCATGTGCAAAAATTTTCTTCAATGGGCGAGGCCCTTGATTGGTCTTCGGTCTGTATGGGGTTGCGAGTTCAAAAAGAACGGCACCGAAATAAAAACGGCGCCGAGCTTGACCTTTCGGCCTACAGAAAAGATTTTCGAATTGAAAAAAGAAACCTAAAAAATTTGAAGCCCGATGCGCTCATTATGCATCCGGGGCCATTTGTTGCTGATGAAGATCTGAGCGAAGAGGTTCTCTTAGATCCTCGATGTGTCATTCACCAACAAGTTACAAACGGCGTTTACATTCGAATGTTATTGCTCTCAGAAATGCTCGAGGGGGCTCAATAATGGCAAATACGGCATCTGCGCTCTCAGCTAAAGGCTTTTTGATAATTGAGGACGGCCCCAGTTTTGAAGGGGTCTGGCGTGGGGGCACGCCTCAAGCGGGGGAGGTGGTATTCAATACTTCTCATTCGGGTTACGAAGAAATGGCGACCGACCCCTCTTATTTTTCGCAAATTATTGTGAATACAGCCCCACAGCAGGGCAATTATTCAGTCGATCGAAATTTTTGGGAGTCTGAGCGAATTTGGATTCGCGGCTTTGTCTGTCTTGAAATTCAAAACTCGGCCCGCGACAGTCACTGGTTGAGTCGATTGAGCGAGGCGCACGTACCCGTTTTGACTGACATTGATACCCGCACTCTCGTTCTTTATCTCCGCTCGCAGGGCACCAAGTGGGGGGCGGTGGTTCGCGCTGAGTCCGAGCCCGAGGCTCGGCTCCAGGCAGGTGAGTTGATGGCCAAAGCGAAGGTAATGGCGCCCGATTGGACGTTGCACGTATGCCGACGCTTTGCCGAAGACATAGTGGGGCAGAACCCCCGCGGCCCGCGAGTGGCCGTACTCGATTTCGGGGTCAAAGAAAATATTTTGCGCGAATTGAAACTGCGGGTGCGCGAGCTGAGGGTGTTTCCGTCAAACGCCAGCGCCAATGATATCAAAGCATACAAGCCAGACGGGATACTGCTTTCCAACGGGCCTGGCGACCCGGTTGAGGTCAAAGACGGGCTTCGCACAGTCAAAGAACTATTGGGGTTTCGTTATATTTTCGGCATCTGCATGGGCCACCAGATATTGAGCCTCGCTTTAGGTGCCCGAACTTATAAGCTTAAGTTTGGCCATCGTGGCAGCAATCATCCTATTCGCGACGAGCTATTAAAGAAAGTTTATGTGACGAGTCAGAACCATGGTTACAACGTTGATCAGCAGAGCTTGCCTCCGGGCGTAGAAGTCACTCATATTAATCTAAATGACAAAACGGTGGCCGGCATTGCTCATGCAGACCTGAAATGTATGAGTGTGCAGTTTCACCCAGAAAGTCATCCTGGGCCGCATGATTCGGTTGGGTTGTTCGATTATTTTATAAAGCAGATTACATGAAGTATTATCCACTGATTGATCACTTAATGCAGTTTTACGCTGCGGGCGAATATGGTTCCGAAGCTGTTCAGGCGAAGAACGAATTTTTCGAGCTGGCGGGTATTTTTGATGGGCAATCCAATTTTTTTGAGCTTCGCATGGCGCAATTTTCTGATTGGTATTTGTTTTCTCGGGTCATGCCTAAGTTTGGTTTAACTCCGGTCGAGCATTACATGCAAATTCGGCCTGAAAAGGTTTCGGATGAAGACATGCCTTACTATAAGAACATGTCAGAGCATCGCTTGAGCCTTTTCGAGTTTTTGAAACTAAAGGGCAACGATTTGTATGTTCGCGACATGTTTTCAAATTATAAACTCGTTATTAAAAATTCACCGGTTATCGATGGTTTCACCAGCGACGAGGTTTTTCAGGGGCGACTGATACCGCACGAAGACTCGTTTGTTTTCACCATGGCATTTTGCTTTCACCCAAATGATGCGCTGAGCTTCATTCAAAAAGAAGTTAAGATCGTAAAAAAGATGGCGGCAGAAGAGCAAAAGGCCGCCCGTGAAAAATTAGTTCTTCGACTTTTTCGCATGCGAAATAAATTTGAGCAGTACCGACACGTGGGTATTAAAGAGATTTATTCAAACGAATCGAGATTAAGAATCTAAGCGACGGAAGAAAAGTGCCAAGACATAAAAATTTGAAAAAAATAGTGATTTTAGGCAGCGGCCCGATCGTAATTGGTCAAGCCTGCGAATTTGACTATTCGGGGACCCAGGCCTGCAAGGCCCTCATGAAAGAGGGGCTTGAGGTGATCCTGATCAACTCGAACCCGGCCACAATCATGACCGACCCTGACATTGCGACACGAGTCTATGTCGAGCCACTTAAAGTGGATTTTATCAAACCGATTCTTGAGAAAGAGCGACCCGACGCAATCATCCCGACCCTCGGTGGTCAAACAGCTCTTAATTTAGCCCTTGAACTTGAGAAAAACGGTATCTTGCAGAGCCTTCACATTGAAATGCTTGGGGCCAAAAGTGAAGTTATACGTGCGGCTGAAGATCGCGAAAAGTTCTGTCGCATCTTAGACGCCGTTGGGGCGCGATATCCGAAATCCACAATGGTGAGAACCTACGAAGAGGCTCAAGTCGTCGCAGATAAAATGGGTATGCCGCTTGTTCTGCGGCCTAATTTCACGCTGGGCGGCGGCGGTGGCGGCATTGCGTTTTCGCGCGAAGAGTACAACTCAAAAATAAATATTGCACTCCATGAAAGCCCAACGTCTGAGGTTTTGGTCGAAGCCAGCATTTGGGGTTGGAAAGAATTTGAACTCGAAATTATGCGCGATCGCACGGGCACTTTCGTCGTAATCTGCTCAATCGAAAACTTAGACCCGTGCGGCGTTCACACGGGCGACAGCGTCACCGTAGCGCCCCAACAAACGTTGAGTGACCGCGATTATCAGGCTATGCGTGACGAGGCTTGCAAAATTGTAAATGCGGTCGGGGTCGAAACCGGCGGCGCAAACATTCAGTTCGCGGTCCATCCGCAGACGGGCGAGCGGTTCGTGATAGAAATGAACCCGCGGGTCAGTCGTTCTTCAGCACTGGCCAGCAAGGCGACGGGCTTTCCGATTGCCAAAATTGCAGCGCTTCTAGCTATAGGCTACACTCTCGATGAAATTCAAAATGACATTACAAAAACGACTCCATCCTGCTACGAGCCGGCCCTTGATTACGTCGTAACAAAAATCCCTAAATTTGCATTTGAGAAATTTCCCGGCACCAAAGATTCGCTTTCGACCCAAATGAAGAGCGTCGGCGAAGTTATGGCCATTGGCCGAACATTTAAAGAGTCATTGCAAAAGGCGATGCTCGCCCTTGAGACCGATGCCCGAGGGTTTACTCCTGTCGAGCTCGCTGAAGATAAATTAAGCCAACCAAACAGCGCGCGAATGCTGCATTTAATGCAGGCCTTTCGAAACGGCCTCACAATTGACGAGGTTTTTAAGTTAACCCAAGTCAGCCACTGGTTTTTAGAGCAGATCTCTGAGCTCGCGCAGTTCGAGAAAAATTTAAGCAGCAGAAAAGAATTGACCGAAGATTTGCTTAAGAGAGCAAAGCGTCTTGGTTTTAGTGATGCGGCCATTGCACATTGGCGCCAGGTCAAACCCGACGAAATCGCCAATCAACGGCGCCAATTTAATTTGCGACCAACTTTTTTTCAGGTCGACACCTGCGCTGGCGAATTTCAATCTGAAACGCCATATTTCTATTCAACGTATTGGGGCCCAATCAATAGCCCGCGACCAAAAAATGAAAAGTCTATTCTAGTTTTGGGGAGTGGCCCAAATCGTATCGGTCAAGGTATCGAATTTGATTACAGTTGTGTTCGCAGTGTAAATCGGTTTAGAGCCGAGGGCTTTAGCGTTGTCATGGTCAATTCGAACCCCGAAACTGTTTCTACAGATTATGACACCGCCAATGAGCTTTTTTTCGAACCGCTTACTACTGAGCACGTTACTGAAGTTCTGCGTTTTGTAAACCCCCTTGGTTTTGTTGGGCAACTTGGCGGTCAAACGCCAATTAGCATTGCTCCTCATTTAGTTGAGCAAGGGTTTAAAATACTGGGGTCTTCACTTGATGCCATCGATTTGGCTGAAGACCGTGGTCGCTTCAACAAGATTTGCGAAGAATTTAAAATCGAAGTGCCGCGCTCAGGCCTGGCCGCAAATATTGACGATGCCAAAGAAATTGTGGGTCGTGTGCACTATCCTGTTTTGTGTCGCCCGAGCTACGTGCTGGGCGGTCGTCGTATGGAAATTATCGAAAATGACAGTGAGCTTGAGAGTTATTTTGAGCGCCATGCGAGTTTTATTTCAAAATCAAATTTATGCCTGGTTGACGAATTTATTGAGCGGGCCCTTGAGGTCGATGTCGACATTGTTCGCGGGCGAGATTGGGCTGTTATTGGCGGCATCGTTGAGCACATAGAGGCCGCCGGTGTTCACAGCGGCGATTCAATGGGGGTTATCCCACCGCAGCGCTTAAAAAATGAAACGGCAATAAAGATCGAAGAGCTTGCGCTCCGGCTCGCTGATCGCTTGGGTATCATTGGCTTTCTGAATCTGCAGCTCGCTGTAAAAAATGACGTAATCTACATGCTCGAGGCCAACCCGCGCAGTTCACGAAGTGTTCCGTTTATGGTAAAGGCAACTGGCATTCCGTTGGTCGATCTCGGGGCCCTGGCCATTTTAGGTAAGACTCGAGCTGAAATTAAGCCTGAGCGGTTTAAGTGGCGAGATATTAAGACCGTTTCGGTTAAAGGGGTCGTCTTTCCGTTCAAGAAATTTTTCGAGGCCGATACGATTTTGGGTCCTGAAATGAAATCCACCGGTGAGACTATGGGTAGGGGCCAGGATTATGCCGAGGCTCTCCTTAAGGCTTTTATTGCCAGCCATTTGACCTTACCCCAAGGTGGCGAGGTCTTTTTTTCTCTTAGAGAAAAAGACAAAGCAGAGCTTCTTCCCTTGGCTCAAGAATTATTGAAAATGGGCTATAGCCTTGCAGCAACGGGCGGGACGGCCGCTTATTTTCGGCAAAATAATGTAATCTGTGAAGAGGTAAAAAAGGTACACGAGGGGCGACCGAACTGCGTAGATCGAATTCGCTCGGGGCAGGTGGCTTTTGTGGTCAACACCACGTCGGGCCGCAGGTCGGTAGAAGCGAGTATCGGTATTCGTCGAAGTTGCATCGATTATTCTATTCCATGCATAACCGAAAGCGATGCGGCTCAGTCTTTTGTCGTGGCGCTGCGGCGGGCAAGAAAAAAAGAATTTGGCGTGAGCCCCCTGCCTGCGCTGCAGCAGTTTTGACCTCTGTTTAAAAACATGCTCCAATAATTTTAATGTCTATCCTTAAAATTGAAAAACTAAATAAATCATACGTTCGTGGTTTTATTCCAAAAACCTATAAGGTCTTGCACGATGTTTCTTTCGAGCTGCCCAGCCGATCGGTAACCGGTTTTTTGGGCGGCAATGGCGCTGGCAAGACAACGACAATCAAATGTTTGTTGGGTTTAGCTTACCCCGATTCAGGTGAAATTACTTTTTTCGACGGGCAGCCCCTGAGCGAAAATGTTAAGCGGCGTATCGGCTTTTTGCCCGAGCGCCCTTATTTTTATGAGTATTTGACGGGCGTCGAATTTTTGCGTTTTTATGGTCAACTCTCGGGCACCATGAAAAAAAATGTTCTTGAAGATCGAATAAACGCCCTTCTTAAAAGGGTTGATCTGTTTCACGCTAAAGACAAGCGCCTGCGAGAGTACTCAAAGGGTATGGTGCAAAAAATCGGGGTCGCCCAAGCGCTTATTCACGATCCAGAATTGGTTATTCTAGATGAGCCCATGTCGGGCCTTGACCCGGATGGTCGGTTTTACTTGGCCGAGATTATTCGCGAAGCGGCTAACGAAGGGCGCAGCGTATTTTTCTCGAGTCATTTACTTCCGGATGCCGAGGCGCTTTGTCAGCGGCTTGTTATTTTAAAGAGCGGCACTATGACCTACCAGGGCCCCCTCGATACGTTTCTGCAGAAAATGGGTGAAGCCGCCATTATTACATTCTTGGCTAGTGGCACCAAGCAAACGGTTCGGGTTGAAACCGAGGCTGATTTGCAGACCGAGCTGAGTAAATTGATTCGCCAAGGGGCTTCGATTGAGGCCGTTAAAAAAGATCGAAACCTGGAGCAAGCGTTTATTAAAATGGGCCTCAGAGGTGATGGCACATGAAATCAATTTTGGTCATCGCGCAAAATACCTACCGCGAAATTTTTCGAGATCGAATCTTGTACGGTCTAATGGTCTTTGGGGTTCTTTTGATTTTGTTAAGCTTGGCGCTCGGCGAGCTTTCGTTTTCCGAGCAGTCGAGAATCACAATTAATTTTGGTTTCACCGCAATTCATATTGGGGCAATGATTCTTTCAATATTTGTTGGCAGTACGCTTGTCGGTCGCGAAATTGAGAAAAAAACAATCATGACGTTGTTGGTTCGGCCGATTTCGAGAACTCAATTCTTAATCGGTAAGAGTTTAGGTTTGATGGCAGTTATCTTCGCTTCGATTTTAATTCTTGCGCTTGTTTTGTTCGGCATTCTTGCAACTCTACATCAGTCGTTAAGTTGGGACTTTTTGGTCGGCCTTTACGGGGTTTTTCTTGAGGCCATGCTGCTTTTGGGCGTGACTCTATTTTTCGGCACGTTTGCTTCGCCGATTCTTTCCGTTTCCTTCTCAATTGGCATTTTTCTGATTGGCCACTGGCTCGATAGCTTAAAGTTTTTTACCGAGAAGAGCAGTTCTCCGGCGTTTAGATATTTAGGTCGAATTACCAGCCAGGTCGTACCCAATCTTGAATATTTTAATTGGCGAACTTTGTCCATCTACGAAACTAAGATGCCGTTGAGTCAAGTTCTGATGGCCAGCGCTTATGCCATGGCTTGGTCGGCGCTATTGGTGGCTGCGGCCGCCGCGATTCTCAGAAAGCGCGACTTTGGTTGAAAATTTCCATACTCTTTTTCCCTTGGTTTTTTTGGGGTTTGTCGTTGGTGCCCTCTTCGGCAGCTTTGCCAACGTCATTATTTATCGATTGCCGCGGGGTGAAAGCATTGTTTTTCCGGGTAGCCATTGCTTTCATTGCAAAAAGCCCGTGCCCTGGCATGACAACATCCCACTCTTTGCGTGGTTTTTTTTAGGCGGTAAATGTCGTAACTGCAAAGCTCCCTATTCGGGTCGTTATGTTCTGGTTGAGTGGATTATGGCCTTTTTGTTCGCCGCAGTTGTTTGTCGAGACGGCCTTTCGTGGTCGGTTCTCGAACATCTAATTTTCGTTTTTGGCTTAGTCACCGCTAGTTTTATCGATTTCGATCACATGATTTTACCGGACGAATTCACGCTTTCGGGTATTGTGATTGGCCTCGTTGGCGCGGCACTCAATCCGGATCGCCCGTTTTTACCCGCGCTTTTCGGAGTTCTAGTGGGCGGCGGTTTTCTCTGGGCTATCGCCGCAATTTATGCGGCCGTTCGCAAACAAGAAGGCATGGGCGGCGGAGATATTAAGCTTCTTGGTTGGATCGGCGCAGTGTTGGGCTGGACGTCGGTCCCGTTTGTGGTGATCTCTTCAAGTCTAGTCGGAAGTCTGGTTGGGCTCATTATTATGGCTCAAAAACGCAAGGGCCTTTCTCAGGCCATACCCTTTGGTCCTTATTTAGCATTTGGCGCGATTTTGTACCTGTTTTTTGGTCAGGACATTAGTGAGGCCTACATTCGACTTTTCATCCCGGCACTCTAGTCGGGCTTTCGAAATTTACCCGAATTGACATTTAATGACGCGTTCGATCTAATCTTTAATAGGATTAACTATTTAGCTTCGATGGCTTGAAGCTATGACAGGTCAGGGACGATGTTTTCATTTTTAGGCAACAAAAAGCTTATCGGACTCGACATTGGGACAAGCAGTATTAAGATTGCTGAACTCGACGTCGGACGTAAAAAGAGCACTCTGCTCGCCTTTGGTATCGTGCCAACCCCAGCGCAATCTTTTGCCGGTGGCGACGTAACAAATGCCCAAAGTCTCTCTGAGGCCGTTCGTCAATTGATGGCGAAGATAAAAACCAAACGAAATAATGTGGCGGCTGGTCTCGGCGGCACGAGTGTTATCGTAAAGCGCGTCACCATTCCGAAAATGGATGAGAAATTAATTCCTGAACAAATTCGTTGGGAAGCCGAACAGTATATCCCTTACGACATAAATGAAGTGAATCTCGGGTTTGAAGTTTTGAAAAAAACTGGAGTACCCGCTGAGAACATGGATCTTCTTTTGATCGCTGCTGTACAAGGGCACGTTTTTAAATACGTCGAAGTGATGACAATGTCGGGTTTGAATTGCTCGGTGCTTGATGTCTCTGGGTTTGCCCTAGCGAACGCGTTCAAATCTAATTATGGCGAGATGGAAGGCCAATGCCTCGCGCTTTTAAATATCGGCGCTGCGGCGACCACCATGGTTGTGCTTGATAATGGCGAAATAGTTTTCTGTCGAGACATTCCAGTCGGGGGCCTCAACTATACGGCAGATCTTCAAAAGGCGCTGAGCATCAGTCAAGAAGAAGCTGAAGGCATCAAGCTGAGCGTCGGCAAAGACCAGGCGGCGCCAGCCGAAGCCCAGGCGATCATTGCAACGACTCACGATATTGTTTGCGACGAAATTAAAGCGAGCTTTGATTTTTTTCTCAATTCTGCCTATTCACATAACATCACTCGATGTTTTGTTACCGGTGGGGCTTCACGCACAAGTGGTTTAATCGACCGCTTGTCAAAGGTCGCCCCTTGTGAAAAATTTGATCCGTTTTTTAATCTGACGGTTAGTCCGAAAACTTTTTCGAAAGAATATCTAAATCAAATTCGCGATTTCGCCTCTGTTGCAGTTGGATTGGGTTTGCGACAGCAGGGTGACGCATGATTAAGGTTAACTTACTTCGCAATCGCGCCGAGGGCACACAGGCCACAAACTCAACCCAAATCGACGGTCTCACCGCACTCGAGGCGCCCGCCGAAACAATGGACGGCTCTGAAGTACGAGAAGTCGCGCTTAAATTAGTCGTAATTCTTATTTGCACGGCCGGGCTTTGGGGTTACGAAACATATAACGTCGACAGCTTGAAAGAGACAAAAAGACAGCTCGATCAACAAATTTCGGCAATGCAAACCGAGATCCAAGAAAAGCAACCGATCGCCACAAAGGCAAAAGAGCTGCAGAAAAAAATCAGTAATCTTGAGGGCCGAATCAAGGTCATTAAGGATCTTTCAAAAACACGATTACGTGAAATTAAAGTCGTCGACTACATTCAAAGTGTTATTCCTGAAAAGCTTTGGCTTACGACCCTCGATATTCGTGATGAGAAGGTCAAGCTTGAGGGGTCGACAATGTCGGACGATCAGCTCAATAAATTTATCGAGCTACTCGATGGCAAGTCGTATTTTCAGAACGTAATTTTACTCAAGGCCGTTGAGATGAAGACAAAAGAGGGGACAACAAAGAGTTTTGAAATTTCGTCATCGCTAAGGGCAACAGACTAATGGAAAGTCAGCTGAAAAATTTAACCTTCGGCAAAGCAATGCTTTTAGGCCTTGCATTGGCCGCGGTTTACTACTTTACCGTTTACAATGACGGGGCTGGCGTACAATCCCAAATCGTTGTAGCCCAAGAGGATCTTAAGAAGAACACAAATGAGATTGCCAAAATTAAAGCGGCCATAGTTGATGCTGAACGATATCAACAGACAATGTCTGTCCTCGGCGTCGAAATGGATCGTGTTACGAAGGCCGTGCCGACTCAGCTGAGTTCGTTTGATTTAATGAAGATTGTGTCCAACGAAGCCAAAACGCTCGGGGTGCAAATCAACTCATTGCGCGCCAAGGATGCTTTTCGCCAGGGCGATACTAAAGACGCGATATTCGAGCCGGTTGGCGTCGATGTAGACCTCACGGGCTCCTATAATCAAATCATGGAGTTCATGTCTAGCCTAACGAGACTTGATAAAATCGTAACTATTAAATCGCTTAATTTCATCGCACGGCTCGACACTGCAAGAAAGGGCAACGTGGTGACCGTAATCAGTTTTCGGGCCGAATTAAATGGTTATAAATACCTCGAGTCGAAAGAAGAAGATGCGCAAAAGGCGGCCGCAGCAGCCGCTGCAGCAGCAGCGGCAGCCGCACCTGCAAAGAAGGGTGGCGAGTGATTTTCGGTTCAAAGTGGAAGTCCCATATTCTTAGTTTGCTAGTCGGTGTTCTCGCGATCGTATTCGGGACGATCGTCTCGGCTCATTTTTTGAAGCAGGCCTACGCGCAGGCCCCAGATCCTGACTCTGTTGCCGCGCCCGCTGGAGGCGCTGTATCGCCCAACACTCAAGATGCTGCCGCTGGGGGATTGTCGACAAATCAGGCGCCACCTCCGCTGCCACCACCAATTCCGTCTAAAGCTCCTGTCCCCGCGGCGTCAAATGCTCCCATTCCCTCGCCCAGCAGTGCGGCCTCAGCAAATGTACCTATTGTAAATGCGATTCCAACCCCTCAGTCGACGGCAACTCTTTCTACAAAAAATGACGGCTCTGTAAAAGGCGGCACGCAAGTTAAAGGTCTTTCAGAGGTTTCCTTTCTCGAACCTTATGCGTTCGATATTCGCGAGGGCAGAAGAAACCCCTTTCATCCGCCAATGCTCTTTGACGAGTCCAAAGGCACGGCCATGTTGCCAGGCACGCCGCTTGAAAGATTTGAGCTTGAAGAAATTAAGCTCGTCGGGATTATGTGGGAGATCAAAGCCCCAAAGGCAATGTTTATTGATCCCCAAGGTGAGGTTCATGTTTTGTCTAAAGACGATCGCATTGGTCGAAAGCACGGTTACATTGCCGCGATTCGCGAAGGCGAAGTCGTTGTTGTCGAGCCGAACAGCTTTGCCGGTGAAGGTGCATTTTCAACTCGTATCCTGCAGCTAGAAAAAGAAAAAAAAGGTAAATGAGGGCAACTATGAAAATCAGACTGGTAACCAAAATATTAGCGGCATTTTTATTTTTGGCATTGGCGGGTTGTCAGTCGGCGGAGAAAAGCCAGCCGGATAGTGATCTTGTAAACGAAATAGATTCAGCGGCAAATGATTCGGGGCCACAGTCTGACCAAAAGTCAGCCGATGCCAGTGCCGCCAAGGCGGCCCCGGATAATTCAGAAAAAGAATTTGACGATTTTGGTTCCGACGAAGAGAAGGCCACCAAGACTGCCGAAACTAAGAATGCTGAAGAGAAATTAGCCGAAGTACCACCGCCACCAGCTGAAACACCACCGCCCGCTCCTGCTGCGATGACCTCCGAGGGGCCGGCTAATCAAATCAGTGCTATTAAATATATCGCATCGGCCGGCGGCGGTACGGTAGAGATTAAAACTTCGCAAAAAGCGGAGTACAAGGTTCGACCCAACACCGGTGCAAATCAATACGTCATTGAGATTTCAAACGCTCGGCTCTCAGAGGCTCTTAAGCGCCCTTTCATTATGAAAGAATTCGAGGGGCCCTTTGGCGCGATAAATGCCTATCAAAATGCAGGGGTCAGCACGGCTCGCATCGTTGTGCAGATGAAGGGGGCTATCGAACCTATCGTTACTCAAGAGGGCAATTCAATTTTGATCACCCCGATCTCGGCAGAATCAGGGGCGCCGTCCGTTTCAAATCTTGCAAATGGCGAGAAACCACCGGTCACACCCGACGCGAAAGGTGCTGCCAAGCCAGATGAGCTTTCTAATAACGAAGATGAATCAACTGATTCTGACTCCTATGACGTTAAAGGGGCGCGCAAAAGCGAACAAATTCTGGGCGCACGGACCTTGGATGAGTTTCTTACGGGCGGCGGCCGCTTTTTCGGTCGACCGATTTCAATTCAAACTAACGACGCTGAAGTTCGCGACGTGATTTCGTTTATTGCAGAAGAAAGTGGTGTCAACCTTGTGATGGGTGATGATGTTGACGGCAAAATATCCCTCAAGCTTCGTGGGGTCCCGTGGGATCAAGCTCTTGTTATCGTCATGCGCTCTCGAAATCTTGGGTACGTTCGCCAAGGCAATGTTATTAGAATAACTAAGCTAGCGACTCTTCAAGCTGAGGCTTTGTCGGCCAAACAAATAGTTGATGCTCAGCAAAGTTTGACCCCTCTTAAAGTTAAGGTCATGCCAATTAGCTATGCCTCCGTCACTGAATTGGCGACGCAGATTAAGCCCTTTCTCACCGAGAAGCGCGGCCAAATTGTCAGCGATCCACGAACGACGTCTCTTATTATAACTGATACCGCATCTGTTTTGATGAAGGTTGAGCGTCTGGTTAAAGAACTCGATATTCCACCAGCTCAAGTGATGATAGAGGGCAAAATTGTTGAAGCCACCGAAACGTTCACGCGCTCGCTCGGCGTTAACTGGAGTTTAAGTGGCTCACCTATTGCAGTTTCCAATGCCGGCGGCTTCAATGGCACGCCAATTTCAGCCAACGGTTCACTTGCCATTCAAAATTTAAGTCAGCAAACGCTGAATGCCGCGACCGGGGCTCTTAACTTTCACGTCGGCTATCTTGATATCATCGGCAATTTGGATGCCACCCTCGGCTTGGCACAGTCCGATAGTTTAGTGAAAATCATTTCATCGCCCCGAATCGTAACCATGAACAAAGAAAAATCTGAAATTTCTCAGAAGTCCCAGGTCATCTATGTTCAGACAATAAAAGATCCGACAGGCGCCACAACATCATCGCCAAAATCGAATGATGTTGAGTTGAAGTTGGCGGTCACCCCGCAGATCACAGCCGAAGGCAGTGTCGTGCTTGATGTCGATCTCACTCGGCAGTTTGCCGGCGCCGTCGCAGATTTGAGTTCTGGTGCTCGCCCCATTAATTCAAGACAAGCAAAAACTAAAGTTCTTGTGCCCAACGGGCAAACCGCTGTCATCGGCGGTATCTATCAAAGCGACGAGACTGAAACTGAAGTTGGGATACCTGGGCTCAAGAATATCCCTGTCCTTGGTTGGCTGTTTAAATCGCGCACTGAAGATAGGACTAAAAACGAATTGCTGCTATTTCTCACGCCGAGAATTCTAAATGCCAAAGACCAAGCCGCCAATGGTGGGACGTAATATTCGCTTTTTAGTGAGCTTGAAATGCACTGCTAGAGACGAGCGCCTCGATTGGCACTTCATTCGAGTCAACGAACCAGCCAACATTCGAAACTTCGACTGACCAACTAGAAACAGAAGTATCTAGGCCACCCGCATAAAAGCGATCATAATTTATGCCCCCTGTTGCAGTAGCGGGGTCGCAAGGGTCCGTGACGTGTGTGTATTCGCCACCGGGGGTCAAAGTTGCAATGTAGGCTCTTGTGGGGCCCGAGCCTGAAGAGGTTGTGCAGAAGGTGCCAGGGTCAAACTTAACTGTTGCGGTTCTTCCGGTTCCAGACCCACTGCCACTTAGCTTCAGAACCGAGGTGACCCAATAGAGTTTATTTGTTGAGCCGTTAATCATATCGTGGCCAAACATAAACCAATTGGCTGAGATCGTGGTCGCACTGGTCGCCCCTGTTTGCGTATATGTTAGGTCGGCGTTCACGATAATCGGGGCTGGGGTAATTATTTTGTACGAAACTTTACTTGAACTCGAGCTTTTCCCGCCACATTGAGCAAGTCCGGTCAAACTTAAGATGGCCAAGAGCATCGTTAATTTTGTTTTCATCATAGCTGTCCCCACTTTGATTCAATTAACTTCTCGGCTTAATCTAGCCAAAAGCTTAGTGATTCAGCTGACTTTGATGGTTCGATCTGATTGTTTTGTCTCAACTTGAAATATCTCTGTTTCAAAATGAGTCAGTCGATTGCGCGAACAGCAATATACCGCTAAACAAGGCACATGGACCTTTTTAACCATTTTGATTCAAAATCGCTTTCAGAAGCCCATGGCCTGGGCCCACAGGTTCCTCTAGCCGAGCAAATGCGTCCCAAAACTCTCGCTAATTTTATTGGCCAAACAAAAATTGCAGATCAGGGGTTGCCACTTATTAAAAATCTTCGGGAGCAGAACTATCTCCCAAACCTTGTGCTTTGGGGCCCGCCAGGCACCGGCAAGACAACTTTCGCACGCCTACTCGGAGCCGAATTAAAAGCCCATTTTGTAAGTTGTAACGCCGTCGACACCGGCGCCAAAGATCTTCGTGAAATGGGGCTCAGCGCTCACGATAGACGCGTTCTTCATCAAGAAAAAACCCTCCTTTTCATTGACGAAATTCATCGATTGAATAAAGCGCAACAAGATGTCCTGTTGCCATTTACTGAAAAGGGCGACCTGATTTTGGTTGGGGCGACAACTGAAAATCCGAGCTATGAAATGAACTCAGCCCTACTCAGTCGAATGAGGGTTCTCGTTTTTGAGCCCCACAGTCCCGCCGATCTCAGGGCGATATTAGAAAACGCTTTCCTTAATCAAAAGTTAAATTCAAAAGAAGTTCTTACTCAAGAGGCGGTTCAGCGTCTTATAGATCATTCCTCGGGCGATGCTCGACGCCTTTTGAATAGCATAGAAATAATTGTCCAAAATCAAACAACCCCGGGGCTGCAGGCGCCTTTATCTGCAGACACGCTTGCAGAGCTATTAGGTGATTCGCGGCTACGTTATGATAAGAGCGGCGACGAGCACTATAATGTTATCTCAGCATTTATTAAATCGGTGAGGGGTAGCCATCCAGATGCGGCCGTCTATTATCTGGCCCGCATGCTCGAGGCCGGAGAAGATCCCGTGTTCATCGCCCGACGACTTGTGATACTGGCCTCAGAAGATATCGGCAATGCCGACCCTAGAGCCCTGCCGCTGGCCGTATCAGGTCTCCAGGCCGTCGAATTAATCGGCATGCCCGAAGCACGCATTTGCCTTTCGCAAGTGACCACTTATTTATCATCAGCGCCCAAGTCGAATCGCGCATATTTAGCAATAAACTCAGCAATCGAATGTGTAAAGCGCACGGGCACATTGCCAGTGCCGACAAGTCTTCGCTCGGCGCAAACAAAGCTTGCCAAAGAACTTGGCTTTGGGGCCGACTATAAATATTCGCACGATTTCCCGCGCGGATTTGCAAAACAAGAATTTTTACCAGATGAAATAAAAAACGAAATTTTCTATTCGCCGTCACAGCATGGCTTTGAAAAAAGCATTAAAAGTCATCTCGATTGGCTGAGAGACGGCACGGCGAAGGCCGCTCCACCAAAAGAAGATTAATCTAAATTGTTTTTTGAGCGACCAGACAAATGCAATTTTCCGTGCCCTGAATCTTAAACGAATGCTTCGTGTTCGAGGGGATAGTTATTCGGTCTCCCGCTCTTAGCAGCAACTGGTTTCCAGCAACATCAAAAACCAATTCGCCTTGTACGACAGTTCGAACTTCGTCAAAGGGATGACGGTGCCAGTCCACAAGTGTCTCAGGTTTAAACACTTCTTCTTGAGGGTCGAGACCCTCTGCTTCGAAGAGCTCTCGAATTTGATTTTTATCAGGTACCACGGGGGCTTGCCATCTAATCACGAGCATGTGTTGACTCCTTAACGTCTCATTTGTACGCAGGACAATAACCCAAAAATGCATCGATTTCTCAAGTATTTATTCACAAAGTCGAAAAGAATGGTGTGAGAATTAACCGGAGTCAAATTTTTGGATAATACGCACCAACCAAATAGCGATTCGTTACAAGAAGTAATTGTAAAGTATATCGCCCAATCGCCAGGCCTCGAACTACGAGATACCGCTACGACGGGTCAGATGGCGATTTTGCAGCGAACGGATGGTCGTTCCATACGGTTTCAGGTCAATTCAATAGAAGAGGTTCTTTCTCGCCAAGACGCAGAGGGTAGAGATTTTCTTCAGGTCAATTTCATTGACGGCAAAAAGATACTTATCACGGAGAAGCTTGTAGGGTTTAAGCCAGCCGAAACTGCAGGGCTAGATCTCAAAAAGTTACCAAAAGTGGTCACAACGCCAGACCTAGTCAGTGTTATAGAGGCAATCGAAGAAAGCATAAATGTCGGTAGTCAGCGCAATGAAGAGGTCGATGTTCTCAAGCGCGTTTACGATTCAGTGTTGAATGGCGCCGTTTCTGTTGGTTTCGAGCTCGAACAAGAGCGTTCTTGGCTCAATCTAATCGCGAATATCAAACGCAAAGCCTCAGCCTAAACTTTCTACTTGACCCGCTTACACCTAAACTATACTTTGCCCCTTCGTACTTTTTGGGGGCATAGCTCAGTTGGGAGAGCGCCTGATTTGCATTCAGGAGGTCGCAGGTTCGATCCCTGTTGCCTCCACCAGCTTTTATGTGGCTGGTGGGTAGTAATTTCGTGTTAAAAACGGATCCAAAAAGCACAAACTATGAAGCCCTGGCCAAAACCAGGGCTTTTTGCTTTTAATGAGAGGTCATCGATTCATTACGCTCCGCGCAATTGGGCGCCACGCAAGCGATCGAAAGAATTGTTAAAAATATTTTTTTAGCAGCTTGACCCCTCGAAGACTTTCACTTATACCTGCAAGTCTTCGGAAAAATTGCTCTTTGAAAACTGAATAGCTAGTCCAAAATTAAAAAAGATTTTGGGTCTCAAAATGACGAACTTAATTGATCGTCATCTGAGTCAACAATTTGAGTTAAATACGAGTGATTGTATTTACGATAAAATGATTTAAATTTGAAAATTTAGAGCTATTAATTTAGCTTTTCACATTAAAGTGGAGAGTTTGATTCTGGCTCAGAGCTAACGCTGGCGGCGCGCCTAATACATGCAAGTCGAACGATGTAGCAATACATAGTGGCGCACGGGAGAGTAACACGTGGATAATCTCCCCTCGAGAGAAGAATAACTAGTCGAAAGATTGGCTAATACTTCGTAAGACCACAGAAACTAATGTTTCAGGGGTAAAAGTCGTAAGACGCTTGAGGATGAGTCTGCGTCCCATTAGCTAGTTGGTGAGGTAATGGCTTACCAAGGCGACGATGGGTAGCTGGTCTGAGAGGATGATCAGCCTCACTGGAACTGACACACGGTCCAGACTCCTACGGGAGGCAGCAGTAGGGAATATTGCACAATGGAGGAAACTCTGATGCAGCGACGCCGCGTGAGTGATGAAGGACTTCGGTTTGTAAAGCTCTGTTCTTAGGGAATAAAAAAATGAATGTACCTGAGGAGAAAGCACCGGCTAACTTCGTGCCAGCAGCCGCGGTAATACGAAGGGTGCAAGCGTTGCTCGGAATCATTGGGCGTAAAGCGAGCGCAGGTGGTCTTGTAAGTCGGGAGTGAAATCCCAGGGCTCAACCCTGGAAGTGCTTTCGATACTGCGAGACTTGAATGTGGGAGAGGGCACTAGAATACATAGTGTAGTGGTGAAATACGTAGATATTATGTGGAACACCGGTGGCGAAGGCGGGTGCCTGGCCCAACATTGACACTTAGGCTCGAAAGCGTGGGGATCAAACAGGATTAGATACCCTGGTAGTCCACGCCGTAAACGATGAATACTTGGTGTTGGTGGTATTGACCCCACCAGTGCCGCAGCTAACGCGTTAAGTATTCCGCCTGGGAAGTACGGTCGCAAGATTAAAACTCAAAGAAATTGACGGGGGCCCGCACAAGCGGTGGAGCATGTGGTTTA
>CAILEP010000032.1 GCA_903833275.1 uncultured Bdellovibrionales bacterium
CAAAGACGCAGCACCCGGTGGCCCCATTCGCGGGCTCGCTTCGAAATCAGCCGATATCGGGCCAGCCCACGAAGATATTTTCGAAAAAATCTCAAACCGCTTTTACGTAGTTTGTCTACGGGACGGATTATACGATTGCGACACACTCAAGAAAATGAAACGAGCAGTTGGCGGTAATTGAGCCTGGCAAAAGACTAGAAATGGGCTTTAAACCGCCTATACGCTTATTAAACCAAAAGAACTCACCCTACTTTGCGAAAATGCCAATTTGTTTGTTCAGGCAATGGTTGGTATAAAACCAGTTTTTTCTACCATACCTTATAGCAATTTGCTCACTGGGGTAGTGCCGCGAGGTTTTAAATTCGAGTTGACTAAATCTCTCGCGCTTTCGCACATGGGTTTTGCAGTTAAAGGGGAGCGGTGAATGCGCGGGCCGTCCGGGCCGGCGTCCCGTGACTAACTATGGAAATTTTGTCAAATCGGGGAGTGTTGAACCTAATTCCTGATCACCATCTTCTGCTTCCCAAAAAAAGGGTTCGCTTCTACTAAATAATGTCCAATGCAGCCCATCGTAATGATATCTCGAGTAGTAAGTGGCAAACTCTTCGAAAGACCCATCGGGGCGACAGTGTACGACTAGAATATCATTATTTAAATTATTCGGGTCGAAGTTCCATGCTGATTTTAAACTTCTCATAAGAGAAATCTGAACGGTTTTGTGTGATTTTTTGTCAAAGGCCTTCGCCCAGGCAATAGAGTGTGCGTCTAACTCTAATATTTGTGTAATGGGCCCATTATATGATCCAAATTCGATGCCAAAATCTTGGGTGACCAAAAATACCCGTTTACTAGCATTGCCAATATTTTTTTCTTTGATGTTAGCGTAGGTTTTTTCGAGAGGTAAAAGCTGAACAGTGTGATGGGCCTTCGAGTGTTCATAAGAAACTAGAGCAACTAAGGCCGGTTTCACGGGCAGATTCAAGAATTTCAGTGAACGAGTGGGATTTTGATCCGGGTCATGCTCCCGTAATAATTTAATGTCAGAATTGGTCAGTCGCTTGTCTCGCCATATCTCTAGGGCGCCGTCAATCCCGTCGATTTTTTTTGTTAGCAGTATTTTTTGATGAACTACAAAGCCAGGGTGGGTTGGGTATGCAGCCGCGGCCTCAGCACAATGAAATGAAATTATTATTATGAAGAAAAAAAGCGTTTTTTTCAAAAGATTCATCTGGAGCCGTCTTTGTTCCAATATGTGACCTGTTGTTTTCCTGTTTGTTTCGCTTTGGCAAACATCGGCAAGGCCCTCAAGCACTCAATAGATAATCTGCACTCAAATCGGCACCGCATTCCCACTGAACGCCGCCAACAATATTGACTGTCACTTTTTTAAATTCGTCTTTATCGCGGAGTTTGGTAAATACTGGAGGTGGGTTCTTTAACAGTAAAGATAGATCGACTTTTTTGTTCTTCCCATTAGTGAATTGAATATTCAACAAAAAATCAGATTCGGCCATGACAGATTCGACTTCAATCATTTCAGCGCCTTCGATCATATTTACTCCAGTGGCGATACGGGATATACGGGTTTGCCAGCTTTTGCTAAATCCCAATCCGCCATCAATTCTGTATTTCGAATCTTAATCCATTCGCAGATCAAATGATTGATAGACAGCGTGTGTATGTGGCGGATTATGATCTAAAAACTGAATGTAGACTGTAATGCCATAAAAATAACAAATTTGAGGCATTTAAAATCTCCCAGGGCTAAGGAAGTCTCTTCGAGCACCTAATCAATTCACTGTAATGGAAAAAAAGAAATTCTGCAAATTGTGGCATTGCCAGAGGGGGATTGCTTGGTGCGGGGATTGCTCGGGCCATCCTGGCCCTCGCGCAGAGGATTTTGAGCTCTGGATAAGCCTCTAGCTCATAAATAACCACAGAAGAGAGTTCGACGGATTATACGATTGCGACACACTCAAGAAAATGAAACGAGCAGTTGGCGGTAATTGAGATCGCATCGGGTATGTATCGCCCGCTCCACATACATGGCCGTCATCGTCCGAGATTTCGGCACGTGTTCGTCCGGCTGTCCGCTGACATTTCAAGAGCAGGTGGTGCAAGACGCCGGCTCGGGGGCCACCAGCCTCCGATCAATACGACATGCAAACACAAGAATTTTTCGAAAATTAGCTCAGCTGGCAAACGCAAATTCAGCCACAAAGGTTTGATCCAGACGCCGTTAGGTGAGGAATTCAATTGAAAGTACACGGCTGGTACCTGGCAAATGGCAAGAAATGGGCTTTAAACCGCCTATACGCTGCCGTTTTGCTGATGACGCTTAAGGCAGGTGGGGTCGGCCTCAATCTCACCAAAGCCAGTTATGTCTTTCACCTCGAACCGTGGTGGAACCCCGCCGTCGAAAATCAGGCCACCGATCACGTTCATCGAATTGGCCAAAAACGTGCGGTGCAAGTTTATCGATATATTATGCATGAATCTGTCGAAGAGAAAATCGAGCGTTTAAAGCTGCAAAAGCAGCAGCGCTTTGATGCCATGTTCACCGAAGATGAAGTGATTGCGGCCGGTGATTCGCAGATCGCACTGGCCGCCGATGCGAAGGGCGCCCGCGATGTTAGCCCCACGGCTGAGATTGCCCGCGCTGGCGGTAGCCATCTTAGCCAAAGTGATTTTCAGTTTTTGCTGTCGTAAGAGTGAATTTAAATTCTATAACAGAGTTTCAAAGTTCTTCTTCGTTGCCCAAGCTGAACCGAAAGATGAATAAGATAGTTTTGCAAGTTTAGAAGGGGTCAGTTCACTGAATTTCTCGAGCAAAGCCCATTGATCGGCCTTATAGCTAGGCCCAATTATTATTCGGTAGCGATAGTTTGAATTGATTTTTGCTAGCCGTGACGGCTCAAGAATGTCGCGAGGCCTGTTTCTCAAAACATTGCCAGGGGCGCGAAGACATGAGCCCTTAAATCTTGGGTCTTCGCCATGTCGTCCGACCTGAAAATCCATCCCGACGTCTAACAAATCTAGCTGCTTACCTTTATAGAGACGTCTTAGTTTCATAAAGCGGGGGTCGGTTAATATGTTTTTTGCCGTGGCACTCCAAAAGCAAACGAGTATCTTGTCTTTCTGAAGAGAGCGAATCATTTTTGTTAATCGATCAGCATTAATGGCCGCATGGTGAATTTCGAGCCAGTTGACTAAAAGTGAAAGGGTTCGCAAATCACCTTGAAGACCTTCAATTGAAGCGGCAATAAGTGTGTTTTCAATATTTGGATTTTCAGAGCCTTCAGCCGTAATTAAAAAGCCTATTGCCGCCATGTCTTTTGACAGCTCATCTTTTGTTGCAAATTGCGACGGCAGATTTTCTCTTTTAAAACTCATAGCCAAGCACCTTCGCAACTTCGGTAAAAATATTTTCAACATGCTTCGGCCAATTTGGGTTGGCGTCTTGATTTTGTACCCACTCAATCGAATCTTTTAGCTCTAAAAGCGTGGGTTTTAAGGCAACACAATCGGCGAGGTCATCTTGCCGATCAGCCTGGGCGTAGAGTTTGGTTTTAAGTAGATCAGCCCTCGCCAGCCCTTTAAAAATAATCGCCTTGCCGGTGAAAACTGGCACAAGTCGACTCTCCCATTTTTTCGGAAGATTTCGTTTAAGGGTTGCCGGGCCATTATTAAACCAGTGTTTTGTTATGTCGACGTTGCCAATAGACCGCTGTTCATTTGCGAACGCAATCGACGCGCTTAAAATTTCGTCTGGTATTTGTGGGTCAAGCACATCACAATCTCTTGTTAGTCTTGAAACTACCCCAAGCAAATTGAGTGCGGCCCCGCCAATCACGACACCCTCAAAATGAAGCCCGCGTATTGCTAGATAAGCATCGAAGCTTGAAATAATCTTGTTTATGGGCAGCATGTTTGGGTGCTCCTTCGGTATCATTTAAAATGATACCAATTTTTTAGTTATTTGTCAAAAAGGGTCAGGGCGGTGCAAGTTATTGAATATACGTCGGTAATTATATTTCTCATTTTGGGGCAGCCCTCGGGTCGATGTTGCTCACTGGCCCCTCATCATTCTCTTCTTTCAAATACGGAATATAGTTTTCTCTCCAAACTCCGCTTTTTGTTTTCATATTGAATAAGGTCCAGAGTGACACGGTCGGGTCGCCTGTATTGGCAATAAATGTCGGCAGCAGGGCCGCGTAAAGGCAAATACCTTTTTGATTTTGAATAAGACTCTGCCATTCTGACAGAATCTCTTGGGTCTCATCTGATGATTCAAAGTCATAATCAAATTGGTGATAATGCCCAGCCAATTCAACCCCAACACTTGGCACGTCATAGTCAGTCGCTGAGTCGCAACCCTCTGGCCGACAGTATTTGATGGTTTGAAGTCGAATGTCTTCTGTCGAGAAACATTGCCATTCGCTATAAACCGCCCAAGGTGATTCGTCACCGATGGCAGACGATAGAGATGGCCCCATCTCTTCTGCCAACTTAATGTCGTATTGATCGATAATACCAAGAGTAGGGTCTCGGTACATTGATAGATTGCAAAAACTGGCGGCAATCAAAAGTGTTCCAAAAATAATTTTCTTCATCACATTTTACCTCGGTGCATTTTGTTACTCTATAGAATGCTCAGGGGCTCACCGGATCTAAAGTGAAAAATAATTAAATGTGATTTCCGGACGTTATTGCCAATCTGAGATTGATTGGCCCTACTTAGCGATTCGATGTAATGGGGCCTACGGATGCAGAAGAGAGTCGTATTATTTCAAACTTGAACTATCAATCTGTCGGCTCATCTTTTCAAGATTTCTTCTTAGCAAATGCTCGTCTACAGATTCAAGAAACCTTGCGGCGACGGCACGGCCGCCATCAAGATGAAGCCACTCGAGATGATGGAGCGGCTCGCAGCCCTTGTGCCCCGGCCACGCGTGCACCTAACAAGATTTCACGGAGTGGTCGGGCCGCACTACAAATACCGCAAACTTATTGTGCCGAAGAAAAAAGTGGAACTTTCTCTCGTGGCCGGCGCCGATGCCGCGCACCCCGCCGATTCAGATAAGCCACCGGCATCATTCAAGCGCATCGCCTGGGCACAACTGCTGAAGCGTGTATTCAACATCGACGTCACTGTCTGCTCACACTGTAAAGGCAAGGTCAAAATCATTGCCGCGATTGAAGACCCCAAGGTAATCAAAAAAATTCTCAATCATATGGGCTTGCCCTCTTCAGCGCCGAGGCTTGCGCCGGCTCGGGGGCCACCAGCCTCCGATCAATACGACATGCAAACACAAGAATTTTTCGAAAATTAGCTCAGCTGGCAAACGCAAATTCAGCCACAAAAGGTTTGATCCCGACGCCGTTAGGTGAGGAATTCAATTGAAAGTACACGGCTGGTACCTGGGCAAAAGGCAAGAAATGGGCTTTAAACCGCCTATACGCGAAGAAAGATCGCCGCCACTGTCTAAAGCTTAAACAGTGACGGCGATTTTGGGCTCGGGGCAAAATTGAAAGTTTATGGCCGCCTTCCGGTTGGTCTGAATTGATTTGGAGCCCTATTTGGCCCTAAAAAACGCGCCAGATCTGGCATTAAATTTGTATCTAGTTGAGTCCGTGCAAAACAAATCTAAATTTAATTTACCGGCTCTGTTCGTTTTAGTCGCCCTCTTTAGTGGGTCGGCATTTGCTGACGACGGCTCTGAGTTTTATCTGATGGCGACTCCGGGTATAAGATTGGCAACTGAACAGCACGCCAAGGATGAAAACGGTCAGATGCTTCAAGACCACCATTTTAATGAGGGCGGGTTTAAGCCTTGGGTCATGGGTTTTCAGCAGGACTTGGGTAAAATCGGCAAGAATAGCTCTTACGGGCTTGATGTTTGCTACTTGCAAGAGGGCCACCTTAAAAATAATCATCGCGATGGGTTTTGCGGGCTCGGCTATTATAAGTGGGTCGAAGAGAACGGCGGGCTTAAACTCATGATCGGTTTGGGCCCTTACGCGGGTTTTAATTCGACCAATCGAAATCAAATTCAAAGAGACAGCAAGCGTATCGGTCTGGCTGCGACGTTTGGTTTAGAAAAAGAACTGAGCGCACGCCTGGGGGTTAATGTTCGCGTTGAGTTTATGCGCACTGATATTTCAGATTCTTTTGACGGCACGATTATGTTTGTGGGCCTTTCGAAAAATCTAAACTTTCCGATCACAGGTTACGATGGGTCGACTGAAAAATCTTTTAGTCGCGCTTGGGATGAGAGATTTGGGCGTTGGTCGGCGGCCTTTGGCGCCACCCAAATAAATGTGCCAGGGCATAATGTGAGCCAAAATTCTTTTGAAATTGAGAGAACCCACTCGCTCATTGATAAGCGCCCAGGCCCCATATACTCACTGGTTTTTAAACGTGAGGGCGACACCACGCTCACCAATCGAACAGGAGTGGCGGTGCAGGTCGGTTATGAGGTTCGAGACAGCAACGGTTTTGTAGCGGGCGGAGAAGTCGGGCCCTACCTCGAGCATGACACAGATTCAAAGCGCACCAGACTCGATGCGCTCAGCCGCGTTTATCTCGGCCGCCAGATGAATAATATTCTCGTCTCATTGGTTTTTGAGCGCGTGGCTGAGTTTACGACCCAGGCTCGCGATGCAGATACCTTCATGATCGACGTCGGCGTTCAAACCAACTAAAAAATGCTGCGGTGTCCACCAAAGTCGAGTGGGACAGCGCCACCGGCGCGTGGGGCCCACCGACGGCCGTTATTGCTGAACTTCTTGGCCGACATCGAGATAGATCGTTTTGGTGTCATCGTTGTAACCGAAATATTCTGCGAAACGACCCCAGCCGATTAAAGAGGCGACGATATGCTCGGCGTTTTCAGTTGGCAGCAAGGCTTGAATTTGCGCAGTGAGATCGGCAACCGGTAGGCGCACGATTCCGCTTTCTTTCAAGAGATCAGTGGCGATTTTCACAATGTTGAGGCGACCGAGGGCTTGGTGCATCATGCGCTTTCGCATATTGATGTCGGCGGTGGCAAATTCGATACCGTCTGGGGTTAAAATCACGCGCTGCTTCGGAGTATCAACCAAATCAAGAAGTTCGGCGGCTTTAACGAGGTAAAGGGTGTGACCGAAATCATAACCAAGCTCTTCTGATAAACTGAAGAGATCAACGCGATCTTCGTGCGAGTGAATCAATTCAACCAGACCCACCACTTCGATCATCGGTACGTTTGGCAAAATTTCAGGTCGTAACTTCGCTTCACTTGGGCGCGCGGGTACAGTCTCTTCGGGCACGTCAGGCATATAGCTTTCTGTAATCGAGCTATGAATGCGCGTTACGAGTTCTTTAAAATTCGGCGCCTCTTCGTTGCGCGGGTAGGGGATGGCATTGAGAAATTCAGCGCGAATATGCCCGGGGTTTGAGCCAAGCACCAAAATTCGATCAGCCATAGTAACGGCCTCTTGAATATTGTGAGTCACCAGAAGCATCGAGCGAATTGAAGTTTTGCGACTGACATAAATACGTAAAATTTCTTGGCGCAAAGTTTCTGAAGTTAAAACATCAAGAGCGCTGAAGGGTTCGTCGAGAAAAAGAATGGGCCGTTGCATGGCCATGGCTCTAGCCAGGCCCACGCGTTGTTTCATCCCGCCCGAGAGCTCGCGCGGGTAGGCTTCTTCGAAGCCCTCAAGACCAACCACATCTATGGCGCGCTTAACGCGTTCGTGCTGGTCGTCCTCGTTGAGATTTAAAGGGTTGAGTGCGAGAGCAATATTACGATAGACGCTTTCCCAAGGCAGAAGGGCGAAGGCTTGAAATACCATGGCCACGTCGCGGTTTACGGCTTCGAGCTTTTGGCCTCGAGCGAGCACATCGCCGCTGGTCGCCTCATAGAGGCCGCACATCAAACGCAAGCAAGTCGATTTGCCCGAGCCAGAGGGGCCGAGGAGTGCCAGCACTTCGCCTTCGCGCAACGTCAGGTCAATTTTTGATAATGCGGAGAACTCACGGCCCGACTCGAGCGTAAATGTTTTTGTGACACCTTTTAGTTCTATGAGAGCTGGGCCCATGGGCGCCTCCATATAGCTGGCAAATTAGCAATCGACTAAAAATCCAAACGAAATCGTTTTTGCGAAACGCGATAAATGCGGTCCCAAAAATAGCGATTTAACAATACAACGAAAATGACCATTACCACGAGACAGGCCGAGAGCATGGCGAAGTCGCCCTTTGAGGCCGAACGACTGATCAAGGCCCCTAGCCCACGTGTTTCAAGCGTTGAGCCTTGGTAGTTGATATACTCGGCAACGATACTGGCGTTCCAGGCGCCACCGGCCGCGGTGACCCAACCGGTTACAAGGGCTGGGAACACACTCGGAATATACAAATAGCGCCAAAGATCGCGCTGCGAGCTGCCCATCAATGTCATCGAATCGTAAATTTCTCGCGAAATTCGCAGTCCGCCGGCGAGAGTGTTGAAGAGAATGTACCACTGCACTCCGAGTAACATGAGCACCATTGAGCCTACCGAAAAATCGATATGGGCTTTGAAAGTGAGGCCCAAAACAAGCGGGTAAAGCATAGGCGCCGGAAACGAGGCAAGAAGCTGGGCAATCGGCTGCGCGATTCGCAAGCGAATTTCTTTACGCGAGAGCCAGACACCAGCCGGTAGAGCCCAAAGAGTTGAAAGCATAACCGCTGCGGCAACTCGACTGAAGGTAAGCAGAGTATCGATGACAATCTCGCCCCAGTTGGCAAAAGTCAGCACGCTTAGACTGTTGATGAGGCCAACGCCGCCCCATATAACCGCAGTGAGTAGGACGACAGCGAGGGGCCAGCGCAGCCACTTCGACAATACGGCGAACTGAAAAGTCGGGACGGGTATTTTGATTTCGAGTCTTTTCGAATCTGTTTTGAGCAGCGCGCGACGGCTGAGTTTGACGAAAAAATTTCTCATAAATCGCAAGAACAGCGAATTGTTATAAACGAAGTTGATCAATTGATCTTCGCCGCCGGTCAGAGTTTGTTCGAGGCGAAAGCGATGCACCCATGCGAGCGCCGGGCGCCAAATGACGAGATCCATTGTGACGATGATGATGGCCATGGCGCCGACACCCCAGAGCATGGCGCGGGTGTCGCCGCGCTCAATCGCGACGGCCATGTATGCGCCGACGCCTGGTAGGCGGTACTCTTGATTGCCGAGTGTGAAGGCTTCGCAGACAGTTAAAAAGAACCAGCCGCCGGCCATTGACATGATGCTGTTCCAGACAAGGTTAACGGCTGAAAATGGCAACTCGATACGCATGAGCTTAGTCGAATCAGAAAGGCACATCACGGCCGCCGCCTCTTGTAAGTCACCCGGCACTGATTTGAGCGACGAATAGAAGGCGAAAGTCATATTCCAAACTTGCCCGGTAAAGATCATGAGAATAGCGGCGAGTTCGAGCCCCACGTTTGAGTGCGGAAAGATCGCGACCAATCCGAGCACCAAGCCGGGCAAGAACCCGAGCACCGGGATGCTCTGTAAAATATCAAGTAAAGGGATGATCACTTTCTCAGCTGCTGCCGATTTGGCGGCCCAATAGCCAACAGCAACAGTGAAAACAAGAGACACTAGGTAAGCCCCGAGCCCGCGCATTGCCGAAAACAGCGCATAAAGAGGCAAAGAGCCCGAATGCAATTCGATTTGGTAAGATGGGTTGAAGGTGGCGTGCCATTGGCCAGCAAATAAAATCAAGCCGTATATAAGTGTGCCTAGGCCAAGCCCGATAATAATATCAAGAATAAAGAGATGCCGTATAACGACTGGTGATCGATGTAGCATATAAGGGCTCGAATTAAGTAATTAAAAGGGCTTAAACTCTTCTACTCTGTATTTAAGATTTTGCAAGAATGCGATCGGCGATTTCAGAAAAACCATCACCGCCATTAAGGCTGCCGACGTATTTTGGTAAATGCTGCATCGATTTCGCAAATCGGCGAACATTGGCGACCGCAAACGCGTTATCGAAGAATTGAAACATCGGTTCGTCATTGGGTGAATCGCCAACAAACGCCGAAATTTGGTTCATTTTTATGGCGTCGATTTGAAACTCACGTTCGCAAAAAATCTGGCACATTTTAAGTTTATCGTATTCGCCAAACCAGCCATTAACGTGGATTGAGCTCACCTTGGCTTGTGCCCCGTGCTTTGTGAAAATGCTGACAATTTTTTCAACTTCAATCGCGGGGAGTGGCTCGACGTCTTCGCAATAATCTATGGCGAGATCAAGTTGGCGACAGAACTGGTCACTGGCCACCCGCGCACTCGGTACCGCTGCTAAAATTTCGGTGCGAATCTTATCTAAGCGCTTTTGATTGTCGATTCGAGTAGAGGCCGCGAAAAAATAATGGCGATTCATAGTGCGATTGTTGTAACGAAAATAGAAGCCGCCGTTTTCGCCGATGACCCCGGCTACGGGCCATTGTCTTGCGATCAGTTCGCACCACCCAGCCGGTCGACCAGTTACGGGCACCACGGCGATACCACTTTGGTGCAGCCGCCAAAGGGCTTGAAACGCCAGCGAAGTGAGTTGGCCATTTTCAGTCAGCGTGTCGTCGATGTCGGTGAAAACAAAGCGCAAACCTGGGTTTTTAAATGCATCGAGAGTTTTCATTTGATCCTTCATCTATACCTATTGCTAAGTCTGTAATGATAAAAATATTTAGGCCTAAAAAGTACACATGGGGCGCCGAGTTATGTAGTCGCGTAGAAAAAACTTAAATTGAGTGGCAGTATGGTTCTCGTTAGCCGCATACAATATATAGATAGAAAATAGAGTTACAATATACAGATAGAAAATATCCAAAGAAGAAAATAAACGATGGCAAAAAAAACAGCGACAAAATCACCAACTAAATCAGCTTCGGCAAAAGTAGCGCCGAAAGTGACGCCAAAGACGGTGGCTAAGGCCGTACCGACAAAAGAGGCCGTAACGGCTGCGCCCAAAAAGGCCAAAAAAGAGGCGGTCAAAAAATCCTCAACTGAAACCCGCAGACTGGTGATCGTTGAGTCACCGACAAAGGCCAAAACCATTCGCAAGTTTTTGGGGCGAGACTATATCGTCGAATCTTGCATGGGCCACGTACGCGATTTGCCACAGTCGGCAAAAGACATCCCTGAGAAATTTAAAAAACAAAAGTGGGCGAATCTTGGCGTTAATGTCGATGACCACTTTGACCCGATTTATTGCATCCCTAAAAATAAAACCAAAATTGTCAGCGATCTGCGCGACAAAATTAGCGATGCCACTGAGCTTATACTCGCGACGGACGAAGACCGCGAAGGTGAAAGCATCAGCTGGCACTTGGTGAATGTTCTGAAGCCAAAAGTGCCGATTAAGCGCATGGTTTTTCATGAAATTACCAAAGAAGCCATTCAGGGCGCCCTCAACGATTGTCGCGAGATTGACATGAATCTGGTGCGTGCCCAAGAGGCGCGCCGCATTCTTGATCGCCTCGTCGGCTACACAATTTCACCGTTTCTCTGGAAGAAAGTGGCCTATGGCCTTTCAGCCGGGCGCGTGCAATCGGTGGCCGTGCGTCTTGTTTCAGAGCGAGAGCACGAGCGTATTCGTTTTAAAAAATCTAAATATTGGGATGTTACGGCTGATAACGAAAAGGCCGGCACCGGCTTTGCCACGAGAATTGTTTCTTACACTGGTAAGCGCATTGCGAGCGGCAAAGATTTCGATAGCACCACCGGTAAACTTTTAAAAGATAAGTCGGCAGATATCCTCGCTCTCGACGAAAATCAGGCCGATAAAATTCGCAAAGAAGTTGAGAAAAAAGACTGGGTCGTGACCGAGGTTGAAGAGCGCCCGGTTTCTCGAAAGCCAGCCCCGCCTTTTATCACTTCGACATTGCAGCAAGAAGCCAACCGCAAGCTGGGTTTAGGTTCTCGCGAAACCATGCAGGTCGCGCAGAAGCTTTACGAAAAAGGTATGATCACCTACATGCGTACGGATTCTATGTTTTTGTCAGAGCAGGCCATACAAGCCGCGCGCAAAGAAATTGTTAAACTTTACGGCAAAGAATATCTGCCTAAAGAATTTCGCGACTACGGTAAGAAAAAAGTGAAAGGCGCACAAGAGGCGCACGAAGCGATTCGCCCCGCCGGGACAGAATTTGCTCTACCAGAAGAGGCTGAGCTTTCGGGTATCGAACTTAAGCTTTACGAATTGATCTGGAAGCGCACGATGGCCTGCCAGATGGTGAACTCAGAGCACAAGCAAGTGACGGCTCGAATTCAAGCGGGTGATGCTATTTTCGGAGCCTCAGGCATGACCATCGAATTCGCCGGTTTTTTAAAGGCCTACGTTGAAGGCAGTGACGACCCTGATTTAGAGCTTGAAAACAACGAAGTGCGCCTGCCCGAACTTAAGAAGAACGACAAAATCAAAGTGGTTTTAATTAAGTCAAATGAGCATGAAACTAAACCGCCAGCGCGTTTTACTGAAGCTTCGCTGATTCAAACGCTCGAGCGCGAAGGGGTCGGCCGCCCATCAACTTACGCTTCGATTATTGGCACCATTCAAGATCGTGGTTACGTAAAAAAAGTCGGTAATGCGTTGATCCCGACCTTTACGGCACTGGTTGTTTCGAAACTTTTGAGCGAGCATTTGCCTGATTATGTCGAGACCAGCTTTACTTCGGCGATGGAGCAAGCGCTCGATGACATTGCCGCCGGCGACCTCGATCAAGAAAAGTATCTCACCTCGGTTTATTTTGGTGAGAAAGGTTTGAAGAGACAGGTTGAGAAACGCGAAAAAGAAGTCAAAGAAGAGAACTCGCGCAGTATTCAGCTTGAAGGCCTCAAAAATTTAGATTTTCGTGTCGGCCGCTACGGCGCGTACGTTTGCAGGCCAACCGAAGTCACTGGCGAAGAAGTTTGTGCGTCGATACCCGAAAATCAATTTCCGGGTGATATGACGACTGAAATTGCCAATAAATTGATTGATCAAAAAATTAACGGCGCTGATTCGATCGGCAAAGACCCAGTTTCGGGCGAGCCCATTTATGTTTTGTCGGGTCGTTATGGCCCCTATGTACAATTGGGCGAAGGCGATGCCGCCAATAAAGAAATTAAACCCAAGCGTATGGCTTTACCGCAGGGTCTTGAACCTGAAAAAGTAACACTTGAGCAGGCGCTTTGGCTGCTGACCCTGCCGAGAAAATTAGGCACTCACCCAGACTTGAAAAAAGAAATCAAATTGGGTCTCGGTCGTTTTGGCCCCTACGTTGTTTGTGACGGGGACTATCGCTCAATACCGCGAACTGAAGATTTATTTAGTGTTGGCCTGCCACGTGCTCTCGAACTTTTTGCCCAACCCAAAAAAGGTCGCGGACGCTCGGTGCCGTTGAAAGAATTGGGCCCGCATCCAGATTCTAAAGTTTTGGTGCAGGTCTTAAACGGTAAATATGGGCCGTACATCAAATGTGGCGAAGTGAATGTGTCGTTACCTGAGGGTGTGAAGCCCGAAGACGTCACTATGCAATCCGCCATGGAGCTTATCGCTAAAAAGGGCAAGCCCGAGAAAACTTCGCGTCGTCGCGCTAGCGCATAAAAATAGACGCGCTAGCGCATAAAAATAGACGCGCCAGCGCATAAATTAGTTTCCGGTTTTGGCTGGGGCGGCGGGCGCTGTGCCAGCATCGGCCGGTGCGGTGCCTTTATCTGTCGGCGGCATTGGCGGGTGCATTCCGCCTGACATCCCACCATGCATCGGCGCTTTGAAGCCTTTGCCTTCCATACATTCGTGCACAACTCCGAATTGTTCGGGCTTGGCTTTTTCGCCTTCTTTAATTTTTGCCGTTTTCATGCAATCCATAAAGGCAGCTTCACGAGCAGGGTCGGGTTTCGGTAGTGCAATGCCCTTACTTTCGAGGCACTTGCGCATCGCCACGTGCTGCTCGCTCGTTGGGGTAACGCCTCTTTTGAGGCCATTGGTTTTAGCACAGTCTTCCATTGCGGCATGATTTTTTTGCATTGAGTCTTCAGCGTGGGCTGAGAAACCCAAAATAACGATGGCGGTCGTGAGGGCGATTTTTAAAAAAACAATTGTGGATTTCATTGTGACGAATGCTCCTTTTAGAATTAGTTTTCTAGCAGAGTTATCGTTTCACAAAAGCCTAAATTGGCCAAATTATTTAATTGGGGTTGCCGATAACCATACGATCATGAGTGAGCACTTTTTCATCGACCCGAGCGGGGCGGCCGTTGCCAGACCATTTCGCGTGCGTATAGGTGCCAACGTTCATTTTTTTAGAGTCTAGGATGACATCAATGAGAGCGTTGCATTTGACCTTCGCAGCTTGAAACGCAAGGCGCAAAATGGCTTCGTCATAATCGGGGCAATCGACCACGCGCACAATTTCTTCACGACGTTTAATGAGGCGGGTTTCTTTGCTGTGCTTTTTGAAAAAGACCGAAACTTTTTTAGCCTCTGCAAGAGTGGTTTCGTATTCATTCACCTCGGCCGCGATATGATTTTCGAAGCAAACCGAACAAAAAACGCCGTCGGTGTATTGGCTTCTGATCTTGGCCAAGCGCTCGGGGGCGTAGGTGAAACTATCAACATCGATAAATTGCGCGCAGTGCTTGCACACAGGCGAGTGGCAGGCGCTACAAACGAGGCTGGGCTTCGATTTTTGGCATACTGAGCAGATGATTTTCATGTCCGCGTTTATAGCACAGAGTCAGCGCTTAGGGTGTTAACTTTTGATCGGAGTCGTGGCCGGAAGGCCCCAGGTTTGTAAAATTTGCGCTTCTTCAGCTTGAGACATGGCCTTTTTAAACTTAGCGCCCGAACGGCCCTTAACAAGGCGCTCGCAAGACGGCCAATCGCTATGCCGCCGAACTTCACCGTTGCAGTAGCTTAAATACGAAAAGGCGACCTTTTTCTCTTCGCGCGGGCGCATCTCAGGCAGGCTTGAATCTTCGGGTAGGTCGTAAACGGCTATGTGATATTTCAAAATGGGCCCGGAGTATAAATCGATATATTTATTTTTCGAAAAGGCCACGGCAATTTCATCGCAGCGTTCGTTACCAGGGGTCCCGACATGCCCACGCGAATAGTGCCAGTGCACTTTGCCCAGTTTCTTTTCTTTCGACGTGCGCTCAGAGACATAATGAAGAAGATCGAGCCAAAGATCGCGATTTAAAACGTCGTTGCCTTCGCCGTTCTTCCAGCCCTTTTTAATCCACGCCCAGATCCATTGCGTGATGCCGCGAATGACGTAGGTCGAATCTGTGAAAAAATGTATCTCTCCTGGAGTGTCCTTGAGGTATCGCAAGGCTGCGATAGAGCCCGCGAGCTCCATCCGATTATTTGTGGTCGCAGAATCAGCTGCGCCCAGTTCTTTGACCTTCCCTTCTGGGGATACAATGACCGCGCCCCAGCCCCCGGGGCCCGGGTTGCCTGAGCAGGCACCGTCTGAAAAGACGAGAAACGATTTGGGGTCAAATTTGGTCATTCATTTTCTTACGTCAGATTGAACCGCCGGTCAAAAAAGCCATTGCGGTCGGCCCCTTAACGCAGGCCATTGAAATGGCCGGTGATTTCCGGTATAACAGGCCCAGCTCGATTTTCGAGAAGTCATGGACGCAAAGGGGTCGCGGTTGCTCGATATTTTTCGCCGGTCAAATTTACGCCAAACTCCAGTTTATAAACTGCAGAAAACGCAGCTTGAGCTGGGTATCCCGCGACAACACGAGACTGATCGCAACTTTCAAAAGGGCGGCCGAAGTTTTTATTTTTTTGATTTCGACGACAACATTGCCGTCCTTACCACTCCAACATACATATTTCACAAAACAAGCGGTAAAGAGCTTCGATTGACGAGCCGTGAATTCGGCGAACACAGTGGGCAAATTGGTAAGTCAGGCGTCTTTAAAGATTATGAATTAAAGATCGATGATGAGACCGGAAGCTTTCGCTGTTTTCGTGACCGCGACATCCCGCTGCTTCATAAACTTTTTGGCCGCAAACAGATCTTTATTCAAGATCTGGTCTATGCCTTGGGTTTGCCCGAATATCACTGGCAAGGCCCGAGCTGGAACTGTTTTTATCACGCCGTATTTAATCGTCGCCCCTTAGCTCTTATCACGGCGCGTGGGCACGACCCCGAAACTATCAAATCGGGTATACGTATGATGGTTAATGAGGGCTTTATACCGCACGAGCCAAATTATTTGGGTCTCTACCCGGTCAATTTTCGCGAAACCCGCTCCCAGCTCGGCAAAGGTCTAGATATATCTGTGGCAGAAATGAAACAGGCCGCCATTCGCGACTCAGTCGAAAGCGCCTTTAAATTGTATGGGTTCAACCCCCATCACCGCTTTGGCATGTCTGACGATGACCCACATAATGTGGCGTTAATCGTGAGCGAAATGAAGAGGCTCAAACAGAGCTATCCTGAAAATTCATTTTTTGTCTTTAACACGAACAAAGGCCAGTTTATTCGGCGCGAAGTGTTTGTCGACCACACCGAAGACAAAATCATCACCGAGCAGCAGCAGCTTTCGCTGCTCTAAACACTTGTGTAACGACCGCTCTCACCTTAAAATTTAACTTCACAACGAGAGAGGTCTACATGGGCTACATTTCTAAAAGTCTCACGCGCGTTATTTTCGCCTTAGTGCTTTCAGCCATTAGTGGCCAGGCGTGGGCTATCGATTTGGCCTGCAGCCATGTCGTGCAAATTCAAATGCGATTTCTTCAGCGGCACGTGAATCACGCCGATCTGAATAAAAATCTAGAACATCGCACCGTCGATCAATTTATTAAGCATCTGGATGGCTCGAAAATTTATTTTCTACAATCCGACATCGACAAAATTAATAAAGACATGTCGGGGATTTTTGAAAAAACCAAACAGGCGCAGTGCGAACCCATCACTGACACCTACGCGCTTTTAAAATCTCGCATGCGTGAGAGTGTGACCTTTGCAAAAGGCTATCTGACCAAAGATTTTAAATTTGACCCAAAAACGAAACTTGTAACTGACCCCTTGAAGCGCAAATTTGCCAAAGATAAAAAAGAAGTCGAAGAGTACATGAAGAAGTACATTCAGCTGCAAGTGGCAAATTACATGGCAACTGACGTAAAAGAAGAAGAGGCTCGCCAAAAAGTCTTAAAAAATTACGATCGAGCCGCAAAACGAATCGACGAAGACAAGCCGGGCGATGTTTTGGCTAATTATCTCGACGCTTTTGCCCTGGCGCTTGACCCGCACTCGACCTATTGGTCACCCGACGCTTACGAAGAATTCGAAATTTCGATTCGCCTATCTCTCGAAGGTATCGGTGCGACTCTCAGTTCAAAAGATGGCTTTACGGTTATTGAACAACTTTTGCCAGGTGGCGCGGCTGAGAAGTCAGGTCTTTTGAAGGCGAAAGATATGATCGTGGCAGTGGCCCAAGGCGATGGCGGCACCTTTGAAGATGTAATGGATCAAGAGCTGCGCGATGTAGTTAAAAAAATTCGCGGCAAAAAAGGCACCAAAGTTCGCTTGCAGATTTTGCGTAAAGAAGAAACTGGCCCGAAGAAATTTGAAGTTGGTTTGTTGCGCGATAAAATCAGTATTGAAGATGAGGCCGCCTCGATTCAGTACGTTGAGCGCGAATCGAACGGTAAAAAAGTGAAAATTGGCCTTCTTGATTTACCAACTTTCTATGCCGACAGCCGGGAGGGCGAACGCTCTTCAGCAGCCGATATGAAAAGACTTTTGCGCGAAGCGCGCGACGCCAAGGCCGATGCGGTTATGCTCGATCTTTCATCGAACGGCGGTGGTTCGTTACAAGACGCCGTTGAAATTGCTGGTCAGTTTTTTCGCGAGGGCAATGTCGTGAAACAATCGAGCCGTGACCCGATGAACCCTGAAATTGTTTTGGCAGATAAAGACCCGTTGGTTGATTGGGCGGGGCCGCTTGTGGTTCTCACCAGCCGCGTAACGGCTTCGGCTTCTGAGATCGTGTCGGGTACATTGCAAGATTACCATCGCGCGGTTATTTTAGGCGCTGATCATACATTTGGTAAGGGCACAGTGCAGGCCGTTGAACCATTGCCGCTTAAGTTGGGCGCGATTAAGACCACAATTGGTCTCTATTATATTCCGAGTGGGCGTTCGACACAGCACGAAGGCGTTAAGGGCGATATCACTCTGCCCAGTGCCTTGTCGATAGAAGAGCTGGGTGAGAAAAATTTAGACTATTCGTTGCCACCACGAAAAATAAAGCCATTTTTATCAGCCGAAGCCTACGTGCCAAGCGGTCGTGGTGCGTGGCAGATGATCGACGACAAAATTAAGTCAACATTACGAGCCGCGAGCGAAAAGCGCGTGGCTAAAGACCCCGAATTTAAAAAAGTTAAGGACGAAATTGCGAAATCTCTTAAGCGTAAATTAGGCGAAGTGGTCGTGAGCGACTTTTTGAAAGATAAAGAAGATGCCAATAAAGAATATAAAAAGGATGAGGGTAAGAACTACGCTGAAACCCAACAGGCCAAGAAAGATCGCTATATAAAGCGTGCCGACATCCAAGAGGCGCTCAATGTGGCCACGGACCTGGCGATTCTTGAAGGCGCTGGGGTTGCCGTGGCTAATAATGCTGCCAAAGACGCTTCCAAATCTGAAAAAGCTCAGGTAAACCCTGAAAAGCACAATTAAGTTGGATAATTAATCAGCCAAAATAACCGTCATAAAGCAAAGCGATATGTCTGTAACAAAAAAAACGCTTAAGGCCCCTGCAAAGGGCCTTCCCCTGCCTAAAGAGCTTCTGCTTCAGATGCTCGATTTGATGATTAAGTCGCGCGTTCTCGAAGAACGCTTGATCAAAATCTATAAGGCTGGCGAGTCGTATTTTTGGATTGGCGGCCCCGGTGAAGAAGCTTGGGGAGTGCCACTCGGCCTTCTCGTCAACAAAGGTCGCGGTCACAAGCACGATTATTTGCATTTACATTACCGCTGTTCGCCAACGCTTGTTGCGATGGGCATGCCGATGATCGACTCGGTTCGTATAATGATGAATCGCGCCACCGATACATCAACCGGCGGCAAGAATTTCTCCAATCATTTTTGTTATCCTGAATGGAATGTAACGCCTGTTTCTTCGCCCATAGAAGTGCAATACCAAATGGCGATTGGCACGGCCTGGGCTCAACGCCGAGAGAATAAGGCCAATACAAAAACCAAAGGTGTCACAATTGTAACCGGTGGTGATGCGGGCTCAGCTGAGGGTGATTTTGCCTCGTGTTTGGTTTGGTCATCGCGCAAAGGTTACGAACTGCCGATCTTGATCACAGTGCAAAATAATAAATGGGGCATTTCGACGGCCTACGAAGGGCAGCACGGCGAAAAGAGTGTGGCTGATCGTGGCAAAGCGTTCAACATGCGCACCGAAGTTATTAACGGCAATGATCCGATCGAAACCTATATTAAATTAAAAGAAATTCTTGAATACATTCGTCGCGAAGGTAAGCCCGTTCTACTTGAGGCCACCACCTCACGTTTGTATGGCCACTCGTCGGCATCTGGTGCAAGCCCGATACCTGAGGTTGATTGCAATCGCGAGTTCAGCATGCGGCTGATGGAGTGGGGCCTGATTACCGAAAAAGAAATCGCCGCGATCACCGAGCGCTACGAGACCGAAGCACGAGAGGCGCAAGAGCTGGCGCGCACCGAGCCCGTTCCGCAACCTGAAGATATTTGGAAGCACATTTACGCCAACAACGAAAACGCCGATTGGAGAAAATTCTAATGGCGAATATGGCACAAGCCGTTCGAATGGCACTGCATGTGGGCGAAGAGCACCTGGGCGTCAAAGATATTTTTGGCCAAGACGTTGGCGCGCCCCTCGGCGGTGTTTTTACCGCCACACAAGGTTTGAAAACAGCGTGGAATACTCCGCTGGATGAGCGAGGCATAATCGGTTGTGCAATGGGCATCGCCATGACCGGCGACCGCTGCGTGGCTGAAATTCAATTTTGCGATTATATTTTTAATACCGTCGACCTTTTGAAAATAGCCGGCAACACTTTGTGGGTAAGCCACGGCAATTATAATATGCCGCTGGTGGTGAAGACCCCTGTTGGCGCAGGTATTCGTGGGTCGGTTTATCATTCTCACAGTTTCGATGCCTGGGCGACTCGACTGCCAGGATGGAAGGTTGTGATGCCATCGAACCCACTCGATGCCTACGGGTTGATGCTCTCGGCAATTGAAGACCCGAACCCGGTTTTATTTTTAGAGCCGAAGGCGCTTTTGCGAGTGCGCGGCGAAGAACTTCTACCGGGCGAGCCCAGTGATGAGCGCGAATTGAAAGCCATGATTGACGCGCCACTCGGCGATCGCAGTAAATGGAAGCCCCGTTGGCCCAAGCTTGACGAAACTTTTAGAGTGCCGATTGGCAAAGCCAAGATCACTCGCGAAGGTGATCGTGCAACAGTTGTAAGTTACGGTCGGATGTTGACCCTTTGCAATCGTGCGGCTGACGAGTTGAAGGCCGAGGGGTGCGCTGTTGAAGTTATCGATTTGCGTTCGCTTTACCCCTATGATTGGCAGACGGTGCGAGCTTCGATTTTAAAAACGAAACGTGTTCTTTTCGTCAATGAAGACACCGAGGTTACTAATTTTGGTGAGCATCTTTCGTATCGTGTAACCCAAGAACTTTTTTACGACATTCTGGCTCGGCCGCGCTTACTCGCTGGCAAAAATGTACCAGGGGTCGGTTTGCATCCAAATTACGAAGACAGTTCGGTCCCTCAGTACAAAGAAATCGTAGAAGAAATTCGAGCACTCATAGCTGAAGTGCCCTAGGCATTAAATGGCGCGTTCCAAATTTATTTTCGTCTATATCACGTGCCCGAAAAAAGCCGTCGCCGAAAAAATCGCCAAAGAGGCCGTTCAAAGAAAACTTGCTGCCTGCGCCAACATTTTACCGAATATGCAAAGTGTCTACCGCTGGCAGGGGCGAGTGGTGCTAGACAAAGAGATCGTATTGATTTTGAAAACGCGCAACTCGCTGTTCAAGGGCCTTGAGAGCTTGGTAAAGCGAATGCATCCATATGAGTGCCCCTGTATAGTGGCCTTATCGGTAACCAAGGGCAGTCGTGAATATTTGGGCTGGCTCGAGGCTCAAGTTTTTGACCAGAGCTAAATTCGGCAATAGAATTCTAAGTTAGAGGTTTGAATGGAATTTTGGCGTAAATGCAGTTCATGTAAAAACCCAATCGCCTTCGGTGCGCGCTACTTTCAGTGCAGCGTTTCAACTTGCAATGGGCAACGAACGGGCTACGTCTTTTGTAGCGTGGCCTGTTTTGAGCGACATTTGCCAGGCGCGCGGCATAAAGATGCTGCGGCTGTAGAGGTGCATGCTCCAACTCAGGGGATGTCGCCAGCCGATTCTCAAGCCCCGCGACGAACAATCATTCAGCCGACCCCGGTCAGTGGTGGGGCTAAAAGCCCGGCAGCCCACTCGTCGCCTCAAGAGGTGCTGGTGATCGCCTCGCGAATCAAAGACTACATTCAGGCCCACGCGGACTATAATACGTCAGGCGGGGTCATGGACGTGCTATCAGAGCACCTTCGAAACATCTGCGACCGAGGCATCGACAATGCTCGGGCCGATGGCCGCAAAACAGTCATGGACCGTGACTTCAGTTTTCTTAAAAATTTACGGTAGAGTTAATTTTGTCGGGCCAAATAAAGGGGCAAACCTAATTTTGGCAGCTAAACCTAATTTTGGCAGCTAAACTGTAGAACCTTGTTGCCCAAAGTGTAGCTAAGGGTCGCGGGTAGGCCGCCACCGTTCATAACGTAAGTGCCGCTAATTTGGGTCGGGGTGCTACGCGAACCGGTCAAAATCTGCAAATAGATAAAGCGCTCGGTTTTATGATAAGTGGCATCAAAAGAGTCAGCACCGCTGTGGGCAGAATAGTAAATATGATCGGCATCTTCTGAGGCCATTGGCACTTTAAGGTGAGATTGGTCGAGAATGGCTCGGCATGCGACATCGGCGTGAGCCACTGCAGCGAAAACCATTGAAGCTAGGGCCAGGCATAGTGATTTTGAAACGAAAGTGGCAGCTATTTTAACCATCCCTTTGATCAAACACCACAAGGGCATCTCTAGCAAGGGTTTTGGTTGGGGTCCGTCAGGTGGTCATTCCAGCGAGAAGCTGTGCGGCAAAAAGCATCAGAACTGTTAAAACGATCAATACAAAGAAAACGTATCTGGTCGACATAAAATTCATCATCGGCCTTCGGTGGTTTGCGGTGGTGACATTTAGTTTCATTCGGCCCTCCCTACTGCTAGACACAGCATAATTCGTGCCATTAAATTGTTCGAGAACACTGCGTAGCAAAGAGGCGCCCATGACAAGAAATGATTTAGCAGCTGCAATTTTTAAAAGCTCATACTTGCGAGGGGACTTCAAACTTCGCTCGGGGCAGAAATCAAACGAGTATTTCGACAAATACCGTTTCGAAGCCGACCCTGAAATTCTGGTTGAAATTGCGAAAAAAATGACACCGCTGGTGCCGAAAGGCACGCAAGTTTTAGCCGGATTAGAAATGGGCGGGATACCAATAGCCACAGCACTCTCAATTGAAACAGGGTTGCCGGTGTGTTTCGTGCGCAAAGCGGCCAAAGAGTACGGCACGATGAAGCTCGCTGAGGGCACTGATATTGCCGGCAAAAAAGTTTGTATTATTGAAGATGTTATAACAACCGGCGGCCAAGTGATAGAGAGTGTAAAGGCTCTGAGACAGGGCAAAGCTGAAATCGCCAATGTCCTTTGCGTGATCGATCGCGAGCAGGGCGGGCGAGACAAACTTCAAGATGTTCAGCTTTGGTTACATCCACTTTTCTTAATGTCTGAGCTGAAGGCGTCGGTTTGACAGGATTTCAGCTTTTACCCATCGAGAAGTTTGCTTTATCAGAATACCCCGGGCACCGATTGGCACTGTTCTCAACCGGCCGCATAGTTATGGCCACTGGCCAAAAGTTGCCTCAATCTGCCGATATTAAAAGTGAAAATTTTGTGAATAGCGCAATTTCTCGCGTCAAGACTGTTGTGATTTCTCGCGACGTGATTTTTCTGTTTGTTGCAGATGAGGCCACCACCATGGTGGCCCTGCGAGACGCATTCGCAATGGTTTCTGAAGACGATTTTCAAGTCATGCTCGCTGGCATTCAACTCGCGCAGTGGTCAGAAACACATTTTTTCTGCCCCGGCTGTGCCGCGGCCCTTTCAATTTCGGCAACCGAGATGGCAAAAACCTGCGGCAATTGTCAGCGCAATTTTTACCCCCAATTGAGCCCTGCGGTGATCATGTTGGTGCATCGCCCGAAGAAGGCTTCTAAGTCGAATCAGCGCGAGATTTTACTCGCTCGCGGGCTTCCGCCTCGAAAATTTCATGGTTGCTTGGCGGGTTTTGTTGAACCCGGCGAAACCTTCGAGCAGACTGTAGCTCGAGAGGTCTTCGAAGAGGTGGGTATAAAAATTCACAATCTCAAATATTTCGGTAGTCAGCCATGGCCCTTTCCGAGCCAAGTGATGGTGGGTTTTCTCGCCGAGTGGAAGTCGGGTGATATCAAGATCGACCCGGCCGAAATCACCGAAGCAGGTTGGTATACGGCCGAGCATCTGCCCGAATTGCCAATTTCAAAAAGTATAGCTCGAAAAATGATCGATCATGTCGTCAACGGCGGGGCGGTTTAATGACTACGGCGGTGACAGATTCTAAAACCCCATTGCCACTGTCTAAAAATTTTCGCGGGCTTTTTTGGACTCAATTTTTCGGTGCTCTCAACGATAACGTCTTTAAAAATGCTCTCGTCGTCTCAATCGCCTTTAGCGAGGAGCGTATTTTCGGTCTTAACCCAGCCTCGATCGTGGCATTGGCTGGCGGGTTGTTTATTCTGCCGTTTTTTCTTTTTTCAGGGCTATCAGGCCGGCTCTCAGACAAAGTCGATAAATCAAAAATTGCTCGACTGGTCAAATGGGTCGAGCTGACGATTATGAGCCTCGCCATTATTGGGTTTATGTATCACCTCTATGGCCTTCTTTTGTTTCTACTGATGATGATGGGGATGCACTCGACTTTTTTTGGGCCTATGAAGTATTCAATTATACCCGAGCTCGTAGCGCCTGAAGAGCTCGCCAGCGCCAATGGTTGGGTCGAATCGGCCACTTACGTTTCAATTTTGCTCGGCACGATTCTCGGCGGCGTTGCGGTCTCTTCAGAGCACGAAATGCTTTGGCTCGCCTTTCTCTTTTGGGGTGTATCAATTGCCGGCCTTCTCACAAGTTATTTAATACCCCACGTACGCGCCAATCGCCCTGAGCTTGAAATTGGCTACAATATTTTTTCTGATATTGCAGACTCTTGGCGAAAGGCCCGGCAGCACACTGTTGTTTTCCAGTCAGTTCTTGGCATTAGTTGGTTTTGGCTTTTCGGTTCAGTTTTACTTTCGGTGCTACCGGTTTATGTTCGTCAGCATATCAATGGCAACGAAGGTGTCTTTATCGCTTTTCTTTCGATTTTCACTCTTGGCATTGGGTTTGGCAGTTTTGTCGTAGTGATATTGTCGAAAAAGATCCCACCAATAGTTTTTGTGCCGGTCGGGATTCTAGGGGTGTCGGCCGCTTTGGTCGATTGGTCTTGGGTGACCCAAGCGTGGCCGGCTCACGCCGAAGGCTCGGTGCCTCTGTCATTTGAGCTTTTGTTGATGCAAAATGGTTCTTGGCGGATGATTGTCGATCTTTTCTTGATTGCCACAATGGGCGGTGTTTACACCTTGCCGCTTTACACCTGGATGCAACAATTTTCTCAAGCCGGTGAGCGCTCGCGTGTCGTCGCTGCCAACAATATTTTAAACGCGGCTTTTATGGTTGTAGGCTCGCTTGGCCTTATGCTACTTTATCATTTTCAGTTTAATTTTGTGCAGATCTTTTTACTCGTCGCCGCTCTCAATTTTCTTTGGGCCGTCGCCTATCATTTTACTCTTCGGCCACTATTTTTAGCGCGGCCCCTGCCGAAGGTAGACTAGCTATTTCTTCATCAGCGCTTGTTTTTTCATTCGCCATTGTTCGAGCGCGTACTGGCGCATGTCAGTGACTGAATCGTATTCGTCTACGATTTCGACCCCGAGCAGGGTTTCTATGGCATCTTCGAGGGTTACAAGACCCGACATGACGCCGTATTCGTTCACCACTAAAAACAAATGTTCGCGGCGTTTGATGAACTCATCGAGCGCCATTGACACCGTGGTGTCTTCACCAACCGTGTGAATAGAAGTCATAATATCTTTAAGCGGCATGTTGTACATGTCGTGCGAAACGGCCTCCATCAATTTATATCGATGTAAGAGCCCTCGCACGTTGTCGACGTGGCCTTCATAGAGCGGGATTCTCGAAAAGCGCACGGGCTTATATTTATCCATAACGGCGCCGACCGTGTCGTTCATATCAAAGGCATTCACCACCGAGCGCGGGGTCATGATTTCTGAAACCTTGATTTTATCGAGCATCAAAAGGTTCTTAATAATTTTGCCTTCTTTTTGGTGGATCACGCCCTCGTCGGCACTGATTTCGGCGGCTTCGATCACCTCTTCGCGAGTGGTGCGGCGAATGCCCTTTTCGCTCAATAGCGAATTGAAAAAGCGCGCGAGATACACAATAGGCAAGGTCACATAAACAAGCCCAGTGATTAAATAAGCGGCCGCAGGGGCGAGTTGCTTCGAGTAAACCGCACCCATAGTTTTCGGTAGAATTTCAGCGAACACCAAAATAATAAATGTAAGTATCGCCGATGATACGGCAATTCGTTCGTCGCCCCAAATGTGGTGAATCTCTCGCCCGATCATCATCGAACCAACTGTGTTGGCGATGGTGTTAAAAGTCAGAATCGCGGCTAATGGCATATCGATATTAGTTTGCAATCGATCGAGAAGGCGCCCCGACCTTCGGCCTTTTTTCTCGAGTAACGAAATGTACGCAGGGGTCACGGTTAGGATAGTGGCTTCGCTCATTGAACATATAAAAGAGGTCACAAGAGTTGCGACCACGTAGAGAATCAAATCGTTCATCTGTTAGATATTATAGAACTTCAGTGTCTTGGTAAACGCGACTACCGGTGGCCTTACGTTGGCCTTGGTATTTGCCTCTATATGGATTGAGGGCGGCTTGATCCATCTGACAAAAGACCAGTTGGCATATGCGACGGCCTGCGTTCAGACGAATGGGCAGTGAGTTCGCGTTGTAAAGTTCAAGGGTAATTTGGCCTTTGAAGCCAGGGTCAACCCACCCTGCATTTTGAATAAAGAGACCGATGCGTCCAACCGAGCTGCGGCCTTCAACAAACGCAGTGAGGTTATCAGGCAGTTCGATGTACTCTTCAGTGGTGGCGAGCAGAAATGAATGCGGTGGGATTATAATTTCGTCGCCATCATACTCGCGGTAAAGAATTGGCGTATCGAGATCGATAATGTGCATCTGGCGATCTTCAACAATCAAAAAATGTCGGCCAAGATGACAATCGATTGAGGCGGGCTGAATCGACTTCGGCTTAAGGGGTTCAATCAATAGTTCGCCCCGCTCGGTCATTGCTTTTAATGTCTTATCCGAAAGAATCACAAATACCCCCAAAACTTCGTTCACGCTGTTATAGGTTGAGTCATTTGACGCCGTCAACAAGCAGCCTGAAAAAGACCCTGGCCAAACACTTTTGACCGTGACCACCCAAGACCCAAACGTGGGGTTTGGTTTCGGCGGCAGTATCTTTGATGCTACAGAGGTAACGCCTGGCTGGTTTATTATTTCAGAAGGCGACGACGGCCGCCGCAATTTGTTTATTCAATCTTTTGAGGTAAGCGATACTTACAAATGTGCCGGCCACGGCGGAGACATCGCCGGGATATTAAGCGAAGTTTTTGATGCCGGGGCGATCTCGTCTCGTGGCGTTCAGTGTTGTATTAAATAGTAAGAAATCGCAATCGGTTCAATTTCGGCGCAAGATTAATGCGCCGAGACCCATTTCATTACGATCAATTCGATCAAGTCAAAAATCTCCAACTTAGTCCGTCAAATGGATAGTTCATCCGACATTGTTCGGTGCCGGGCACCAAATTCGTTTCAATGCATTTAAAATAAGAACCGGGTTTGCATTGCCAAACCCGGTCGTGGAGCCCCCTTCTGCAAAGAGGAGGGTAACCAATGAAGAAACACACAGCTGTTTTTTATTTCGAAAAAACGGCAAAAAACTTGATGGCGCCAGACGCGAGGCCAAGAGTGCCAACGATCTTCATAAAAAACGGTTTTAGATTCTTTTTTTATTCTCACGAGGGTCGAGAGCCTGCGCATATCCATGTAATCGGTCGAAATGGCGAAATGAAAGTCTGGCTAGATCCGATTGAAATTGCACGTGTTTATCGTCTCTCAGCAAAGGACCAAAGAGAGGTTTTGAATGTCGTTAGAGAAAATGCTATTCTGTTTTTAGAAAAGTGGAGAGTATGGCATGGGCCAAACAGCTAAAACGATCAAAACTGAAGAGCTTTCAATTTTAAAGGTGAGCATCAGTTCGGATAAAATTACGGCCAATATTAGTGATGGTCGAATAGTTTCCATACCTTTAAATTGGTTTCCGCGTCTCGAAGCGGCGACCTCCAAGCAGCTTCAGACATTTGAAATTTCGCCCTCGGGTTACGGCATTCATTGGCCAGAACTAGACGAAGATATAAGCATCAAGTCGTTTATTTCCTAAACTCTTTTAAGATATAAAAGTAATTGAGTGAATTCGGCAGGCCCACCGAGTAGAAAATTCTTTGTGGGGCTAGACGAAAAGAATCGAATAGGCAGAGGTGGTTTATAGGGGCTCACCATGTCTATAAATAGTTTCAATGCGCCTTCTTGGCGGCTCTCTGCGGAAAAATCAAAATGCAGGCGATGATGAGCGCGAGTAATACAGCCGAAGCGGTATAGCGACTCAGCGCCAGCCCACCGTGGTCGATTGGCTTATCAAGAAAATCACCAACCACAGCTCCAAGTGGTCTTGTTAAGATAAAGGCCGCCCAGAATAACAATGTGCGAGATATTTTTGTCCAGAAATAAAACGCCGCAACTAGCGCCAGCAGAGCCCCAAATATAATTGCGCTGCCGCCATATCCAAAGCCTGCCGAATCGGCCGTCCAGTCGCCAAGTGCTGTGCCCAGCGTTTGCGAAAACATAATTGTAACCCAATAGAACATTTCAGTTTTTGGATTGCTAACGGTATCAACTGAAATAGAGCCGAGCGTTCGATACCAAATGGCAAGAGACGCCATCAGTAAAATCAACAGCACAGACGAGCCACCGGCGTATCCAATGCCAAGTGAGCGATCGGCGAAATCCGCCAAGGTTGTCCCGACAGTGGTTGTGGCAACGATGGTGACCCAATAAACAATTGGCCGAAATCGCCAGGTTTTGATTTGTACTGTGACAGCGATCAAAAAAATGACAGAAAATATTGCGGTCCCGACCAGGTAACCGAGGTCCATTGACATCGAAACCGCGTCACCGCCCGTTTCGCCCAGGGTCGTCGCGGCAATCTTAATTATCCAAAAAATAAGAGTGAGTTCCGGAACTTTGCTCGAGCCATTTTCAGCCGTGGGGTTTGTCTTCATTCTAGTGCCGCCCTAACATGATAAAAAAACAGCCCAGAGTCGAAACCCTGAGCTGTATTGAAAACTGAAACTATTACTGCGCCTTACTTTTGTTCAGCGGCTCTCTTCTCTTGATACTTCTTCGCCAATTCATCTTGAATGCTTCGTGGGCACGGTGAATAGCGCGAGAATTCCATCGTAAACTCGCCTTTACCCTGCGTCGCCGAACGAATCACAGTTGAATAACCAAACATCTCCGACAACGGGACTTCAGCGTTAATAACAACTAAGCCGCCATCCATCGTGCTTGTACCTTGAATGATACCGCGACGTTGGTTGATTTGACCCATAACCGTACCTTGAAATTCTTCAGGGCAAGTCACTTCAAGTTTCATGATCGGCTCAAGCGCTGTGGGCTGAGCTTTTTCATAACCTTGTCTAAAGGCCGCCATTGCGCAAATTCGAAATGCCATCTCGCTTGAATCGACATCATGGTAAGCGCCGTCTTGAAGTTTTACGCGTACGTTAACGATCGGAAAGCCGATCAATGGGCCTTTTGCCATTTGCTCTTGAAAGCCTTTGTCACAAGCCGGGATAAATTCTCTCGGGATGCGACCGCCAGCGATTTCATCGACAAATTCATAAGTCTGCTCTGAGTTTGGCGGCATCGGTTCAAGAAGACCGCAAACTTTAGCATATTGACCCGAACCACCAGTCTGTTTTTTGTGGGTGTAATCAAAAGCAGCGCCTTGGCCGATTGTTTCACGATAGGCCACTTGCGGCGCACCGGCGATCACTTCGCATTTAAATTCGCGCTTCATGCGCTCCATGTAAACATCAAGGTGAAGTTCGCCCATGCCTGAAATAATAGTTTCAGCCGATTCTTCATCACGATGCACTCGAAAGGTCGGATCTTCTTTGCGAAATTTATTGAGAGCTTTGGTGAAATTGTCGGCGCCCAATTTGTCTTTCGGGCGAACGGCCAATGAAATCACCGCATTCGGTACGAACATAGACGTCATCGTGACGTTCATTTCGCCGTCGGTGAATGTTGTGCCCGACTCGCAATCGATACCAAACATCGCGGCAATGTCACCGGCTTGTGACGACTCAACGTCTGACATTTTGTCAGCATGCATTCGCACCAGGCGTGGCACTTTAATTTTCTTGCCCGAGGTCATGTTGGTGATGAAGTCACCTTTCTTAACGGTGCCCTGATAGATACGCATGTAAGTCAGCTGACCGAATTGGGTCTCTTGCAATTTAAATGCGTAGCCCACGAACGGTTTTGTAGAGTCGCAAGGCAATACGATTTTTTCTTCTTTTTTATCTTGATCAAGCGCTTCGTTCACAACTTCGAGTGGGTTTGGCAGATATTCTGTCACACCATTCAAAAGAAGCTGTACCGCTTTGTTTTTATAAGCAGAGCCCATAAACGTGGGTGTCATCATTAACGAAATGCAACCTTTGCGAATACCGCGTTTGATATCCTCTTCGGTCGGCTCTTCTTCCATCAAAAATTTTTCAGCTAAAACTTCGTCGAAATCAGCGGCTTTGCCGATCATTTCGTGGCGATGTTTTTTTGCGTCTTCAAGCATTTCTGGCGGGATAGCCGCTTCGCGAATGGTGGTGCCTGATTCGCCTTCAAAGTAGAATGCTTTCATTTTAACAAGATCGACCACGCCTTCGAATTTATCTTCAGCGCCGATCGGGATCTGCATGAGCACAGCATTGTGATTTAATTTGTCGCGCAAAGTGCCGACCACGCGATAGGCGTTGGCGCCTGAGCGATCGAGTTTATTGATAAAGGCCAGGCGCGGGACTTTATATCGGCGCATCTGACGATCAACGGTGAACGACTGAGATTGAACGCCGGCGACTCCGCAAAGGACGAGTACAGCGCCGTCGAGAACACGCAGAGCGCGCTCAACTTCGATAGTGAAATCCACGTGCCCGGGGGTATCGATGATGTTAATTTCAGTGTCGCCCCAGCTGACGTTGGTGGCAGCAGATTGAATCGTGATCCCGCGCTCGCGCTCGAGCTCCATAGAATCCATCGTCGCACCGACGCCGTCTTTGCCTTTTACTTCGTGAATGGCGTGAATTCGGCCTGTGTAAAACAGGATTCGTTCGGTCAAAGTTGTTTTGCCCGAATCGATGTGAGCCGAAATACCGATGTTACGAACTTTTTCTAAAACCCATGTGTTGGCCATAGCTTGATACCTTCCTCAAGTTTCGTCTTTTAACAGTTTTTTTGAACGTATTGAGATATCACGCGGGCCCGGCGCTGTCCAGTGTTGCGGCGCAATATCTGTTCTATTGTATTGATTAAGAAATCATCGCCCAGGCACGGCAAGCCGACCTAGCGCAAATGACCACAATTGTTTCGGTTTAACCATTCGGGTAAAGTGCCGGCGTGGTATGGCCCCCGAAAGGCCTGCTGACCTCTAGGGTGGGCGTTATAATGGGGGTAAGCTTCCGAAAAACCGCCGGTTGCTGTTAATGGCGGTCGGCGTGGGGGCGGCGGCGATCAAAGTATAAGGTCGCACCAAACAAAAAACCGGTAATCAACAAAGGCAAAATAAAACCTCGATAACCCGATTTCACGAACACCGCGCCGCCAATTAACGAACCCAGGCCAAAAAAGAAAATAATTCCGGCTCGCGCGAAGTTTGCGCGGTATTCATCGCCCATCTGGTGATCAATTTTTTTTCGATAGAGAACCCGAACCAGCCCGATACCCAGATCGGTTGTGATGCCGGTCAGGTGGGTGGTGCGAATAATTGATCTTGAAACAGTGGTGATCATGCCATTTTGCATTCCACAAATAAGGCAAAGGATGCCGAGTAGAATGTAATCAGCAAACCCGGGTGGCCCACCAAAATCTCCAAAAAGCCCTTTGAACCCGCCCACCACAATCAGTAGTAAAAGAAAGAAAAGCACACCAAAAATAATGTAATATTTCGGTCGTTTATGAAGCTTCAGGCGAATATCCACAAGTAAGCCACTCAAGATTGCGCCAATTAAAAAGAACAGGGGCACCATCAGCATGCCAAGCGCGCTCGCGTAGTTTTTTCTGTCCATTTCAATGCCGAAGTAAGTCGCAAACCCTGTGATGTGCGATACAAATCGGCCACAGGCCAAGAAGCCACCGATATTTAAAGTGCCGGCTTGAAAGGCGAGGGCCATCCATATTGAAACATTGCTGCGGGTGAAGGTCGCGATCGATTCGTTTCCGTAAAGCATTGATAATTTATATCAACTGTAAAACGACATTGCAATGTTGGGGCATGCGTCACATGATTAATGACCAACGATGAACAAAGAAACGACAGAAGATATTCTTAAGCGTGTCTTCAAAATCTCGAGCTTTCGCCCTCTGCAAGCCGAAGTAATCGAACATGTGCTGGCTCATAAATCGGGCCTTGTTATTATGCCGACAGGCGCGGGCAAAAGTTTGACCTATCAGTTGCCGGCCGAAATGTTCGACGGAGTTACTCTTGTCATATCGCCACTGAAGGCCCTGATGAAAGATCAAGTCGATAAACTTCGTCAACTGGGTCTGCGCGCTCAGTACATCAATTCTGACGTTGACAAAAGTGATCGCGAAAAAAGGCAGCGGCAACTGGCCGAGGGTCAATTTAGGATATTTTATTGCACGCCCGAGCGCTTTCAAAAAGCTGAATTTATTGAAGCCATTTCAAAACAAAAGATCAGCCTTCTGGTGGTAGACGAAGCTCACTGTATTTCGCAATGGGGGCACGATTTTCGGCCCGACTATGCCAAAGTCGGCGAGTTTCGAAAACGATTAAATTCTCCGCCAGTGCTGGCATTGACAGCCACTGCCACGCCAGAAGTAAAGCGTGAAATTTGCCAGAAGCTAGAGATCGCTGACGATCAGATTTTCGCCTTGCCTATTTTTAGGCCGAATCTCGCCATCGAGGTCGATGATATTTACGGGGCAGAAGAGAAAATCAAACGACTTGGTGAAGCGCTCGAAAGTACAAAGGGCTCAAAGATCGTCTATTTTTCATTGATAAAAACGTTACATAATTTTTCAGCGGCGCTGCAGAAAATGAAAATTAAGCACGTCATTTATCACGGCGAATTGCCGGTGCGGCAAAAATCAGATTCGCAAAACCGATTTTTGAGTGGGGAGTGTGAGACAATTTTGGCCACCCCGGCTTTCGGTTTGGGCATCGATAAATCTGATGTCCGCGCCATTTTTCATGCCGAATTGCCGGGTTCAATTGAAGCCTATTTTCAAGAAATCGGCCGAGGTGGTCGCGATGGGCTTTCGGCGACCTGTCGATTGTTCTATGATCAAGAAGATTTGGCCATACAAATGGAATTTATTGATTGGTCAAACCCCGAGCTTTTATACGTCAAGAAAGTCGGGCAATTGATAATCGATAATCAGGCTCGCTACCGTCAGGAGGGCGCCGATTTTTTGCGCGAAATAATGAGCTTTCATAATAAGCGCGATTACCGAGTTGAAACAGCCGTGAACTTACTTGCGGGTTGGGGTTTGCTTGACGACAAAGAAAGCTTAGCGCAGTTAGATGACCTTTTCGGCGCAGGGGTGAGAGATACTCGAAAAAAACGCCAACAAGAAAAGCTTCTGAAAATGGTTAATTTTATAAATACCAAGCAATGTCGACAGGTTTTTATATACAAATATTTTAATGAGAACGAGAGCGAAATAAAATCGTGCGGAGTGTGCGACAATTGCCGGGCCTTGGGCTTAACGCCCGAGCCAACGGCGGCGTCCAATGCGGCGACCTCGGCGCGAAAGTCGGCGCGTTCATGACCACGGTTTCACCTCTGGCATTCGCCGCAAAAAGGCGGTATTTTCCAAACCCAGCTCAAGGCACCCTCGACGGGATAGTCGCCATGGGCGACGATCTAAATGCCGAAACTCTTTTAGAAGCTTATAGTTTTGGAATCTTTCCGTGGCCGCATCCTGAAATGCCGTGCTTGTGGTTTTGCCCCGACGAGCGCGGAGTGCTTGATTTCGATCATCTTTATTTCAATAGAAGCTTGCAAAAATTTTTGCGCCACACGGATCTTAAAGTTACATTCAATCAGCAATTTGAGGCCGTGATTCGCGAATGCGCGTCGTCGCCCCGGCCGGGCCAAACCAGCACCTGGATCACCGAACCAGTCGTACGGGCCTATTGCGATTTTCATCGAATGGGTTACGCCCACAGCGTTGAGGTTTGGCGTGACCAAAAGCTCGTCGGCGGGGTCTACGGGGTTTACGTCGGTGGCTCGTTTAGCGGTGAAAGTATGTTTTATCGAGAGAGCAACGCCTCGAAATTAGCGCTTGTGACTTTGATTCAATCTTTAAAGGCGAGTGGGCTTAAGTGGCTCGACATTCAAATGGTGACGCCTCTTACGGAGCAGCTTGGCGGGATTTACGTTAAAAAGGCCGAATTTTTGCAACGGCTTGAAGAGGTTAAGAAATCCGCTCCGATAGTTTTGGAGCTCAATCCGATCGATCAGACTCATTTCCAAAAATATTGAACTGCTTAAAGCGTTGCCCCCAGGGGGCGCCTTTTTGCGAATCGTAATTCTCGTCAGGCTGAGAAAAGTGATAGAAGAACCAAACCATTCCGAAAACGCAGACGCCATAAAGTAGCAGTCGCCAAAATTGAGAGGCGACAAAATACGACATCTGCTTCATCTTCTCACGGCGTTGGGCCTGATAAAACTCTTCAAACTTTTTGTCTAGGGCGTGGCGAATCGCTGCGGTGTGACCAGTCGGCAGGTCTTCAAAGTGCACGGCCACCATCACCTGGTTTGGCGCCGCGATTTGACTGCCCTTCATGAACCAGCGGTGAGGGGCATATTCTTCAACCCTCACGACTCGACCCCACCAGGCGACGCTTTGGCCGTCTTCAAGCGGAACTTCGACTTTAATCTTCTCTGAAATTTGGGGGGCGACCTCTCGGTCGGTCACGAAAGCCAGGCCGGTGGCCGAAATGTCGATAAACATCGTGGTGTGCGTATGACCATATTCATTTTCGTGGGCGTAGCGCAAATAGCGATTGTCGCTGGGTTGCAGCGTGTAGCGGGGCGCCCGATTAATGAATTTTCTCGCATCGCTCATAATATCTCTTTGCCTGTTACGTCTCTTTTCGGAACATCAAGCGAAGACCTTAATTTTTCAAGACCAGAGCGCGCCCTGGACTTCACAGATCCCACTCTGTTCGGCATCATTTACTGTTTAAGGTGGAAGAATGGCTCTCGACCAAAGTCACAAACGCCGGCTGGTGTTCTATTCAGGCGGCCAAGAGAAATCGAATTCGCTCTTGCACGAAGCGTTGGCAAAATGGCCAGGGTTGCGGCCGAGGTCGATGACTTATTTGGCTTTTTCGCACGAAAATCACCAATTCTATTTTCGAAGAATTAAAAAGCGCTACCGTGCTTACGGTTTTAATCGCTTTCGCTGCTTTTCAGCCGACACTGATTTTTTGGCGCGCGAAATGCGCGAGGCTCTCAAGAGCGATGTCATATATCTCGCAGGTGGCAACACGTTCTATTTTCTAAAGCACCTGCGCGAAAGCGGCTTGCTCAAAGAGCTCAAGAAATTTTCAGACCGCGGCGGCATTCTCGCGGGCCTGAGTGCAGGTGCGATTATCATGACTCCGAATATTAATCTTGCCGGTTATCCGACCCATGATCGCGATTTGAATGAAGTGAAATTGAAAAATTTACGTTCTTTAGGGCTAGTGAATTTCGAATTCTTGCCCCACTACTCCAACTCAAAAAAAACCAGTGATGCCCTAATACGTTACTCTAAACGCATAGGTAGGCCAGTTTTCGCGTGCCCTGACGGCAGTGGAGTCGTTATAAACGGCCGCGAGATGAGTTTAATCGGCCAGATATTCATCTTTTTTAAAGGCCAAAAGCTTCGTCTGTCTTGATTTCGCATTCGCACGTCGCCTATACCCTTAGCAACAAGAGGGGTGGGATGTGAGGGTAAGGGATCTATTCTTTCTGTCTATTGTAGGGGTTATTGGGTTTGGCTTTTCGCCGAGCTCGTGGGCGTTTCAGGCTAAACCATGTGTTCAGCTACTGAGCGCCGATTCGAAACAAGTTTCGGAGCAGTCACTTTCTGAATCGCCGCTGGGCGCGCAGATTTACAAAGAGTTGCGCCAGCTCGTAAGCGTGCATCCTGACACTTATGCGGTTTTGCGCAAGCAAGCGACCAAAGAGCATTTTAAATATAAAGATCTTTTGACCTACATCCGCGAAGACCGCGCGCGCGTGCTTGCGGGCTTGGCAATACTTGTCGCCAAAAGCGAAACCGACCCGGTGATTAAGAATATGGTCGCGCACACTATGTCGCTTATCGAAACTGACGAGCGCCGCGATGAAACCGATGATCAAAGTGTTCAGCGCTTGATGCTTATTTGTGGTACTGAGTGCGGCGCTGATATTTCGACCTGGTTTAAAAACGAAAACTTACGAAAAGAAATTGAAGGCTTTGCTCAGCAATATTATGCCAAGAACTACAGCTTTATTTCAGAGTTGCTGACGGCACTTGAAGTGAAGGGTTTCGTCGGCATCGGCTTTCATTTGCGCGATCTTTTCTCGCCGGCCGATCAGAAAAAGCTATTGTCTGTTTTAAAGAGCAAGGGTCTTGAAAATTTGGCGAATCTTGAAATCGATGTGGGCGCCAAAGATAGTGCCAACAATTTAATGACGTGGTTTGAAGTGAAGCACGTCAGCCGCCGTATCGAAGAGAAGGCGACTTGGTGGATGGACAAAATAAAAAATCGAATAAAAATGCTTCAAAAATTTATCGACGTTGTTGAGAGCGACCCCGAGCTGAGCAAGGCATGGCCCTATAAGACTGATTTTCGATTTATAATTCGTGGCGCCGGCATTAGCGGTGAAGCTCGCGAATTCTTAATTACAAGCTCGGGCATTGTGGTTTATGATCGCGAATTGTCAGATTATAATAAAAGCTTCGGTAAAAAATAGCGGTCGTTATTGTTGGTGAATTTTGAATAAATTTTTTCTTGTTGTGCCGCCCGGCTTCGAAAAGCTGGCGGTAAGTGAGCTCAACGAAAAGCTTCCAGGTTTAGAAGTAACTTCGGTCGAAAAAGGCGGTTTGAACGTCGTTGCCCCGATGGCCGTGGCCCTTGCCTTTCACACGGTTTTAAAAATCCCGACGGCCGTCCGCCTGCGAATCGATGAGTTTAAAAGCCGTGATTTCCCTCGTCTTTTTAATAAAATCCAATCTATTCGCTGGAACCAATTTCTGGTCTCCGACAAATACGAACTCTCAGTTCAATGCTCAAAATCGCGGTTGTTAAATGAAAAAAGAGTCGAAACGGCTGTTCGCGACGGTATCACGCGTTTTTTTGCCAAGCAGCCACCCAAAAAGGTCAAAGATGCGGCGGCGCTGACCATACACGTGCGATTTTTTGACGATCTTTGTTCGCTTTCGATTGATCTCAGCGGCGAACCGCTATTTAAGCGCGGTTATAAGAGCTTGGCGGGTATCGCGCCGATTCGAGAGAATCTGGCAGCCGCCCTTTTTTACTCGCTCTGGCGTGCCAGTGGTTCGAATCTTGAGACCCTTATCGACCCACTCTGTGGTACGGGCACCTTACTGTTAGAGGCCCAAATGTTTTTTCAATATGTGAAAGCGCGAACATTTGGCTACGAGGTGCGGGCCGACTGGTTGCCAGTTGAAGTTCAAACGCCCGAGCCAACCCCTGGCCCGCGGTGGTTCTATGGTTTTGATCGCGAACCCAAGGCGTTGCAAAGCGCGATGGAGTCTTTGGGCTCGATCGCCGAAGTGGGCCGGGTCGATAAATCGAATTGGGTGTTAGCTCAACGAGATCTTTTTGAGGCGACCGACAGTTTTGAGGTCAAAGGTGATCGGCGCGCTTTAATTTGCAATCCGCCTTATGGTGAGCGAATTAAGATGCCGAAAAAGCCTGAGGTCTATTATTCTGAAATGCGCGAAGCCCTCGCCCGATTTTCAGCCAAAGCAATGGGTGTAATTGTGCCGAAGGCATTGGTTAAGCTTTGGCCTGAAGCCTTTTCTGGGTATTCGCTCTACGAGAAGCTGCCCTTTGAAAATGGCGGCATAGAGGTTGTCTTCTTGGTGTATCGTCGCTAAAGCCTTCAGTATATGAAGTTTGACCGCGTTTATATCGAAATCAGTAACATCTGCAATTTGCAGTGCGACTTCTGCCCTGAAGTTTTACGCTCGAAAAACGTCATGAGTCTCGAGCTTTTTCGCCATATAATTGATCAAGTTAAAGATTTAACCAATGAAGTGACCTTTCATGTGATGGGCGAGCCGCTCAATCACCCGCATTTTGCCGAATTTGTTGATTATTGCGCAGAACGTTCGGTCGCTATTAATCTCACCACCAACGGAACCCTTCTTGGTTCAGAGGCTCTACGCGCGACCCTCATGAAACCGGCGATTCGCCAAATTAATTTTTCGCTTCAGAGTTTGACCGCCCAAAGTAAAGCTCAGAGTGAGGGCGATTTGGTTCGCCTGCGCGATCGCTACCTCGGGCGTATTTTTGAGTTTACCCGCGCCGCTTTTGTTGCGCGCCCCGACCTTTATATAAACTTTCGACTTTGGAACATGGGCACCGTCGAAGCCACCGCTAAAGAAAATTCTTTTTTTCTTGAGCCGATAGAGCGAGAGTTCAATTTCAAATTAACCTCGCCCGTCGATGTCGCATTTCGCAAATCGCGTTTTATTACCAACCGACTGTATATGCATTTCGATTCGCGTTTTGAGTGGCCAACGCTCGACGCCGGCGTTCGGCAAACGGTCGGCTTTTGCCAAGCGCTTAAAAATCACTTTGCCGTTCTTGCCGACGGTACTGTCGTGCCGTGTTGCCTCGATAAAGAAGCTAAGATCACTTTGGGTCGCCTGGGTGTTGATAATCAATGTGAACCCATCGATCAAATTTTGAAATCCAAACGCGCCCGTGATTTGCGATTGGGGTTTGATCGCGGTGAGGTTTGCGAAAATCTATGTCAACGTTGCCAATACATTGAACGGTTCGAAGGTAAGGCTCAGAAGCTGCGTGATCGCCACCAAGGGCATCAGCTCGGCCTGCCGAGCACACTACCTTGACCGGCCAACATAAAGCCAACTAGAATCAAAGGGCTTCAAGAGGAGTTCATTTATGAGTGAAAGTGCTTTCGCGCGTCACCGTCGTCAGAAAGTTATGCGATTGCTACAGCGGGCTCCGGCCCTCGCCATATTACTTACGGCCGTGATCGGCTGTGCGACCACCTCAAACGAAATTGATCTCAAAAAAATCGCTCAAAAAGAAAGAATTTATTTTGGCCGTGTATATGTGAACTTCAATGGCAACACGCACCCAAGATGTGAGCTCTATGTGAACTCCGATTTGGCACCTGTTCTTAAAATTGCTGACGATAATTTGGTATTTTACAAGACTGATCGCGAATCACTGCGGTTTAGTAAAATTGCCTGCTATCACGAAAGTTCGATGTACTATGCGGCTTGGCATTTGCACGAATTGAACCTTTCTAAAATAGAAAAATCTGACAGCAATACCGCCGCGACTTATTTTGGCGATTTGCACCTCGACTGGAAGATAGAAGAAAAAGACACCGTAACTTCCGCTGAGAGTGCGCCTTTTGAAGAGGTGACACCAAAGAGAGTCGGGCATGTCAAAGACAGCGGCGAGATTAGGATATCCGTCGATTCAAAGTTCGAAGCGGCCAAGGGCGTTGTGAGTTCGCGCGCCCCAAGTCTAGTCCTGACTGAAAAATTGATTACTCCAGAAAAAAATTAGAGCATCGCAGCGAAATCTAGTCGTTCGATGGGCTTGTTCGCCTAGAGCGAAAGGTCGATAGGGCCTTCAGTGCAATAAATGGGCATAGCTGCTTATTTTTGTCTGACGAGGGTGGTGCATCATGAGTAAGATCAATTCGTTTAGAACATTTCTTATAACAGCCTCAGCGGCGTTTATACTAAGTGGCTGTGGCAACGTGCTCGAGTTGGCGAGAGGCGTGCTCTATCCGTTTCAGTCAACCAACAAGAGCGACGTTGTGCCCGCGACGGCCCCGGCTGGGTGGCAATCTGTCAGTTTTAAATATAAGGCAGAAGATGGCTCACCAGTGACAACTGAGGCTTGGTATTCGGGTGCAGCTGGTTGGGGCGCTCCAACGATCGTCTACTTTCATGGCAATGGTGAAAACCTTGAGAGTTTGAGAAAATATAATTTTTTAAACGTTGCGACTCAGCTTAAGGTTAACTTTGTGGCCATTGACTACCCATCGTATGGGCGCGCCGTCGGTGACACCAACGAATACAATTTCGTTACTGGTGGAGCAAAAGCAATTCAATGGGCGGCACAAGCATTCGGAACCGAACATTTGTTCGTTTGGGGTCGCTCGTTGGGGGCGTCGGTATCATTGCTTTCAGTGGTAAAGAACCAGATCGGCCTATCGGGTCTTATTTTGACGAGCCCCTGGACGAGTTTTTATGAGGTCGCGCTCGACAAGACAAGTTTGGCTAAACAAATACCGGCGGATTGGCTTGCTAAAAATGCCTATAATACAAAGGCCAATGCGCCAACGGTTAGAATCCCGACGTTGATATTGCATGGCATGAAGGACACGAC
>CAILEP010000033.1 GCA_903833275.1 uncultured Bdellovibrionales bacterium
GCTAATTGAATGGTGGCGAAAACATTATAACCAAGTTCGACCACACAGCAGTTTAAATGGTAAACCGCCAGCACCGCTAACAATCACACCGAGTGATAAACATGTTGCTTAAACAAATTCAGTCCGATAGAAGGTGGGCCAATTCGTGGGGGCAGGTCACCCAACAAGTGACGGAAAAATCGGTGGGGCTGTAATCTCTCTAGTCGATATTCACGACGTAAAGACGGCCCTGGCGGTTGCCAATGTCGCCGAGAAAAACTTATTGATCGCCCGGGCTGACGCGATCAAGATTATTGAGGCGAACCCCGTACCGCTGTTGATTATTAGATCGAATCGAAAAATTCTCCTTGCGAATCATGCCTTTTACCAGAAATTTCACCCTGCAACGGCAACGGCAACGGCAACGGCAACTGCAACGGCTGCCGCAGATTCAGCATTCGCGACCGAAGGCCACACCTTGGCTGAATTGGGTGATGGGCAATGGAATATCCCAGCTCTGACAGAGGTCGTCGAAAAAACCTTGAGCGAAGAGGTTGAGTTTCGTGACTTTGAAATCACTCACGACTTTCAGAAAATCGGCACCAAGATTATGCTTCTAAATGCCAGGCGAGTGGTGTTGCCTGGTTCGGGCATTGAAACGGCCCTGCTTGCATTTGTAGACATCACTGAACGGCGGCGGGCAGAAAATGAAAAAACGGAAGCGTTGAGGCTTTTGAAGAGTATTTCGCAGCGAGTGCCAGGCCTCGTCTACCAATTTGTCTTGCGGCCTGACGGCAGTTCGTACTTTCCGTTCGCCAGTGAGGGCATTCGGCAAATTTATCAATTAAACCCTGAGGATGTTCTCAGTGATGCCTCAAAGCTTAATGCGGTATTTCATCCAGACGATCGCGAGAGAATCATCAATTCTATGAAAGCATCAGCTGTCGACCTGAGCCCGTGGAGCGATGAATATCGGGTGAAATATGCTGACGGTACGGTGCGCTGGCTTCTTGGCAATGGGGTGGCCGAACGACTCAATGACGGCAGCGTTCTCTGGAATGGCTATGTGTCAGACGTGACCGAGCGAAAAATGTCAGAGCAGACCATCCGAGAGTCTGAGCAAAAGTACCGCAACCTCGCGGCGAGCGCATACGATGGTGTCATGGTCGTGCGGCGCGATGGTCGTATCGAGTTTGCCAATGCCCAAATTGAGAAATTTTTTGGCTATGCGCCGGGCGAATTGTTATATCAACAATACGATAAGCTTGTCGCAGATAGAGATCGGCAGATGCACACTGGCCACCATGATCGTTACATGAATGAGCCCACAAAGAGAGAAATGGGTAAAAATCTTGATTTGGTTGGTCGGCGCAAGGATGGCACTGAATTCCCGATCGATGTTTCATTAAGTCCCTTTGTTTCGGGGGCCGACATCTTGGTTAATTGTGTGGTTCGAGATATTTCGAGCTTCAAGGCGATCGAGGTTGAGCGAGTCAATATTCTTGCGCGAGAAAAAGCGGCGAGAGAGTCGGCCGAGAAGGCCAATCAAGCCAAAGATGATTTTCTCGCGACCCTTTCGCACGAATTGCGAACTCCGCTCTCGTCGATATTGGCTTGGGCCCAATTGCTTCGTGGCGGCAAGTTAGACGCCGAAAAGCAAAAACACGGTGTAGAGGTACTTGAACGCAGCGCTCTGGCCCAGGGGCAATTGATTGACGATCTTTTAGATATTTCTAGAATTCAGGTTGGTAAATTGAATTTAGAAATTCAAAAAGTCGACCCTATTAAGCTGATCTCACTGGCGGTTGAGTCGACGCGAAGTTTGGCATTGAGTAAGTCAATTCAAATTGAAACAACTATTGACCCCTCGGTAAAACATATTTTTGCCGACCCAACGCGCCTGCAACAAATTTTATGGAATCTTGTTACCAATGCCGTCAAGTTTTCGCTACAGGGCGGCACGGTGTGGGTTACGCTCGATCGCGCGAAAACTTCCGCTGGAGATCGAATACGCTTTCAAGTTCGCGACAACGGCAAAGGTATCAGCGCTGATTTTCTGCCGGTTATTTTCGAGCGGTTTACCCAAGTTGATAGCGCCAGCACGCGCAAATATGGCGGCCTTGGTCTCGGGCTTGCGATTGTGAAAAAACTTGTCGAAATGCATGGCGGAGCTGTCGATGTAGAAAGCCTGGGAGAAAATAAAGGGTCTACATTTATTGTTTTGCTTCCTGCTGAACCACCTGCGAAAATTTTTACCGCTGAGGCTGAGGCTGAGGCTGAGGCTGTCATTAGTCTTGGCGGTGTGCGTGTTCTTGTTGTTGAAGATGAGGCTAGCTCAAGAGAAGTATTTGCCGTCATGCTGAAAACCTTCGGGGCCGAGGTTAAAACGGCCGACTCGGCGAGTGCCGCGCTATTGGCCATCGAAGATTTCAAGCCCGATATTTTGGTTAGCGATATCGCAATGCCCGACGAAGATGGCTATAGCTTGATCGCTAAAGTCAGAGCGTTGAAGTCGCCGGCGGCAATGACCCCGGCGCTCGCCCTGACCGCTTTTGCCGGCCGCGAAGATGTTCAGCGTGCATTTCGGGCGGGCTTTCAAGCCCACGTCGCTAAACCTGTGCAAGCGAACAAGTTGGCCTTAGCAATCTCCCGGTTGATAAAAGGTACGCCGTAACTTTTTTCCTCCAATGGCGGAAAAAAGTTACGGCGTACCTTTTGGCTCCCGGACGTCTTTTTGCCCTGAAACAATATCGCGTCCGACTAAATTCAAAATGTTTACATGTTATCCGGATCTCGTCGCTGATCGCGCAAAAAAATTGACAATCATCTCGGATCGTCAGCAAATCACACCTCCAAAACAAAAGGAGGGGATTATGTTTTTTTCAAAATTAAAAAAAATAAGTTTATTCGCGTCGGGCGCGGTTGCGCTCTTAACGGCGTGCGAGGCCGGTGCGCTTCCGCTTTTATCCGAAAATGCGGCACGGTACTTTATCAGCGACGAGGCCTTAGCGATCTATCCAGACTCGACTGACGCGCAAAAGTTTTACTATTTTCCGAACACATCGGTATTGACTGAGGGGGCTGATGGCACACCTGAATTTTCTTTGGCCTATTCAGGTGTCGAAAGCAATTCGCCCAACGGCGGCGGTTTGATGACGGCGATCTTTCATCTGAAATCAAACAAAAAACAGGTCGATGCAATCGAGCGATTTTTGGCTGATCACAAAGGGGCCTCGGTGGCAGTTCTACCGGTTTTGGCTTCGACCTTGAGCGCTGGCGACCCAACCAAATTTTTGAGCATCTTTAAAGGTATCGATCTGCCACCATTCGGCGGATTGCCTGACACTGACGTGGGCTTTAGTTGTGAGCTTACGGTTTTCGGCGTCAATCTGATTATGGCCCAAATTGAGGCCGGCACCTCGAAAGGGCTGCACGCTTGTTACAAATTTGAAGGTCTTGGCCCGAACATGGACGCGCGAATCTATATCCATTGGCAGCAGATCTACGATTATCTAAGAGCCAGCGCCTCGGGCACCTATTATTGGTTTCACGCCGACATTCAGCGCGTGACTGAAGAAATGCACACCAAAGGCCTTGTTGAGATCACAATCGATGGCGGCTCGGCAAAAGAGCAAGACTACATTATGAAAATCGCCGACCAAATGATTGAGAAGTTTTTTAAAGCTGATTTAGCCGCAAGCCCTACTCAGGCGGGATCAAATATTTTCAGCAACACACCGTTCACGCTAAGTGTTAACAGTGTTCATAAAGAAGATATCAAAGATTTCAATGGCCGCTGGGTCATTCGCGATCTCACTCAACGCGAAATTTGCGTTGATATGAGTCTGCACGATGTGGCGCCCTACGCAAAAACAAAAGTCATTAATGCTGACAAACATCGCGCTGATGTAGTTGGTGAAGAAAAGCTTGAAGAAATTAACCCAAGCCTCAGATAAAGGAGAGCTTCAAATGTTTAAATATCTAGTTGCTACCACCGTGACTGCGCTCACGCTGCTTTCGGCAGCCCCTGCGCAGGCTTTTATTCAATCGGTTGACGAAGATGCTAAGGTCGTCAACTGGACGCCCACGCCCGTACTCGAAGTTAATATTATGAACCCAGCAGGCGGCACGTCAGATACGTATGGTATCCTCACCTATGTTTGGAAACCCATGCAAGATCAGCTCAATTCTGAGTTCAAAGACATTGCCGACAAATACCCTGGTTACAAAATTATTAGCGCGAGTATCGAAGCGGTGGATGACGCGATTCTGAGCGTGCCGGCTGCGAACTATACGGTGAAACTCACGGTCTTTCCGAACGGCAATGGCCTCTATGCGGAGGCCAACGAATCTCTAACACGCCGGCAATTTGACGCCATCATAAAAGCCAAAGCGAGCGACCCGGTCGGCTATATTAAAATCGTGGGCACTGGGCGGGCTGACATTTCGTATAGCGAGGTCGCTGAAAACCTTTTGATCACCCCTGACCAGTGTCGAAATTGGCTAGGTCGCGGAGTTCTTCGTGATGTTGAAACAAATCTATTTAGTTACGCCAGCGCCCTTGAGCGCGCCGGCGAACCGAGGTTTGCCGAAACCAAATCGCTCTTGCTGCGATCAATTCAAATGTCTTGTTACGAGGTCGAAAACTCAACCAGAGTCGAAACGTTTGAAGATCTGTTGAACGTACGCTTGAGAGTGAAAATGAGCCAGCCCGTGCCGGTCAAGTACGTGATCACACGCAATAAGCCCGTAACTTTTCAGGTGCCGTGGGTTTTAAAACCCTGGAACCCCGATGACCAATAAAGGCGGTGAATTTGTGAAAAAATATTTACCGAATTTGAATTTACGTCGGCGCTTATTGGCCTCGACGAGCCTCGCCGCGGCCGCGACAGCCCTAGTTGCGACAATGACCGTCGCGCTGCTGCTGTCGGCGTGCCAAAACGAGGGGGGCAGTCGTGGTGGCCAAGATAGAGTTGTCGCGCCTTCGCGCACTGTTGAGCTGAATGCCGCAGATGTACAACGCATTCGTTCAATGACGAATACAAGCGTGATGCAAATTGGGCAGGCGCTTGAAGAGCTGGCTCAAGAAAAGAATTGCGAACTCGTTGCTGTTGCAAGAGCGCTCGAAAGTCAGCTTGCTATTCGTTGCTCTGATTCGCTTTGTGCTGTCACAAACAAGTAATAGATAGGCATTAAATATTTTCAAAATACCGAGGGGGTTTTATGAAAAAAGGGATCTTGGTTCTAATAAGTGCTCTCATGTTTTCTCTTGTTGCAACAGGTACAGCTTTCGCGTCGCCGGTGCTAAACGAAAACGAGGCCAACGGTTCGCCGACGGCTGCGACGATTTACCCTGATAGCGTAAATGCAAATCTCTATTACGTAACCCCGCAATATCTAGGGGTCTGTAAGGATGAGAAGGGCCAACTTTTATTTAGTTATTCAGAGTTTCGACCGAGCGGTTGGTTTAAGCTAAAGCGCGGCCTGATGCTTGCAACTCTCTGTATTAAAGAACACGACGTGGCGATGCAAGCGGCGATCAAGGGGGTGTTGGCGAAAAACCCGCGCGCCCAGTTTGTTGGCTTGCCATACACGAGCTCAAGCCTCGCTCTTAATAATGAGGTCTTTCGAAGCCTTATTGAGAATAGCGACTGCGAACACGCGGCAGGGGTCATTGGCCAAGAGCAGGCGTGTTCGATCGAATATACTCCGCGTGGTAGAAAAGAGTTTTTGTCGGCGCTGAGATCTGGCGTTGCGTTCGTCATACAATTTAATTACACAGTCGACGGAGTTGTGCGATTGCCGACGGGCGTCGTTGCAAAAACGGCCAATTTCGGCATGGCCGCGCGAATTTCAAAATCAGATTTTGGCGACGATCTTGAGAAATATATTTTTGTAGAAAAGGCTGAGCCTGTGGCAGCCAACTAATCTTCGAGCGGTCTGCGCAGCAGCGAGGCCATTCGCACTGCGCATCAGGCTGACAGGTCGACACATATAAACGGCGACGTGGGTCATTTTGGCAGGCTTTGATGCGCTCAGGGCTCGGCGCAATCGATTTAGGCTTCCCTCAGTAGTTGGACCAAAATTTGCTCTTTCAGCGATTGAGAAAAGCGTATCGATGGGGGCAACATGAAAAACATTCTGCTTGTTTTGTTGGCACTTATTTCAATAACAGCCTGTGGTTCAAAAACCTTTCATGGGGTTTTAACTGTCTATGAACCCCTGGCGATCAAAGATATCGACGGCAGAGCGCATGCTCTCGCCGCAGGCGGGTATGAAATTAGAGCCAAGGCTTATGGTCAAAACAAGAAAATAAGAATTGATATCAACGGCTCTTCGCGCTTCGGCGCGGCGATCATTAGTTTACCCAAAGCTATTAATTTTAAAACTGATGACGCAAGTGCAAAAATTGGCGCGGCCGATCTCGAACAGCCGTGGGATTTATTAATAATGAAAACTCTTGAGAGAAAAATTTCGCGGGCGACTGACGGCCGAGAGAGTTGCCACGCTGGCCCCCTTGGCTACCGAGAAGTTCGTTATCAAGAGCAAACCACTCGAGATAAATACGAAGGCCTCATAACGACGCAAGGGACAGAGCGGGTTGTGGCCAAAATTCAAATATTTTCAGACCCCAGACATGAACGAATATATCTATACCAAGGGCTTTGCCTATAGAATGAGTGACAAGACTAAACGACCATAGAAAAAGACCCTTCCCGTCTATAATTTGAGCCCCGAGGTTGTTTTTTCTAAACAACCTCGGGGCTCTGTCTTTTTAAAAACTCAAATAGCTCGGAGGCGTTTCGATCGTCAAAAGGGTCTGTTTGTCACTTTGAGATAGAATGTTTCTTGGTGAGCGCGAAAAAGGCCGGCCTGAGCGTCACTGTCAGATGGTTCTCTTTTTGCAGTACGAAAAGAGCGGAACATAACTTTTCAAAGGAGACTCATATGTCGATCAAGGCAATTTGCAATAGCAACGTCGTTACGATGGAGAGAGGCACAACACTTAAAGAGGCTTCAGACCTCATGCAGCGAAAGCACGTCGGAAGTATCGTTGTGACAGAAGTGGAAGGTGGAAAAAAAATACCATGCGGGATTATCACCGATCGAGATATCGCGCTCGCCGTGGGCTCTTCGATACGCCCGCAAGATTTGCGGGTCGAGCAGATTATGAGAAATCGGCCCGTCACGGCCAAGGGCAGTGATGGTATCTACGACACCATTATGCGAATGCGCGATAACGGAGTGAAAAGATTGCCGGTCGTTAATGCTGATGGATCGCTCTGCGGTGTTATTTGTGCTGACGATCTGTTGAGTATGATGGGTGATGAAATTAATAGCCTTGCAAAGATCACCGAAGTCCAAATTAAGAAAGAAAGAGGTTTAAGGGCGCCGGTCGAGATGCGAATCGAGATGTAGGTGCTCAATTGCTTAGATCTTGCAATCAGTCGTCTATTTGTGGAACGGGGCAATTTGGCCCAAAGATTTGTTTTCGCTTCATTCGTATTATTGGTAAAAATGTATCGATGTAACTGCCTGAAATCATTTGGCTCGTTAGGTTGCGACTGGATCTTGGCAAATGCTGCGTCAACTATAGTGTTGTATAATGAAAGTGCCGCGACTAAAAACAGAGGTGTTGAGACGAAACACTTGGTTTGTAACGGGGGGGGGCGATATGCAAGTAGAAAATAATAAGATTCTAGTCGTTGAAGATTACCCCGAGATGTCGGACATTTTGAGAATCGTTTTAGAGAATGCTGGGTTTTCTGTTACCTGTGCAAAAACGGGTGAAGAGGCTCTCGTAGCCCTAAGGCAAGGGAAATCTCCGTCGCTGATCGTATTAGACAATATGTTGCCCGACATGACGGCCTTGGGCTTTCTTGAAAAGAAAAAGAATGAGGCAGTCGGGCAAAATGTGCCGGTGATGATCTGTTCGGCCACAAATTTCACGGGCAACAGTCTGTTGCCTAGAGAGGTTGTTGGTGTCTTAAGAAAGCCATTTCAGATAAGCGAGCTTCTGGGGGCTATTTCAAAATTCAAATCGGCAAACCCCAAGGTCAGCAGCGGGCCTGCCCACTAAGCGGTGGGTTGCAGCACAAAGCTGTTAAGGCTGATAGCTAAAAAACTTTTCAAGACATTTTGTCACATTGGCAGCATTAACTGGCTCGAGTCGGCAGGTTGTTGATTGCGTTAAACTTACCCTCCTGTTTTTGTTTCGATCTGAGAGTATTTCTTTCTGGCACATCTTTTGTAATGAATACAATTCAAGGGGAATTAAATGAAGGAGGGGGATATGGGAACACCATTGATATTTCTAATGGCTGCGTTCTTGGCGGTACCATGGTTATTAATAATCGTCTTTCCGTTGACGTTGCTATTGGCGACGGTGGCAACGCTGATCGCATCAATTTTCATATCGGTGCGAAGGTTTTTTGCCGCTGATTCAGAGGCCTATGTCACTCGCGCGCTTTTGGTTGATGATCAACCAACTTCGCTTCTAGTTGTCGAAGATATCTTGCGAAACAAAAACATCGATTACACCGTGATCGAAAGTGGTCAAGAAATTACGCAAGCCCTCGCGAATGGTCATGTTGATTTCGTTATTCTTGATTATGACATGCCTGAGGTGAATGGGGCTCAGGCGCTGGCGCTCGCAGACCAAATAATTGACTTGAAAATTAAGCGAAACGAAATGGCCTCAGGTCGAATCACGCCTGTGATGGGTTACAGTTCTTACGACCAGATGGATTGGCACCTGCCGGTGTTAAAGCATTTCAAGTTTGTCGGGTGCCTGCGTAAAACGACCTTGCCATCGAAGTTAAAGAAGGAGATTGAGAGGATGTTCGAGTTGCCCGCAATGGCCGGTTAGAGCTGTGGGGTGGGTGTCATTCGTCGCTCCACAAAAAAAGAAAGAACGCAGAGAATGGCTTAATGTTGGGCAGTGACTAACATTAAGTCAGCCACAATGAGCAGGGTGGGCCTCAGATGGCACGGCCATTGCAGATCTAGCTCTCTACGTGTTTAATTTTTCGAAAGGCGAATTTTGACACTACTGTTTCTAGTATATGGAGTGGCATTTTGGGTCTTGGGCGGTGTTATGACCGTTCAGACACTATCGGCCATTCGAGTTATTCCGTTTCGAGCGGGCGCAGCGCTGAGTGCGTTTGCTTATCTTCATGGTACTTTTCATTTTATCAGAATGTTTCAAATTATTGAGGCTAGCGGCATAGCCGAAATGACGCCGACGATTGTCGACCAGGTTGCAGTCTTTTTGCTGCCGATCTCCTACCTTTGTCTTTTAGCATTTGGGGTTGATCTTCTTGTCGATCTAAAGAAGTGGCCGGTTTCGGCGGTTTGGGTCAATGTGATCGTGCCGATAGTGGCGATCGTCGGGTTCATTGGGTTCGGTGGGCTTACGCTCTTGCAGCAAACTCACTGGGTTTTCTCGATCGAGCTATACAGTCGCTACATTTTTGCGCTGCCGGCAACCTTGGTCGCAGCCTATTCTCTTTGTATTCTCGCAAAAAGGCTTGGCAGCGCTCAGCCTGGGCGGCTCGAATGGGTGTTTAAGTTAGCGGGGTTAGTCGTCTTGTTGTACGGGGTGGCGGCTGTTATCAATGGTGAAGAGCAATTTGCAATTCCGATGAGGCCCGAACATTTTATCGAAACAAGCGCCGGCCTGGCTGCCATTCGTTGTATTTTGGCGATTTGCCTGGTGGCACTGCTCTCTGATGCTTTTTTCATCGAGATCGCTCGGGTTACAAAGTCATTGCTGCGTATGCGAGAAGAGTCGGCTACAATTGTGGCACACGACCTACGCAATCTGGCAGGGATTATTCAGAACTCCTCTGAAATTCTCGCTGGTGTTTTTTTGGCTAGCAAAACAACAAATGATCAGTCAAAGCTGCTTAGTATTTTGATCAATAGTTCGAAAACATTGAATCGTCTGATTACCGATATGTTTGACATTAGCCTGCTCGATCTCAATCGTATTGAGCTGCAAAGCGTATCTTCAGATTTGCGAATGGTTGTGGGCGACATTTGCAAAAGCAATGAAAATAGCTTTGTTGGCCGAAAAATAAACCTTCTTCTTTCTGAGTTGCCCGTGATGGCTAAAATCGATCGTGAGCGGATCGATCAGATTTTAACGAATCTTTTGGTCAATGCGGCAAAGTACTCGCATCCTGATTCAGAAATCGCAGTAAGTGTTTCGATCGAACAGTCTAATGCCAAGATTACTGTGACCAATAAAGGTGAGCCACTTGATGCTGAGGATATTAATAGTCTGTTTTTGCGTTTTTATCGTGCGAAAAATTCTAATGGCATCACCAAGGGTACTGGTCTTGGGCTTGCCATTGTAAAGGACTTAGTCGCTGCCCATGGCGGCGAGGTGTTCGTAAAATCTGAACCCTCTGGATTGATTACCTTTGGGTTTACATTGCCCTTGACTCATGAAGCTCATGAAGTGAAGGCCTCGCGCGAAGCCGCCGCAGCGTCGGTATCTGGCGTGCCGGCCTCTGGTGTTTCGGTCTCGAACGGGTCTGCCGCCTCGAGCACCCCATCCCCAAGTGCGCTCGCCTCAAGCCCTGAGATCCTGACTTAGCGATTTGGCAGTTGAAACAAATGCGCTTGCGATTCAATATATAAGAATGACGCCCAATTTAGTTCGAAAAATATCAAATAGTCTTTCGCCAAAAATGATGGGTCGACTTTTCAATTTCTGGCGGCCATTTCGAGGGGCGGGCATTCGGGTAACGCGAATTAATGACGCGTTTACCGAGGTCGATGTTGAGCTCAAGCTTCGATGGTACAATCAAAATTACGTCGGCACCCATTTCGGTGGCTCGCTATACGCCATGACCGACCCGTTCTACATGCTGATGTTAATGCACAATGTAGGGCGTGATTATATTGTTTGGGATAAGGCCGCCGCCATCGATTTTAAAAAGCCCGGAAAGGGTTTGGTAAGAGCGCATTTTCGGTACACTCTCGACGAAATTGCAGCGGTAAAGGCTATTGCAGATGAGAAGGGCAAGTATGTGTTCACTAAGCCCGTGCAGATTCTTAACGAAAGCGACGAAGTCGTCGCTGAAGTTCAAAAAACAATCTAAATACGAAAGAAATAAAAAACGCGCGATGGTTAAGTCGCGCGTTAAGTAGCCTGTTCGGGGCAATTAGTGCTTGTCGCCTTTGCCACCGTGGTGCTTGCGCTCTTTTCGATCTTTTCGAGCTTCTTTTCGATCTTTTTTCAGATCGGCTTTGTCTTTTGCAATATCCTTATTCTCAGCGTTTCGGGCGGCGCGATCAGCCTGAAGTTTGGCTTTATCAGCTTGAACTTCGGTTGAGCCTTTGCCGAACTGTTTGGCATCTTTGTGCATTTGGGCTTTGTCTTGGCCAATTTCTTTATTTTCTTCGTTGCGCTTTTCGCGATCTTGTTTCAGGTCAGCTCTGTCTTTTGCAATATCCTTTGCTTCTGCTCCGGCAGGGGCCTCTTCGTCAGCGGCAAATGCCGATGTCGTCAAGCAAAGTGGCAAGCTCATAAGCGCTGCCGTGATAATGAATTTATTAAGAGTGTTCATATCAGTCTCCTTCCGCATAAATGCGTGATGTTCAAGAAACACGCGACGGGCGCAAAAGTTGCGGCCAAAAAACGTGTTTCATTTTGGTGCGTCTCAATAATAGAATTTCAGCCCTATTACCGAATAGATGCAAGTTGAAAGCGCGGGCTATGAGCGGGCGAGCAGCCGCGAGATGGCGGTTTTTAGCGAAAACTTGGGTGTGGTCGCCTGAGTTTGCTTTGGCCACTGAAAGCCGTTGGGGTAACCACCCTTGGCCTCTTTGTAGGTTGAATGCCGCGCGAGAAAGTCATCAATCGCAACTTGAAATTGATCTTTTTGATTCCAGTAGTGACCAATAAGGTCTTCGGCAGTCACTATTTGAGAGCGCGTTTGCAAATAATAAGAAAAAGCCAACTGCTCGATGACGTGTTTGCCGTAGGCTAAAAACATCGTGTCGGTGAGTTCTAAAATCAGCGGCAACCATTTGGTGTTCTCGGCCGCTATGCCAATGGCCCCCGCGTTGTACATAAACTGCTCAGGCGTCATCTGGACATTTTCGCCAGCGACTTTGAAGCTGTGGCGTCGGATAAATTTTAGAATTTTTTTAGCCAAAGGGTCGTGACCGTCGCTAAATTTATATTCAGCCACATGCATAAGGCTGCGCTCGCGATTTACTGTTGCAAACAGCGGCGTCGGGTCTTCGAAAAAATAAGTATCGCCATCGACGTAGAAAAGGGCGCCTTGAAATTTCGCGGCGGCGGCCATGAGCACTTCGACTTTCACTCGGTGAACGAAATCGATTGCCCCTCGCCATTTTTTTATTTGCTCGGGGCTAATGTCAACCAGAGTGAGGCGCCCGCTCGCGAGCCACTCGGCACCAAAGAAATCGCGAAAAAAATGAGGTTGGTCGGTGTAAACAATGACGTTTAAGTTTTGGGCTGCTTTGGGGTCGATAGTTTTTGGCAAGACGTGAAAAAGCGAAATCAAAGAGAATAGGGTTTGGCGCAAAATATCATTTCGACCGTAGGCTTGATAGACCAGATTCATTTGATTCGCGCTCATTGGGGGCCTTTTGGTTGGGGCGTGTGAGTTTTTGCAGTCTGTTTGGTGACGCGAGCACTGGTCGCCCAGTGCATGGCGGTTGAAATAATATTTTCAAGGCCTGAGTGTCTCGTTTGCCAACCTAAAACCTCGCGGGCGCGGGTGGCACTGGCAATAAGTTGAGCCGGGTCGCCGGGTCGTCGTTCGCCCCAAAGAACCGAGAGCTTGCGAATATCGCCGCCAACAAATTGCGAACCCACTTTTTCTATGGCCCTCACAATTTCTTTCACTGAAACCCCACGTTCAGCGCCAAGATTAAGGGCGGTGAAGGCTTTGGGTTGAGCGCTCAGATGTTCGAGGGCTTTTACATGGGCATCGGCAAGGTCGGTGACATGAATGTAATCGCGAACGCAGGTGCCGTCTGCGGTGTCGTAGTCTTGACCAAAAATAGTCAGCGGTTTATTGGGGTCTAAATAGGCTTGTATTGCGAGCGGCACAATATGGGTCTCTGGAGTATGATCTTCGCCGATCTCGCAGTCAGCGTCGGCTCCTGCTGCATTAAAGTAGCGAAGCGCAATTGCGCGCACGTTTGAAGCCGCGCACTCGGCCTTCAATATTTCTTCAACCATCAATTTCGAAAGGCCGTAGGGGTTGATCGGCCGCTGGTCGCAATTTTCTGAGATCGGCATTTCAGTTGGGGTACCGTAGGTCGCGCAAGAGCTCGAAAATACAATTTTCAAAACATTGGCCGCGCGCATGGCACGCAAGAGGGCAAGGGTGCCGCCGACGTTATTGCTGAAATATTTGAGCGGCTCGCGCATCGATTCGCCGACGTAGGCATAGGCTGCGAAGTGAATGACGGCCTCAATTTTTTCAGTGCGTAGAATTTTGGCAACGGCCATCTCGTCATTGATGTCGACGCGAAAAAATGGCCCCCATTTTACGGCCGACTCGTGGCCGTAAACCAGATTGTCGATGGTGATGGGCGTATGCCCAGCAAGGCTTAGGGCTTTAGCCGTGTGAGAGCCGATATAACCAGCCCCGCCTGTAACCAATACATTCATTTATCGCCTTTTGGCTTATTGCTATCGAGGCCGTCGGCCTCAAGCCAAGCGCGCATTTTAATCAGACCTTCTTTTAGTTGCACTTGTGGCGCCCAAGCGTTGAGAAGGGTGCGCGCCGTTGTCAGATCGGGGCGTCGCTGGCGAGGGTCATCATGGGGCAAAGCTTGGTGCACAAGTTCAAGTTTCTTCGGCGCAAAAATAGTTTGAATAACTTCGACGAGCTCGAGTAGAGAAAACTCGCGGTCATTGCCGAGATTCACCGGTTCAATTAATTTGGTTTCGGCGTAGCGGGTGATGCCTTCGACAAGATCTGTTACGTAGCAAAAGCTGCGAGTTTGTGAGCCATCGCCATAAAGCGTTAGTGGTTCGCTTCGCAGGGCTTGGGTGAGAAAATTAATAATCACCCGACCATCGCTTGGGTTCATTCGCGGGCCATAAGTGTTAAAAATTCGCACCAAGCCATGGTGGGTTTTTTTCTTCCAGTTGTGAGTGAAAATCAAAGACTCGCCGAAACGTTTGGCTTCGTCATAGCACGAGCGATAGCCAAAACTATTGACGTTGCCCCAAAAACTTTCGGGCTGTGGAGTAATCAGCGGGTCGCCATAGATTTCGCTAGTTGAGGCAAAGATCACGCGAGCGGCAAGGTCGTCGGCAAACGCTAGGGCTCGTTCGAGGCCTTTGGTGTTCACCCAAAGTGTATCGAAGGCGAGTTCTTGGTAAAGTGGCGGCGATGCGGGCGATGCAAAATGAAAAACGTGCGAAATTTTACTAAGCGTGGCTTTCGGTATTTCGCGAGACCATGTTGACCAATCTTCGATTACATTGGCTTCAATGGCGAGAAAGGCTGTGGCTTTTTCTTTTGCCAATTGATTTAGAAATTCAACATTCGAGCGCATCCCGGTGCAGAAGTTATCAACTACGATAACCGGGTGGCCGGCCCGTAAATAACGTTCGGCCAAGTGCGAGCCCAAAAAACCACCACCGCCGGTAATTAGAGCTCCGGTGATTGGGGTGCTGCCTGTAGATTTGTTTGCCATAGTCGTAAACTTATACCGTCAACCGGGCGGCCAGGTCAAAGCGCGCCCTGCGAGAATGTGAAAATGCAAATGGGGCACCGATTGCCCGCCATTTTGGCCGGTGTTGACCACGACGCGATAACCGGCGCTTGAAACTCCAAGTTTGGCGGCGATTTCGCTGGTCACGACTAGCAGGTGACCGAGAAGCTCTTTGTCAGATTTTTTGATTTCGACCAAAGAGCGGATCTCAATCTTCGGTATGACCAAGATGTGAGTCGGGGCTTGTGGGCTCACGTCATGAAACGCCAGGCAAAGCTCGTCTTCGTACACGATCTTGGCCGGGATTTCTCGGTCAATAATCTTCTTGAAAATGGTTTTTTGCGTATCAGACATTGCGGCCTTAGTCTGGCACGTTCGAAAGTGCTATGGCAAAGCAAAAAAGATAAAAGCCCCCCTCGGGGCCTAGGCCCTTTGTGCCGATAATTGACCTATGACAACAGTCGTCGAATGCCCACTTTGCCAAAGCCCTCAAGCACATAGCCTTTACAAGTTAAAAGGTTCAGATGTGGTGGAGTGTACCAACTGCCACATGACCTACCAGCCGACCCCGGCGCCTGAATTTGTCGCCATTTATCGCGAAGACTACTACGTATCGGGCCGCCATGATCAAGGCTATTTTAATTACCAATCTGAATTTGAAAACCATGTGATCATGTTCAATCGCCGCATGGAAGAATGTGAGACTTATCTTAAGCGCAAAGGTCGTTTGCTTGATGTGGGCTGTGCACTCGGTCACTTGGGCGAAGTGGCTAAGCGCCGTGGGTGGGACACCTATTTAACAGATGTTTCTGATTATGCTGTTATCGAGTCGCGCAAAAAATTCGGCATCAATGGGTTTATTTCAGGCCCCGAGAAAATACCGGTCAAGCCCGCGTGCTTTGATTTGATCACTATGTACGATGTTATCGAGCATCTGAGTCACCCCATGGATCTTCTGCGTGACATCAAGCGAGCGTTGAGTAGCGACGGTATTTTGCACGTAACCACGCCCAATATTGCAAGCCTCAGTGGGCGCCTGATGGGGTCGTCTTGGTATCATATCAAGCCGGATGAGCACTTTCTCTATTTTACGCCCAAAACTCTATCAGAAATGCTCGGTCGCTGCGGGTTTGAGGTTTTAAAGATCAAGGCTGTGCCGATGTATTTTCGGGTCAATGACATCCTGATACGACTCGAACGCTACTCAAAGCCACTGGTAAACGTCGCGCGATTTGCGCTCAAGCTAATGGGTCTTCTTGATTTTCGCCTCAAGATATACACCGGAGAAATGCAGGTGTGGGCGCGCCCAAAGGCCGTCAAGGTCAAGCGTGAAACTCGCCCGGTTAAAGATATTTTAGATATTGTTTGTTGCCCAAAGTGCAGTTCTGAGATTCAATTATTTGAAGAGACAGAAGCCATCTGCACACAATGCGAGTTGCAATTTGAAGTCACGGCCGGGGTCATCAATTTCTCGAAGTACGCCAAGCGCACCAAGCGCCAAATCGCCGGCAACGCCTGATTTGCGGTTGCCCACCGCGCTTGCGTTTCTAATACCTTTTTGCCTCTACCTTCTTACCGCCGCGCACACCGTCACCTTTGAAGACTCAGGGTTATTTATTTCAGTCTCTCATTTCTGGGGGGTCGCACATCCGCCAGGGTACCCGCTCTACACCATGCTCTGCCATTTTTTCACTCTTATACCGATCGGGTCGGTGCCGTTCAGAGTTAATATTTTCTCAGCATTCGTAGGCTCGTTCGGCATGATGTTCACGTTTCTTATATTGCAGCGAATTTTTAAAAAAGTGGGTTTAGCCCTGGCCGGGGCTCTCTTGCTCGCGGTTTGCTCGACGGTCTGGAATCAAATGATCATCGCCAAACTCTATTCGATGAACTTCTTGCTCTGCATCTGGGTTTATTATATTTGCGTCGTTATTCGCGATCACTTTGTCGAGGCGGATCATAAATTAGGCGCTAAAGCAGGCATTAAGTCTGAAGATGAATCAATTGGCGATTTGCCAAAAAGCTTTTTGTATCTTGGGGTTGTCTCGGGGCTTTCGCTTGCCAATCATTGGCCCATTTTTATTCTCAATTCGCCGGGCTATCTTTGTTTTTTTGAAAAGCGCTGGTTAAGGGTTAAAAATCTTTTGTCGTTTTTGGTTGGTCTTTCAGTCGGGGTCATCCCCTACCTTATTATGTACTGGCGTTCGCAAACGGACCCCGAGGTCGCCTTTCTTGGGCCGCTTAAAGATATACCAGATTTAATACACTACGTGGCGCGAAGCTACTACAGTACGACAGACGTTTCGGTGCTGCACACCTCTCACGACATACTTATGTTCTTCACAAACTTTTTACGTTCTTTTTGGTTAAGAGATTATATTTTTGTCACCGTGCCTCTTGCCGCAATTGGGGCTTATCAGTTGTTTCGCTCGGGTCGTTATCGGGTGGCGTTTTCGTTGTTGCCAGTATTTCTTTCGACAACGTTTACTCTTTTGTTTTTGTTGCGCCTTGAATACAATGATCTCGACGAAAATATTCAGCGCGTTTACTGGCTCGTGCCGTTTTTTGCTTACGCAGTCTGGGTAACGGCGGGCGCGAACTGGCTAGAGTCGAAGAGACGTTATACTGGTGTGGCAGCGCTGGCGGCCTGCGCCCTCATTCAGCTTGTGATGTACTACCCAAAAAACAATATGCGTGATGATGATTTCGCCGAGGCCTACGCTCGAGCTGCCTTAAGTGATATCCCGCCCGGGTCAGATTTGATCGTTTCGACTGACTCTGACGTCGGCCCGACGGCGGTAACCAATTTAATTTTGGGGGTCAACCCGACGGTCAAACTTTATACTGGCAGCAGCGTGTTTTTTAAGAATCGTATGTTTGACCCTCGGGTGATGGGCTACGAAGAGCGCGTAAAGGCCACCACCGATTTTATAAAATCCGAGAAACGAGTTTATGCATTTAAAGGTATCGAAGTTCTTGAGTCTCAGAAAAATCTACCGTTTCAAATTATTTTTAATGGTCTTAATTATCGCTATTCAGCGGTCACAGAGCCAGAGCCGGTCGTGTCGCAAGAAACAATTGATCTGGCCAAGAAAGCGCTCGACAGCTACGTGCGTAGCTACAATATCGATAATTGGTTTTATCATCGTGGCGTTTTGGCGGCGCGACTTTGCAATTTGCTTGTGCTAAAGGGTGTTGAAGAGCACCCGGCCTTCAATGTTTCGCCTGAATGCATGCAAGTTCTCGCTCGGCATTATTCTGCCACCCAGCGCCGCAAGCAAGGCGACGAAATGTTTATGAAGTGGTGGAATGCCAAGCGTCACCCAATAGTAACTGAGAAACAGCAATATCTTTTTCATTTTTTGATCAACCGGCTCGAGTTGGTGAATTCGATGGGTGGGCAAACCGAAAGGCAAATTCAGTTGTTGCGCGAGGGTATCGAGATTGCCTCGACCTCTCTTTACGACTATCCGCTTTGCGACAATAAGATCGCTCCGTTGATTAAATCGATCTCGGGCCCAATTCAATTGTCGCCCGAATTGACTGAGCGCTTGAGGCTCTTTGATCGCTGCAAAAATGGGGATGACAAGGGTCGCGTCGATATTGCAAACTAGATTATGTCTTCGCTTCTTTCGCGCCATTCAGAATTATCATCCTCAATCGAGCAACTTAAGCAAATTGAGCAGCCTGCTTTTTCTGTGCCTCTCGCGACCTTTTCTTCGAAGTTGAAGAGCGCGGGGCTTTTGCCGCTTATGCCGACAAAAATTGAAATATTTCAAATGAATTTGGGCAAGATGTGCAATCAGACCTGCCATCATTGTCATGTTGATGCCGGCCCCGATCGCAAAGAAATAATGACCAGCGAGACAATGCAGAAATGTATCGACATCGTTCGTCGAGATCGTTTTAAGACAGTCGATCTTACCGGTGGGGCCCCCGAAATGAACCCTCATTTTCGTTGGCTGGTGAGTGAACTGCGCGCCTTAGGCGCTCATATTATGGTTCGTTGCAACCTCACCATTGTTTTGGCTAACCCAAAGCACAATGATTTGCCGCAGTTTTTTCGCGATCACCAGGTTGAGGTTATTTCATCGTTGCCCCACTACACAGCATCGCGCACCGATCGGCAGCGCGGCGATGGTGTGTTTGCACGCTCCATCAAAGTTTTGCAGATGCTTAATGAAGTTGGTTATGGTCGTGCAGCAAGTGGGTTGGCGCTTAATTTAGTTTATAATCCGGCGGGGGCTTTTTTGCCTGCAGAGCAATCGGGCCTTGAGCGAGATTTTAAAGCGCGGTTGCTGGCAGATTTTGGTATTGAGTTTAATAATCTGTTTTGCATAACCAATATGCCAATTAGTCGGTATCTCGAATATTTAATTAATAGTGACAATTACGAGACCTATATGTCGACATTGGTGAACGCTTTTAACCCGACAGCGGCGGCAGGAGTGATGTGTCGAAATACGATATCAGTCGGTTGGGACGGAAGGCTTTTTGATTGCGACTTTAATCAAATGCTTGATCTGAGTGTTACGGCAGAGGCTCCGCAAACACTCGACAGTTTTGATCGGAGTAAACTTGAGGCGCGTTCAATTGTGATCAATCAGCATTGCTTTGGCTGCACAGCCGGTAGTGGATCAAGCTGTGGCGGCTCGACGGCTTAAGTTCGACGTCAGTGCCTATCCCAATGCCCTTCATCGCGATGCCAGCCTCGTTCGTGGTGAGACCAGCGGCCATCAAACCAAACGTAGCCTGGTCGCTCGGTTATCCAATGCCCCGGGTACCAAAGGTGGCGTCGGCCTTCCCAGCCCCAGAACCCCGCTACCCAAATAAACCCAGGCCGTGGCATTGGTGCGGCTTCAACAATGACTTCGGGAGGGGCTGTTTCAATTACATGCTCGGGTGGTAAGGGGGCGGGGGTTGGTGGTGGTGGTGGTGCGCGAACGCCGGCAATTTTCACCTTATACGAAGCATTCGACGAACAAATGAAAGCGCCATTATCTTGTTGTTTACATTCTGTTGTATTGCACGAAATTGCGATTATGCGATTTTCTTTGTTTAAATCTTTGGTTTCTTTCTTCCAGTCTTCACAAGACTTCTTCCACTTAACGCGGGCACCATCGCTCAGCGGGGCGGGCTCGCCAGCGACTTGGGCCGTGCCATCAATAATTTCAAACATTGGCGCAGTGGGCGTTGCTGTAGGGGTGGCTGCGGCCGTCGGCGCGGGGCTCGTGCCCTCAGCGCGTGCCAAAGTTGATGTCAGCGAGAGTGAAATAATTAGAAATGTAAAATATTGATTTAGCTGCATGTGAACCACCTTAAATAATATTTTTAAATGTTGCCCCGGGTTTAGAGCGTTTGCAAAAATAATATGAGTTCGCGGCGATCAGCGTTAGTTAATTTCGAGACGCCATTGCTTGAGAAAATATCCTCGTCGTGGCCACGATTGCTGAGGCCAACTCGAGAATTGTCATAGAGAAATTGACTTTTGCGCCACTTCTTCGGGGTCTTTTTGCCGGTCGGATAGCCGTTGCAATTGCTATCAAAGTCGAGGTTACGATCGGCGGCAGGGCCAATGTAGAATTGCGAAACTCGCTGCGGCCCTGGTGTTAACAACTCGCAAAGGTTAGGGATTGAATCGTTGTGTAAATAAGGCCATCGAGCCCAAATGCCAACTAGCGGTGGCGGCACATAGCCCTCGTGCGGCTCAACCCGCATATTGTGTTTTTGCGAAATGGCCAAGCGATTGAGTTTTTCTAGAGAGCGCATGCCATGCGCGCGATAGGGGTCGGTGCCCACATCTTCAATCGGGGTATTCGGTCTAGGTATCACGTGAGTGGTGCGCAGTTTTTCGGTAGCGTTTAAGCTCATGGCATTGGGGGCGCTCCAGGCTTTTTGGTAAACGCCATGGCATTCGGCGCAAGTATTGTTAAATATTATTTCACCCCGTTGCGCGCCAGACAAATCAAATTTTTCAGCATCAAAAAAATCAGTAAAACGTGGGGGCTCGCTGGCAAAGACCGCAGCCGTCAATTCGTCAATGATCTGGCTGTTCTTATTGAGCCAATCTTCGAGAGAGTGCAGGTCAGAGCCTCGGCCGATTTCATTCCAGAGGATATTGGTGTAGATCGGGTTGCCTGAAACCAGACTGCCATCGCTCAGCCATTTGTTTTTGTATTTAACGTTCCACCAAACCGCCGGTTTCGAATCGGCGGGGTCGTGATCAAGAATGGCATCTGGCCTCGGGTGTTGCTGCAGTTTTAAATTTGGTGTCGCGTAGGCGTCGTCTTCGCGAAGATTAAGCGAAAGGGCGACTTGAGCTAAAGATGTATCGAGACCAAGCTGCAGTGGTTTCTTGGCGGCGACTCGGTCAAGGCTTTTAAGTGCTGATGTCATAAGATTTGTTTCGGCTGTAGTGGCATCAGTCAGCGCTTGAAAAACGACGGGGTTGTAAATGGGCCGCCATTTTTTCGTTCGCAGAAAAAAATCTTGAGCTCGAGTTGCGCGGTTCGTGAGGCCCAGAACTGTTTTGCCAAACAGCGAGCTTGAGTGGCAGGCGGCACACGAGAAAGTAAACCCAGTGGCGTTATCGCGATTTAATGTGCCGAACCCCATTCCGTAAGTGGGTCGTCGGCCATTGGGGTACGCGACGCTGTAAACGCCATCATCGGTTTCGGCCGGGTAAGGTTGCAGCCCCAAGTCTCGCATCAGCTTATCAACTGAAATTAATTTTTCGGTGGGCGCGAGTGGTGGTAGGGCGCCGGTGATATCGACTGGGTAATTCTGAGTGTGAATTTGCCCAGCGCGAATATGCTCGAGCCAATTTTTTTCTGACAATTCTAAAATATTTTTTCGTCCATCGATGGGCACTCGGGCGTTTTGGCTCCAGTCAGGAGTGGCCCATGCGAATTGCCAAAATAAAGTTAAAATAAAAATTACCTTGCGCATAAAAAATCGTAGCGGGGGCGCAGCACTCGCGCAAGAGCCATAACTGTTTCAAAAATGAACAAGTGCGAGCGCTATTGTGGGGGCACAGAGCCTATTTCTCTAACGCAAAATGTAAGGCAATTCTCGACATCAAGACAAAGGTCGCGGTGCCTTTAATAAAGCGTATAGCTTTGAGGCACCTACGCTATTCTTTCTAGAATTTTCTTTAACCTTTGAAGCAAGGATAACCGATAGTTTCTTAAGGCAATATTATTCGTTTCAGAGGTAGTGTCATGAGAAAAGCATCAATCTTTAGAATGGCCGCAATCGTCGTTGTTGGGGTGGTTACCCCGCATTTCGCGCAAGCTGATGTATCAATGGATCGACTCATGAGTTCGTACGTCATTGCCAAAACCGAAATCGCCCAAGTGCCAATGAATGACAGTGACATGAAGGCTTACCCCTACACTATTCAGGTCGCTTCTTACATCAATGAAAAAGATGCGGCTAGCCACGTTGAAGAGCTGAAGGGTCAAGAAAAAGAGGCGAAGTACTATCCAATGTTTGTTCGCGGTCAAGTTTGGTTTAAGGTTTGTGTTGGTCGATTTACCACAAAAGAAGAAGCTGAAACTTATAAAAAAGGTTTTGTGAAACGCACTGATGAGCCGTTTGCGGTTGTGATTTCTTGGCTTGATCGCGCAAAAACTGCTGAGACCAGCCATGACGGTGGTGCTTCGGCCACTGCAAACGAAGCAGAAAAAACTGAAAAAGTTGGCAAAGCCGAAAAAAAACGTAAGCCAGCTTCGGCGCTTGTGGCAGCTAACGACTCGATGACAGACGAGTTAAAACCACTCGGCGCGTTCGAAAAAGCGCCTGCCGGTAAAGCCAAAAAAGAAATCGTGGCGCCTGAGGCCAAGCCGACACCAGAAGTGAAGGCGGTAAAGGCAAAAGCTGTAATGAAGCCCGAGGTTGAGGCGGCGACTCAGCATGCACTTACGCATGAAGTAGCAGCAGTCGCTAAACCCCAAGTAAAGGTTAATTTGAAGCCGGCCGCGGTCACCATCTCTGGCGAGTCTTACTACAGTTTGCAGGTTGGGGCCTACCCAAGCGAAAAATTAGCCAAAGAGAGCGGCGTTAAGTTCAGCGATAAGTTCGGCGATAAAGAGGCAGCGGTCTCTTATCACGAAGCCACCGTTAATGGCCAAGTTTGGCACCGCGTGTATGTCGGCAAGTTTAAAAATAAGAAAGACGCCGAAGAGTATCAGAAAAAGCTCTCGGGGCACGAGTCGCTCATTCGCAAGATCACACAGTAGTAACTAGGCGAACAAGGGGCTGGCCGCTGCCCAATTGCAATTGCGCTCGTGACAAAATCAGCGAACAAGTCTAATTTCAAGCCATGGCAAATAAATATTTAAAAAATTTGATGATCTCAATTGTTCTCTTATCAGGAGCAAACGCTATGTCATGGGATGAAAAAAAATTTAAAAAACCCACTGAAGCTGAACTTAAAACAAAGTTGAGCTCGGCGCAGTTTGACGTGACTCAAAAAGAAGACACCGAGCGGCCGTTTAAAAATGAATACTGGGATAACCATCGCGAAGGTATATATGTTGATGTGGTTTCAGGTGAGCCGCTTTTTAGTTCGCAAGACAAATATGATTCAGGCACCGGCTGGCCGAGTTTTAGCCGACCCATTGACGACCACAATGTTGTTCGTCGTGAAGATCGAAAGCTCTTTGTAAAACGCGTTGAGATTCGTTCGAAGTTGGGCAATTCGCATTTGGGTCACCTTTTTGAAGATGGCCCAAAGCCCACGGGTCTGCGTTACTGTATGAACTCGGCTTCTCTGCGTTTCATAGCCAAAGAGGATCTTGAAAAAGAAGGCTATGGAGAATTTAAAAAACTTTTCGATAAGAAGTGAGAATTGAAAAACTAGTGAAAACAGAAAAAGCCACTTTCGCGGCCGGTTGTTTTTGGGGAGTGCAACACATTCTCGATCGCATTTCGGGTGTTGTTTCAACCCGCGTCGGCTACATCGGCGGTAAAACAACTGACCCGACGTACCGTGATATTTGCAACGGCGACACTGGGCACGCTGAGGCCGTTGAAATTGAATTTGACCCGGCTAAGGTTAGTTTCAAAGAGCTGCTTTCGTATTTTTGGCGTCTTCATGACCCCACCCAGCGCGATCGCCAAGGGGTGGATGTGGGCACTCAGTATCGCTCGGGTATTTTCTATCATTCAGACGAGCAGAAGAAAGTGGCAGAGTTATCAAATGCCGAGTTTGATGCTTCGAAAGTCTTTTCAAAGAATGCTGTGACTGAGATTGTTGCGGCCGGTCTGTTTTTTTCAGGTGAAGACTATCATCAGAAGTATTTTGATAAGAATGACGGTCATATTTGCCATGTTCTTCGACCGCGATAAAAGCCCCGCAAGGTTGACCTAAGGCCGCAAAGGTGCGATGTCTTTTTTTAAGTGCAATCGAATGAAATAAGCCAATCCAATTCAATTAAAAAATCGACGCTTCGTCAGCGGCGGTTTCGGCAATTTTTATTTCATGAGAGCGAACTTCAACCGAAGGCCGAGCAACTCGAAACGCAGCTCGCGCCACTTTACCACGTTTGGCAAAATGGCCTGGCGAGCGAGCCAGAAATCGTCGCACGCTATATTATCGAATTTTTGAGAGTGATGCGGCCCCATGATTTTCGTGGCGGTCTTCATTACCACCGGATGGCCGCGTCGCCAGAAAACTTACCTTCAAGTGTGGGCGAGTTTGCGCAGAAGACATTTAGATCGACCCCGCTCAGTGTTAATCGCGCGCTGGTGCTTTGGGCCGAGGGTCGCAGTCGGCTAAAGCTGCTTGATTATGTGCCGGATGCGATGACTATTTTGCGGCTTCAGGCCAAAGGTGAGCGCATCGTGACCTGTTTTTTTAAGCCCCATGAGTTGACCCGTTTGGTTGAGGGTAAACGCGACCCGCTCGGTTTTGTGATGCATGACTTGGTGCACGCTGATCACTTCTATGGCCACAGCGAGTGGACGATGGGGCAAGTTGATTTTTATGCCGATACTCTTCGGCGTCTTGAAGGTGGCGAGTTTGATAATTTGCTAAAGGATGACCATCTGGCCTCGAGATTTACCTATGTTATTTCAGATATGAATTCTCACCCCGAGCATTTAAAGCAAACGCTAGCTTCAATTCTTGAAGGCCAAAAAAAACGCCAGCAGTTGAATGCTGGCGTTGAATTAAACTAATTGTTTTGTCCGCTGATATTTAGCGAGCGCGAATAGTAAACCGTGTGCCTGGAAGTCTCATCGTTGTTGGTAGAGCCAATACGCCCATCCCTTCAGCCTGCTGAAGACCAAGACTCTGAAGAACTGATGACGAGTGACCAACTTTAAGCGCCGGCATCGTAGTCTCATAGCCAAGTGGTAAAAACTTTTGATTGACTGCAATACCTGATTTTTGATCAGTGCCATTGCCAACAGCTACACGAACTGAGCCAATTTGGGCAATATCAGCGTCGCGTTTGTTAGCTGGGTAAACACCGTTGTCACGATCAAGTTGCTCGTCGTTTTGGTAATCCCAAAACCCCATGCCTTCGGGCATCGACCAATCGCCAAGCCCAAAATTGATCGACGTTGTAACATGGCCGCCGCCTGTGACTAGAAGATTGGCAATGCCTTTTGTGTAAACGTCGCCGGCATTACCGAGGCCCACAACACAAGAAAGGACGTGAACCTGAAGGTCAGGCGAAAGAGCTTGCTTTAGGTCAGTATGAGCGGCCACAGCGTTGCGCCATTCTTCAAGACCAGATGTGCACTGAAACGATGAACCTGAATTTTCTGCCATTTGGCGAATCATCATGATTTCATATTTCGGTACTGGCTCATAGTATTTGCCGTAGTTGACCTCATCAGTTGAGTTCGCAGCGCCGCGCCAATCTGCACACTCGCCACTCGCTTGGGTTTCAGCATCTTTTGGGTACCACATGCCGCCCGGAAGACCATGACCGTGTACATTTAAAACGCTCACTTGTCGGCCGGCTTCTTTGGCGACGCCTGTAACAGCAGTGAGAAGTTCATCAAGGTTTGAGAAGAAAATGGTAACTGAGCCATCCGTATTTTTCTGAACAAGTGGAGTCTGATCGCTCGCGTTGTCTGCGAGAATGTACGGGGTCCACGCATTGTTGGCGCCGTAGTTATGAGCTTTGTTGTCTTTTCGGTGAAATTTACCGACACCGAGTTCAGAAGCGTGAATAACTAGCGGTTGTGCCGCACCAGCAAAAGCTTGGCCAGCGATAACTGTGATCTGCACCGCAAAAGCGATGGCTGCAACGAGCAATGCTCGAGTGGCTTGTTTTGTCGTAAACGTCATGAAAATCCCCCCTCATGATCAAATTTATGTTCAAAAAATGATTCTAAATTACGTTTCGCAGATGAGCCTGGCACAGCCTTTGACGGCCGGTCAAACTTAATCAAGATGACTTTACCGCAATTTGCCGAATTTCAAAATAGCATCGCAGATTTCGCGTACACAGCCTCGACCCCCTGATGATTTTGTAACAAGAGTGGCGCTTTTTAAAACCTCGGGGTGGGCGTCACACGGGGCGGCGGCGACGTCGCAAAGGTTAAATATCGGCAGGTCGATGACGTCATCGCCAATATAAAGGACCTCGTGGGGCTTAAAGCCCCCGCGTTTGCAGAGGTCTTTGAAGCTCTCGGCTTTATCGCTCGCCGCATCGTAAAAGAAATCAATCTGTAAATTTTCAGCGCGCTTGCGAATATCCTCGGAGCGGCTTGAGGTGATAAATGCGGTCTTGTAACCCTTTTCACGCAAAAGAAGCAGCCCCATGCCGTCTCGAATAAAAAACGATCTTCGCCAGGTGTTTTCGCCAGCGTGATAGATGTGGCCATCGGTCAAAACGCCGTCCACATCCGTGGCGACGCACCTGATTTTCTGCAGTTTTGCGCGCAAAGTCTTGCCTATTTTCATTCCGTTCAAGATAATCTTTTTTATGACAGATTTCAAACCTTTGCATGAAACAGTTCAACTTGATTTTCAGGGCCGCACCTACGAATGGGGTTCGGGCCGTAACTGGGTGCTTTTTGCTGGCCCCGATATTATCGAAGATGAGGGCATGGTCATCGAGGTGGCTCAAGAGCTTAAGCGCCTGACTGACGCTAAAAAAATCCCCTGGATTTTAAAGTGTTCATTCGACAAAGCGAATCGACAGAGCATTGGCAGTTTTCGTGGCCCCGGCATGAAGAAGGCGCTTGATGGTCTCGGTCGCATAAAATCAAAAGTCGGCTGCCCGGTTTTGACTGACGTACATGAAACTATACAAGTTGAAGCTGTCGCTGAAGTTGCAGACGTGATTCAAATCCCGGCGTTTTTGTGCCGACAAACCGACCTCGTTGTTGATGTCGCGCGAACCGGTCGAGTGATGCATATAAAGAAGGGGCAATTTATGGCTCCGTCAGATATGGCCTCAATCGTGAAAAAAGCTGAAGCAGCGGGTAATAAAAAAATTCTGTTATGTGAGCGCGGGACTACGTTCGGGTACCATCGTTTAATTAATGATATGACCGGTCTTGTTGAGATGCGCGAAACGGGTAAGCCGGTGATTATGGATATTACCCATTCGACGCAATTGCCAGGGGCTGCTGACGGTAAAAGTGGCGGTCGTCGACAGATGACGCCCGCTCTCGCGCGCGCGGCAATGGCCGTCGGGGTTGATGGTATTTTTGTTGAGACTCACCCGAACCCAGATGAAGCTCTTTGTGATGGTCCGACTTCGATTCCGCTGAATGAAATGGGCGCCCTTATCGATCAAATTGAGGCCGTCTGGCGCACCCACTGGGTGTGAGTTAACAACTGCCAATTCGACCCGCATTTTGTCAGGCGGGTTGAACGATCTTCAATTAAAAGCTCAATATCAATCGTCACCTCCCATTAAATGGGCCCTGGCACGCGGCACGGGCCTTGCTCTAATTTGTCGAGTTAGTAAACAGTGTGTAAAAAATGGAGAGTGCGAAGATGAGCACATTTAAATTAATTGCGTTAGCTTGTGCGACTCTTGCGGTCGTGGCCTGTGGTAAAACCTCTAGTCAGAAAGCTGCAGCTGAAGCCAATAGTAAGATTGAGCAAATGAGTCAAATCGATCAAGTGCTTAAGGGCAAGGGTATTGTTCTGTCGCGCGAAGAGAAATTCGACGAAAAACGTACGGTGCCGACGTCGCACAATTTGAATGACCTTTTGGTGATTCGCGCCATGCTCGAGCAATATATTGCTCTTGGGCAAGATGTGTTGAATATCACAAATCGTGGTGACGTAAATGTCGCGCATGCGAACACAGTGCCTGAAGTTAAATTTAGCGTGGCTGATGCCGCCAGATGGCTCAAGAAAATTCAACATCGTACGGATGAAATTCGTGGCAGAGGGCAACTCGAAAAGCCCATCGAAAAAAGCGCTTAACCCTCGGGTTTAGCGACTTCGCTTTAAGAATTTTAAATAGCGACCTTCGATAATGTCAGCTTCGGCCATTTTGCCGCAATTCGGGCAAGTCATCGAGGTTGGGATGGCGTTTAGCTCGGGCTGTTCGAGAGTGACTTCGCGAAAATCTCGCCCGCGCTGTGCTAGATAATTAAAGGTATTGTCGCAGGGCTCGCAATGATAGGGCACGAAAAAAGACTCAACAATCGACCCGCGCGGTAGAAAGCCGTCCAAAATATTGATTTGGTTAATAACACTCGATGAGCAGCGCCGATAAAAAATGGGCGAGAGGTGTTTTAGCTTCGTAATCCACTCAACCCAAGCTCGCAGGCCCATAGAGTTAACGTGCTTGATTTCTGATAGATCGATGGCTATGGCCCCTGACTTTGGCACTTCGGCTTTGGTGAAGTCTGAGGATTCGTCGATATCGCCAATAAGGCTGAGGGTCGGCGGGTGAGTTTGCGTGTCGAGTTTAAACTTCATAGGTGCAGCTTCATGCCTTCACGAGCGAATTGCCAGTCAACCTCGTGCGGTTTGGCTCCATGGGCGCGTGCAGCGGCAAGGGCTGATTCGTAGTACTCGCGCGTTTGGCTTTCGGCTTCGAGAATTTTTGCGTCCGAGGCGGCCGGGTCGTGATGGATGAAAAGAATTTTCTTAACCTCTTCGCGCATCGCAATGTCGATGCCGATTGGGCCCGAAGCGTGACCCCAGTTGATTCGCTCAGCTGACTCAAGAAAAGTGTATTGAGCATCAAAGATCATCAGGTCAATTTTCTGGTAAAGCGGGAGGTCAGGGCCCAGGGCCTCGCGCGTTACTCGGCGAGCTTCAGAGTCGACACAGTATGAAAACGTCTTACCGCTGTGTTCAAATTTATAACCCCAACACGGGTCTGGATGATCGAGTTGGTAGGGGGTGACTTTGATGTCTTGAAATTCAACCGTTTCGCGCGGCTTTAATTTGTGAAAAAATACTTTCGCCGGCAGTCGGTCAAACTCCACCGGGAAGTTAGGCTTAGCAAACACTCGCCGAATGTTAGCTTCGAGATCGTCTTGAACTCCGTAAAAATGAATTTGGTTACCAGGCACAAAAATCGGGATGAAAAATGGCAGCCCAATCAAGTGATCCCAGTGAAAGTGGGTCATCAGAATATGAATCACGCCCTGGCCCGCGCCTGATGACTCGAGCATCAATTTTTCGCCAAGGCAACGAAGGCCGCTGCCGCCGTCGATGATCAAGCGCGCCTTGGGTGAAGAAACTTCGATACAGGCGGTGTGGCCGCCAAAGCCTGAGCCGATGTCGGGGCTTAGCCCGCGCACAAAGCCTTCGATGTCTTTGATTTCAGAACGCTTGGCATCGAAAAGGCGCAGCGCCTCAACGATTTTATGATGAATTTGATCGGGGGTGGCCGGGGTCGGTAAAGAACCCCTAATCCCCCAAAGATTTATAGATAATCCCATCACTTAAAATTCTACGGAATGTTTAAAACATTGCAATCTTTGTGTTAATTGCGCGCGGCGGGTTTGAAAGCAACACCTGAGTTGAGGTCATGGTCGAAAGTCTAGTGTGGTGACCTTGCCACCCCTGGTGGGGGCAGGTGTATGCTGAGCGCATAACATGACAGATTGGCTGAAAAAAACATCCTTGAGTATGCAGAATTGGTATCGCCGGCAGCGTGCGGCGATGCTCTTGCTAACGCCCTGGTTCTATTGGTTTCTGCTTTTTAATCTTGTTCTCGTTCAGGGTATTTCGATTCTTTATTTTTCGCTGACGCGTTCGTACCCCGAGACATTATTGGCCTGGCTATTTTTGTTTTTCTATTCGTGCGGCCACTTTTTTTCGATCGTGTTAATTCTTGGGGCATTCTGGTCGCTTATCGTTTTCATGTGGCCATCGTTGCGGCTGCATCGAATTGCGCTCTCTTTTATTTTTGGTTTTTTAATTATAATTTTGGTTATCGACGCTCTGGTTTATTCGCAGTATCGATTTCATCTTAACCTTCTTGTGCTTGATATGTTTTTTAATGCTCACGGCCAGGTGATTTCGTTTGCTTGGCAGAGCTGGGTCAATATGGGCGCGCTGGGGCTGTTAATTTTCGGGATCGAGTTTTTCGCGGCGAAGATAATCGCAAAGCACCACACAAGATTTCTTGGTCGAAATGTCGGCCGGCGCATTTTCGCCTTCTACTTTCTGTCTTTAGTGTTGGCTCATGGTGCTCATGTCGCCGCCGACGCCGTTTTCTATGCGCCCATTACCAGAATGGGCATGATCTTTCCGTTTGCGGTGCCGGCACAAGCGCAAAGCTTTTTGGCGGCTCATGGGCTTGTCGACGTTGAGTTGTACAAGAAACATAACGCCTTGAAGGTTTCGATTGCCGAGCGGCAATTAAATTATCCGCAAAAGCCTATTCAGTGTCAGTTGCAGGGTAAGAAGCTCAATGTCCTGTGGGTGTTGGTCGACGCCCTTCGTGCTGACATGCTCAATGATGACGTGATGCCAAACGCATACGCTTTAACCAAGAAGTCGCAGTTCTTCACCAACCACTTTAGTGGCAGCAATACAACGCGCTATGGTGTTTTCAATATGTTCTATGGTTTGCCGGGGGTCTATTTTGACCCTGCCCTTAAGGCTCGCACCAGCCCAGTGTTAATGGACGAATTTCAAAGGCAAGGCTACGAGTTCGGAATTTTCGGCAGCGCCCCCCTCGACAAGCCAGAGTTTGATCAGACCGTTTTTACCAAAATACCAAATTTGAAAATTATCACCGCGGGTGAGCATGATTATGCGCGCGATCAAGAGATCACCCGCAGTTTTAATAAATTTCTGGATGACCGAAACCCGGGCAAGCCGTTTTACGGATTTCTGTTTTACGATGCTTGCCACGGTTACGGCATTGACCCAACATTCAAGAAGAAATTCTATCCGCTAGTAAGTGCGGTTGATTACGTGTCTCTCAATAATGAAGCTGACCCCATTCCAGTCAAAAACTCTTACAAAAATAGCGCCAATTTTATCGACTCATTGATTGGCGATGTTTTAAAGAAGCTCGCAGAAAAGCATCTTGAAGAGTCGACAATCATTTTAATTTCGAGCGATCATGGTCAAGAGTTTAACGATAATCACTTAAACTATTGGGGCCACAATTCAAATTTTTCTGAGGTACAGACTCATGTTCCGCTGCTGATCTATTGGCCAGGGCGAGCGCCGCAAAAATTTGATCATCGAACTATTCATTACGATTTGGCGCCCACTTTTTTGCAGGAGCTTTTTGCCTGCCAGGGCGATGCGCGTGATTATAGTAGTGGTTTCGATCTATTCGAGAAAAAATCGCATCCTTGGCTGATCATGGGTCGACGAGATGATTTTGCGATCTATCGCGATAATGATATCGTGGTCGTTAAGACCAATGGCGACTATGAAGTTCTTGATCACGGCTATCATCCTGTACCAGGTGCCCAGCTTGACGGAGCCGCAGTTCTACCCGCGCTCGACGAGCTTCGTCGGTTCTACTGAGTCGCCCAATGTGGCATGATTGACGCTAGATGGCCGAGGGGCCTGAAGTGATTGCCCGTTGACTCTTTGAGTCTTTCTTGGTGATCTAATGGGGTGAAACTTTCGACTCTTCTCAATAAACATTTTGCTCGCCTTGTTTGGAATCCATTGCCTGGCGCTTTTCAGCGCGAGATTTCTCATTTGCTTTCACCACTTTATCAATCTTCGTTTTCACGTTACTTTATTAAATCATTCTGCGGCCGTTATCGACTCGCTTCAGGCGAGTTAGACCGCTATTTGCCGGCCTCGCTTAATGCTGACTATCAATCTTTTCAGGATTTTTTCACCCGCCGGCTAGCTGTGCCGCTCAAGGTTGACTCGGATGCCGCTTGGCCCTGCCAGGGTTATGTTTGTGATTATGGTCGTGTCGGTGATTTGGCTCCTGTTGAAGTAAAAGGGCAGGTTTTGCCAATCCGTTATATTTTCAATCGTGATGAGACCGCGATCCCGGATGATTATTTCTTCACCAATATATTTTTGCACAATCATAACTATCATCGTTTTCATGCGCCGATTAATGGTCGGGTGAAAAAGATTGAGCATTTGCCTGGGCAACTTGTGTTTTTGCGCCCTTGGCTTTATCGCCGTTCGCGGGTTTCTGAGCCGTCGTTTCGCAACGAACGGGTCGTTATTGAAATCGAATGTGAAAGAACGGGTAAGCCTTGGTTTATCTCTTTTGTTGGCGGCATGGGCGTCGGTAAAATTCGTCTCGCTGATTCTGTTGAAATTGGTTCGCGAGTAGAAGTCGGTCAAGAGATCGGACTTTTTCTGTTGGGCTCGACGTGCTGTATGGCCATCCCGAATGTGATTGGTGGGCTGGAGTATCTGCAACAAGTCGACGTCGGTCACTCCCTCTAGAACGGCCTGTTGAAAAAGGGTCATCTGCTTCGTTGTTCGCTTGCTTGCTTGTGCGACGTACCTACCGGTACGCCTCCGCGCTCGCAATCTCACGCCTCGCATCTAACCCTTTTTGAACAGGCCTTCATCTTCGTCTTCGATGGCTACACTCTCGGATCGTTCGCTTGCCTTCGGCTTGCTCACTCTCGGATCGTTCGCTTGCCTTCGGCTTGCTCACTTGGGCTTGCTTGCGCTCGCCCTCGTGTTGCTTCGCTCGCTTGCCTTCGGCTTGCTCACTTGGGCTTGCTTGCGCTCGCCCTCGTGTTGCTTCGCTCGCTTGGGGCGCTCGCTCAACTGAGGGCGGATAAGAGTTTGTAGACGTGAGCGCCAACGATATCGGCTTCATTCGTGAGAGCGAGCCCCTCGAGATCGATAATGGCCTGGGTTTCTCGTATTGAGCCTAGTGCTATTGCGTAGAATCTTGCTCGATCTTTTCGGGTCGGTTTCGCGCTGCCCTCAATTAAATTTAAACAAACACTGAGTGAAGCCCTGAGCAGTTGATCGCGGACGTTGCCTTTGACTGGTTGCTTTTTGCATTGCTGATAGAGTGCCTTGGCCAGCTCGTACGTTCTGAATTTATTCATCTCAATCTCCCATTTTTGAAAAGCATCATTGCTCTCGCCCAGCCGGGAGCAATGATGCTTTTCAAAAATGGAAGATCGAGAGTCACCCCAAGCCCAGTTGCCAAAAAAGAGTTGCCAAGCCCAGTTGCCAGATCTTCCGCCAGACCCGTTGCCAGCTCCGCTGCCAGAGCCACAGACAACCCATGCCCGGCTGCCAGACGAGCCTGTCTGCCAGTGGACACCCAAATTCGACCCAATCTCCAAATTAAAAAAACCCTCACTAGGGTTTCAAGATCTTCTTAGCACTCAAAACAGGCGCCCCGAGTACCTCGCGTGCGACCTGAGTTTCAGAGTAGAATCCATCGTGCCCGCTGGCCGTGAAGGCTCGGTAGGTGAGAAGCCGCCCGAGTTGCTGCAATTCAGTTTGAAAACTTTCGACCGGAACATAAATATCAAGTTGGCCTGAATAGAGAAAAAAAGCATTTTTGCCAAGTTTGCCGAGCCCTGCGCCGACATCGCCGAAAGTTAAGTGGTTGTTGCCGTTTTTGGCGTCGAAGCGCGCCAGGCGCTCATCGCGATCTTGAAGTCTTTTTTTATCGGCGGTGTATTGCATCGCCACCATACATTCATGAAGCAAATAGGTTTCAGGCGCTTCACGACGTAAGCTCAGTGCGAAGTATATTTTCTCGCAGGTAGGTCGATCAAAATTGGTCACATCGCGGTCGTAGTGATTGATAATTTGTGTGGCCCAGTATTTGTCATTCTGTGGGTCAGCCGTTTTTGAAAAGACAACTTTTTTGAGAAAGTCATTTATGACTTTGGTGTCGATCTGCCCGGCGCGTGGTGCTTCACTTGCGCCATTTGTTGGGTTGAACACCACAATCGCTTTAAGCCAGTCGTGAACCCACGGCCATCGTGGTATGAAGGCAAAGCGTGAAAGTAGCGAGTCAATATTCGCCAGCCCACATCGGCGAGGGTTGGCAGCTGGGTTTGGGTAGCAAACATTGGCCGTCAATTGTTCGTGTAAAATTTCAAGCCGACGTTGATCGTCGGGGTATTGTTTAAAATATTCTTTCAGAACGCGATTCTGCGCAAAAATTCTATCGGTCAGGCGCGAGATTGAATCGTTGGTCAGAACTTCAGAATGCGCAAAAGCCGAAACTATTGAGTTCGGCGCAAGTGCGGCGTAACGATGGACAATCCAGGCGCCATAACTTTGGCCAAAGACCTTCCAGGGTTTATCGCCCAGAATTTGTTTACGGACAACTTCAGCATCGCCAACGATGGCGCTCGAATCATAAAATTTCAGTCGAGTCAATACTTCGTCACTATCGCCTTGGGGGTATTTCGACGAACAGCCATTGCCACGTTGATCAATAAAAATCAAAGGGGCTGTCGCCCACGCGGCCACAGAGTAACGCTGGTCAGTCAATATGCGATAACTGCCATGGCTATCTGAAGTTGGGCCGCCATTGAAAAATACAATGGGTGTGCGCTCATCAAGCCTCTGCCCATAGTAGAAAATGTGAACTGACGGGCCCTTCGGCTCAGCTGGGTTTTCAGGGACATCAACAAAGCCGTGCATGTAGTTGGTGGGTAGAGACTCGATAAAATCAAGGCATTCAGTATCTGCGCTTTCAAACCTCTTCGGGACTGGGTCACTTGGCGTCGGCCAGTCGCGGTCGTAACTCGGTTTGGCGCAAGCCCCAAGGCCGAGCGCGAACGCCAGGCCGAGAACTGCAGCTAATGATTTGCGATAGTAATGATTTGCAGCCAGGCAAAACCTCTTCGTGAGACGCTTAAAACTAATTGCCTTTTAGTCTCACGTAAAAACGTTTCTTGGCGGCCGGGTGATCAGCACCCGCATTGTAAACTTTCATGTAAACATAGTCTGAGCAGCCGCCGTCGGGGCGGTTGACCGCCTCGCAAGTTCCGAGTGCGGTAACTGTCGCTGTGGCTACATCTGATTCTTTGGCGAGCGTCACTTTAAGCGGCCCGTTTTCTTTGCCCTTCCATTTCAAAGAGCCTTCAAGTGGGCCACCGGTGTAATTGAGTTCGATGGTAACGGGGTACTTGAAGGGGTAAACTTCGCTGCTCTTCAGTCTGAAAGACAGATTGTATTGCGACTCTTCTTTGTCTTTGATCGCTCGAACAACTGGTTTGTTTCGTGAGCCCGTGCTTGCGTTAGTCAATTCTTGATCGCCAACCATGACTGTCAATTGTGCCACTTGGCCGCGATCGAGTCGGTAGTTGCGAGATTGAAGGGCGCCAACAATAAGCTCGCGCATTTCGCCCGCAACTCGTATACCAGGGCGACCCATTTCGTCCGCAAACAACATGTGCTCAAACCAATCGTTTGCCGTTAGAGCTGGGTGGTTACGCGTAAGGCGCATGGTCTCTAGAGTCAAATCTGTCATTTTGGCGAGACCGGGTCGGCCAAACTTAGCTATAGAAAGATCCATTATGTCTTTCATTGTGCCGCCATAAGCTTCGCCGTCGTCATGCGCTTCATTGGTCAAATTGAAGCCTGTCTTGTTCACGATTCTAAATTCGTCAGAGCCAGCAAACGGTTTGCCACCGGTTACGTCTTGCACCACGAGTTGGGCTACAAAATCGGCCATACCTTCGCTGAGGCCACCGGAGTCAGCAAGCGTAATAAGGTCGCCCATCAAGCGATCCATTACGCCGTGACCGAGTTCATGCCAGATTGTCGAATTGTCTCGCGCGAAGTTCTGATTCTTCGGAGAGTACGTGGTGAAATTGATCGTGTCGTTTTGATAGTAAGCGTTGTCGCGCATCGTAATATCGGGGTCATACAAAAACGCATTGAAAGCGCGGGTCGAGAGTTCGGGGTCGTTGAAGCCCATTCCGTGCAAAGACGTCATCAACTGGTTGATGGCGTAATAAACTTGAATTTCGTCAAAGCCATCATTGATGTATGAAATCATATCGTGATCAGGCAGTCTTCGCGCCACGCGATTGAGAGCTGAATCGGGGCTCTTTAGAGGGGCGCCGAAAAGTGCAGAAGAGGGCACAACTTCGCCGACTTCTTGGCCATCAATCGTGGCGGTCTTCCAAATCAAATTGTAGTGCCCAGAATAGGCCAGCGGTACGGCCAGGCCTTTAAGGTCGCGCACGCCAGGGTGCAAGCTGACCGTGGCAAATTGGCCTTCGAGGTAGAGGCCACCATTTGCAAACGAATTTTCGGCCCACGGCATTGCTTCAAATAAGCCCTGCGCGGTTCTCATAAGCCAATTGAAAGACCAAAAGCCTTTTGCCTGACCTTCGGGGGTTTCGGCCAAAAATAAATCCGACATATTTTCATAATAGTGTCGGTTTTGTAGCGGAGCATAGGGGTCGGTTGCCGAAGGTTTTCGCACATTTGAAATATTCTTCAGAGTCACAATTACGCGCTCTTGTGGAAGGCGCTTCTCTGCGGTCTCTTCATATATGGGGTAAACCAAAGCCTGCACGTCTACTTGCGGAAACTCTTCGTATTTAGAATTCAAAACTCGGCGGCTGAAATGCGACACTGTGATGGTGTGAAGACCGTGACGGCCTTTGACCTTAATTTCGCGAACCAGTTCAGAGCCCTGCCACATGTCTTGCCATTTGATTTCGCCAATCACAGCATCATCGGCATGGTGAAGGACAATCGAGCGAACATAATCCATCACGGGGAGTGTATCGAGCTTCGCCGACATCAACTCGCCTCTAAAGTTATTGAGGTGCAAACGCGTGCCGCGATTATCGTTCATCAAACCGTCGTCGAGGGTGGCTTCCATTTGCACCAGTGTGCCGGTGTTTGGGTTCAGCCAAGTGCGAACCAGCGCGCCTTGAATCGGCAAGCCTTGTGACAATTGAAAATAAGTTGAAAAGCGCGAGGTCGCGAGATCTTTACGCTCGAAAAGTTTGAAATCAGCGTAAGTCAGGTGCAAACCCGTTTGCTGATTTAGTTTCGCGACAACACTTTCAATGTTGTCAGACATGTTCATTTGATTAGTCCAACGATAGGTTCTTATATTATTAGCAAAACCATTTGAACAAGCTGCCAAAACTATGGCTGCCGAAAAGAACAAGCGAACCATGTACGATTTACGATTGAGCATAGACCCCCCTCCTCAATGTGCGTAAGATTCGGCATAAAACCCAAATTCAATGTGGATGACAACAAGAAACCTCAGGGCGCTATAACGCAGAGCATGCGGGCCTGTGAGATTCTGATTTGAAGGTGACTGTGGCGATTGCGAAATAGGCCCTGGTCGCGCACGATGGCCGCAAATGAGGCCCTCTGTTGCGAAATTGAGCGCCATTACAAGGAGTTTCTAGCGTGAAATTGAAATCGATGTATCACTTTATATCTATAATAACGGCTGCCTTTTTCGTACCCGCCAGTGTTTTCGCTGCCGACCCTGGTGGTACCAGCAAACAAGTGACGGGCGCGGGTTCTACCTTTGTTTACCCCGTGCTCTCAAAATGGGCTGATAGTTATAAGAAAGAGACGGGGACATCGATAAATTATCAATCGATTGGTTCGGGCGGCGGCATTAAGCAGATTCAGAGCAAAACCGTTGATTTCGGCGCAACCGATATGCCGCTAAAAAGCGAAGATTTGGCTAAAGATGGCTTGGTTCAGTTTCCGATTATCAACGGCGCAGATGTGGCGGTTATAAATGTCGCCGGTGTAAAGCCGGGCGAGTTGAAGTTGAGCGGCGATCTGCTCGCACAGATTTTTCTCGGCAAAATTAAAAAGTGGAATGACCCAGCGCTAGTGGCGGTCAATAAGGGTCTTACTTTGCCTGACCAGGCGATCACCGTTGTGCATCGCTCAGATGGTTCAGGCACTTCGTTTATTTTCACCAATTATCTTTCGAAAGTGAGCGCCGATTGGAAGACTGCGGTCGGTGAGGGTTCGGCGGTCAATTGGCCGGTCGGCGTCGGCGGCAAGGGCAACGAGGGCGTTGCTTCGTATGTAAAGCAAATCAACGGTTCGATTGGTTACATCGAGTATGCCTATGCGTTGCAAAACAAAATGACCTACACGCAATTGCAAAACCAGGCGGGGCAATTTGTGACTCCTGAAGAGAAGTCATTTCGAGCTGCTGCCGTCGGCGCCGATTGGGCTCACGCTAAAGATTACTATCTGATTTTGACAAATGCGCCCGGCAAAACCAGTTGGCCTCTTGCAGGTTCGACTTTTGTGTTAATGCAAAAGACTCAATCGGACTCAGCTCAAGGGCGGGCGGCTCTTCAGTTTTTTCGTTGGGCCTTTAAAAATGGCGAAGCGGCAGCGGCAGAACTGCATTACGTTCCGTTGCCCAAGGCTGTGGCCGCGCTAGTAGAGAAAACTTGGAAGGAGCAAATTAAAGCTGCAGATGGTAAAGCACTCGCAATCGGTCTCTAGGTCGGCAATCGAAGCCACAGATGAGACTTTCTTTAATGGTCGTTTGCAATTAGAGCGAACGGCCAAAGGGCAATTATTGGACCGTCTCTTTCGCGGTCTTACGCGTTTCTTTGCCGTTTTTGTTTTGTTAATTTTGGTAGCGATGATCGCGGCTTTGCTCGCCGGCAGTATGCCAAGCATACGCCGTTTTGGTTTTCATTTTTTCGTTGATGCCTCTTGGAACCCGGTGACCAATCAGTTCGGCGCGCTGGTGCCGATCGTCGGCACCGTCGTGACTTCATTGATTGCGCTTTTAATAGCGGTGCCTGTTAGTTTCGGTATTGCCATTTTTTTAACTGAGCTTTCACCAAGATCTTTGCGTGGGCCTCTGGGTACGGCTATTGAACTTTTGGCCGCGATCCCGAGCATTATCTACGGCATGTGGGGGCTTTTTGTTTTTGCACCGTTCTTTGCCGCTCACATTCAACCCTGGGTTATTGAGCATCTGGGCTCATGGCCGCTCGTCGGTTTTTTGTTTCAAGGCGCGCCCATGGGCATCGGGGTTTTTACCGCGGCCTTTATTTTGGCGATTATGGTGATACCTTTTGTCACGGCCGTGATGCGCGACGTTTTTGAAATTGTACCCCCACTTTTGAAAGAATCAGCTTACGGGCTTGGCTCGACAACATGGGAGGTCGCTTCAAGCATTGTGTTGCCTTACACCCGCGTCGGGGTCATGGGTGGCGTGATCTTAGGTCTTGGCCGCGCCCTTGGCGAGACCATGGCTGTGACGTTTGTGATCGGTAATGCTCATGAACTGTCGTCGTCACTTTTTATGCCAGGCAATACAATTTCATCTTCATTGGCCAACGAGTTTACCGAAGCAGTCGGCGAACTCTACACCTCTTCGCTTGTTGAGCTTGGCTTGGTGCTTTTTGTGATTACCTTCGTCGTACTGGCTTTAGCGAAGGTGCTTATATTACGTATGCGCCGCCGGGCTGGGGTGCAAGCGTGAGCATGCGGGCTTCACAACGCTATTTTCACCGGCGTGTGGTCAATGTCATTGGTCTGGTCGCTTCGTGCGCGGCCATGATTTTCGGATTATTTTTTCTCGGGGCCATTCTTTTTACTCTGCTGAAAAACGGTTTGCCGGCGCTGAAAATGGCCGTGTTTACCGAGATGACCCCGCCCCCCGGCTCGGCCGGTGGTTTATTGAACGCGATTGTCGGCAGTTTGATGATGAGTGGTTTGGCAACCTTGATCGGCACACCGATCGGGATTTTGGCTGGCACCTATCTCGCCGAATTTGGCAGTGGCAGCCCGCTGGCATCAACTGTGCGTTTTATCAATGGCATTTTGTTGTCGGCCCCGAGCGTGGTGATTGGGTTTTTTATCTACACACTTGTGGTTATTAAAATGGGGCATTTCTCGGGCTTTGCTGGCGCGCTTGCGCTCGCCACAATTATTATTCCGGTTGTGGTTAATAGCACCGAGAACATGTTGAAGCTCGTGCCCAATACCTTGCGTGAAGCCGCAGCAGCCCTTGGCGCCCCTCAATGGAAGATCACCTGGTACGTCACTTATCGCGCCGCCAGCGCTGGTATCATGACTGGTATTTTGCTCGCCGTGGCCCGCATCAGTGGCGAAACCGCGCCCTTGCTTTTTACCGCTCTCAATAATCAATTTTTTAGCGCCGATTTGGGCCGACCATTGGCTAATTTGCCAGTGGTGATCTTTCAATTCGCTATGAGCCCCTACGAAGATTGGCAACATCTCGCTTGGGCGGGGGCGCTTTTGATCACTTTTGCCGTTTTGATACTTAATATAGTGGCGAGATTTATTTTGCGACGAACCTCTACTTCTGGATAAAAATAAAGTACAAAAGGCGATATGCAAACTGGTCGAGTTGATTTTACCGACATTCAAAATCCAAAAATTCAAGTGCGTGACTTGAATTTCTTCTATGGCAGTTTTCAGGCTGTAAAATCGGTAAGCCTAAATGTCGCAGATAAAAAGGTGACCGCTTTTATCGGCCCGTCGGGTTGCGGCAAATCGACTCTGCTGCGAACTTTTAATCGGATGTATGCTCTCTACCCTCAACAGCGTGTTGAAGGGTCGATTCTTTTTAACGGGCAGAATATTCTTGATCGCAAGCGCGACGTAAATCTACTGCGCGCGAAAGTCGGCATGGTTTTTCAAAAACCGACACCGTTTCCGATGTCCATTTTTGACAATGTCGCCTTTGGGGTAAAACTTTACGAAGACCTCGATCACACCGCGCTTGCCGAGCGTGTTCAATGGGCGCTTGAAAAAGCCGCGTTATGGAAAGAAGTGCGCGACAAATTAAAACAAGGTGGCGGGTCACTCTCTGGCGGCCAACAGCAGCGCCTTTGTATTGCCCGCGCCATTGCCGTTCAACCTGAAGTGCTTTTGCTCGACGAGCCCACTTCAGCTTTAGATCCGATTGCGACGGCTCGCATTGAAGAGCTTATCAGCGAATTGAATAAAGAACTGACGATAGTCATTGTCACTCACAACATGCAGCAGGCCGCACGTATTTCAAATTTCACGGCCTTTATGTATATGGGCGAATTAATCGAATTTAACGAAACCGCGCGATTATTTACCAACCCTGAAGTGCGTTTGACTCAGGATTATATCACTGGGCATTTCGGCTAAAATCAGCATTAAAACGAGCATTGACGGTTTTTGATTTCAATTGCATCCTAAGAGCTAAATTAGCGAGGGTTATAGATGAATCGAATCAGTCTCATTTTGAGCGCATTGACAGCGCTGTTTTTTCTTACCAACTGCTCTTCGGCCCCAGGTGGCTCAGAGCCTTCTGACGCTGAGATCAATGCTCAATCAGCCAAGGCTTACATTGAAGTCAAAAATAAAAATAAGCGCTCAAATAATGTTGAATGGAACGCCATGGTTCAGCGCGTGGCCAATCGTATCGCTCGCGCCTCGGGTGAAAACTTTCAGTGGGAGTACGTTTTACTAGAAAGCCCTGAGGTCAATGCCTGGTGCATGCCCGGCGGCAAAATTGCAGTGTACACTGGGCTGATGCCTGTGGTGAAGACGGAGGCGGCGCTTGCCGCAGTTCTTGGTCACGAGGTCGCGCACGCGACGCTTCGCCACGGTAAGCAACGTTATGCGCGCGCCATGAAAGAGAATTGGGCCGGAGCCATTATTGGCGGCGCCACCATGATCGGCGGCCAGCTGTTTTGCAAAACACAATCTTGTCGAGTGTTGACTGGCGTTGGTGGGGCTGCAGCCGGTTTTGCTATTACCTTTTTTGATCGAAAATTTTCTCGCGGCGACGAATCTCAGGCTGATCAGTATGGCCAGGTTTATATGGCTCGCGCTGGTTATGACCCCGCCGAATCGATTCATCTTTGGGAGCGCATGGCTGTCGCAATGGGTGACAAAGCCCCGCCAGAATGGATGTCGACGCACCCCTCTGACGAACGACGTCGGGGCAATTTGCAAGTGTGGTTGCCAGGCGCTCAGCAAGAGTACGCGCGGGCTTCGCAAAAATACGGTCTAGGTGAAACAATTCGCTAAAAATAAATTTCTAGTAAGCCCACAGGCTGTAGAACAATGACTTGATCGTTTCAACAAACGTCTCAAGGGCGGCCGGTTCGAGACGACCGGCCACCACAGCGCGAGCTGTGATCGCCACATCGGCTGGGAAGACCGTCCGAAAAATCTTAAAGCTGCGATACATATGCAGGCGAGAAGTGACGAGCACGATATTTTTGCAGTGCAAGGCTTCAACCAGCGGCAAACTCTGCTGAGCATTGCCATAGGTTGTTGAAGAGCGTTTTTCGAGGACCACATCGTCTTCATTTATCGGCCCATAGAACGGCAGTTGCGGAAATATTTCGCGTAGTACGGCGCCGGGGTATACTCCTGAAATTATTAATTTGCGTACACGGCCTTGCGCTAGCAAATCAAAGCCAGCTCGAATGCGGGTGGGCCCGCCGGTCAACACCACAGCGCAGTCGGCGTGGGCGGGTTGAGTCCATTCGGTGGGGTTTTGGGCGAGAATAATTTGTCGTTCGCGAGAGTAGCTATAGCCAGCCACTGCAAAAACAATAGCCATTAAAATTAATGGCATTCGCCTCTTTAATTTCGGCAGGCCGTAACCTCGACTTCGACTCGAGCACCGCGAGGCAAGGCGGCAACAGCGATTGTTGAACGCGCTGGCGGAGCACCTTTAAAGTATTGACCGTAAACTTCGTTTACGGCTGCGAAGTCGTTCATATCGACTAGAAAAATAGTGGTTTTTACAATTTGGTCAAAAGTTAAATCGGCCGAGGTCAAAACCGCAGAAATATTTTCCATCACTTTTTTAGCTTGATCAGAGACCCCACCTTTAATTAATTCGCCCGACTTAGCATCGAGCGGGATCTGACCTGCGAAAAACACTATGCCGTTGGCTTCGATCGCTTGAGAGTAGGGGCCAATGGGTTTTGGGGCATTTTCGCTTAGGTGTACTTTTTTAGACATTTGTGACCTCGTTAAGTTAACTGACTGAAAGATCGATTTAAGCTTTTAGAAGTAAAAGACGACTCCAGCATTCATCGGGGTATCACCAATGGTGCGAAAGCGCACTTGACTCGAAACCGAGGTGACGCCGATGCCGGCTTCGAAGCTGAACCCAAGGTTTTCAAGACCGGTGAAGAAAAACTCGGTGCCGACAAAGCCTGAGAGTTCAAAGCCTGAGCTTGTGGTGCCGTTGTTTTGAACGCTGATTAGGCCAGCGGCCGTGCCCATGTAGAAGTTCATGCTGTCTTCGGTGAAGACAACGCGATAGAGGCGAGCCATGGCCCCGAAAAGAGAGTTGTCTTTATTGGTGTCAACGCCCAACTGCGCGCCCACACCGAGTTTCGGGTCGGGGTAGTAGCGAACCGCGAGGCTCGGTAACGAGGTCGAAAACTGGTTGGCATAACCGACTCCCAGGCGATTGGTAAGGTCTTTGGCTTCGGCCATTTGACCACCGACCGTGAGACTTAAGAAAATCGTGGCGGCAATTAAACATAATGGAGTTGTAAGTAGTGAGTGGGTCAAGCGAACGCGCATAAGGGGGCTCCTCAAAGCTGGCGAAATATTTAAAGCGCTTAAATTAAAGCACTTAACCTTTGATAATTTCAAGGTTTTATATCTTTGAAATCTGAATTTTGTTACGCGGCAGGCTTGCAAAGCCACTTCGACCAAGCTAGATTTAATTTCCCATTATTTTCGAGGGCCCTTAGCTCAGCTGGGAGAGCGCTAGCATGGCATGTTAGAGGTCAGCGGTTCGATCCCGCTAGGGTCCACCAATACAATACCGGATATCAGGTATACCCGTATTCAGGTATACCCGATATCCGGTATTTTCAGAATTCAGATTTCAAATTTTAATTGCGCTTTTATTGGCGGTCGCTGGTTGTGCAACCCTTAATGATGGCGGTTCAAAAGTTCACATAGTTTCGAGCGTTGACCATTCTGGGGTTGCTTGCCTCTGCCCGTAGAAGAAAAAAGTAGGTGTGCCTCGATATTCAATACCGGATATCGGGTATACCTGCATGCCGGTATACCCGATATCCGGAATAACTAAATTTTGGATTCTTTGATCTCAGATTTTAAGAGGTTGTACAGGTAGGCCCCAAGTTTGTCGGCTGAGTTCATTGTGTCTGTATTGGCCAACTTCGCTAGTCGCAGAATTGTTTTACATTCCTGACATGAGGCATAGGCGGTATGGTAATACCGCTTCTTCTCTTTTTCTGTTCGTTTGGCATTGCCTTCAGATAAATTCAACGAAATGGATGATGAAGCCCGAAGGATTTGATCTTTGAGCTGACCAGATAGCTTCAGTTCTTCAACAGACTGATAAAACTCAATCGCTAATTCTAATGTTCTAAATTCTTTCATCTTTGCACCTCTTTTGTTTTTGCCCAAATGGGCTTTTGCAAAAAGGGCGCCCATTTGGGTGAAAACAAGAGAGGTGATTGACCAGCCGGGAGTTTTGCTACCAACTACAATGTTCTAAAATCATTAGCAAGTACCTTTAAGTTTGGTTGAAATGTTTCTGGTGCCGGAGGCCTGCCGCCAAGGCTTGAGTGCGGTCTCTTGGTATTAAAATGCTTGCGCCATCTCTCAATTATAATTTTCGCTTCAAGCAACGAGAAAAATATTTCACCATTCAAGAGTTCATATCGCATTTTGCCGTTAAACGATTCGCAATAGCCGTTCTCCCAAGGGCTACCGGGTTCAATGTAGAGCGGTTGAACTTCGAGATCACCGAGCCATTTTTTAAGTTTCTTAGCGATAAATTCGGGCCCGTTATCTGAACGTATAAACTGAGGACAACCTTTCTGTAAGAAGAGATCAGCAAGAATGAAAATTACGTCTTGCGACCTGATTCTTCTGGCCACGAATGAGACAAGACATTCTTTAGTAAACTCGTCGATGATGTTTAATATCTTAAGTGGTCGGCCATCATGGGTTCGATCCGCGACAAAGTCGTAAGACCAAACGTGATTGGCGTACAGTGGTCTATGACGTATGCACGAGCCGTCAGCAAGCCACAGGCGACGCCGTTTTGGTTGCACCTGCGGCACCTTAAGGCCTTCTTGGCGCCAGATGTTGTAAACGCGATCTTTGCCCACTTCGAAACCCTCCATATTTAATAAATTCGTAACCTGTCGATAACCATACCGACCATATTGGGTCGCAAGCTCAAGCACTCGAGATTTCAGTTTTTCTTGATCTGGGTTTGGCAGTGGCACATATCGATGTGTAGATCTCAGTTGGCCAATTGCTCTGCATGCCCGACGCTCGCTGACACCAAGTTCTGCTTGAACATGCAAAACAGCATCCTTGCGCCTCGCCGGGCTTAGAAGTTTCTCTTGGCAACTTCTTTCAGAATTGAATTGTCGATCGAAAGATCTGCGACAATTTTTTTGAGTCGAGCATTTTCCTGCTCGAGCTCCTTCATGCGCTTGGCTTGATCGATTCGCAAGCCGCCGTATTCGGCGCGCCATCTGGCGAGAGTTTGTGGCGTCACACCGATCTTGCGGGCGGTATCTTCAAGGGCGGTGCCCTTGGCCTGCTCAATGTCGGCGGTTCGTAGGTGCTGAATAATCTCTTCAGCCGAGTGTCTCTTCTTTGGCATATCCGGGTCCTTTCTTGGCCCAGAGTATATCATACTACCTGGACCGGTTTAGCCCGGGCAGGTCAGATTCGTCGAGTAGGTGAGAATGAATATAGAAATATCAATTGTCGAATTATTTCTGCAACTCACAAAGATCTTTCGATTGAGGTAAATGAACTTCGTTTTCGCGAAGATTTGTATTTTCGTCTAAATGTTATACCTATAGTAATACCACCATTGCGAGAGAGACCGGAAGATCTGTTGCCAATGGCCTATTTGTTTTTGCGAAGATTTGCATCAGAGAATGATTCTTCGGCGAAGACGTTTTCTAAAGATGCGCTAAAGTTTATAGTTGATAATTGCTGGCGGGGTAATGTTCGCGAGCTTGAAAATTCAATCGAGCGAGCCGTTGTTCTTTGCGCAGGACCAGAAATTGCTCTAGAAGATTTTTTGCCAAAAGCTGTGAGGTTAGAGACAAAGCCTGTGGGCGAAAGCAACGACGGCAGGCATTTTGGGGTTAATTACACAAACGAGCTGCCGACGTTAGATGAAGTTATCTTTCAGTATATTGAATTTGCCGTGGGCAAAAATGGTGGCGCCCGCGACAAGACCGCTAAGGCTCTTGGCATAGATAGAAAGACTCTCTATAAGCGCATGCGCCATGAAATATTTCCGACGGCCATCCCGGTTTAAAGTAATTTGAAAATCTCAAATTGTAGAGATGGTGCGGTTTTAGGTTGAGGTTCGCCTCTCGGCCAGATGTCGTCGTGTGGCGATTTGACTCGCTTGGGGATGACCTGCCCCCCCGAAAATTGGACCAGTCCCAATCGGACTGATATAACCAATAACCGGGAGGTTAAAGATGGCAAGAGTGAGATAGACGGCTGAAAAGGCCGTGATTAAAATGCGTGAGATCGATGTGCTTATCGCGCAAGGTATGGATGCGCCAGCTGCGTGCAAACAGTGCCATGTGAGCAAAGACACCTATTATCGATGGCGTAGAGAGTTCGGCAGCATGCA
>CAILEP010000034.1 GCA_903833275.1 uncultured Bdellovibrionales bacterium
ACGCCGACTCCGACACCTACGCCGACTCCGACACCTACGCCGACCCCGACACCTACGCCAACTCCGACACCTACGCCAACTCCGACACCTACGCCGACCCCGACACCTACGCCGACTCCGACACCTACGCCGACTCCGACACCTACGCCGACCCCGACACCTACGCCGACTCCGACACCTACGCCGACTCCGCCGCGACCGGTGGTTCAAGATTTTACGGTCGATAGCGCGGGCGAAAAAGTCGATATCATTATCGTCGATGACAATTCGCCGTCGATGGAAGAAAAACAAAATCGAATGGCGAAACGCTTTGCGAATTTTATCGCCACACTTGATGGGCTCGATTGGCAACTCGGCATTATCACCACCGACACCGAACACAAGAATATCTATTGGCAAGATGGCCGCCTGCTGCCATTCAAAGGCCTCAAAAATACGTATGTCGTAAACGCCAGCACACCCAATGTGGTTTCGGTTTTTCAAAACACCGTTCGCCGCAAAGAATGGGGCTCTGATGACGAACGCGGAGTGCTCGGCCTATTGCGCCTGTTTCAGCGGCCCGAAAATCGCTTTATGATTCGCCCCAATTCGCATGTTGTATCGATCATTGTGTCTGATGAAGATGAGCGCAGCAACCAGTGGCACCTACAGCCCGGTGACCGGCCCGAAAATCTAATTAAATATTTTGATTCGCAATTTGGCAAAACCAACACCTACACAAATCACTCGTTGGTCTTTCAGAAAGACGGGCCGACTTGCCCCAAGTTGGGCGTGCAATATCGTGGCTATATCTATGAGCAACTTTCGGCGCTAACCGGCGGGGTCGTCGGCGACATTTGTCAGCCTGACTATTCGGCAACCTTGAAAGCCATCGGCGACAATGTCAGACAAAGCACTTTTTCAGCGAAACTCGAGTGTGCTCCGCGAAATGGCGTGGTCAATGTGACCTATTCGCCAAAGCCGCCGTTTGCTGTCACCGCAACTGTAAATGGAGATTTGCTCACGCTGAACCCGTATCCACCAGTGGGAACAAAAGTCGAAGTGACTTACTTCTGCCAGTAGAAAGCGTTACGAGTTCAGCGCCAAAAGTGTCTGCACGGTTTTCTTTACGTTGCCCACATCAAAAGGCTTGGTAATAAAATCGTGCGCGCCAATGGCAAAACCTCTCTTTACCACCGCTAAATCTTTTTGCCCTGAAATAAAAACAATCGGCACGCGCTTGAGATCTTTATGCGCCTTCATCATTTCGGCCAATTCGAACCCATTGACCCACGGCAAACCGATATCGAGAAGAATCAAATCGATTGGAGCGTCGGTCAAAAGACCACTGAGGTCGGCCGCCCCACGAGCCAACAATAATTTATAATTTTCGTCTAAAAAAATACGCTCAAGGGCCTTGCGCACAGTCTCATCATCTTCGATTATCAGAAGGGTTTTGGGCCGCACCGGCGGGGCCGCGCGCTTTAAATCTTCGATCGAAACGACCTGCGCCTGCGACATACGTTCGCGAGATAATTTCGCAATTTTCTCGACCAGATCTTTGATGTCGACTTTTTTACTCATAACTAAACGCGAATCTTATGCATGAACATTTTTTTCGAGCCAACGCTCGCAATCAATCGCGGCCATGCAACCGGTGCCCGCGGCGGTAACTGCCTGACGATAGATAAAGTCTTGCACATCGCCTGAGGCAAAAACGCCCGGAACTGAGGTATAAGTCGATTTACCTTCAGTCAAAATATAGCCCACATCATTGGTCGCAATTTGGCCTTCGAAAACCTTGGTGTTAGGCTTGTGCCCGATGGCCACAAAAACTCCATCCATCGGCATTTCTGTCACATCACCATTTTTGATATTCTTTACTTTGATCGAGGTCACTTGCTTTTCGCCGATCACGTCGGCGACCTCTGAATTCCAGACCACTTCGACCTTGGGGTTTTTCATCACGCGCTCAACCATAATTTTAGAGGCGCGAAATTGGTCGCGACGATGTATGACCCACACCTTAGAGGCGAATCGAGTCAGAAAATTCGCTTCTTCCATCGCCGTGTCGCCGCCACCGATCACGCAAACTTTTAGGTTGCGAAAAAAAGCTCCATCACAAGTCGCACAAGCTGATACTCCACGACCTAAAAGTCGGCGCTCGTTTGGCAAGCCCAGATATTGCGCCGATGCCCCAGTCGAAATAATGATTGAATGCGATTCATACACTGTGTCGCCCACCCAAACTTTGAATGGGCGTTTCGAGAAATCAACTTTTGAGACATTTCGACTTAGAAATCGCGTACCGAAACGCGCAGCCTGCGCTTTCATCACTGTCATTAGCTCGGGGCCCATAATACCGTGGGCGAAGCCCGGATAGTTTTCAACCTCGGTCGTCGTCGTTAATTGACCGCCCACTTCTTCGCCCTCAATCATAAAAGGCGTAAGATTCGCGCGCGCCGAATAAATAGCCGCGGTGAGGCCGGCTGGGCCAGAACCAATAATAATGACGTTCTCAATAGACATTCGAGACCTCCGAAATTTGCCTAATTCAAAGAGATGGTTAGTCTAACGTAGATTGGGCCCATTGCCAAAGCGCACGCGCCTCGTCTTCAGGAGATTTTGCTAGGCCCTGCTGACGCGGCCAAGCACTGGGCGGTAACATATCAGTGGCCATATACCCTGGCTCATATAGTCGAATATCGAGCGAAGGATTCTCTTTGCGCACAGATGTAATTAAACCTCGTAATGCATGCTTGGCAGCCGCGTAACTTGCGGCCATTGGGTCGGGCCCTTGACCGGCAATGGCTGAACCTACAAATACGATTTGCTTGAGGTTTTTATATTCGGGCAGATGGGACATAATGGTATGGAGCATTCGAGCCGGCCAATTAAAATTGAGCTCAAGCGCCCAAGCATGATCCGCCCATTTTTTAGACTCGAAGCGCCCATACGGCCCCCCACCAGCAACATAAAAGATGTGGGTCGGCTGAAACTCAATCAGGGCATTCAAAAGCCGGGCTTGATCCTCAGTTTTGGTGAAATCGCAGGCAAAGGTAAGATCTTGCTGTGACTTAAGTAAACCAAGCTTCTCTTCATTACGAGCGGCGAGCAAAAATTGAGCCCCCCTGATTTCACCGCCCGCCTTGCTGTTCGCTTCATTGGCCGAAATTTCAAGCTTCAGGGCGCGCCCTAACCCTCGGCTGGCACCCAAAACGGCTATTTTTTTTGCGGCTGTTTGCATCCTGAAGCTATATTCACTACTCATTCTTTAGTAAAGTCTTTCTATGCCGAAAATTGAGTTTACAAAAAAGCACCCCCCGATTGTTGTCGCAAAGGGCGCCAACTTGATGAAGTCTCTTCTCGACCACGGAGTGCCCGTGGCCAGTTCGTGCAATGGCCAAGGAGTGTGCTCAAAGTGCCGCCTTCGAATTGTGTCCGGCACCGAAAAGCTCACCCCCGAAAATGAATTCGAACGAACACTTCGCGATCGCCTGCATATCAAAAAAGAATTTCGCATCAGTTGCCAAGCCCAAGTTCTTGGCGACATCACAATCGACGCCGACTATTGGTAGAAGCAAAAAATTTTAGCGCCGCGACCGTGCTGCTTGGCATGATACTTGCCTCCTAGCTGATCACCTTGGAGGTAAGTATGCAGAATCACCGTAAGTTAAGTTTAATATTGTCCGGATCTGTCTTAGTTTTCGGAATAATCGGATGTAGCCCGAACCAACCCGGACACTCAAGAGAACCTTTTACTCTTGGCGAACCAAAAATTCGACGTGTAGACCGGTCTGAAGTGCGGATAGTTGAAAACGTGCCAACAACTTCAAACCCTTTGCCCCCAGCCACAACCGGCGACCAAATAGTCTTTGCGGCTAACGACGTGAGCTCGAACGATATCAGCCTCACCAGCACAACCCATTGCAATGTTGATGGCGGCGACACCCAGGTGGTTCGGCGCAATTGGATGCTGAAAGAATCGTTTAAGCTTTATGAATTTCTACCAATCGAGACCCTTTTTGATCGGCACGACGTGCTTACGAAAAAAATAAATTGCCGTTTTAATTTTGTCGCGACTCGAAGTGACGGGGCCACCCACTCGTTCAATTTTAACTTCGGTGAAATTATTTTCGCCGACGGCGACTTGCACGTTTTCAAAAATGGCGAACATATCGGGTCGACCGCCCTGACGCCCGTTAGCTTAGCTCGGGGGAACTTTCTATCGTATGATCTTCCACTGTTACAACACGGCGACGATACCTACCTTATGAATTGCGAACACTCTACCGGCATTGCAACCGCGAGCCCGTTCTCAATAAGGTTCGACCATTTCAAAATAACTCTAAAAAATGAAGGTGAAAAATATGACGGTGAACTTTGCCGAATTTTTGCCCTTGACGGGCTCAAACGACCCCTGGCTATTTCTGACATTGTAAAGCTCAACGACAGCTTGCCCGATGTGCGAATAGAGAAAATTTTTGATGAGTCCCCTGATCTGTATAACCAAAAGTCCACGTTTGAAGAAGGCAATCCGACGTTTCTTTCGACCTATCGGGTGACCAATCTATCGGGTCGCAGCATTTCGATCGTGGTTCCGGCCGGGGCCGCACAATTAATTTCAGCCACCTTAATTTTCGAGGCGCCAGGGCAATACCTTTGGCGGCCCGCCGAATTTCAGACCCAATCTTCAATCTCGCTACCAGCCTCGTTGCCAATTCGAAGATTTTCTAATCCAACCCCAGTGGACGCTAAAATAAATTTGAAAACTGCCGAATCTCGGGAGTTCACCTTTGGCCTAAGAATGCGTGCTCCGAATTGTGGCGGCCCAGGCGAACTGGTTGCGGCACGTTACTCCCCAAAATCACCGTTGGGTTTTGTTCTGTATGTTGTTCAAAATCCTGACCAACCAATTGATGCGAAAAATATCCTACAAACATTTGTAATTGAACCGCCGTTTGAAAAGTGGATCAAAAGTCAATTTCATGGGATTGTTAATGTGGGTGTCGTTAGAGCTGGCTGGGGTTCAGTTGCGCCTTTGCCCCTGGAGCTTACTGAGAAAAATAAAAAACCCGAATCTTGTTATTGAGCCACGGCCTTGCGAACGCGAAGATAAAAGATCGGCTGACCTTTTTCCAAAAACATTCGTTCAAAAAAAGTGGTGAAATTCTCACCACTCCATTCAGAAGAATGCAGGTTTTCGCTATAGCGTTCGAAAATATACGGTGTTTGTTTAAATTGTTCGAGCGCCCAGAAAAAATACTCGCGGCTGTCTGTTTTGAAATCTACAAAACAGTCGGCTTTTTGCAGCCCATGAAGCTTAATCAGGTACTCAGCTTTTAATAGGCGATGTTTTTGAGTGCTGCGCTTGGTCCACGGGTCGGGGTGATGCACAAAAACATGATTAATTTCACCGGGAGAAAATAAATTTTCTAAAAAATTCGCATGATAGCGCGCAATGCGGGCGTTGGCCGCCCCAGCCTTAAGAGCGCGACGAATCGATTGAATGAGGGGTTTAAATTTAAGTTCAAGACCGACAAGCAATCGACCGGGTTCGGCTTGAGCTCGATGGGCGAAAAAGAAACCATTGCCGGTGCCAATTTCGAGATCGAGGGGCCAATTGCCATCATCGACGCCAAATGATTTCTTACGCCAATGCCCACGAAGCTCGACGGCGCGATCTTCATCGTAGGCAAAGTCTTTAAACTCTGTCTGGATCGCCTGTACGTAGTAGGTGGGCGTCGTGATATCACGCGTTTTGGTTATATTTATTCTTGCTTCGCTCATGACGGCGTTCTTATCATAAACAAATCGAGAGGTGTTATGCGAAAATTTATCAAATTGGGCATTCGAGGACTATTTTCAAGTTTGTTTCTGGGTGCTTGCGCCCTTGGATCAGCCCAGGCCCAACCCCTGAAAGGCTCTGAAATCGTAATGAGCGTTGCCAACGCACACGCCGCTGAATTTGGGCAAAAAATCGCCGAGGCCGGCGGCAACCCTGTCGATGTTGCCGTCGCGATGGTACTTACCATGTCTGTCACGAACCCAACTTTTGCGGCTCTCGGCGGCGGGGGTTTCGCCGTGGTCAAAATTGGCAATAAAGTAACGGCCCTCGATTTTCGCGAACGCGCGCCGGCGGCGATGGGCCCAGAATACTATAAAAGCAAAAGCAAAGAGGCTTCGATAACTGGTGGCGCCGCCGTCGGAGTGCCGGGCATACCCGCCGGCCTCTGGGAGCTTCATAAACGTTACGGCCGTTTGCCCTGGGCCCGACTTTTTGACGAAGCGCTTGAGCTTGCCACCCACGGATTTAGAATGACCGGCCACGTGAGCGAAAACTCAAAACACAATGCCGCTCGTTTTAACAATCGCGCCAAGGCCCTATTTCTTAAGAATGCCTCTGAAGCCTATCGACCCGGCGAAAAAGTTCTGCAAAAAGATTTAGCCAACGCGCTTCGCGAATTTAAAACAAAAAATGTAAATGGCTTTTACGCCGGCGTTGTTGCCAAGGATATTGTCGACTCGGTTAAAGCATCCGGCGGCGACCTGACCCTCAAAGACCTCGCCGACTACAAAGTTATTTGGCGCGACCCACTCACCCTTGATTATCATGGACACAAACTCTATCTGATGCCGCCACCCTCGAGTGGTGGCATCGTAATTGAGACTGCGCTCAAACTTTTGGACAAAATCGGCGCATCAAAATCGCCACTTTATAGTGTCGACGAATTTCATTTGATCTCCGAGGTGGAGGCCCGCGCTTTTCGGGGCCGCGATTTGATTGCCGACCCTGACCACAATGTCGTCCCGATTGCAAAGTTGATCGGCGATGAAACCATTGCGGAGCTCGCCAAAACAATTCGCAAAGATGTGGCCACACTTGTAGAACCAATTCGCGCTGCTGACCAACAAACAGAGTCGAGAGAAAAACCACAGACCACCCACCTCTCAGTGCTCGACAGCCACGGCAACGCCGTCGCCATGACAGTCACCTTAAACGGCAATTTTGGTTCGGGCGTCGCAACAGAAAAATTTGGCATTATGCTCAATAACGAAATGGATGACTTCACCACCCACCCCGGCGAGCCCAACATGTATGGCTTGGTGCAAGGGCTCGGCAATGTCGTGGGGCCGGGCAAACGCCCACTCAGCTCCATGAGCCCGACACTCGTTGAGAAAGAAGGTAAAGTTGTTATGGCCATTGGTGCGCCGGGAGGGCCGCGAATTATCACCTCCGTGATGCAGGTTCTCTATCGCGTGCTTGATCGAGGCCAAAGCCTTGAGGCTGCAGTTGAAGCACCAAGGGTTCACAATCAATTATTGCCGCGCAAAGTTTTTATCGACGCCGATCGCTTTTCGTACGAGACCAAAGAAGGCCTTAAGGCTCGAAAAAATATTATTGAAGAAGATTGGCAAGCCTTGGTTTACGCCGTTCGTAACGTTGGCGGCGTGCTTGAGGCCGTGGTTGATACTCGCGCAGAAGGTGCCGTAAGCGGTTACTAAAACCTACTTCGCCTTATGCCCCGACATATATTTTAAGTAAGCAAGAATCGCGCTGACATCTTTGTCTGATAGCGTGTCACTTGAAAAACTCGACATCTTCGATTCGGGCCACTTTCGCAAACTTTGGGGGTTGCGAATTAGCTTTAATATAAACGCCTCACGCAAATACTCTGTGGGCCCGTAGGGGATATTTAAATCTGGCCCGAGTTTCGAATTGCCCTGACCATTCATGGTGTGACAAGCGAAACAGTTTTTGACAAACAAATTATAGCCGCTAACAACTGGATTAGTCGCACTCACCTCGGGGCCTGGTGCAACTTTAGGAAACTGTTTTTGAAGCGGCGGCTGAATTTCAAAACTCGCCAATTGAAAGGGCCACTCTTCGGGGCCTACTTTCGAGCGTTCGGGATGCAGCCAAACAAGATAGAACGGGCCTGCGGTTTTAGACCCCTTGCCCTTTAGCGCCGGCCATTTTTTATTCGAAGGTTCGATGGCGATATACGGTGTAGCCGCTTGCGGCGAATCACCCAGAAGACGAGACAGCGTCAACGGGGCCGAAAAGCCATCAAGACAAACAAATTGAACCGTTGCATCCGAAGGGATACTCAGCCCGCCAAAAAGCTCTTTCGCGGGCACGGCAATGTACTCCATAGTTTGCCCTGGGTACGTCGGGTCATTTGCGATTGAGATTTTCTGTGCGCTACCAAAATTAAGCAGCTCATCTCGCTTATACTCTCGGGTTGTATCATTAAATTTAATTTTTAGGACAGGCGACAACTCTTCGGCCAGCACCAACTCGCCGCTAGCTAAACTAGCGCATATAATCATATAAAATAAAATATCTCTAACCGCAGATCGCATTTGAAACCTCAATCGTTTGATTTATTGTCGAAATAGACATAACAAACCTTAGGGCTTCGTCAAGATCTGCTGTTTGTTCATCGAATCAATTTAGATTTAAAACTTGGCACGGGTTCTAATTCTTGGTCTGATTGCTTCTCTCGATTGTTTTTTTAGGGGGTCATAAAAATGAGTATCGCACAAAGAATTTTAGCTTCTGCTTTAGTTTTATTGGCATTAGGTTTTTCAACAATCAGCCCATCGACGTCATTTGCTTCGGCCCATAAGGCCGCTCAAAACTTCAATTTACCGAATTATTTAGACCTACCGCCAGATGCGAGTTCAGAAGACTATCAACACGCTCTGAATCAAATTCGCCTTTTTAATTTGGCAAAGCCCGGCGAATCGGTAAAAGACAATGACGGCCTCGATGCCGTTGTCGCCAGTGGTGAAAAAATTCTTCAATGGTTAAATGCCATTAATGAAAAGCGCGATGCGAGTGCAAAACTTTCATTTACTGATGCTCAACACCGCATTGGTTACCCGATCGACAAAGCCAACAAATACTCCCCCACTATTATTTTGGCGAAACACGCTGACTTTATGGCAGCACTTAAATCAGATATTTTTCGCGCAGTGGTGACGGGCCAGGCCCCTGTTTCTAGCGACCTCCCGGCTGATCTTACGGTTGAGACTTTTTTGGATTTGGGTCGGACTCTTGATCGCATCTATCAAAGTGCAACTCGTTGGCGCATGATGCAGCCCTATCTTGACGAAATGGCGGCAAATTCTGCAAACGACGTCCGCGGTTATTATTTTCTTTCAAATCTAACCGATCGCGATCAGAAATTAGCTCAATTCGCCGCACTTTCGACCGACGAAAAAGCCCAAATTGCAGCCTGGCTCGTGCTGATTTGTCGAAATGGTGGCAATGACACCAACACCTGCCGCACCGAACTTGATGGCTCAACCCAGAAGCAAAACGGCAATGCCATGGCTTATTACACCCAATATATAGACAACGCCAAAGCGCTCTATGACTCGTTCTTTCACATCCCCACCTATGGCCAACGCAGCGATATCACTTGGGTCGCAAATTCGGCAGATGAAACTGCCACTATCCCTTTTCTTGACCCGGCCACTGATGCCTTGCGCGCCTTTATGCGAAACGTAGAAGACGAGTGGCATTTGGGTGGCTGGCAATTAAAGTTGAATTTCGTTACTTCAGGCGATGTGGCCCACTTAATGTTTCAACCTGGTACAACTCCGCATGTAAACGCTTTGGGCGGCAATATTATAACTATGGATAAGAACACACCACTTACAGATTGGGAGAACAACTGGACCATCCGCCACGAGTTTGGGCATGTACTTGGATTCCCAGATTGCTACGTCGAATTTTATGACGATGCCGAAAAGGTCATGACTAATTATCAGCTCGATATGACTAACTTGATGTGTTCGCGCCGAGGCAATCTCAAAGAGACACACAAAACCGAGATGACCCGAGTTTATCGGCCCACCAAGTCGCAATAGCTGATAGCCTATTGTTCGCGACTGTCTCACTCTGATGCAGTCGCCTTAAAACCCTGTTCAATTTCTGAGCACGTGCCAAAACCCTAGACAGGTTTTTGGCGCGGTTGCCTCTTATATTCGCCCCCGAAGGGCACAGGCATTGCTCTTGTAGGTGGTAGATACTCACTTGGGGGGCCAAATGAAACGCAATCAAATAATTATCGCTATCTCTGGTTTATTTGTGGTTCTGAATTTTCAGAATTGCTCAGGGGTAACATTTAGCTCAGGCCCATCCACTGGTCTCGTACAAGGTACAACGCCAGTAACTACAACTTCGGCGAACCCGCCGCCAAGTAACAACCCACCACCTCCACCGCCGGTTGTGACAACTGTTACACCACCAATTATACCGCCTGTTATTCCGCCGGTATTGCCACCGACACCTCCGCCACCCGGCAATAACCCACCACCTCCGCCGGTTGTGACAATTGTTACACCTCCGATTATTCCACCAGTTATCCCGCCGGTATTGCCACCGACACCTCCGCCACCCGGCAACAATCCGCCACCTCCGCCTGTTGTAACAACAACGCCGCCTCCACCTCCGCCAACTGGCCTTTGCATCTTGGCTGATAAGGACGACAAAGATCACGATGATAAAGATCGTGATGATAAAGACCGTGATGATAAAGATCGTGACCACAAATCTGACCCTGATGTGGTCGGCGATGCACACAGCCAAGGCAATGATAAAGACCATGCCGGTGGCAATCAGACTCTGAAAGTTGTGCAAAAACATGATCACGATGGCGATAGAAACGTCTGCATGTCGAAAAATGCCTGCGAAGTTATTGGCCTTGGCTTAGAAATGGGTACGCTCAAATTTAAACGCTCAGATGACTCAGATATGTCGTCGGCTAATCACTCTCACTTCAAAGAAGCTGAAGAAGGTGAGTGCCATGAGAAAATTTCTGACAACGACGTCGATCACATGATCGGCCACCGCGATGACGACGACCAAGACAGAGACAATCAAGACAATGATCACCGCGACAACGACGATGACCGCGGCGAACAACATAATGTGGCCAAAAACTAAAGTGGTTCGACCTTAGATCGCAGATGCTCGAGAACAACGGGCATTCGCGATTGAAACTGAGCGGCCCGAACTGGGCAGTCTTTATAATCACAAACCGAACAATATTTTCGTTTACAGGGGTCAAGGTGAAAATTGACCTCTCCGCCGTAAGGGTAAGACTTGATCACACGGCTTTCGAAAATATCAAGACGATCATGAGCTTGCTCGACATTCCAAAACTCGGGCACCACGGCGTGCCCGTCGATATGATGAAACCAACCTGATCGAATTATTTTTATGTGATGAATCTGAATGATCCCGTCACCGACGTTGGCTTCAAAAATTTCGGCCAATTGCTCGAGAAGCTTAACGTCTTCGGCATCCATGAGCTCGAGTGCTGAACCGCGCACGAGCCTGAGGCCTGAGAACGTCATGTGAAGGCCTAGCAACAACGCCACAACTCGATCGATACTGTGAAGGCCCGTTAGCTTAACGGCCAACACCCCGACAACGGCCGCGAGCGTCGTCCAAAAATCAACTAGCAGATGCACGCCGGCGGCCTGCAATGATGGCGAAGCAAAACGTCGCCCGATTGATTTTAAAAAAAGGCCGAACCCCAGATTGGCGAGACCGCAGAAACCAATAATCCACATGCCCTCATCAAGATTGGTCAGCGTCTGGCCACGAATGTGGGCTTTTACTGCTTCTACAACGACAAAAATCGCCGCAAAAATAATAAGGCCGCCTTCAAAGGCCGCCGAAAAGTGCTCAACCTTGCCGTGACCATACGGGTGGTCTTCGTCAGCGGGTTTCGAGGCATAGTAAATCACAACGAAGCCCACTGCGGCCGTCACGACGTTGACGATACTTTCGAGTGCATCCGAATAAATCGCTTGAGAATGGGTGAGATGAAACGCCCAAAACTTGGCAGCTAGAATTGAAACGCCGACAAAAAATGTGAGGCCTGCGACGCCGAGACGAATTCGCAACTCACGCGGCGAGAGCTCAGCTGCTTCGATCATTTAGTTCTCAGAGCTTCTTTCATAGAAATTTCGGCCCCAGGGTTTTCGGTTGAAAAATCGTAGGCCTCTACGCGGTTACGACCTTGCTCTTTGGCTTGATACAGAGCGCGGTCAGCATAGCGAACTAGAGTTTTGCCATCAACAGTCTTATTGCCTATTTTGGTTATGGCAAAGCCCACGCTGACGGTAAGTCGTCGCTCGCTTTTGTCACTTTTGAACCGATGTTCTGCAATCAATGTTCTCAGGCGCTCACAAAAGACCCGCGCCCCTTCGGCATTGGTTTCGGTCAGAACAATTAAGAATTCGTCACCACCGTAGCGCGCGGCAAAATCGACTTTACGAATATTTTCTTTAATGATGCGACCGACTTGGCTCAGCACAAAGCTGCCGAAAAGATGGTCGTTTTCGTCATTAACGAGTTTAAAATGGTCAAGATCCATCATGATCACCGAAACGGCACGGTTGTACCGGCTCGCGCGCCCCAATTCGTAATCCAATTTCTGATAGAGGGAGCGCATGTTAAAAAGCCCGGTTAGGTCGTCGATATCAACGAGCTCTTTTAACCGCGCATTGGCCCGATTCAATTCATCACGAATGTCTTTAATCCGTAAGTGGCACCGGATACGAGCCAAGAGCTCTAGGGGATTATAAGGTTTGCAGATATAGTCATCTGCGCCGGCATCAAGGCCGCGAATAACGTCTTCGGTGTCGCTATGGGCTGAAATAAAAATCGTCGACACGTACTCTTCGCAGGCTCTAAGAAAAGTCAGCGTTTCGAGGCCGTTTAAACCCGGCATATTGACGTCAAGAAGCACCAATTGGGGGCCCCAATTGGCTATTTTTTCGATGGCATCACGGCCCGAACTTGCGACTTCGACTTGATAACCATCCCACTCCAGAGCTTTTGAGATCATTTTTAAGCTTTGGGGGTCATCATCGACCGCTAAAATTTTTCTTTTCTGATTTTCTGCCTTCGAAGTCATATAAATAGAATAGCGTTGATTGAATTATCAGACGAAGAAATTGAAAAAAAACTGACCTTCGACTAGAACTATTCGTATGTCTTATCCACACAATGAAATTGAAGCACGATGGCAAGAACGCTGGGCTGCTGCGGACGCATTTAAAGCGTTGCCGCTAAGCCAAGCACGACCAAAATTTTACGCACTGGACATGTTCCCGTACCCGTCAGGGGCAGGGCTTCATGTTGGTCATTTGGCGTCTTACACCCCCTCCGACATTGTATCTCGTTTTAAACGCGCCAAAGGGTTTAACGTCCTGCACCCAATGGGTTACGACGCCTTTGGATTGCCCGCTGAGCAGTATGCAATTCAAACCGGAATTCACCCCGCAATCACAACCAATAAAGCCATCGAAAATTTTCGCCGCCAACTGAGCTCTTTTGGTTTCAGCTTTGACTGGAGTCGCGAAGTTTCGACCTGCGAACCCGAGTTTTACAAATGGACTCAATTTATCTTTTTAAAACTTTACGAACGCGGCCTCGCCTATCAAAAAGAGGCACCGGTCAATTGGTGCCCTGAGCTTCGCACCGTTTTAGCCAACGAAGAAGTTGTAGATGGTAAGAGCGAACGCGGGGGCCACCCTGTTGTGCGCGTAAAAATGCGCCAGTGGATGCTAAAAATAACAGACTATGCCGAGCGCCTACTCAATGATCTCGACAAGGTCGATTGGCCCGAAGCCACCAAAGAAGGGCAACGCAACTGGATTGGCAAAAGCGAAGGCGCGCTCTTGCGCTTTCAACTTGAAAGCGCCGTCGCCGGCACTGGTGCCGCAGGCGCGCTGACCGCCATCGAGGTTTTTACCACTCGGCCTGATACCGTTTTCGGCGTAAGCTACATGGCCATTGCGCCCGAGCACCCGCTCGTGGCCCAGGTTTTGGCAAATGCCAACGTCCCGAGCGCGGCCAAATTAGCGCTGAAAGAATATGTCGAAGTCGCCACCCGAAAAAGCGAAATAGACCGAAAAGTGGCAACCGATAAAACTGGCACCTTCAGCGGCGCTTATGCTCTTCACCCATTTACAGGCGCAAAGCTACCAATTTGGGTAACAGACTATGTTTTGATGGACTATGGCACCGGAGCCATTATGGGCGTACCCGGGCACGACGCTCGCGATTTCGAATTTGCTCAAAAATTTAAGCTGCCGATCACTCGCGTCGTGAACGCGGCCAACGGCAGCGAACCCGAATTGCCCTTTGAGGGCGAGGGGCGCGCCACAAATTCACAGTTTCTCGATGGTCTCGATAAAAAAGCCGCGATTCAAAAAATTCTCAGCGAGATCGAGGCGCGAAAACTGGGTGAGCGTCGCATTCAATACAAATTGCGCGATTGGCTCTTCAGCCGCCAGCGCTATTGGGGCGAACCGATACCGATTTTACATGAAAAAGATGGCAAAACCCGACCGTTACCGTTTGAAGAGCTACCGCTCACCTTGCCCGAAGTCGCCGACTATGAGCCCACTGAAAAAGGCGAGCCGCCTTTGGCCCGCGTGCCTTCGTTTATGAACCACAAAAGTGGCGCGCGACGAGATGCCGATACCATGCCAGGCTCGGCGGGCTCGTCATGGTATTTCTTGCGATACACTGACCCCCACAATTCGAACGAACCGTTTAGCTTCGAAGCTCAAAAGTATTGGATGCCGGTTGATCTCTACGTCGGCGGAGCCGAACACACGGTCGGCCACCTGCTCTATTCGCGTTTTTGGCACAAAGTTCTTTTCGACTGTGGCCTTGTGAGCAGCGAAGAGCCCTTTCGCAAGCTAGCCCACCAGGGCGTAATTATGGGCCCCGACGGTCAGCGCATGTCGAAATCACGCGGCAATGTGGTGAACCCTGATGATGTTCGTCGCGAATACGGCGCCGACGCCACTCGTATTTATATTTCATTTCTCGGCCCATTCGATAAAGACAAACCCTGGGACACTAAGGGCATCGATGGCGTTCGCCGCTTTTTGGATCGCATTTGGCGCCTTGCCATCGACGAAGAGGGCAAGATCCTCGCCGGTGACGAGCCGGTGACTGGTGAACTCGAGCGGTCACTTCACAAAACAATTAAAAAAGTTGGCGATGACATCGAAATCATGAGTTTCAACACCGCTATTTCAGCGATGATGATTCTGGTAAATGAAGTCTACAAAGCCAACATACGCCCGAAATCATTGCTAAAAACCATGGCTCAACTGCTGATGCCGTTTGCGCCTCATTACGCCGAAGAGCTTTGGCATCGGCTTGGCGGCGAAGGTCTCGTTTCACTCGCCACTTGGCCCACTTTCGACCCGAAGCTTGTGGTCGACGACACCCTTGAAATGGGTGTTCAAGTAAATGGCAAAATTCGTGGCAGCATTCGTGTGGCACTGACCACAACCGAGGCTGAGGCGATGACCTTAGCCCGAGCGATCAGCGCTGTAGCGAATGCGATCGGCGACCTCCCGATTTCAAAAATTATCTACAAACCCGGCAAAATTCTAAATGTGATCGCACCGCCAAAATAGTGATAATGTGTTTTTCATTTGATGGTGAAAAAACTAATTAACAATTATTAAAAGTGTGTTAGACAAAAGCATGAACTGGAGTTGCGAAAAAAGTGCAGCGCTCTACGGCATCAATGCGTGGGGTGGCGACTATTTTAAAATTAATCAGGCCGGTAATATTGAAGTCACGGCCAGCAAAGACAAGCCTGGTCTTGATCTCTTTCGTTTAATTCAAGATCTTCGCGAGCGCGGCGTGCGCCCACCGATTTTAATTCGATTTCCAGATCTCGTTCGCACCCGTGTACAGCTGATCTCAAACTGTTTCGCGAGCGCGATACGCGAAAATGGCTACAACGGTCAGTATTCGGGTGTTTACCCGATTAAAGTGAATCAACAGCGGCACTTACTTGAAGAGATCGTCGATTTTGGTAAAGAAAATCGCCTAGGCCTCGAGTGCGGCAGCAAGCCCGAGCTTTTGATTGCGCTTGCGTTCATGGACACTCCGAACGCTCACATTATCTGCAACGGCTTTAAAGATATTGAGTATATCGACACCGCTCTTCTCACTCAGAAATTGGGCCGTCACACGTTTATCGTGGTGGATCGTTTGGCTGAGTTGCCACTTATTATTAATTCGTCTAAGCGCCTCAATATTCGGCCGCGAATCGGTTTTCGCGCCAAACTTAATTCTCAAGGCAGTGGCAAGTGGATCGACTCTTCGGGCGCACGCTCGAAATTCGGCCTGACACCATCAGAAATTGTTTATGCGCTTGATATTTTGAAGCGCGAAAACATGCTCGATTGCCTCGAGCTATTTCACTTTCACATTGGCTCTCAAGTGCCGTCGATTCAGGCCATTAAATCATCGATCAAAGAAGCCGCGCGCTTCTACACCGAACTCTACGCTCTTGGCGCAACCCCCACACACATTGACGTTGGTGGTGGCCTTGGCGTTGACTACGATGGCAGCGGCCGAAGCGATAGCTCAACTAACTATAGCGAACAAGAGTATGCCAACGATGTGGTTTCTATTCTACAGGCTATTTGTGATGAACGAAATGTGCCACATCCGAATATTATTTCAGAATCAGGCCGGGCGCTCGTAGCCCATAGCTCATTGCTTGTTTTTGACGTTCTCGGCCTCAACGAAGTCCAAAAACAGGCACTGCCCTTTGCCATCGAGAAAAAAGACTCTTTGTTGGTTAAAGACTTGCACTACATTTACGAGCACGTGAACCAGAAAAACATTAACGAATTCTATAACGATTTGATCGAGAAAAAAAACGACACACTCCAACTGTTTTCTTTCGGCGGCTTAAGTCTCGAGCAACGCGCAAAAGCAGATGATTTGTATTGGGCTATTGCCACCCGAATGACAAAGATTGCGAAAGACGCCGCCGACGCTGAAGATATTTATTGGAACTTACAAAAAGAACTTTCGGATACTTACTATTGCAATTTTTCGGTGTTTCAATCGTTGCCTGATTCTTGGGCCGTTAAACAAGTGTTTCCGGTAATGCCAATTCATCGCTTGAACGAGAGACCCGAGCGCCGAGCTACACTCGTTGACCTCACCTGTGATTCGGATGGCAAAATTGATTCGTTTATCGATACCGATTCGACCTCGCCCCAAGGTTATCTAGAGGTGCATGATCTCAACCCGAATGAGCCCTATTATCTTGGCGTTTTTCTCGCCGGGGCTTATCAAGAAATTTTAGGCGATCTACATAACCTTTTTGGCGACACCGACACCGTACATATTACATTAAACGACAACGGCACCTACACCGTTGACCACGTTCTCTACGGCGACACGGTCACTGAGGTTTTGAGTTACCTCGACTATAACCGCGCTGAAATGGTTGAAATGGTCAGAAAATCGACTGAACAGTCCATTGTTCGCGGCTCACTGACCCATAGTGAAGCTCGCCTTTTGATGAAGCATTTCGAAGAGGGCATGTCGGGCTATACCTATCTCGAAGACTAAGATTGCAATTTGTACCCTATCTCGCCCCTTCGTGTTCGTGCTATACCCCGCCTATGATTCTCGAGACGATTCTACTCACTTTCGGCATGCTCATTCTCGCCGCCATCCCGGTGCTGACAAAGAAAGTTGTGCGCTATTACGGCCCGCTTTTTCTATTCGGCACGGGCGCACTTCTCAGCCTTTGTTTGTTTGAGCTTATTCCAGACGTTTTTAAGATTGGCGGTTCAAATGCCCTCACCTTGGCTTTTGGCGCCTGGGTGCTTTACAGCCTTGTTCATTTGTTTCACTCTCACCATCATACCGTCGCGCACGACCACTCGACGGCCCACGATCATGCGCGCGACCATTCGGTTTCGCACCGCTCGCCTTATCCATTTTTTATCGCAATCACCGTTCACTGTTTCTCAAGTGGGCTATTTTTTGGTATTTCAAATTTCTTTTCGGCCGAAATTTCTCACGCCATTTTTGTCGCGATGGTCGCACACAAAGCCTACGAGTCGATGGCCGTTTCAACTCTGCTCGTCACCTTTCGCCGATCGAGATTTTGGACGTTGTCGCTGATCGCGGCTTACGTTATGTCGTTTCCGATTGGCTTTGTACTCGCTCGTATTTTTAACGGCGAGATGACACACTTTTTTCTTTTAATAATCAGCGGAGTCGCCGTCGGAAGTCTTCTCGGCTGTTTGTGTATCGATTTCTTGGTGCCGAGCTATCATTTTATTCGCCGGTCTCGGCGAAATGCCTTCTGGCTATTGCTTGGGCTACTTCTTACGCTTATTTTTTAAATCGCTTCAGTTAGCCATTTAAGCGCGAAACCCACTGCGGCTTGCTGCACATACTCCCGAGATTTTGGCTCGAATTTTTCAGTTCGCGTTTCTGAATAACCGGGGCCAACAAGTGCAAAACAAACCATCCCAACAGGTTTTTCTAAGGTGCCACCGGTGGGGCCTGCAACACCTGTAATCGCGAGCGCCCAATTGGTTTTAATATGGCGTAGGACACCGCGAGCCATTTCGAGCGCTACTGGCGTACTCACTTCGCCCATCACCTGCAGCAAAGACTGCGGTACCCCCAATAATTCATTTTTAACTCTCGAGTGGTAGCTCACAACAGAGCCCAAAAATACTTTTGAGATGCCCGAACGTGTTGAGAGCGTCGCCGAGAGAAGGCCACCGGTGCAACTCTCTGCAAACCCGACGGTTTCACCCCGAGTTTCAAGGCGGGTTTGGATTTTTTTAATTTGTGACGAAAACGCTTCGCTTAGTTCAGACATTGATTCTCTTTTCTTTTAGCCGTGAAATTGAACACCCAGCCAATTGGTTTGAGTGTAGACAAACTGCAGACCAATATTGGCGATGACTCCGGCAACAAGATCATCTGCCACTGTGCCAAAACCACCTTTCGAACGCTCATCGATCATCCCGATCGGAAAGGGTTTTGTAATATCAAGAACGCGAAACACCAAAAAACTGATGGCAAACGATTGCCAAGTCAGTGGCAGCCAAAACATGGTGACCAAAAAACCCACAACCTCATCAATAACAATTTCTTTCGGGTCGTGATCTTGCACCATCGACTCGTATTGATCGGCCACACGAACAGCAAAAAGACTCAGCGCGAACGTCGCGCCCATGTAGCCGTAAACGCCGAACAGATTAAATAAAAAAATCAGGGGGATTGCCCCCAAAGTGCCAAACGTACCCGGCATGAATGGCGCTCGACCAAGGTAGAAAAATGTCGCCCAAAGTTCAGTCATTCGTGTCGAATTCATAGCGATAGCCCTCGTCTTAAGTTTTTGACGACTGATTTAGGTTCAGTGAACGCGACTTCGGTCGCGGTTGTCAACGCCTAGGCCAACTCTTTCGCTTATTCTGCAATGATATTCAACCGATAAAGGTGAGTAGACTTCTCTTTCTTGTGACTAACGAGGGCTCTTTGGGCATTTCATTGGACGAAATTTTAAGACTCGCGACGCAAAAAGGCGCAAGCGATGTTCACTTGAAAGCCGGTATCATTCCGGTTGTTCGAAAAATGGGTGAACTTCGTCCGTTATCATCGGCGCTACCTGCACTCACCGGCAAAGAAATAGAAGAAATGGCCTTTTCGCTAATGGACGAACGCCAGCGCCGAATTTTTGAAGAGCGTAAAGATATAGATTTGTCTTACGGCCTCAATGGGGTTGGGCGATTTCGCGTTAATGTCCTCATGCAGAGGGGCACAGTTCGTATCGTCATCCGTAATATACCTGACCGAGTCATGCCTCTTGACGAGCTCAACCTACCAATAATGATTCAAAAAATTGCCGATCGCGAACGTGGCCTCGTTTTGGTAACCGGTGCGACAGGGTCCGGAAAGTCGTCGACCCTCGCCGGCATGATCGACCACATTAATAAAACCCAGAGCAAGCACATTTTGATGATCGAAGACCCCACTGAATTTCTTATTCGCGATAGAAAAAGCATTATCACGCAGCGTGAACTTGGCGCCGACACTATTAGCTTTGCCTCAAGCCTTCGCGCAGCTTTGCGACAAGATCCCGATGTCATTCTGATTGGCGAAATGCGTGATCGCGAAACCATCGAAATTGCCCTACTTGCCGCCGAGACCGGGCACTTAGTTTTTTCAACACTCCATACGCTTGATGCCCAAGAGACGATTAACCGCGTGCTGGCGGCCTTTGAGCCGCACCAACAACAGCAGGTTCGCCTGCAATTGGCGTCGGTGCTTACGGCTATCGTTAGCCAACGACTCTGCAACAGAAAAGACAATCGTGGCTATATTCCAGCCCTCGAGATTTTAATTAACAATGCGCGCATTTCAGAACTTATTGCCGACCCCACACGCACGCACGACATTCGCAAAGCCATGGAAGAAAGCCAATCTGTCTGGAACATGTGCACTTTCGATCAAAGCCTTATGCACCTCATCTCTCGAGATCTGATCACTTACGAAGAGGCGCTTAAAACCTCAACTTCGCCCGAAAATTTCGCGGTCCGCTACAGTGGGGTTTCACACACTGATGGCAAAAAATGGGGTGAGGGTACGAGTATTGGTCGCCGCGTCGAGCAAGCCTGGCAAGACCTAACCGCAATGGAAATGGAAAGTACCGCCAAATCCGAAGCCAAGTTGAAGAAGGCCTCAGGCGACAAGCCGCCTTCGTTTATGAAGCGGCTGAAGCCCAAATGACCCTCGAGACCGGTTGGAATTTGATTTAAATCTTGGTACAAATTACCTATGAAAAGCACAGACATTCGCAACGGTTTTTTGAAGTACTTTGAAAAAAATGGCCACCGCATACTCGGCAGCTCTCGCCTGATACCTGATGGCGACCCGACGCTGCTTTTTACTAATGCCGGCATGAACCAATTTAAAAATGTCTTTCTTGGCCTTGAAAACCGTGATTACAAACGCGCGACCACTTCGCAAAAATGCGTAAGGGCCGGCGGCAAGCACAACGATCTCGAAAATGTTGGTTTCACAGCTCGTCATCACACATTTTTTGAAATGCTCGGCAATTTCTCTTTTGGTGATTATTTTAAAAAAGAGGCCATTCATTTTGCCTGGGAGCTCATCACTAAAGAATTTAAACTCGACAAAAGCCGTCTTTTTGTCACAGTTTTTGAAACTGATGATGAGGCCGCTGATATTTGGCACAAACAAGAAGGCGTCCCCCGCGAACGCATTTTTCGTTTCGGCGAAAAAGACAACTTCTGGCGAATGGGCAGTTCGGGCCCTTGCGGGCCATGCTCTGAAATATTCTTCTCACGCGACAATCTCTCTCCTGAGGCCGCGTACAAAGAAATCGTAAATGGCACCGATCGCGTGATGGAGATCTGGAATCTCGTTTTCATGCAATTTAACGAATCTGAAGACGGCACGAAAACGCCGCTGCCAAAGCCCTCGGTCGACACCGGCGCAGGCCTTGAGAGAATGGCTGCCGTTTTACAAGGCAAGGCCTCAAACTACGACACCGACCTTTTTCAATCTATTATTGGCGCGGTCGAAAAAACCACTGGCCTCGAATACGCGCGCATTGCAGTGGGCAAAACCTTAGACAAAGAAACCGAGCTGAGAAACACCGCTATGCGGGTATTGGCCGATCACAGTCGCGCCACCGCGTTTCTTGTGGCTGACGGTGTTTTACCCTCAAACGAAGGGCGCGGTTACGTTTTGCGCCGAATTATGAGACGGGCCATTCGTTACGGTCGAAATCTCGCCGAGGGCAAAAGCATTTTACCCTCAGTCGTAGAACGCGTGATCGATGACATGTGCGCCGCCTACCCCGAATTGTCTGAGCGCAAAAACCATATTCTCACGACAGCACGCGACGAAGAAAAGCGATTTTTCTCAACTCTCGATCAGGGCCTGCAAATTTTGGGCACCGAATTTCAAGAAATGCAAAAAGCCAGCCGTAAAATCATCGATGGCAAATTTGTATTTAAACTTTATGACACCTTTGGCTTTCCGTCGGATCTCACTCGACTGGTCGCTCGCGAGCGTGGCTACGATATCGACGAGAGCTCTTTTGATCATCACCTCGAAGCGGCTCGCGAAGTCGCCCGCTCTTCTTGGAAGGGCAAAGGGATGTCGTCAAGCGAGGCGCACCTTATTAAGATTTGCCAAGACCTAAAACAGAAATCAGGCGCAACAGAATTTACCGGCTACGAGGGTCGCATCACTGATCAGGGTAAAATTATTTTACTTTCAAATGGCAGCGAAATAGTTAAAAAACTCACGCGTGATCAAACCGGCATCATCGCACTTGATAAAACCTGTTTTTATGCTGAAAGCGGCGGTCAGGTTGGCGACGTTGGGCAAATTATTCTTTCGAATGGCCAAGCTGAAGTTTTAGACTGCACAAAGCTCAATGACATTTACCTGCACCATGTACGGGTGGTAGATGGTGAGGTTGATCTTGGCGCCGTCGTCCATCTCAAAGTCGAGGCTCAAAAGCGTCGGGCTACGGCCAACAATCACTCGGCCACACATCTTCTGCACTCGGCCCTACGCCGCACGCTTGGCGATCATGTGACCCAAGCTGGCTCTCTCGTTGGCCCCGATAAATTGCGATTCGACTTTACCCACAACAAGCCGCTGACTCGTGATGAAATTGAAGCAGTCGAAAACTGGGTGAATCATGAGATTGCGGCCTCACACATCGTCGAGACCACTATTCAAACTCCGAAAGAAGCTGTGGCCGCAGGCGCACTGGCGCTTTTCGGCGAAAAGTATGGCGATAAGGTTCGCGTTCTTAAGATGGGAGACGCCAGCACAGAACTGTGCGGCGGTACGCACGTTGAGAACACCGCCCAGATTCGCTGCTTTAAACTTGTCAGCGAAAATGGAGTGTCGTCAGGCGTTCGCCGAATCGAAGCCATAACGGGTGAAACCGCGGCGCGCTTTTTGATGAAGCACACCCGAGAAGATATCGAAGCGCGCGAGGCTTGCGGCATGCAAGAAAACTGGCAACAGTATTTGCAATCAGATGCCCGCGTAGCTGTTTGGATTGACCGCGCCAAAGATGAGAAGAAAACTCTTGAGCGCGAAATTCAAGGTCTAAAGGGCTCGCAAATCAATGTTGATGAACTGATGCAGTCAGCTCTGACCTTCAGTTTAAACGGCCAAAACGGTCGCTATGTCTTTGCGAGTTTAGAAATGAGCGATCGCGATCTTTTAAGTCAAATTGGCGATCGTCTGCGCGACAAAATTCAATCCGGAGTGGTCGTGCTCGTCGGCCGGGGCGAAGGCTCGCATCCGATTATCGTAAATGTAACTAAGAATTGGGTTGGACCGCTTAACGCCGGTCAGATTCTCGGCGCAGTGGCCTCCGCTCTCGGTGGTAAAGGGGGCGGTCGGCCCGACTTCGCACAAGGGGCCGGCAAAGATTTAAGCCAAATTCGCGAAGCCCGCGATTCAATAAAGAAGTTTGGTCTTACTTTTTAGATTTAACACCGCCAACCCCAAGAGGTTCACTTTGCTTCTTCTAAAATATCTAGGCGTCATCGTATTTTTAATTAGCTCGATGGGGTTTGCTAAAACACAATCTCAACCACCAACCTCAACGATAAATAAAAAATCAGAAGTGCCGCCTGATAAGCTGCCCGTTTACCAAATTGGCAGCGGCGCCACTTATAACTTAGCTCTGAGCAGCGGCAATAGCGATGTCACCATCGGGTTTGTAGAGCAAACTGCCCAAAAGCTTGTGGTCGAAATCGCCATGAAGTCCTCGGGCGAAAACGACGGGCTAAATGCCACCATGCTTCAGCAGTTTCAGCTTGGATTGGTCGGCGGCAAGATTCAGATTCTAAAAGGGATCATGAAGATACCAATGATCGAAAAGCCGCAGATTTTGCCGGCTGAATACCTCGAAGGCTTTAGCGGCGTTCAGGTGAAGAGCTTTTTGATTGGCTCGTCTAAGGATATCGACGGTAAAAAAGTGGGCGAAGAAGCTATCTCGGCCGGGGGCAAAACGTACCAGACGACGCACTATCGTCATGTTGAAAATGGCCAAACCATTGATTATTGGATTTCGGATGCGGCAAAGCCAATGGGCCTGATTAAAATAGAATCTTCAGGCAGCTCGCAAAGCCAAAACTACAAAATGACTTTGAAAAATTCAGTCTCAGGGGTCACCACTCAAATAAATGAGCGCGATGCCGAGCCATTGAATGATACTGCAAAAACTTTTTTACCTATGCTACTACCAGGGCTCAGCAATCATTTGTAATACCGGCATTTTGAATGCGGGTGAATCGTTAGAGTTCTTGGCTTTCATGGCCGTATTTCGCCATAAATTTCGACCCACGAAAGAAGAGGTCATGGCCAATCATCTGGTCATTTCGCCAGTGCCCCGCCGTGGTTTTAACTCTTTTTTGCACGGGCTTGTGAAATTTCAGCTCGGCGCGGCCGTCTTCAATGGCGTAGACAAACCAATTGAGCGATTCGATACCGGTGGCCGGGTCGGGCGGGCTCCAAAATGTGAACTCAATCACTTCAATTTTACCGATCTTTCGAGTTAAAAGTTGAGACCACTCAACAAGATCCGATTGCTCAGGGATGGTTGCGGTGTATCGCCCAAGAGCACTGGCCATAAAGATTTTATCGTGCCATAGCCGAATTTGAGTGCCGCCGATTTTCATGTGACAGTCTTTTTGCTTGAGGGCTTTGCCATGACACGAGGTCGGCTCAACCGCGGTCTTGGGCGACGTTTTTTTAGCAGAAACCGCCGGCTTTGCCGTCGGTAATGGGGCCGGTATTGGGTTCGCTCTTGAACTAAACGTGGGCCCCGAATTTTGGCTATTCGCTGGTGTTGATGCCGAAGTCAATGCAGGCGTCGTGCCTGAAGGTGGCGCTGAACCCGCTTCTGGATTCGCGGCTAAAGCCGTCGAAAAAGCCCAGGCAAACCCTGCAAAAACAAAAATATTTCGAGCAAGCGACATAGTTCTTGTCTTATCAAACGCACACAAAGTAGTCATACTCTATTCTATGCAGAACCAGGCCGCCCGTCGCAATAAAAAAAAATCATACGCGCCGCTCGGCGAAGTAAGGGCGCTTTTAGCTTGGTACCATGGCCAGAAACGCGATTTGCCTTGGCGACGAAGCCGTGACCCGTACCCCATTTGGTTGTCTGAAACGATGCTGCAGCAGACAACGACCACGGCGGTCATCCCTTATTTTGAAAAATTCTTGCGAAACTTTCCGACCTTGAAAAGTCTCGCTCTCGCTGACGAACCCGATGTGCTCGCGCTTTGGGCGGGTCTTGGCTACTACTCTCGTGCCCGAAATTTGCTAAAAGCCGCACGCGAATTGGCGACATTTAAGCGCTTTCCGCAGACATTTAGCGAGTTGATCGAGCTTCCGGGTTTTGGACCCTACACCGCCCGGGCCGTAAGCAGCATTGCATTCGATGAACCAGTCGGAGTACTCGACGGCAATGTCATTCGCGTACTGACTCGGCGCTTTGCTCTCAAACTCAATTGGTGGCAGCCTGTCGAGCGCGAAAAATTGCAGGCCATCGCTGATGCGATCGCCCAACCGGGCCCAAGCTCAGAGATCAATCAAGCCTTGATGGAGCTCGGGTCTCAAGTTTGCACTCCCCAAAACCCGCACTGCTTCAGCTGCCCCTGGGTCACCTCTTGCGAGGCAAAAAGAAAAAACTTAATCGCGCAGTTGCCGATGCGAAAACCCAAACGCGCTTCCGAAATTTGGCTTTGGCGCGCACGAATCGAAACTCGCAAAAATACGGTGAAGCTGATTCTCAATAAGACAGGGCCGTTCTTAAAAAATGCGTGGGTTTTGCCGGGTAAAATAGAACGGCTTGAAAAAAAGCCTAATAAATTTGATTTTCGTCATTCGATCACCCACCATGATATCTTTATTGAACTGAAGGGCGCTCAATTGTCAAAAAGTAGAACTCAAAACCCCGCCCCCCAAGACACGCTTTGGCTGCCCGTCGACAATCTTGAAGAAGCCCTACCCAAAGTTTCACCCTCGTCACTAATTCGCAAAGCTCTTCACCTGGCCTCTCGCAACGGGCTATTGACTGTTGGTTTTACAATGTTAATCGCCATGAGCCTCATTTCGTGCCGATCTTCTGGGCTAAAAAATACCCCGGGTGAGAATATTTCGTCGGTAAAGCAAATAGCGCCCGGGCTGACTCAACTCACGAGCAATGGTGAAAATTATCGCCCCCAACTTTCGCCCGATGGCCAACGAATCCTATTTATTTCAGCGCAACGTGCGAACCACATACATGCCCAGATTTATGAATTTAATCTTGCGACCAATAAAGAGCGCCGAATTAGCTATCAGGATGGGACGATTTACGACGCCGTTTACGACCAAACTCCGGATCACATTCTGTATTCTAGCAACACCGATGAGATCAAAGAAAACCCAATTTTTATTCGACAGGCTCTTTTTCGGGCCAAAAATAATTCTCAGCAAAATAACCCGACTGTTAGCGCGACCCCTTCACCAAATGCCTGGCCGCCATTTCTAGACGAAACCTTCGGCGACAACTTTGTTGAGAAACTGCCGCAAACCGATATTTATTATGGCTCTCACGACGGCCGCGAAATTAAACGCCTCACCACCTTGCCAGGCTTCGAAGGTCAGTTGTCTTTGCGACCCCGCTCTCATGAGGCCATTATCGTCGCGAGCGACGGTATTAAAAATCACGTTCCGTTACATCTTTCGCGATTGAATTTTCAAAACGGCGCACTAAGCACCCTGAGCGCCGCCGGCGCAGTACCCCCTCAAGGCGCCACTCTGCCGGTCGCCGAATTGTGGCCGCAAGTAAGCCCCGACGGTAAAAAACTTTTATGGAGTCATCTGCTCTCTTCAACCGAAAGCGAAATTTGGGTCGCCAATTTGACGGGCTCGTCGCAACTCGGCCAAGCGAAGAAACTAATTGCGGTGGCCGGGGCCCATGCGCTATTTGCAAAATGGTCGCCGAAAGGCGATGAAATTGTTTTCGCCTCAAATCACGATGAAGTTCGCAATTTCGAAATCTATGTCGCCAAAAGTGACGGTAGTTGCGTTCGTCGCCTAACGACCGAATTCGGCCAAGACGTCGACCCTATTTTTTCCCCCGACCAAAAAACTCTCTATTTTGCGAGCGATCGTACAGGGCGAAGACAAATCTATGCCCTCGTCTACAATCCTGCCCCTTGCGCCGCTACGGGTAGCCCTGTACAGTAATTAAATGCGCTATCCATTGGTTATTTTGGCATTACTATTAACGACGATTGGCTCTTTTTCGAGTCGTTCGGCAGCCGCGCCATTACCCCTCACCTCAAGTTCACTTTTTATTTCTGGGCAGCGTGGGCTCTTTCACTCCCCGATTGGTTTTGTGATCAACTCGGGCAACACAGACTGGCATTTAGCTGTTGCACCAAAAAATAATTCGTACATCGAAACCGTCTATCGCGCCCCAGGCGACAACAAGGTTCAGGCCGCCCTCACCGTGCGCGCTGAAACGCTGCTGTCTAAAACCGATCTCGATTCGTATGCCAAAAAATGGATAAAAGATTATCCGCGACTTGGCTTCGAGGTTCTGACCGCCAAAAAAGTTCGTGTCGGCGAACAAGTGGGTTACATGCTTGACCTGCTCAGCCGCGAAAACTCGAAACAACTTCGACAGGTTCTGTTTCTTAAGGGTAGAAACACTGTGACGCTTACTTGCCGCGACGATGTTTCAACTTTTGCGCAGTCGTTGAAGTCCTGTAACGATATCATACGCACCTTTCATTGGTAATTTCACCTGACGATCGCCTGCCGTCGATGCTAATTTATGAATGTGAAACAAAAAATGATTTGGATTTTTTTAATAATGACCAGCGGCCTTTTGCCGACCCTCGCTCACGCTCAATTTGATGGCCAAACTGATTCACCGAGCTTCAGCGCACCACCACCATCCGGGATTTTAACTCATCTTAATGGCAGCGATATCAGCACCGGCCAAAAATATTTACTCGGGGCTTCGGTGCTCGGCACTTATTATCTCATAAGCCAAACCCGTAATGGGCCGTTGATTTTCGGCGGACTTTACGCCATGGGCACTTTGGTTTTGATGCGCGAATCGTCGTACCAAAATGCTGAAGAGGCCAGCGAGCTGCTTGTGCCCTTCAGTATGATCACGATGTCTGTTATCAATATCGCCCTTTTCAATAACAGCATCGATCGTTTTTCTTACAATGATGTTTTTGCCTACAACGTCATAGCGACAGGTCTCATCGCGAGCTACGCATGGTGGGATCACTCTCGCCGACTGCCCAGTGGCCGCATTCGATCGAAGTCGCAACTCTTACCTTTTATTAAAAATGACCAAGCGGGTCTCGCCTGGTCTTTCAATTATTAGCGAAATAGCTTTTTTAAAAAACCGCGCACCTTGTTGATAACAGAGGGGCCGCCTTTAGCTGGTGCACCTTTGCTTCCGGGTTGCCCCGGTCGATGCGTATACGATTGTCTCGGGCGCGAATCATTTTGCGGTCGACGCCCTTGCTGACCACCACGGCCACCTTGACCTTGCGGTCTTTGCTCGCGCGGGCCACTGTGACTTGGGCCACCACCATGACGTGGTGCCGGTCTATTTCCGGCATGTCCGCCACCACCGCTATGTCGACCGCCGGCTGGTCGCGCTTCACCTGACCCAACTGGCGCCGCTGCGCGATTGTCATTTCTAGCTTGGTCATCTCTGCCTTGGTCATTTCTTGGAGGGCGATTATCAAAATTTCGACGTGGACCACCGCCATCGTGCCCACGGTCGGGGCCGCGATTCGGTCCGCGATCAGGTCCGCGATCAGGTCCTCGGTCATGCCCACGATCTGGGCCACCGCGACCTTGGCCACCGGCGTGAGGACGATCATTTCTCATCGGTCGATCACCGCGTGGGCCACCACGATCTGGTCGCGGGCCGCGATCTCCGCCACCATGACGGGGGCCTCGGTCGCCACCTCGGTCATTGCGTGGGCCACGATCTCCACCTCGATCACTGTAGGATCGATCACTCGGAAATTCTTTAAATTCTTTAAGCATGTCGGCGTCGTCAATCCACCCAATAGTAATTTTATGACCCAAATAGCTCTCTATTCGAGTCAAGGCTTCAACGTCACGGTCGCCAACCAAACTTATGGCTTTGCCTTTTTCACCGGCGCGGCCCGTTCGGCCAATTCGATGCACATAATTTTCTGCATCATCTGGTAATTCAAAGTTTATAACGAGATCGACGCCTTTAATATCAAGACCACGAGCGGCTACGTCAGTTGCCACCAATATATTGCGATCATTAACAGCGCGAAAGAGCTCCATGATACGAGTGCGCTGGCTCTGCGAAATCAGGCTTGAAATGCCCATGGCAGGTACGCCGTTTTGCGAAAGAAATTGCGAAATCCGCTCGACGTTGTGCTTAAAGTTACTAAAAATAATCGCTTGTTTTGGAGCGCGTTTTTGCAAAAGAGAGAGCAAGTATTTTGGTTTTTCATAACTGCCGACGTGAAAAATTTCGTCTTCGACGTTTTCAGCTTTGGCCTGATCGCGGCTGACGTTAATATCAACCGGGTTCGCGCCGAATTCATAGGCCGTATTAAGAACATCAAAATTGAGAGTTGCGCTGAACACCAAAAACTGTCGATCATTCGGCACGCGACGCAAAACGTATTTCATATCGTCTTTGAAGCCCATATCGAACATTCGATCGGCTTCATCAAAAACAATGGCGCGCACTTGGCCAAGATCTACTAGATTTTCTTTGTAAAGATCGATCAAACGACCCGGGGTTGCCACGATAAATTCGACACCGCCACGAAGAGCTGCTTTTTGGCTCTCGTACCCTGTGCCTCCATATATTGCAGTCGCTCGTAACCCGGCCGCTCGACCCAATTTAGTCGCATTTGTGCAAACTTGTTCGGCCAATTCGCGTGTCGGTACAAGAATCAAAATAAAATTAGTTTTTCGCCAACCCTTAAAAATGGGGCGAAGAGCCACTGCTGGCTCGGCACCTTCAACTGGCGGCTGTTCACCATCAGTAGGGGCCGCGGCTTCAGTTGGTGCTGAAGTTTGCAACGCTGACGGTGTTGCTTCGCTACTTGCCGGAGCTTGAGACGCCTCTTGTTTTGATCGAAGAATGCGATCCATAAGTGGCAACAAAAAGGCGGCCGTCTTACCGGTACCCGTTTGTGCTAAACCAGCTACATCGCGCCCTTCAATAATCGGGGGGATGGCGGCTACTTGTATAGGTGTGCATTCGACAAAATTACTTTCATCAACAGCCGCTTGGATCAGCGGGTGTAACCCAATGTCTTTAAAATTCACTTTTCCCTTTCTAACCCAAAATCTTTACGGTTGTATCGAGTGTCGCGCCAAAAGTCAAAATTTCAAAAATGACCCAAAATCTCGGAGAGAAAGCCACGCACGACCGCGACGAACTCCTGTGGTTTATCAAAATGCACCCAATGCCCCGCACCGGCGACTTCAACTCCGCGAATAGCCGGGTTTACCGCCAATACCTTGTCATATTCGACCCGCGGAAAGTCGTTTGAATGCTCACCGCGAACAAAAAGCGTAGGTATTCTAAGGTCTTCAACCGCATCCCACCGCGGCTTGAAGTGCCCACTTAATAGGCTTGAAAGAATCGCGTTTTTTGAAAACCGCCAATCGGCCGTACCGTCAGGCCGGTTTTCGATATTGGTATAGAAATATTGCCCCAATACCTGGGCGCCAGGGCCGCCCCCGAGCTTTTCGACGAATTGATGCTCAAAATACTCCTTAGCCGCCAATTTACTCGAAAATGGGGCCGGGACCATCTCTACCATCGCTATGGTTTTCTTCATTGCGTCGACATTGCCCTCCGGGCCGATATCCTCGATAACCAGTGCCTCTATTCTCTGCGGATATTTTTGGGCAAAATGGAGGGCATTTCGACCGCCCATCGAGTGCCCTACGAGAGAAATTTTGTTCCAACCGAGCTCATCCAAAATCATTTTTAGATCAAGCGAGTAATCTTCTGGAGTGTACCCGCTGGCCGGCTTAAAGCTCCAACCATGGCCACGCTGATCGTAGGCTAATACCTGAAAATCCTTTTGAAACGCCGGTATCACTCGGCGCCAATTGGCAGCAGAACCCATGACGCCGTGTAAAAACACAAGTTTATGGGCATGAGGCTCTGGAGTGATTTCGTACTTAAAATTCTGCAAATATGACATTTGTGCTTCTATTATCGGGTGAAGATCGTTTGACCACGTGTTTATCTATGGCCATTATGCATGGGTGACTTCTGAGACGCAAACACAGCTCATAACGCCCCAATTGAACGAAGAATTTATCGACCCGAACGCGCTACAAATCGTGCGGGCCCTTAAACAACGCGGTTTTAGTACCTACCTTGTCGGTGGCTGCGTACGAGATCTTTTACTGGGCAAGCACCCCAAAGACTACGATATTGCCACCAATGCACGGCCCCAAGACATTCGACGCTTGGTTCATAACTCATTTATTATCGGCAAACGCTTTCGCCTAGTCTTAGTTAAACGGGGCGAATCACAATACGAAGTGGCAACTTTTCGCCGCGATTTACGGCCAAATGAAAACGTCGAAGAGCTGCCGGGCGGGATTGATAATATTTTTGGGACTCCAGAAGAAGATGCTCGTCGACGTGATTTTACCATCAATGGGCTTTTCTATGACCCGGTTCAGGGCAAGCTGATTGATTTCGTAGATGCCGCCAGCGACCTCGAGCACGGCATTATCCGCATGATCGGCGAGCCCGAAGTGCGCCTTGCCGAAGATCCAATTCGAATTTTACGCGGCATTCGCCTTGCCCATATGATCCGTTTTGCACTTGAGCCGAGTTTGCGCGAAGGGATCAAAAAACTAGCAGATCGCCTTTCAGGCACCGCATTGCCACGTCGACGCGAAGAGATTCTTAAGTTTTTGCGACTCGAAGACCCGTCACAACCTTTTATTACTTGTTACGATCTAGGCGTGTTGCCATTTTTATCACCCACAATAAATCATCTGTTGCACTCAGAGCCGGTCTTGGGCGAAGAATTTTTGCGACACCTTGCTAATTTTCACGACAAAGCACTTGAAACCCCGACTGAGCTTTTTTCAGGGCTTGTTCTCAGTTATTATCTGAGCAAGCACGCTGGCGAAATCTCAGATCGTTTGCGCGCGCACGATATTCTTGAAGACAAAGCCTTGATACCACTTTTGCGCGATGAACTCGGTATGTTTAAAAGCGAACAGACCCATATGGCAAAGGCCCTGCAGACGCTCGCCTTGTTGCGCCGACGAAAAGATTTCGAAACTCGCGGTGAGCGCCGACGCGCTGCTTTTGTAAACACCGATTCTTTTGGGCTCGCACTCAAGTTAGCCGATCGAATCCATTGGCTGAAACCTGACGATTTACATTATTGGCACGGTGAATTCGATCGACTGCGCTCGCATCACAGCCGCTCAAGTGGCTCTGGTGGTGCCGCCGGTGGACGCCGGCGCCGGCGACGTCGCCCAAGAAGACCTGGCGCACCCACTGCCGAATAACTCACACAACTTGCGTTCTTTTAAATCGGGCGAATTTTGCAATAGTTGCTGGCCGTCAAAGCGACGCTTTTGTTTTTGTCACAGGTACTGCCTTCTCTTGTTTCAAGGCAGAAATTAAGTCGACGGGCCTGACTCTCGACATTGCCGAGAAGTCGCGCGCGCGAATCATCTTCGGTTGCCCACAATGGTATGTCGCAGGCTCGACGCGCTACTTTTTTAAATTCAGATGACGTAAGCTTAAAATTCTCAATTGAACTTACGACCTTTACCGCCGTCCAGGCATCTGCTCTATTTGCTAAGGTGCGATCGAGTTCGCGAATAAACCCTTCGCGGGTCGAGCTCGAAACCATTTTTGCATTCTCATCACTTTGCAGATAATCACCCAGCATTTTGAAATACAAAACCTTGGCGTGGCCTTTGACTGAGGCCCCTTTGTCCCAAACCTGTTGCAGATCGCCTGAAGTCAGTTGCCGACTGGTCAGTAAATCAACCGTCAATACGGCAACATTGTGCTGCTGCACGCTCAGCACATCGGTCAATTGGGCAATGGTTAAAGCCTCCGCCTCAACAAGGTGACCTGACTCACCCAACTTTTCGATCATGAGGGCCCTTTCAAGAATTAGATGCAACGGGTGTGCACCCATTGTCATAAAATCAGTATTTAGATCCTCAACACCGCAAGCCGCGGGGGCCTTAAGACAAGCCGTCACCGCCAAGACGACCTTCGAAGCCGCATTAATCATGCGCACCTGCACCGAAAGACTCTCGTTTGAAAAAAGATCTTCTGGGTTTTTCGCAGAGAAATTGAGAATCATCCGTACATCACCGTCGTCGATTAATTTGGCTAGGCCCGGTACGGCGCCAAGTTCATCAATAAGAAAATTCGGGGACTGCAACGCCGCCGCTCGATCAGGTTTTGGGTCTGACGAAGCATTGCGCTTTTGATATTCTTCACGATAATCGCTCGGCAAATTATCAACTGGCTGAGAATCTGAAGCCAATGGCGAAGCGACCTTATCAATATTATTAATTGATTTAGGCACCTGGTGATGATTGTAAGAAAAGGCCGAAAGCCAACCCAAAGAAGTGACTATCGTCACCACGAGTACAATTTCAAGTGGGCCAAAGTTCGATAATTGCGTGGCAAAAACCCGCCGCAATTTGGTTAAAGTCTTAACCCACATCCTAAGCCCCTTGCCCTGGCTTAATTTCTGAGACTGGGGCTACACGACGCTTATCACAGCGAACCCATGCCTCTGAATAAGAGGCATCGCCTGGCACAATCTCACACCACTCTTCACCATTTTTAAGTGCGAGAGTTTTCGTTATCTCAATACGGCGGCCCGGTTGAAAAACGTCAACGATTGTTGAGTTTACAGACGGGCCCATATGGATATTCGTTTTGCTATGGCCCACACCAATAATAACGGCTCGATAGCGATGGCCCGGCTCAAAAGTTATATTCAGTCTTTTCAAATCGGCGGTGTGAACAAAGTAGTGATCATGTGCCCCACATTGCCCCTGCGTCGACGCACTTTCCTCAAAGGTCACAAAGGTTGCATACGGCGGCACCGTAATTTCTGACCATTGCTGGCCAAATTTATCCGTTATCATTAAAAATACTTGTACCTTTTCAGCGCCTTCACCCAAACTCTTAATATAACCACAATTAGAGGCCACACGATCATTGGCTACGGCCTGCAAACTGACCCGACCTTTTCGTAAAAAATGGGTGGGGTCTTGTTGCATACGGCCTGGCGACTGCCACTTGCCGATCTCTTCTTTTTGAACAAGGAGCTCATTTAGACTGTCGGTTTGTTCTTTTATTTTTTCGGTCGAAAACGACAATCGAAAATTAGCGATAATTTCCAGAAAAGTCTTACGCTCGAGCGAACCTTCGGGCAAATAACGATGAAACATACTTGAATCATCGCGCACTAGACTCGCGAGATTTTTTTGAAAATTCACGTCATTTTCATTCTTGGTCATGTAGCGACAAACCGATCGACTGTTGTAGCGACCGGCCCAAGTGGCCCGAATCAAATTCCATTGACGGCTCGCTTTTGAGCCCTTCATTTCGCTAAAGGGGTTATATGGGTTCGAAGTAAAGTCGCACTTAAACCGCTTCTGGTTCGAGTTAATTTCTTCAAACCCATCCCAAACATATTGAATTCCGTAATCGATAGAACGATAGACATTCATCAACATTACGGGCTCGAAAGCCGGAGCGTGATAGCGGGCATTGACTTGCATAATCCCGGTGTCGCCAGTCGGCGACGAAAGCAGTTGGTTGACCTTCTCGTCTTTTGAGAAAAAACGGCAGTCCGGAAAGAGCGGGGTCAAGGGGTCACGATAAATCGCCCCGAGCACGCGCCTCGAAGAAGGCGGCTGATTCAATAGATTATTCGCCTGGTCGCTGCACACTTTGCCTTCAGATTCGCGAAAATGAATCAATCGGCTTTCATGCTGTGGTACGGTCAGTGCCAGAACCAAAAAAGTAAAATAACCTTGGTTATTGGCCCCAACTCGATAGCCTAATATCGTGTTATCATGGGCCATTTGGTCGGCCTTCACGACGATATGCCGAAAAACTTTGGTTACGTAGTCTTGAGTTAGAGCCTGGTCGCCTGTTCTGGAAGGAAATACCGGGCCCACCTGGCTTGAGTCGGCCGCCATGGTAAAAAACCGCGAGTCTTGGAAGATATTGGCCTGCATAAAATCGACGGGGCCTGCTTTGGGGGCAAAGACCGGATCGACCGAATCTTTGGCCCTTGCCGTAAAAGGTAACCCAAGTGACATAATTAGGGCTGAAATTAAGGCTAAATAATTGCCAGATCTCATTAATTGGCTCCTTGGGGCTTACGTGCGATCGCTTTCCTCATTGTCTGCAAAAACGACACCGGTTATAATAATAAAGACGAGTTATAAGGAGTATTTATGGGTGGTTTGAGTCTTATTCATTGGCTGATTATTGTGGTTATCGTTCTCTTATTTATGGGCCCGAGCAAACTGCCCCAACTTGGCAAGTCTTTGGGTGAAGCCATTCGCGGTTTTAAAAAAGGCTTGAGCGAAGACGAAATTGATGTGACCGCGGCATCTCGCCGCGACCAACTTCGCGACAGTCAGGGCCAACAGACCCAACAACAGGCTGAAAAAGAAAAAGATAAAGTCTAAACCAATCTTCGTTGGTTTATTTGAGCGAGGCCATTAGGCCTTCGCTGATTTCACTGCGTGAATAATGGCCTGCGCATCGAGGCCGTGTTTTTGATAAAGCTCGATTGCATTGTATGCACTTTGACCAAATTCGCCTTTAACTCCCAATGATTTCAATTTGAATTGCACCCCAGCTTGCGCGAGGGCGTGAGTGACAAGCGAACCCATCCCGCCGATCAATTGGTGATCGTCGACGGTAATAAGTTGCGAGCCGGTGTTGCGTAGGCAGGTGCGAATAGTGTTTACGTCAGGGGTGTTAATAATCGACGGGTTAACGACTGCCACGCCGATTTCTTCGCGCTCGAGAGCATAGGCCGCCTCAAGGGCCTGATGCAAAAGCGCACCGGCAGCCACGATCGTTGCTCGGCCTGAAAAGCGATCTGTGTTATCGAAAACCACTTGAGCGTGGCCAAGTTTGTAATCGAAATCTGGCGGCAAATATGTCGGCGGAAAGTTTTCGCGACCCAAGAAAAAAATATGACTTCGCGGTGACCCACCCGCTTTACGAGTGTTGGCATACTCTTCGATAGCTTGAGAAACGAGTGCTTCGGCCTCATGACTCGAAGTCAGAATATGAACCGCCGTGTGCGGTATCGAACTCATCATCGCAATGTAACTTAACGCCTGATGAGAGGCCCCGTCGGCGGCATCTTGAAAACCAATGTGAGAATAAAACGCCAAAATCGGCGCATCCGAAAGCGCGGCCATCATGACCGGCAACGCGCCCTTGGTTACTCCAAATTGGGCGAAAGTATCCACCACCGGGATGAACCCTTCTTTGGCCATCCCCGCGGCCATGCTCACCATGTTAGATTCAGCCACCCCAACGTCTTGCGTGAGTTGCGGAAATTCTTTTTGAAACCCCGCTACACCTGTTGAACCGGGCAAATCTGAAGATACCGAAAAAATTGGATAACCGGCTTTTTTCATTTTGATGAGGGCCTTGCTAACCCCGACTTGGACTTTTTCTGTGACCACTTTTTGGGCGGCCGCTGCCGCCGATTTTTTCTTCGCGTTGTCCTGAACAAGAGTCTCGGCCCAAGCGTAAAACTCAGCCGGAACTTTGCCTTCGTTGGGTTGCGGGCTTGTAGGCTTATGGCTGTAAATTTCGTCAATAAAGGCCTTTAAATCTTTAGGGTCTGAGAGCGGAAATCCGTGACCGCCTGACGACGACTGCTCTGTTTTCAAAACACCAAAGCCCTTAATCGTGCGCGCGTGGATCGCGACCGGGCGCTTCGGGTTCATGCGCGCTTCGTATATGGCCCACTCAATAGTTTCGGTGCATTTTTGCAAATCGTGACCGTTTTCAATGCGTGTAACATTCCAACCAAAATGAGAGAGCGCTTCGAATGTTGGCTGCATGCTAAAAGCATCTTGATCAATTCGACCTGAAAGCTTGGTGTTATTATCGCTGATAATTAATACGTAGGGGTTCATTTTACCTTTGGCGGCGAGGCCAGGTATGGCGACCATCGCCTCGCGGGCTTCGCCCTCCATGCAGGCACCATCTGAGATCGCGGTGATCGTCATGCGATCGCTCGAGCCCGAGAGCTGATCGGCAAAACAAAGCCCCTGCGATTGCGGAAAGCAAGAGCCAAGTGGCCCATTGCTCATGTAAACCGCTTGCGGAAATAAGTGCGCCTCACCGTGGCCAGTAAGCTGACTTTGTATTGATCGAAAACCCTTGAGCGACTCAAGTGTAAGGTCAGCGAAACCATAATTGGCTTTAAGTGCATAAAGCCCGTTCTCGCAATGGCCAGCATCGTTGAGGACATGAAAGAGCTCGTGCCATTGACGGTTTTTCTTCTTGGCCTCGTGAAAAACCAAGCCATGTAAAGCCGACATAAGTTCAGCAAATGCTGACGGGCCTCCGAAGTGCGATGCGGCCCCACCGAGAACCGCTTGCATGTCCATGAGGGCCACCAATGCTCGGGTTGCGGTAGGGTCGGCAACCTCAATCGTCTCACCCGACTTCAATTTTACCGTACGCGCGTATTTGGGGCCGTGCGAGGGGTTAGGGGCCAGCTTGCTTCGGATTTGCATCGGGGTTTCATGAAAAGCGGTGGTCATGCTTGAGCCTTTCGAATTAAATGGATCCCCATGATCTATCGCGACCTTAGACTTTGCGTCAACTTATGACCAAAAATGAAAATCCTTGAGGTCGAATTGAGATCCTTCTATTGTCTAACATTATGAAAAAAACCGATAAACTACCCGTTGAGTTGCTGCCAAAGGTCGAACTGCACAGGCATTTGGAGCTTTCACTTCGTCATTCAACGATTCGCGAGTTAGCCCCCCAATTTGGCATCGAAATACCAAATGACAAGGTCTTTGCTGAACGCTTTCTAATTCGCGAGCCCATGCACGATTTGGGTTCCGTTCTTAATAAGTTTTTAGATACCCAGCTATTGCTAGGTAGCACCGATATTCTTGAACGCATCACTTATGAAGCCTGTGTCGACGCTTTTAAAGAAGGCATTCGCGTACTCGAACTGCGTTATGCGCCAACGTTTGTGCGCCACCGTCACGATCACCTCAGTTTCGACAAAATTCATGAGGCCATCAGTAAAGGTGCGGCTCGAGCCGAAAAAGACCTCGAAATGGCCGTTGGGCTGATCTGCATTATTCAGCGTATTTTGCCTATAAAAGAAGCCGAACGGGTTACAGATTGGGCCATCGAACATAAAGAGAGTTTTGTCGGCCTCGATCTAGCTGACAACGAAGAGGGTTTTGATTCAAAACCCTTTTCACCGTTTTTTCTGAAGGCTCGAGATGCCGGGCTCGGTGTTACGATTCATGCCGGAGAAATTAATACCCCGAAAGCGCCACGCTATGTGAAAGATGCCGTCGAATATTTGGGCGCCACTCGCATTGGCCATGGCGTTCAGGTTTATCGAGACGTTGAAATGCTTGAATATGTAATAGCACGCAAGATTGTTCTCGAACTTTGCTTAACGAGCAACTACCTCACTCAAGCTGTACCCGGCGAAATGGCGGCCCACCCATTTAAGAAGTTAATTAAAGCCGGCGTCCTAACCACCATCAATACCGATGACCCTGGTATTTTTGATACCGATATGAATAAAGAATATCGGCTGCTTAATGAACTATTTGATTTCACCGCACTTGATTTTGAGTTGTGCAATAATATCGCCGCACGCTCGAGTTTTATATCTCGAGAAAAAGTCGACCGCGTTTGGAAGCCAATTTAAAGTTGTGCGTCTCGCAAAACACTGCAAAGAGTGACCAAGTATTTCTGGTTCTCAACCTGTTCAAGGCCCATAGTGCAAAAACTTGATACCGCCGGAGTATAACTATATTTACCATCGCCGCCGCGCAGGTAATTAAAGTCTGGTATGTCTTTACTAAAATGAGCCGAGAGATTTACTCGGCGGACCATTTTGTCCTGCAAGAATTTGACCTGATCGTATTCGATATAGGTACCGCCAAACTGGCAGCTCGGGGCGCCACCACAGTTCGATTTATTCTGCATTGCTGCGGGTACATCAACCAAGCGATGCTCTGAATGCACATTGAAATAGCGAATGCAGTTATACTTAATACCGTCACCGTCATCGAGGGTTTGGCTGGTGCACGTGTCGGTCACTGCGCTCGGGTGAATAAAATCATTAAAGCCCGAGGCCAGTTTCATGCCAATTTGGGCAGCCGAGAGCGCCAATGTCGGCGCGCCGCCAGTGGTGGGGGCACTCGATTTATTGAATTTTAAATCGAGCTCGCGGTGAGCTTCGTCTCGAATTGCACCCGACGGAAAAAATGTCCAAAGATCTTCAAAGAGGGCAAACAAAACGGTCGTCGCATCTTCTTTTATGTCTAACAAACGATGGCTGTAACGCTTCGACATGATCACCGGGCCAATCTCAACTCGGTAATTTTCTTCGTAGGTCACAGATTGGCTAATTTTGCCGGTGGCGATTGTAATGCCGGCGGTCGCCGCATCAACAACTTTTTGAACGTCCGCCGGGCTTGATTCGACGCCAAGGGGCGCATCCTTTTCTTCGATCTTCTTAATGCAACTGACAGAGGTAAAAACTGTGCCTGCGACCAATAGAATCACCAGCGCTGCTGCGAACGAAGTTGAAACAAACGAAGCGACTTTTCGAAGCGGCTGAACACTCATCATACCGAATCCCATCCCCAAACCCATAGATCGATCGGAAACAATTTTTGATATTCGGGCTTGAGCGCGCCCTCCGGGAGAGGCCCAAATAGTAAACGCGTCACTTCATTGGGCGAGGCCAGCTGAATAAGATCAGCACGTGAACCGACCTGAAAGCCATTTTCCGTTCTTTCAATAACAAAATCGGCCAAGCCCAGTTGGCGGGCTCGACGCATGACTTTATTAAAAAGATTTTGATAATTAACCGGGCGAATCATGCCCAGGTAGCCTTCGTTGTAAGTGATCTTCCACTCTCGTAAATGCTGAATCAAATTTTTCGCGTAGGGTGGCATAATCACTGTGATCGGATGACCGATGTCGTTACGAATATGCCCGAGAAGCGGCATCAAGCTAGACACTCCACCGCCCCACTCGTGAATATAACCTTTGAGGTCGGCGCCCTTACCCTCAATCGCGTAAGCCAAAAGTTGATTGTCGGCCCCCCACGCAGAGTAAACCCTTGAGTTTGGTATCTGTAGGTTTTTTCGAATGTCTTCAATTGTACGAATCGAACCGCAGGGGTGCTGCTGATAGAGCCGTAAAATAGCCTCGGGCGAAACCATGTTTGATTTTAGAATACGAACGGCCGACGGGCCGACGGGCGGTGCCTCTTCGATCACGATACTGATTTCGCGACCGGCGAGCTCGAAACCGATTTTGCGATAGAAATCATAAAGGTCAGTCCATAATATTGCGAAGTCGGCGCCGGCCTCATTGGCAGAGGCGAGACAGCTCTCCATAATTTCGTTGCTAAGGCCTTTATTGCGATGGCTCGGCTCGGTCAAAACGCTACCAATTGCGGCCACCTTAAGAAGCCCGATGTGTGTTTTCAAAATAATATATTTCGTGGCGGCGTGGGCCAGCACGTGCCCCTGATCTTCTATGATCCGTAAATTTTCAAGATTGTTTTTGGTGAAAACTTGCGGATACTCGGCTTCAATCGACCACCCACTGTCGGATCGCAGGTGTTTGTTGAGAAAGCCAAGAACGTCACCAACTTCAGATTCTATGGGTGCGCGTGGGCGTGTCATAAAGACCTCCAACTCTTAGACTATCACGCTCGTTCACCGAAATGGCGTGTGGCCCTCGCGCATTACAACGAAAGTCTAGGCCAGAACTCAGATTATTTTTGCCTTTTCAGCGCTTAAGCTCTATTTCTCGAGGCAATGAAAAAAATTCGACAGAAAACCAAGCAAAAAACCGTGCGAAAAACCCGAGAAAATATTCAAAACCTTGAGCAAAAAAAACAGCGCGCAGAGAAGATTATAGAACTTTTTAAGCGTTACAACCCCAACCCTAAATGTGCGCTCAATCATTCAACACCTGAAGAACTATTGATCGCGACAATTCTTAGTGCCCAATGTACGGACGAAAGAGTCAACATTGTGACCGCGTCGTTATTTAAAAAATACCGATCGATGGCTGACTTTGCCTCTGCCGACCTAACCGTACTTGAACAAGACATCCGCTCGACTGGCTTTTACAAAAATAAAGCCAAAAGCATAAAGTCATGTGCTGCCGCCATCTGCAAAGAACACAAAGGGCGTGTACCGCAAAATATTGAGGCCCTCATCAAACTCGCTGGGGTTGGCCGCAAAACGGCGAATGTTGTACTCGGAAACTCATTCGGAATCTCGTCAGGGGTCGTCGTCGACACCCACGTTACCCGACTCTCGCATCGCCTGGACCTCTCGCGCGCCAAAACCGCCGAAAAGATAGAAGACGACTTGATTGCGATCATCGACAAGCCCCATTGGATCAACTTCTCGCATTGGCTCATATTGCACGGGCGCGCCGTTTGCAAAGCGCGCAAACCCGCATGCGAAACCTGCTATCTTGAAGAGTTGTGCCCGAAAAGGCTTTGACAGTGTTTGTCTGAGTTCGAGAAGATAGCGGTATGTTTGTTGCGTTTTTCGAAAGTGCAAGATATGTCGGCCACCTCTACCCCATTGCGCTTATGCGAATTTATATGGGTTATTACTTTTTCAATGTGGCCCTTACTCGCTTAAGCGGTGAGTTTCTCAATCAACCGCGACTTGCTCACATTATTACCGAAGGCCTGCCTCAGCGAGATTTACCGTCTTGGTATGTCAACCTGCTGCAAAACGTTGTCGTGCCCTATTGGCGCTTTTTCGCCTACTTCATCACCGTTTGTGAATTCATAATCGGCGTGACTTTTCTTATTGGTTTTCTGGTGCGGCCCGCAGCACTTTTAGGTATTTTTCTAATGATCAACTTTGTCTACGCCGGTGGCGGCACCACAGGCCCGCTCTCGATCGATTTACAGCAAACATTTTTAGCGCTTTTTATAATCATGTTTTGGGTCGGCGCCGGTCGCTGTTTTGGTTTTGATTTCTATTTTTACAAACGCCAACGTGGCCTTTGGTGGTAACACAAAAGGCTGTCTCGCATGCTCTCTTTCTTCAATCGATTTAAAAGAACAACCGATCGGCAACAAACCTACAAACCGGTCATATTGGTTACCGGCTGCGGCTCTGGCGTAGGCCTGGCCCTATCAAAGTTCTTGTACCAAATTGAATCTTACCGCGTCGTTATAACCGCCCGGCCTCATTCTCTTGAGTTTCTTCAAAAGACTTTTAAAGAAAGTGATCGCTTTCTGATTCGCGCACTCGATATCACCAGCGAAGCAAATCGAAGCGCTGTCGTCGCCGAAGTCTTTAAGAAATGGGGCGCAATCAATATACTTGTCAATAATGCCGGCATCTCTTATCGATCAGTTGTCGAACACATGACAGAGGCTGACGAATTTAGACAAATGAGTACAAACTATTTAGGGCCCGTCGGTTTGATTCGTGCCGTTTTACCCCACATGCGCAATCGCGGGCGTGGCAAAATTATAAATGTTTCTTCAGTAAGCGGGATGCTCGCCATGCCGACAATGGCGTCCTATTCGGCCTCAAAATACGCACTAGAAGGTATGAGTGAAGCCCTTTGGTACGAGGCCCGCCCGCTTGGTATATCGGTCTCGCTAGTTCAGCCTGGTTTTATAAACTCAGAGTCATTTCGAAAAGTAAATTACTCAGAATTCTCAGCCCCCGACGCTCGGACCGGGCCTTACGTAGACTACTATGAAAAAATGGAGCCGTTTATTGAGCGCCTTATGCACAAAAGTATCACAACCCCAGAGTCGATCGCTCGCCTTATTGTGAAACTGATTCGCACCGAAAACCCACCCCTTTGGGTGCCTGCGACACTTGATGCCTTTGTATTTTATTACCTTCGCCGGTTGGTACCCCGTCGGATTCTGTTGCCGATTCTATTCTGGGCGTTGCCAGGGGCTCGACGGTGGGCGGCCGACTATAGCCAAAAGCGCCAATAAAGAAAAGGCTTGGCTCTACTGTCACGAGTGACTATTTTGGGCCCATGCAAAAAAAATTTGTATTTTTCTTTCTTGCCCTCACAGTTTTGGCCTTCGGTGTTGGCATCGGCCGGTTTATTTTGAAGACCGCCCGCAATTCTGACAATAGACGCAAACTCGTGACCGTCGTTGTCTATGCCCCAACCAGTTTCGTAGACTCGTACGGCCCCGGTGAAGATTTAAAAAAAATGTTTGAGACTACATGCGACTGCACAATTGTTTACGTCGATGTCGGCAGCAGCCGCCTCGCCATTGACCGCATGGCGTTTGACCCAAAAAAGCGCGTTGATGTTGTGGTCGGTCTCGACCTTCTTCTTCTCAAAACAGCCGCAACGCGGGTGAAGTTTCAAGAACTCAACGACTTGAGTGCCCCATGGCAAGATCAATTGCGCGGTTTTAGCTTTCGCCGATTTACTCCATATGATTGGTCACCAATGGGCTTTGTCTATCGCGAGCCAAACAAAGACTTACCAAAAGTGGCGAGTCTTGAGGCTGCCCTCAATGAACTGCCCGAGAAATCGATATCTCTCGCCGACCCCAATTCGAGCACCGTTGGTCTTGAATGGCTTTATTGGCTTTTTCGCACAAGCACAAACGTCGATGAGAGTTTAAGAAAATTAGCTCGCCTAACGTATATTGTGACCCCCAATTGGTCGGCATCCTATGGGCTTTTCAAAAAGCACCAAGTGCCGATGACGTTTAGCTATTTAACTTCGCTGCTCTACCATTGGCAGGTTGAGAAAGATCACTCTTATCAGTTTATGCAGTTTAGCGAAGGCCATCCGGTGCAAGTCGAATATGCCGCCGTGCCAGAGGCCTGTTGGGATTGTGCCGTTGCCAAAAATTTTGTTCAATTTTTGACAAGTGTCGAAGCTCAAAAAGTACTTGCTCAAAAAAACTACATGCTACCCGCAGTTAAAAACATACCGCTCGATTCGTCTTTCGAAGAGTTGCCGAAAGTAAAAACCCTCGGGCTTGAAAAAATTGATGAGTTTGTTACGCAACAGCCTCAGCTTATCGAAGTCTGGAAGAAGGCAAACTAGGCGATGACCGTACCGCTGACCGAACTTTTTTTAGTCATCGGGCTTTCGGCAGCACAGGCGTTGGTTTCAGCAACCATCATAGTAGCCCTCGGTTTGTTGGCGGCTTTTGGCCTTGCCCCTATTCGAAAATCTAATATTAAAAAATCTATCGAGCTGATTTTACTCGCGCCCAGTTTAATGCCGACACTTTTAACCATAGTTGCAAGCCTCGACCTGGCATCTTTTTTTGGGCGCTTTCCGATTGGGTTCTGGGGCGTTGTGGTTGTGCATTTCTTTGTTAATGCGGGCCTCGCCGCGGTCTCCATCAGTCAGTTAATCGAATCCCGGCTCAGCGGAATTATCGAGCTGGGCACTATCGAGGGCGCGTCTAAATTTCAATTGATTAAACTTTCTGTACGCGAGCTTTCGGAACAATTGCGTAATATTTTTATTTTTTTCTTTATTTTGTGCTTTGCCAGTTTTTCGATTCCGCTAGTTGTGGGTGCCCAAACCGGGCGCACGGTTGAAACCCTCATTTATGAAACCCTTCTTGATCACAACCACTTTAAGTTGGCACTGTTCTACTCAGCCATCCAGGTTGCCCTTATTGGCGCCTTTTCACTTTTTCGACGACAAAACATTTCGGCGCCTTCGCTCCGCCGCGCACACCCTCGTTTTCTTGATCGCGTGTCGCTTGGGCCTTTTCTCTGGGCCCTTATCAGTCTTAGCGTTTTACTGGTCGTCGGGCTCCTTGGGGGCACCGCGCACGGGCTTAGCGAATTTGGGCATAATAGCGTTTTACTCGATCGCGTCACCCAAGGCGCGCTTGGCACTTTTTTCGAGGCGTTAAGTGTTGGAGGGTTGGTTACGATTATTTCATGTTTGGTTGTTTTTTTAACTCCGAGCCCGAGACTGCATCAATTGCTCTTGGCGTTTTCAGTGCCCAGCGCCGCCGCCCTTGGCTTTCTATTAGTCGCGATTTTTGATCTAACCGAATGGCCCGACTTCGCCGTTGTGATGCTTATTTCGGTTGGTTTTGCCATATTAATTTTCTCAACCATACACCGCATGCGCTTGGGCGATGCCCTTCTCGAGATTCAAGGCTCTGTCGAATCGGCCCAAATCTTCGGCGCCAATCGCTGGCTGCGATTTTCAAAAATTATTTGGCCGCAAATTAAGAATGATATCGCTTACCTTGCCGGGCTCTCGGCTCTGTGGGCAAGCTGCGACTTTGCCTTTGCCTCGATGTTGGCTGGCCGCGACCTCACCCTAGGCGTGACAGCCCACGGGCTACTCGCTGGCTATCGCTCTGAGATCGCCACCATCGTCGCGCTCTTGGCGACCGCAATTGGTGTTGTCACGTATTTTATCTTTCGATTTTTTTTAACTCTCGAGCTCAAACCACTTTCGCCCGCGCCCCAAACATTTTCGGGGGTCTCATCGCATGGTCATTAAGAATCTAATTCGAAATTATGGCGATTTTCAAATCGATATCCCATTCTGGAGCTTGCCCGACCATGGGGTTTCGGCGCTTTCAGGCCCATCTGGTTCTGGCAAAACCTCGGTCATTCGCATGCTTCTGGGGCTTGAGCCTTGCCCAGGTTTGGTGTGGACATTTCACGACCTGGATCTCGCGCAGCTTTCAATCGAGAAGAAGAGATTGGCCGTCGTTTTTCAAAACTACGAACTATTTCTTCACATGACCGCACGTGAAAATATTCAGTTTGCCGTTTCGGCAAGGGGCATTGATAAAGTGACCGGCCAAATTCGTCTAAAAAATCTGGCTCAACGCTTGCAAATTGAATCTGTTCTTGATCGTTCGGCCACAGTCCTTTCGGGGGGAGAACGCCAGCGCGTTGCCTTGGCCCGCGCCCTCATTGGCGAGCCGCGCTTCTTATTTCTTGACGAACCTTTTTCAGCACTTGACGCTCATCTTAGAAGTGAGGCGCGTCTTTTGGTGAAAACCGTAGTTGAAGAATTTAAAATCCCAACTTTGCTTGTTTCACATGATGCCGCCGATATTGAAGTGTTGGCACAGTCCGTAACGAAGATTGATAAGGGGCGCTTGGTAATATGAAAGATACTTCTCTAATCAGAACCCACTTGCTAGACCGACCAAACCAAATCGCCAGAAGAGTCTGGCTTGTCGTTTTCATATTTTGTTTGGCCTTTTTCGTTTCGACTTACGTTGACCTACCGGCCAAGTTCGCCACCCATTTTGATTTCAATGGCCAGCCTAACGGGTGGAGCACAAAGCCCTTCTACCTTGGGCTATTTGGCTCTTTGCTCTTTGTCTCTAACGGTCTGCTTTTTGCCCTTCAAGCTTTTCGGCACCGAGTTCGCTTCAATATCTATCGGAGATTTGAAAGAGAAAAATTCGGTAATGATGATGAAATTCGCTCGGAGGTTTTGCCTCGCGCGACCCTGATTCTTTCGGTGACTGGCATTTTTATTAATTTTATCTTTTGTGCCTGCATCCAGATGATTGCTCAAGCGGCCACACCCATGCCAATCCAAATTGCACCGAATGGGCTTTTAATCTCAATTTTGATAATGACGGTGTTACTAACTGTTATTTCGGCAAAGATTGCGCGCCCCCCGAAGCGAGCGACCAACAATCGTATTTAGCCTTTTGAAAGTAATGAACGGTAAGTGTCTTTTTGGCTGACAAATCGAAAGCCGACACCGAAACGCCCTGAAAAGCGCCCCTCTTGAGTGGTCCAAATGACCTTGGCATTAAAAGTGTACTCGCTGTTTGTATCATTCAGCATAACTTTGAGGCGAATTAGATCGCCCACTGTCAAAGCCGCCCCGCCATCGAACTCGCAATAAGCGCCACCCTTTGAAAGATTATACATGCTCGTTAGTAGGCTATCGCCTGACTCAAGGGCTTCAACTTCGGCAATTTGATTGGTATTGAATCGTCGATAGACCTGCTTGGGCACCCGTTTGGCGACCAAAAGTTTGCGAACCAGACCGGTTATATTTTTACCAAGCACCGGTCTAATAAGCGTATGCGTATCTGAAATCAAATTAAGTCGGTTGGTAAAACTTGGCTTAATTTTATTGGTGAGTATAAGAATCGGAAAGCTGTAGTGGGTGTGCTTTAGCCAGTTAACGAGGCCCATTGTGGCATCATTAACATCGACATGGTCAATTATTACCAGATGAAACACTTTACTCTCAAGCTGAGCTTCAATTTCGGTAGGGTCGAGGTTGGCGGTTACCTGGTAGGGCAGATCACGCTCAATGGTGCTAACGACTTCTGTGCAAGATTCTCTTCGGTCGCTGATGACAAGCACTTTTTGAATCATAATTTCTGCCCCCGATCATTATCTATATCTATCGGTTAGAAACTGTATTGATTTTAAACATTCGTTTTCTGTCTAGATATTGGACGCTTTCGATCGAATGAAGCCCGTGCCTCAGAATGAGACTCGGGCCCTGTCAGCTTTTACGGATGCTTCAGGCCTTCTTTGCCAACCCATTTGCCGCGAGGCCGGTAAATACGATTGTTGGTGGCTTGCTCATAGATATGAGCCATCCAGCCGCTGATTCTTGAAACTGCAAAAATCGGAGTGTAAAGATCAATCGGGATGCCCATGCTATAATAGACTGTTGCCGAATAGAAATCGACATTGGGCAACAAGCCTTTTTCTTTCTGAACCGTGTCGTCGATCATGGCCGACATTTGATACCAATGTGGCTCGCCAATTTTTTTGGTAATGTCTTCGCTCATTTTTCTCAAGATTTTAGCTCTTGGGTCGCCGTTCTTGTAAACGCGATGCCCGAAGCCCATGACTTTTTCTTTATTGGCGAGAGCGTCTTTGATAAAGGTAACTGTTTGCTCCATATTGCCAATTCGCTTTAGCATCAGCATCACTTGTTCATTTGCGCCACCATGAAGCGGGCCCTTAAGAGTGCCGACCGCGCTGGTAATCGCCGAATAAATATCACTCAATGAAGAGGCTGTTACACGAGCCGAAAATGCCGAACAGTTCAGTTCGTGGTCAGCATGCAAAATTAGACAAACATCAAACATTCGTACAATTTCTGCATCTGGCTCTTTACCAAAAACCATGTGCAAGAAATTCCAAGCGAGTGACTTTTCAGGGTTGGCCGCAATGAGTGGCTTGCCATTGCGAATGCGATCAAACAACGCAACCAATGAACCCATTTTGGCAGTCAAACGTGTGCCAATTTGCTTTTGTGAAGCCGGGTCAAGTTTTTGAGAGTCTGCATCCCACAGCGCCAGCATCGAAACTGCTGTGCGCAACCAAGCCATTGGGTGAACACCTTTTGTCGGTAGCGTTTGCAGTTGCTTTACCAATTCGGGGGCTAGAGTTTGATTTGCTCCAAGCTCTTTGCGAAATGCTTTGAGCTCATCGGCTGTGGGCAATCGATCATTCCACAAAAGGTAGGTCACTTCTTCAAAGGTCGATTTGGCCGCAAGGTCTTCGATCGTGTAGCCACGAAAACAAAGTGTTGCGTCTACGATCGATGAGATACCTGTCGTGCAGGCGACGACGCCCTCGAGACCTTTATCAACTGCGCCTTCATAAATTTCTACCGGGGCTGCCATGAAGTGATCCTTTCATTGAGAGTTGCCCAATTAGTTTAGCGAAATTATCGAGAGCATAAAAGTCTATTTTTGCGCGAGTTTGATGACCCGGTCTTTAACTTCGGCCACGACCACGGTCAGATCACGAGGCGGTTCTTGGCCAGACATGAATTTTTGAACCTTAAAAATTATCTGATTGCGCAGATCATGAACCCCACTGCCGGCGTACTCAAGAATCGCCTTAAAAAGCTGATCTCGGCCAAACTCTTGACCCTCGAGGTTTTTGGCCTCAACCAATCCTTTGGTACAGAAAATGAGCTTATCTTTTGGGTTCAGATTCACTGAATGCGGTTTATAGTCTTCTGACGAATCTTTGGTGATCGGCTTTGGCTCGGTCTTCAGTAATTTTAACTCGTGGCTGGCGTGATCAAAATGCAACGCAATCAAGTCACCAACGAACGAATAAGAAAGCGAAAAGTGACGACGATCGAATACTCCATAAAATAAATCGGCACTATCGGTAGGAGTCATCATGGGTTTCAAATCTTGAGCGATTTGCTTGATCATTAAATTTGGCTCTGCGCTGCGGCGCGCCTCTAGGCGGCCGGTGAATTTCAACAATACAGACAAAAGTAGTGCCGACATCATGTGGCCCGACGAGCTCGCCACGATAAGGCCAAAGCGGGCGCGGTCTTCATGTTCAAAAATGTCGAAGTAATCGCCGCCACGCACGAAGCTGGGTACAAATTTCGAAGAAAAATCAAAGCCCTGAATATTGGGTATTTCGGTCGGCACGATAAATTTTTGAATGGCGTGCACGACTTTGAGCTCCTGATTCATTTCTGAAATCAGAACCTCAAGCCGACGGTTGGCCGAGGTCAATTCTCGTCGAAATACTGACAAGTCTTTCTCGCGCTCCTCGATTTCTTTCTCGAGTTCGCGGATTCGTGCTTTGAGATTATCGTTTGTATCTTGAGCCATTAGTTAAATTGTCACGAATCGTGACATGCTAAGTCAACAGAGGGCTTCTGAGGCACCTAGCGTCGTAGCTGGGATTATTTTTCATTTCGAAAAATCAGCAGGCTTGATCTCTCGGGCACGCTCTCGTACCACTTTAGGATGCAAACAACTGAGCGCGAGCCGCTTTCGACCTTGAACCAAGGCCTTTTGAATCCGTTGATCGAAGTTCACCTGAACCTCGACCCCGCGATTGATTGGCATCATATCGCGCGCACAATCAAGTTTATGTCTTACGAATTGGTCACCAACGGCCGTGGTCGAACAGAAAACGAACACGCAGCGATGCTCAATCAATTTGTCTTTAACCAGAAAGAATTCAAAATTGGCGAATCAGTTCTACTTAACGAACTCATCGCCACGCGCGAAAGCTGCGCCATGCTGCTTGCACTTTTTTATATCGAACTCGGCGCGAGCTTGGGCCTCAAATTTTGCTTGATGCACTCGCCCCCGCACTCGACCCTTCGCTGGCAGTCGGTAGACGGCAAGCTTCGTTACCTTGATCTTTCGCTGAAGGGCAAAGAGCTTTCGAGCGAAGAGATTCTCGCTCTGCTCAGTCGCAAAAATGACCAGATGCGGGCCCTAACCGATCGCGAAGCTTTTCAGCAGTACCTTGCCTATCTCGCCACCCACTTTCGCGCGCGAAGAGAAAGTGAGCGTCTGCACGTCGTACTTAATTTCATTTTAAATCTTGAGCCCGAAAACACTCGCTACATTGCTGAGCGGGCCCTGCTGCGCAAAGAACTTGGTCTAATTAAAGATGCCCTTTACGACATGAAGCGATTTTTCGCGTTCACTGAGCCCGCCGCGGTCAGCCCTGAAATTTTACGGATGTACGAAGACCTCAAGGCAATGTCACCAAGCTAAGCTTAGCGTCCGGCACCGAACACGATCGGGCGCGCAGTTTTTAGCAGGTGTACACGTCGTAGCGAATGGCCGCACCTTTGATCGAATGCTTCGACAAAAATAAATTTTTACCATCGGCAGGCACGCTAATTTCTTTGGCGCGAAGCGGGCGCTTCACAACAACACGAACACCTTTGAATGCGAGGGCCGCCACTAATAGCTGCTGATCAGCGGCTTCATCCGGTTCGGCTGCCAAAGCGCGTAGCAGCTCAGACTCTTTACCTGAGCGTGCTGACTTACTTTTATCGTGGGCAAATATCGGGTCGAGATAAATAACATCAAAGGCCGGGGCTGCACTCAGTTCTTTTGCCTGCGTTGTTAAAAATTCGACGGCATCACCCCGTATTAGTTTTAATCTATCAGAATGGACCTGTCGCGCGAGTTGCTCCGAAACCACTTCGAACAATATTGGCTGAGCCTCAATCGCCAACACTTGGCAGCCGAGGCAAAAGAAATGAAAGCTGTCTCGACAGAGGCCGGCCGTTGCATCAAACACTCGAAGCGGATTATTTTTTTTGAAACCTATGGCACGCGCCAAAAGATCCGTGCGCAGCCCGATCTGCCCACGTCGCTCAAACCCAACTCGAACGTCGAGCGGCTCTTTGCCTTCGCCGGTCGCGAGGCTAAAAAAAGCACCCTGATCGTCACGAGAGACCGATACCTTTGCCCGTGAAGTTGAGACCGACCTGTCTAGAGAAGACATAACGCAATCACAAGTGCGCCAAGCGCGACATGCAAATAATTTGACCTACTCAATAGCGTCACCAGCGACGACGAGAGCGGAGAACTGACCCGATACATTGCTAATCCGAGCCGAGAAATTATGAGAACCATGGGCAACGCAATGAGAAGACCCAGATAATGAAAGAGCGAAAAAAGTAAGGCCGCCAATACAATCGCGACCCCGAAATAAAATAGAGCCAATGTTTTTTTGGCGCGATCAAAGCCAAACCGCACGGGCAAGGTTTGCAATTCGGCCTCATCATCGATAACGATGCTGATCAGGTGTCGGGTTTCGACGTAGACCACAGCCACCAACCCAAATAGCGAACCCAACAGCCACACCAGCGTCTGATTTACGCTAGTGCCGCTTAGCACATGGGCATTTACAACTAAAGTTTTGGCACTGACTTCATAAGCGCCAAGGCATAAGAGCGGGCCCACACAAAGAAAGAGAGAAAGGCCGCCAACAAGCCAACCTGATTGGCTCCAGCGCAAATGAGAATACCCGAAGGCCCCAAAAATGGCGCCAAAAATTCCGAGCCCCGCGATCATCGGGTGATGGATAACAACCGGTAACGCCAGTGCCGCGCCTGTTAAAAAGAAGAGCCCAAATATTTTTCGAACAGCAGTGGCTTTCAACCAACCACGCTGAATGACTCGACTGCCGCCCTTTTCGTTCAGGCGATCGACGCCGCGCAAATGATCGACAAAATCATTGCGGGCAAAAAATGCAGCGTGCAAAAATAATAGCGCCACAGCGCCCATAACTGCATCGCTGGTAAAACCAAAAAGGGCCCAGGCTGCCAGCGCCGGAGTTAGCGATAAACTGAGTAGATCAAGACGCATCACCTGGGCCAAAATTAAAATCATCGGTGGGCGCTCAATAGCCGCCACTGGCAACACCTGAAATGTAATTTGCTCAGCCCGTGAATTAATGTGCAACGAGCGCACCGGCAGCGCGCAATGATCGCTTGAAAAACTACCAAGAAGGTAGCTTTCAAATCGCGGGTCATTTCGATCGAGCGTTATAAATTCGCTCACGCCAACTAGGCCTTTCGCCAATACAGCACGCCCGGCAGAATCTTAAGCTCTGCGACGAGCCCCTGGGCCGTCGACGGCAACAGGCGCAGCAAATTCTCAGCATGGTGATCATAGAGACGAATCACTTTTTTATTATGCTCGTCGAACTCTTCTAGAAACTTAAAAAACTCAGCCTCACCAATAAGCTGGTGAATTTCGCCGATAGTTTTACATTCACGAAACTTAGTTCGGCGCTGCTCGTTCATACCGCGTGTTAAAAAAGTCGCAAACGAGTTCATGTAACCCGAAGTCAGATCGCCCATCACCGCTTTGCCCTCGTAATTGCGCACATCAAAATCGAGCAAGTCATCGCTACGCTGAAACAATAGGCCGAGCAAACTGCCCATCTCATCAAGCGTGTTATGCAATTCGACACCTTCATTTTTGGCCGCAATAAATGGCGCGCGCATGCACCACTTAAAAAGCGAAGCTGTTTTCAAATCGTGCACGCGATCAAGTTGTGTCAGGCTGACATCCCAATCTTCAATCAGAGAGTCTTGAATCCACTCCCCTTCAAGTAAGTTTGAAATCATTTCGGCGGTGTATTGAATGAGTGCCAGATTTCCGTAACGAGAAAGATTTAACATCACCCGCGCCAGTAAATAATCGCCAGCCAACACCGCGTACTCAGGAGTGTATTTCAACCACGCCGCGGTTTTCTCGCGCCGAAGGGGCGACCGATCGATCAAGTCGTCATGCAAAAGTGAGGCGTTATGAATAAACTCGATGGTCTGCGCCAGCAGGTGAACAGCATCAGCCTTCAACTCAAGATGAGCTGAAATTCGCTGAATCAATTTGGCGCGAAAACCCTTGCCATGTGAGAACAAATCATCATAAAGGGCATTGAGTTTCGGCAAATAGCTTGGGAAATCATCAGGGGCGTAGACCTTCAAGTTCATAGCTAGGAGGTAACTTTTGGCGAAAGAGTCCGTCAAGGTCGGCCTGAGATTCTAAGCACTTGCCTCAATGCGTTATTAGCTGGAGTATGAACGACATGACATCGACGCCCCTAAAGTGTTTGAGCGAGAAAAAGATACTGGTTTCGTTTGGCGACACCGACCCGCAGGGCTTTATCTATTTTGCTCGGGCTTTTGAATTCGCCCACCAGGGTATTGAAGAATGGGCCACCCAATCGCCGCTCGGTTGGGCCTTTTGGTTTCAAAACGCTGAGTTTGCCGTTCCGGTTCGCCACGCCGAAGCCGATTTTTTGGCCCCCATGCGCGTCGGCGGCTCTTACTTTGCGCGACTCTTTGTCGGTCAGGTCGGCGAAACATCGGTTACGTTCAAAACAGAATTTTTTGATCCGTCATCAGACCAAAAGCTCGCTGAAGTGACCTCAACTCATGCCTTTGTCGATAAAAAAACTTTTAAAAAGATAACGGTGCCTGAGCGCGTGCGCGAAGTTTTGCGATAGCCGCATCGAATACACTTGGCCTACTTGAGCCCAAGCGTTTCGCGCAATTCAGCGACTCGTACTTTGCCAAGCTCAGTTCTTGGGATTTTCTCAACAAAATAACTCGCCATAATTTTACCGACCGGCACAACCTCGCGATTAAAGGCCTCAATCCACTTGGCACTCGCCAGGATAGCCTCTTCTGGCAGGGCCACTACGATTTCGTGGCCGCGTCTCGAATCTTTTTGTGAAAGGATTGCGACCTCACTCATACCTGAAACTCGGTGAAATAGTTTGTTCAATTCAGCAAGATTGACAAGTTCACCCGAAATTTTAATTTCATCATCTGAGCGACCCGTCGGCTTCAACCATGAAACTGTGTCGCCCTCTTGGGTAATATCCGCGCGATCTTTGGTGATGTACCAATCGCCAACACGCCACATTGGCTCGTTGTGATCTGGGTAGAAATCAAGGCGCATAGTGAAAAGCGCTGGCGACTGAATCGCCAATTGACCATCGTCGTCCAATTTAACTTCAATGTGTGGCAAGACCCGCAGCGCCGGAAACTCGTGACTCTCAAGTGACTTCAAGGTCGCGGTTGCGACCTGCGAACAACACTCGGTCATGCCAAAGCTAGGCAAGCAATTGAACCCAAGCTCGCGCGCTCGACGATACAAAATTTCATCCGTCGCGGCCCCGCCCAATACAATCGCTCGTAATTTTTCGGGGGCCCTAACGCCGAACTCGACAAGATCAAAAAGTTGAGTTGGCACAAGTGAGGTCAGTGTTACGCGCTCGTTCTCACACCACTCGTGAAAGCTTTCAGCACTCCACGGCACGGAGTTTCGATCGACAATTCGCTGTCGCGCCAAATGAGCGCGAGCTAAAATCGCAATGCCGCCAACGTGAAAGTGCGGGAGCACATTGAGCCAAATGTCTTTTTCGGTGACCTCGAGATGATAGTTCGCCGCTTCGGCCGCCGCCAACAATGCCTCTTTACTCAAGGCATACAAGGTCAGAACTGAGGTCGACGTCGTGCCCGAAGAGCTAAGCCAAATATGACCTGGCAAAGTCGGCAGATTGGCCATTTTGAGTCGATCTTTAATGGCGCCAGGCAATTTGGGATTAAAAAAAATATGCGATTCGCGCGTCAGCCAATCGATCACTGAAGTTCAACCCATTTTTGCTTTTCAAGAGAAACATCAAACCCGAGGCCCAAGCCCTCTGGCGGCAAAATGTACGGCCCATCATGTTTAATTTCAGACTGAAAACTAAACCCGTCGTAAATATCGTGGTGTTGCAAGCCGCAGGTGATGACCATATCACCAAATTGCGCCTGGGCCTTTTGAGCTGTCACAAGAGCACTCATTTGGCCCAACGGAAAGTCCATGTAATGTGTGAACACCACTTTCTTGCGGGTGTTTTTTAGACTGAGAAGAATTTTATCAACGTCATCGACGACAGGCTTGATGACGACAATCTGTGCCCCTTCGGCCTTACATTTTTCAGCCGTCGAAGCAAAATCAAGAGCGAGCACGATATTCCAACGATCGCTCACCTCGCGCCATTCTTTTGCGGAGTATGCAAAGGGGTCTTCAACAAATTCAAGATGACTGCGCAGCCAACTCTGATTCTTATCAAACCAATGTACGAATCGATCTTGATTGAATGACATATTAAAATCGAGGCGAAGACGCGAGTTTTTTGCAAGCACGTCGCAAAGGTCGCGTAATTTTTGGGTCTCGACATTAATTTCACGGCCAATCTTAATTTTAAACTCGCTGTAACCATCGGCCTGTAAGGTCGCGATACGGTTGAGATCAAAATTCAGAAGGTCGTTAACCAAGAAATGATTCTTTATTCGAATTTTTGGATCAAACAGCGAGCGTTTCTCAAACCGCGCCTCCGCGTCTAGGCGCGCATATAAAAGCGAGCGCGAAGTTAATTGGCTCGGTTTCGAAATTAAAAGATTTTTTAGCTCAAGCTCGAGGGGCTGATCGCCCAGTTCTGAAAATGGGCAAAGGTCGGCATAACCAACGCGATCGTCATCGAATCGCACTCTTAATAGAGCGCCCTGGCGATATTTGATTTTGATTTTACTGTTGAGAACTGATTTCGGAAACAATTGGTAAGTCGAGTACCATATTTTCATTTCGCTGCATTCCCCACAAGAAATGCTAACGAAAGAATCAAACCGAAGCCAGCATGAAGTGCGGCCGACTGGGCCAAAAATTGATTGTAGGCCCGCGAAGGTTCAGTGCGGGCGATCTGCCTCACTATCTTAATAGCCAACGGCAACATAAAGAGCGGGGCCAGCCCGACCACCCAGCCATAGTTGCTGGCCCAGTAGAGTTGAAGAGCAAAGGCTACAACGATCAGCATCATGATCTCTCGCCTTACAAAGGCCACTCCGAACCGCACAGCGAGAGTTTTTTTATGGGCCTTCACGTCTTGAGCCACATCTCGCAGATTATTGATGGCAATCAAAACTGCCGCCAATAGACCAATTTGAAACCCGAGCACAACGGCGTCGCGATTGAGCGTTTGGGCCTCAAGAAAATAAACCCCGCAAACAGAAACAAGACCGAAAAATACTATGACAAAAATATCTCCCAAACCAAGATAAGCCAGCGGCCAGGGGCCACCGGTGTAAGCGTAGGCCATAAAAAGTGAAATGACTCCGACTGTAAGTAGCGGCCAGCCACCAACCACAACAACCGGCGCACCAAATAGCACGGCTAACGAAATCGCTGTCGCTGCAGCTGCTTTCACTTGGCCTCGGGTAAAAAGACCGCTCTGAGTCACACGCACGGGCCCAAGTCGCTCTTCGGTATCGGCCCCTTTGTCAAAGTCGATAAAGTCATTAATAAGATTGGTCGCGATTTGAATTGCTAAAGCGCTACCGAGCGCACAAAAAGCAATGCCGAATTGCGCGACACCATGGCGATGAGCCAAGGCCGTAGCCGCTGCAATCGGTATAATTGCCGCCGTTAACGTCTTGGGCCGAATGGCCAACCACCAATTTTTAATTCCCGTTTTATTCAACCGAAGCCCCGCCTTTTTATATTAAGGCAGTCGCGGAAATTTTGAAAACTCAGGTTTACGCTTCTCTACAAATGCGTTTTTACCTTCTTTAGCTTCTTCAGACATATAATATAAAAGCGTGGCGTTGCCGGCGAGATCAAGCAAACCCATTTGCCCATCGCAATCCGCGTTAAGCGCCGACTTCAAACAGCGGATTGCAATTGGTGAAAGTTCGAGCATTTCTCGACACCACTTGAGCGTCTCATGCTCAAGCTCAGCGACTGGCACGACCGTATTCACTAAACCCATTTCAAGCGCCTGATCGGCCGTGTACTGACGACACATAAACCAAATTTCACGAGCTTTCTTCTGGCCCACGATGCGAGCGAGGTAGCTTGAACCAAGACCGCCATCAAAACTGCCCACTCTTGGCCCGGTTTGCCCAAACTTGGCATTGTCAGCGGCAATTGTTAGATCACAAACAACGTGAAGCACGTGCCCGCCACCAATGGCATAACCCGCCACCATTGCCACAACTGGTTTCGGCATATAACGAATCATTTTTTGTAAATCTAAAACGTTCAATCTCGGCACGCCGTCTTCACCAACATAACCGGCATGGCCACGCACTTTTTGATCGCCACCTGAACAGAATGCCTCACGGCCTTCACCGGTCAAAATAACAACGCCAATGCGCGAATCTTCTCGGCATATTTCGAATGCCTCTTTTAATTCTTTCACCGTTTGCGGGCGAAAAGCATTTCGAACTTCAGGTCTATTGATCGTGACCTTCGCGATGCCATCTTCGGTGCGCTCAAATTTGATGTCGGTGTAATCTTTAATTTTCTGCCACAAAGTATTGGTCTGGCTCAATTGAGACTCCTATTAAAAATTTTATATCGGCGCACACTATTACAATTTCAACCGCTGAACAAGCAGACGTGCGAGCTCTTTGGGGCTATCAAAGATAACCCTGTGGCTCGCACCTTTGACTATATTGATGTCTTCGATAAACCCATCGACTTTTAAATTATGAAACAAATTTACATATTTGCCGTCTTTTTCGCCAGCAAACCAGTGAAGTTTGGGCTTTAACGGAATGATCTTGTCAGCTACGAACTCTTGTTCGGCTAACGACCAATTGACGAGCGCGGTGGCTAAGCTCCCGCGATTAAACTCAATCTCGGCGCGCGTTGGCTCTTCGCTTCCCAAGAAAACAGGTTGGCCATTCCAGAGCCGAATGACCTCAGACCAAGGCAAATTTAAAAATTTTTCGGCCCAATCTTTGTCAGAGAGGCGTCGTCGCTTTCGGTCTTCATCTGAGATCGCACCGGGGTGAGCTGACACGAGCGCAACCTCATCCCAAAGCCCGGGCTTGTCGAACGCCGCTTGAAGCGCTAACCGACCCCCCAACGAGTAGCCCAATAAAATATTTCGCTCTAGATGTTTATTTTTCTGTGCGCGATTGAATTTCTTGGCCCACTCCCCGATGTTCTTATCTTTGAGTGTTGGCTGCAAACTAGCTTGAGGGCTTGAGGGCGCCGAAAACAAATCGATAGTTTGAAAATCAACATCGGGCGCGAGCTCTAAGATAACCGTCTTAAGAGCATCCCAATCTTTGGGGCGCCCCAGAAAACCGTGAATGGCAACAATTCGAGTCGTTGGTTTGGTCATCGGCAAATCTCGGCGTAACGGCGCCAAAATTCTTTGGTTTGTTGCGGTTCGGGGCGAATTTCGATAACCGCGTGCTGCGCATCGACGCACAGGCAATCAGCAGCTGGCCTTTTATCGCCCTCGATACAGAGATACTCGAAGCCAAACATTTCTGCCCACTTCTGAAAGCGCCAATTGTGTGCATTCAAAAAGGCTTTGTCGTTAAACATTCTCTCAAAAATATGCCCACCACTGTTATTGATGACCACAATACGAATTTTTTGTTTCGGGTCAGCCAACGACAATGCATTGAGATCATAAAGGGCGCTCAAGTCACCGAGCAAAAGCCAATTTGTCTGCTCAACATCACTTAAACCCAAGAATGTGGCTAACAACCCGTCAATGCCATTGGCGCCACGGTTGGCGTAAACCCGCTCATGAGTATGCCCCGGGTTCGCGGCGAGATCCCACTCGCGAATCGGCAAACTATTACCAACGAAAACCAAATCTTTAATCGCAATCTCATTACTCAATGTACGAAAAAGACTCGGCTCAGCCACCGGCAGTTCTTCAAAAAGACCTTCGAGCTGCGCTCGCCGACGGTGATCAGCGGCCAGAACTGCGTTCGCTGCTCGCGGCTGGCCCTTTAATTCTGCAACCGAGCTGTTTTCAAAAAAATCAGAATAGCTAATCGCCACTTGTTGATCTCGAGCCAATCCGGTGAATTCGATATCGCTCACCGAAAGAACTGGCAAGGCGGCTAATGACAAATCAAGATCACGCCATAACCGAAGTGTCGGCACACTGCCGATGCGCAAAAGGCCGTCGAAATTTTCACGTACCATTTCGGCCGACAACGCGCCCTCACCGGCCCTTAAGGTAAAATCCGCGAGTTCGGGGCATTCGCGCAAACCGGATTGTGCCTCAGCGTAAATCGGTGCCGCGAGAGTGGTCAAAAACTCAAGCACGCGCCCACGAACGGCCTCATGTACCGCACCCAAAACTACCAATGGTCTCTTAACCTTATTGAAAAAAACCTCAACCTCGGCAGAAGACCTCCGCCGCGTCAATTGTCTTGAAAATAGTTTCTCACTCAAACTCAATTTTGAAACCGGAGCATCGATCAGCGGCTCGTCAAAGCAAACGTTAATATGGGTTGGGCCCGCAATTACAATGGGCTCAACATCTATTTGCTTTGCGACATCAAAAACATTCTCAACATAAACCGAAAACAGACCAACCTGCTCAATGGTTTGGGGTGCGCCACTGCCCCGATAATGCCGGGGGCGATCAGCGGTCACTAGTACAAGCGGCACGTTCGAATAATGCGCCTCAATCGTGGCCGGCAAGAGTTCAGCTACCGCCGTGCCCGAAGTCGTTAAAACTGCGACTGGGCGATTGCGACGGCGAGCCCGGCCAAGAGCGTAAAACCCCGCCGCGCGCTCATCATAAAAATGTTGAACATTGACGCCGTCAGCTTGACTCAAGACTTTCACCAACGGAGCGTTGCGGGCCCCCGCACAAACAAGAAAATCGACGACACCAAGGTCATTGAGTTTTTTTATAATTTCGGTTGCCAGTTCAATATTCAATTTTTCTAGCCACTTCTTTATTTAATAAATTTATAATTCCAATAGCGCATGCACGGCCTGGCGCTTAACTTCGAGCTCTTGCCACTCATTAGGCAATTCACTTTGAGCCACCACTCCGCAGCCTGTGCCCACCGTCAATTGATCTTCGTGCCACTGAATGTTTCGAATCGCTACGAGCACTATCGATTTGCCGTTCGGGCTCAAGACACCAAACGGAGCCCCAAAATGCCCACGCTGTTCGGCTCCATCACAAGTTTTTAAAAATCTCCAGTCAGCTTTGTTAGGGGCGACACCGAGTGCCGCAGTCGGGTGCAAAAGCGCGCACATTTCGGTAAATATTTTTTCAGGCGACAGCTTTAACTTAAGTTCAACCGACATATCGGTTCGCAAGTGAGAAATCATGCCGAGGTCCCAAACGTAGGTCGGCGAAACTTGTAATTCGCCCAACTTAGTCAACTTCTCTTTCAACCCTTGAATGACAAGGTCATGCTCAAACATTTCTTTCGGATCATTTGCGAGAGTGTCTTTCTTCTCTCTCTCAGATGTTCGTGTGCCCGCCAGCGCCATTGTTTCGAGCTCATTATTGCGCGCGTTGTAGGTGAAAAGAATTTCAGGGGTTGCGCCCATTACCCCTTCTTCAGGAGTCCAAAAACCGTAAGGGTTTGGCTTGATCGCATTCTTCAAAAGACTTTTCAAAATTGATGCCCGCATCGCAAGCGTCATCGTCCCGGTAGAGCGCTCAAACACAACCGGGACGGCTTTGCGAAGCTCACCTTTCTTAATTTCTTTTTGAATCAATTCAAATTTACTTTTGAAATCTTGAAATTTCGGCTGCTTCCACTTCAATTCTAGCTTCGGTGGTTGAGCCTCGGCCTCAAGCTCTACGAGCAATGCTTGCCGATCGGTAACTACCGTATGAGCGAAAAATAACCAGGGTTTTTGCTCTTCAAGATAAAAATCGGGAACAAAAAACTGCATCCCGTCACCACTTGGTTTTGTAGATTTCTTAAAATCGCCCCATGCAACCAAACACTTCGTCGGCCCCAAACCTATGATCAGACCGCTTTTTAAGAAACTTTGAATCTCACTCTTAGTAAGATTGCGCGTTGCATTATCTGGCACAGAGACCCCCTGAATAAACCGTATTTAATACCCAAAATTTTTGCCGATGTAACGAACTTTGCGATATCTTTCTACCAGAAACTTTCGTAAAAAAAGCAGCTTATGACAATCGAACAGCAAAATGAAAAATCGAGCCCTTCAAAAATCTATACGGCCAATGCCTATACAAAGCCTGTTGAATTTGGCGGCTTAACAATTGGCGGCCCTGATTTTGCCGTTATCGCCGGCCCCTGCTCTATTGAATCTCTCGAACAATTTACCGAGACCGCGCAGTTCGTCGCCGACAACGGCGCCGTTATGCTTCGCGGCGGAATGTTCAAGCTGCGCACCAACCCCTCGAGCTTTCAGGGGATGGGCCGCGACGCTTTTGATATTGTGCGTGAAGTGAAAGCTCGTACAGGTTTGCCTTTTGTTTCAGAAGTAACAGACCCACGGCAGATCAACGACTTCGCAAGCCTAGTTGACGTTTTTCAAGTTGGCTCACGAAACATGCACAATTACGCTTTACTTAAAGAGCTTGGCTCCGTCGACAAGCCCGTACTGTTAAAGCGCGGCTTCTCAGGGATGATCAGCGAATGGCTTTACTCCGCCGAGTATGTGGTTAAACACGGCAACCCACGAGTCATTCTCTGCGAACGCGGTATTCGTACTTTTGAAACGGCGACCCGAAATACTTTTGATTTAAACGCCGTAGCGTTTGTAAAGCGTCATTCACACTTTCCAGTTTTAGCGGACCCTTCGCATGCCACCGGAGCCACAGATCTCGTTATACCGATGGCCCTTGCTTCAGCGGCGGCTGGTGCTGACGGCATAATTGTTGAAGTTCACCCAAGACCGTCAGAAGCCTTGTCAGATGGCTTTCAAGCGCTGACACTACCGATGTTTAAAGACCTCATGGCTCGTCTCGAAAAAATTCTCAACGCCCTCGACAAAAAAATGTTGAAGACATGCAGCCCGGCCAAGACGCTCGATTTATAAAAGATCTCTTCGGCTCAATTGCCGGCACGTACGACCGTGCCAATGACGCCATCACATTTGGCTTTGCCCATCGTTGGCGCGACGCTCTCGTTCGCTGGAGTCTCGCCGGCCCGAACTCTATAGTTCTCGATTGCGCCACTGGCACCGGTGATCTCGCTTTTGATTTCGAAGCGTCGGGCGTGAACCAAGTCTATGGTATCGACTTTACCCCTCAAATGATTGAACTCGCCAAACGAAAAAATCTCGCCCGCACTGGCAACATAAAGTTTTCGGTTGGCGATGCCCTTCATCTTGATTTTGATTCTCGCCGGTTTGATGTCACCTCAATTGCCTATGGTATTCGCAATGTTTCAGACGTCAGCGCCGCACTGACCGAAATGGCTCGCGTTACAAAATCTGGTGGCGCCGTAATGATTCTTGAAACAGGCGAAATCGAAAACCCCGTCATGCGCTGGGGCATTCGGTTTTATTTTGAAACTGTAGTGCCTCGCCTCGGCGGATATATTTCGGGCCATCGTGACGCCTACGAATATTTGCAGCGCACGTCTGGCCAATTTACCTCAGGTCAAAAATTCTGCGATTTCATTTCAAACACCGGAGTTTTTTCAAGCGTCACCCACCGCCCCCTCATGGGCGGCGCAAGTTTCCTCTACAAAGCGGTCGTAAAATAATACCCGGCCTGTTTTCTGGTGGACGCCGCGTTAATTAATATTTAAATACGATTTAATCGCGCCCACAAAACGTGATCGGCAAGAACGAGTTGCACCATCGCCTCTGCTACTGGCAAAGCGCGAATCAAAATGCACGGGTCATGGCGCCCTTTTTTTGCCACATCCATAATTGACGAAGTTGGCTTAACCGCAAATTTGACCGAGATTGTTTCGCCGGTTGAAATGCCACCACGTATGCCGCCATAAAGACACTCGCCACCCTCGGCGTGAGCCTCGGTACCCTTGAGCGCGGCCATTCGAAAACCGTCACCCAGCTCGACGCCCGTCACTGCACCAATCGACATCAACGCTTCAGCAAGATCCGATTTCAACTTATGAAAAACGGGCTGACCCAACCCGCGTGGGGGGTTTTCGACGCGAATCTCAGCAAACCCGCCGACGCTTTCGCCTTCGACCTTTAGCCCACTTAGCATTTTTTCAACCTCAGCCCAACGCTCGCTACCGGGCTGTTCATTGTCGGCCAAAATCACCGGCCCGATCTGTCGATAGAGGCCGCGCACGACGAGCGCACCGTTTGCGGAGTCACTTTTTGTTGCTTCGCTTGCGCGTAAAAACATTTGGGCGACGGCACCGCCCATCACTCGAGCGATGGTTTCACGGCCCGAAGATCGCCCCCCGCCCCTCGGGTCAACGTGGCCAAATTTATCACGCCAAACATCATCAGCATGCCCACGGCGATCGGGCAAATTTTTATAGTCACCAGAACGAGCATCTTCATTTTCAACAATTATACAAATCGGAGTGCCGAGAGTTTTACCCTCAAATACTCCACTGAGAATTTTTGGCCGATCACCTTCGGCTCGCCCAGAAACCGCAATGCCAGCACCTGGCCTTCGGCGTGCAAGCCACTGCTCGAGAAGGGTCTGATCAAATGGCACACCCGACGGGCAACCGTCAATAACCACGCCAAGGGCCGCGCCATGACTTTCGCCAAAACTGGTAATTTTAAATAGGTGACCAAAACTGTTTGCACTCATTTTAAATCTAATCCTTTATCTCGCGCGCCCAAAAATCGCGTTGCGCACTCGCCTGCGCTTTAAAAAATGCTCGACCCGAAATGTATTTCGCGCCGGTCTGAAGAGCGTACTCAAGCCCCGGCGAGTCTTCGCTGTAATTTAAATCCAAAATATAATTAGGTCGCCAATTAGCCGGCGGCTTCTCACTGCCCTCCACCCGCGACCGACCCAACGCCCACACCAAAAGTTCGGGGTTAAATTCGGGTTCAGCGCGCTCGACCCATATTTCTTTGCCCATTCGCGCTGAGAAAAAATGCGCCTTCGGCAGCAATGACTTTAATACCAACCGCGTACCGCCGCCGCCCCAGACCGCCACTGTTGGCGGCAATTCGAGTGACTTTAACATTGCCTCGAGACCCAAGACATCGGTATTTGTACCAAGCCACCCGTTTGAAGTGTGCAACATTGTATTGATCGCACCGAGCTCATCTGATTTTTTATCGAGATGAACACAGATTCTTGCGGCGAGCATTTTTAGCGGAGATGTCACGGCCGCCGCGCGCATGCCAAGCCGCTCAAGAATGCTAAATGAAAGCGAGTGACAATCGACCTCGGGCATATCGATCGCGACAACGCCTATATTTTTTTCGCCAAAAAACCGGCTCTGCTCGGCCGGAGTATGACTATGCCCAATCGGCGACCCCAATACGGCCGCGAATCCGACCGCTTTTTCTGGGTAACGAAGAAAATCAAAAATCACCGGTTGATCAGCTGACGAACCCTCAACCCCGTCGCGTACAAAATTTAAGTGCATATTCTTATGCTGAATGAGGCGGTACCAACTCCAACGGCCATTGGGCGAATTCGGTAGAAAAGAATGGCGAGCAGAATCTTCTTTAAAAAATCGATGACCGCTCCACAACTCGATGTAGTCATGAACCGGCACTGCCAACTTATAATGATCCGCTTTCACGCCCTTAAGACGTTCGACGACTTCGTCGATTGATTCACCATCAAAACGCTCATGAACAGAAATAATTTTATTGTGATCAAAAGGCGACGGCCCGAGCTCAAGCGCCCAGTCTGTGGCAAAGGGCGCACTCAGTCTCTTCAAACGCTCTGACGTCTTACGACGGCGAAAACTGATCAAGACTTTTTCACTTGGCAATTCTTTTGTGAGCATTTCGATTTGATCATCGCTCAAAAGATCATCTCGCAATTCGAAATAACGAAGGCCCATCTGCAACTTATTCTGAATAAAATCTTCAAGCCGAAGTGGGTTCCCTAAGTGCTCGGGCAAAACTGTCATCGATGCATTCAATGCCGCCGGTTTTAACCCAAGCAAGGTCGGCTCAAAATCATTCAGATGATCCCAGCCTTCTGGAATGGTGATCTGTCGATGATGTATTCTTTGAAAAAGTGCCTCTCGCGTGGCGAATCGCGCCAGAAATTCTTCAAGGGGCGCCATCTCAGAATCAAGTCTTGGCCGATCGATAAAGATTCGCCCGGCGCGATCACTTGGTCGTCGCACCCACAAAATTTGCGAACCAAAGGGCAGCGGGCCCTTCAGCCCCTCGACAAAACCGCCTCCGACCGCAACAAACGCCGAGCCCTTGACGGCTTGCGCATCAGCATAAACCTGGCGAAAACATTGCTGCTCAAGTTCACGAAACCCGGCCTCTCCGGACTCAGAAAATATCTGCTCAATGGTTTTCTGAGAACGTCTTTCAATTTCTCTATCGAGATCAAATGCATGCACCTCTTGGCCAAGGGCGCCATGATAGGCCACAACACGTTCTAAAAATTTTGATTTACCCGCACCCCGATGCCCGACAACGATAGTTATCATTAGACCGCCCCCACTAGTTGTAAAAACTCCGGAAAGCTTTTTGACACAACTTTCATTTCGTCCCCCTGTATTGAAAACCCCGATCGCTCGGCTACGGCAACGGCCATTGCCATGCGATGGTCTCCGTCTACTTTAAAAATAATTTTTGGCCCACCAACCACTCGTTCTTTGACGGGCCAAATTTTAACAACACTTTCGTTTTGCTCAATTCGAGCCCCCATAAGCTGCAAAAGCTCGGCCGTTCGCTCGAGCCGAGACGACTCTTTGTATTTCAAGTGCCCCACTCCAGTGACCTCACTTGGTGACTTAGCGAGGGCACATAGCACGGCCAGAACCGGAAACAAATCTGGCGAATTATCGAGATCAACATTTATGCCAGTCAGCGCCGGTGATTTTCGAAATACCATATCAGCGCCGCGCCCCTCAACCTGGGCGCCCATCTTCTCAAGCAATCGCACGAATATTGAATCAGGCTGTAAACTCGGTCGCGGAAAGTTTTTAATCACAGCCTCACCGTCGACCACAGCCAAGGCCGCGACGGTAAATGCAGAGCTCAAATCGGGCTCAGCCAAATATTCGCTGGCTGACACTTTTTGATTGGCCGAGATAAAGAATTCAGGCCCTCTCCCTTCAACTCTTAGCCCCAATTTTTTAACGAGATCAATGGTCATTCGCAAATAGCCCTCCGATACCACTTTTTTCGAAACCGAAAAATGCAGATCAAAGGGCAATTGCCAGGCGCTCAAGATCACCGCTGAGGCGAACTGGCTCGAGCGATCGGCATTGATCTGAAGACCATCGACGATGAGATGCCAGCCATCGCTTCGTATAACCATCTCGGTTTCACGAACCTCAACATAGGCCCCAAGCTGACCCAACACCGCCACCAGTTCGCTTTGCGGTCTTGAAAACAATCGCGCTGAACCCGTAAGGCGGTGCACGCCTTTTTCTCGCGCCGCACGCAGCGCTAAAAACCGCAACACAGTGCCCGCATGGCCGCACTCAAGGGCTGCAGTTTTGCCCGTAGTTACGTTTATTTGTAACTGCCGAAGGCCGGCACGCATCAACTGAACATCATCGGCGTGTGAATCACCAATTACTTTTAGATCGTTTGAAAAACTAGCAACCACGAGCGCGCGATTGATTAGCGATTTTGAGGCGGGCAATTCTCCGTTAAAATAAAAGCTCATCTCGCCCACCCAAAATCTTTGGCCGCCGAAACTACAGCTGCAATTGACAGCTCTCTCACAACGGCCTGGCCGGGCTTCTTCACGAGAACAAATCGAACATATTTCAACTGCCGCGATTTCTTATCGCGACTCAAATATTCACGCAGTTTTTTGCTGGGGATTCGCGCCCAAGCCACGGTCTTATTTTTAGCTAGAATTTTCGCTAGCCTCTGAAAATTAGCGCCGCCAATAAGATTGTGTTTTCGACTTAGCTCAAGACTAAATTCAAGGCCGAGTTGCACGGCGAGGCCATGCGGTAGGTTTTGTTCAACTTCAAGCGCGTGCCCGACCGTGTGACCCAGGTTAAGCAACTGTCGAATGCCTTTTTTCTCAAACGGGTCACGCACGACAATTTTATTTTTGGCCAGAACGGCTGTCGGCAGTACTTTCCAAAAAAGACTTTCATCAAATGTTTTTGTGCGCTCAAGGTTTTGAAACAACGAGCCGCCGGCAAGGATGGCCATTTTAATCAGCTCACCATAGGCCGATCTCAGGTTCAGCGAGGGTTGCATTGCCAATAGCTCTCGAATTACGATCACCCGTTCGGCGGGGTAAATTGTACCGATTTGATTTTTAAAGCCACCAACATTAAGCGCCGTTTTGCCGCCGTGAGCTGAATCGAGAGCCGCCAAATAAGTTGAGGGCACATGCACGAGGCGCACTCCGCGCTTTAGAACGCTCGCCAAAAACCCGACCGCATCGCCGACTGTCCCACCACCGACTGCCACCAGAATAATCTCTTGCGCCGAACAACCCGCTACGACCTCAAGCACTTCTTCTGCTAATTTAACGAAAGCCTCGGGCCGCTTAAGACCTTCGCCTGCTGAAACAGAAAGGCAGTGACCTATTCGGCCTAGGTGTTCTAGGGCGTCTTTGCCAACGCGCTGGTCGGCCACGACCACAATTTTGGCCTGCCCGAACCACTGCTGCCAATTCTTAAGGTTCGGCCACTTTTCGAAGTAGTGTGTACTTGTCTTCATTTGAAATACACCGTCGTGAAGTCGTCAAACCCAAAGGGGCTAATCTTATAACCTTCGATATTTTTGCGAGCTGCTTTAAAAACCGTGCCGTGCGCCAAAGTCACCCAGGGCACTTCGCGTTTAAAAATTTCTTGGGCCTCTTCGTAGAATTTAGTGCGAATGCGAATGTTGGTCGTGACTCGCGCTCGCTCGACCAAAAATGTATAGCGCTTATCGCACCAGCGCGACCGATTGTTGCCGGATGAAATCGAATTGCACGACAGCAAATTATTTAGAAAATTATCTGGGTCACCGTTGTCACTTGTCCAGCCCTGAAGACTTAGCTCCAGTTCGCCCGTTCGCGATTTCTTCAAAAACTCCTGCCACTCGAGCTCAACAAGATGCACATTGACGCCAACAGCGCTTAGATCTTTTTTGATCAACTCCGCCATTTTTTGCGGGTCAGGATTATAGGGTCGCGACACCCGAGCGTAATAAAGATTTGTTTCGAAACCATTTGGCAACCCGGCCTGCTGCAAAAGCTCTTTGGCTTTGGCTACGCTGAAATCATAATCAGGAGTAAACCTATTGTACGACCACATCATTGGCGGCAGAGGGTTTTTGGCTAATTGCGCATTGCCACCGTAAACTTGTTTAATGTAGCTCTCGCGATTGAGGGCATAATAGATCGCCTTACGTACCGCGAGAATTGAAAACGGAGACTTTTCTAAATTAAGAGACAAATAACTAATGTTGGGGCCAGGCTGAGACATCAATTTTAAATTTGGGTCGCCTTTAATTTCAGCCAGGCGGCCCGGCAAGGGTTCTGATACAAACTGACACTCATTTCTTTTCAGCTTCTCAATTCGCAATTGCGGGTCGCTCACAATTTGAAAAACTAAATTATCGATTTTGGCTGGCCCGGCAAAATAATTTTTGTGCGCGCGAAAACGAATCGATTTGTCTTTTTCATACCAGACGAACCCAAAAGGCCCGGTGCCAAGCGGCAAGGTGTCGAGGTTCGATAGCTTTTTATCGGCCATTAACTTGGCGCCATATTCTGCAGAGAGGATGGCGCCGAGGTCCATTGCAAGATTCGCCAAAAACGGCGCTTCGGGTCGTCGCAATTTGAAGCGCACGGTGAGATCATTCAGCTTTTCGATGCGTTCAATCAACGCGCCCATTTGTTGAGAAACAAAATTTGGATACACCCCACCGCCCACATTATGAAAGGGGTGATTGGGGTCACGCATTCGCTCAAAAGAAAAAAGGACATCGTCAGCATTTAATGCACGCGTCGGCTTAAAATAATCCGCCGTTTGAAATTGTACTCCGCTTTTAAGTTTAAATGTAATTTCGCGCCCATCGGGCGATACGACCCATGATTCGGCAAGGCTAGGTACAACTCGCGACGTGGCGCGATCAATTTCAACCAAACGACTGTAAATCGTTCGCGAAGTTGCATTGAAAGTGGCGCCGTCAGTTGCCAACTGAGGGTTGAAACTCGAGGGCTTTGCTTCGGCACAATAAACAAATGTTTTTTCAGCACGGCCTTGAGCGGCAGCTAAGTTCATAGTACCGATACCAACTGCCAAAAACTCTAGAAAAAAGAAAAGGTTCGCTTTCAATTTCACGACAACAACCTTTGCTCAAGTTGCAGTTTCACCGTGGCCTTGGCCGGCAGCGCCCATGCGATTGGCTGCTGCCCATGTTCTACCAAATAACGATTTGTTTTTGAAAAAGGCGTCGAACCAAAGAAACCGCGATATGATGACAGCGGCGACGGGTGTGGCGACGAAATCACAAGATGGCGCTTCGAATCGATGAAGGCACCTTTCTTTTGCGCAAAGGCCCCCCACAAAATAAAAACAAGATGGTCGCGGGTTTCATTCAAATGGTGAATAGCCACGTCGGTAAATTGCTCCCAGCCTTTATTTTGATGAGCACCAGCCCGACCTTCTTCGACCGTCAGGGTAGAATTCAAAAGCAAAACACCTTGCTGGGCCCACGAAAGTAAACAGCCATGTTCGGGGGCCGTTACCCCAAGATCACTTGCGAGCTCTTTTAAAATATTTTGTAACGACGGAGGGAAGGCCACATTTGGCCGAACCGAAAAACACAATCCGTGGGCTTGGCCCGGGCCATGGTAGGGGTCCTGCCCCAAGATTACGACTTTCACTTTATCTAACGGGGTCAAATTGAAGGCCGCATAATACTCATCAGGTTTTGGAAAGATCGTTTTTTTCTTGGCTGTTTCGGCGCGCAGAAAAACCTGTAAGTCTCGCATGTATGTTTTAGAAAATTCGGGTGATAGCGCAGACTTCCACCCTGGTTCGAGACCAATTCTGTTAATAGTCTTTGCGGTTTGAGATTGAGTTTCAATCATACTAAGACGCAGAGAATTACCACGCTCAATGGGTCGAGACACTTGCTAAAATTCTACCTCGAACTTCCTCGTCTCTAACGCGATACATAAACCAAGACATACATTTGACTTACACATAACATACACCTATTGTTTGCCTCATGAGCGATGCACTTACACATAACATCCACCCACTCTCTCTGAATGAGAAACTGACTCTTGAGTTTATCGAGGGCTACGTTTTGCAGAATGGAGTGGCTCCAAGTTATCAAGAAATTCAAAAGCACTTTGGTTTTAGTTCTCTTAATTCTGTTCAACGCTACATCAAGCAGTTGCAGACCAAAGGCTACATCAGCTCACCTGCGGGCAATCAAAAACGCGCGATTACGGTCTTGCGATCGTCGTCAGCGTTGAAAGATGCTCTCAGTTCTGTTTTGGCCCAAAAACAACCCAATGCTGTCTCAACCCCAAAAATAAGGGCTCCCGCTGAGGATAGGCTTCAGCGGGAGCTTTTATCCCTCCCTCTTCTTGGGACTGTGGCGGCCGGGCGACCTATTGAATCTATGACTCATGATGAATTTGTTGAAGTGCCACCGTCTTTGGTTCGAGAACCGCGCCGCAGTTTTACGTTGCGAGTTAGCGGTCAGTCGATGATTGAAGATGGCATTTTCGATGGCGATATTTTAATTGTGCAAGAACAGCCGCGTGCAAATAACGGCGAAATTTGTGTTTGCGCGGTTGATGGCGAGGCTACTGTTAAGAGGTTTTATTTGCACGCAGGTGCAAGCCTAGCCCAACCTCAGGTCGAACTTCGTCCAGCTAATTCGGCATTTGAGTCTATGTGGTACTCTCCCGAACAGGTCGCGATTCGCGGCATCGTGGTAGGACTTTTGCGAAAATTCTGATACAAATATTTGGATGATTTCAGAATCCAAAAAAATTACGACGGCCGGGCTGCCGTTGGCAAAACTCACTGGCGCCGGAAACGATTTCTTAGTCATTGATTGGCGCGATGGCGAAGTCCGTCGGCGATTTAAGAAAATATTTCGATCTGCTACGCGCGCAAACGCCGCTCGCCGATTGTGTCGATCGCACTTCTCAATTGGCGCCGATGGCCTTCTTTTTCTTGAGAATTCAAAAATTGCGAACGTAAAGTGGGATTTCTATAATGCCGATGGGTCACGCGCTGAAATGTGTGGCAATGCTGCCCGCGTTGTAGGCCTTTACGAGCAAATGCATTCACCACGGTCCGAAATTTCAACAGCACTTACGCTTGAGACTCGAGCCGGCGTCGTGACGGTTTCGAATGAAGGCAAAACTGGCGGCAACTTTCGCGTTGAAATGCCGGCGATTTCTGAATTTGAACTGGGGCTCGCTGCACCTCGCGCAAAAGATGATCGTTTTCGAAAGTTACAATTTGATTACGTAAATTCAGGAGTGCCCCACGCTGTTGTATACGTGCCCAGAGCCAAAAATATTCGCTCCCTTGAAAACACCGTGGATAACCTTGTTGATGTTGTTGATAACATTCGCGCTTTGCCTAAGTTTAAGAAACACGGCACCAACGTAACTTTTTACGCCACCTCCGACGGGCGCGGGCCCGCCAAGAGTAAATCGGCCAATATCGCCTCCCTCACTTTCGAACGTGGGGTTCTTGGATACACCCTCGCGTGCGGCACTGGGGCCGTCGCTGCGGCATATTCGTTCAGTACCAAGCGCAGCCAGTCGACATCTTTCGTTCGCGTACGCGTGCCTGGCGGCCATCTTCAAGTTGATTTCAAAACAGCGCGGCCACAATTGATTGGCCCCGCACAATTTATTGCGAGGTCTTTGTATTATGAGCCTTGATCGCACAAAACTCTGTCACAAACTTAAGGTTGCTAAACGAATTCAAGAGACGGCCGACACTGTGTCTTTGGCGCTCGAAGTGCCCAGCGCGCTTCAAGAAAAATTTAAATATCGTGCTGGGCAGTTTATTACGTTTTTCTTAGACGTCAAACGCGCTGGCAAAGACGAAGAGATTCATCGCTCATATTCACTGGCTTCGAGCCCCGATTACGACCAAGATTTTAAGATTGCCGTCAAAGCTGTTGAGGGCGGGCTCGGCTCTAACTTCTTGGCGAAAAAAATAAAAGAAGGCGATGAGGTTTGGGTGACTCCGCCTGCTGGTTTATTTTGTTTACCCGCTCATGTTGAAGCTAAAAAAATTGCGTTTTTTGCCGCCGGCAGTGGCATTACCCCGATTATTTCTTTGATAAAGACCACGCTTAAAACCACCAAAATTGATTGCGCGCTTTTCTATCAAAACCGCGAAGAGAAGACGATTATATTTTATGATGAGCTCCGGCGCCTGGCGCTTGAATTCGGGCCGCGATTTTCGGTGAGCTTCATTCTGTCAGAGCCGGCAAAAAGTTGGTCGGGCCTTAAAGGCATGACGGCTAAAAGTGATGTGAAAGAATTTTTCGCCCGCACCGCGACCGGCCCACAGTCTCTACATTTTATTTGTGGGCCCCAAGGTTATATGCAAGCCGTTTCTGATGCGCTCAAAGATTTAGGTGTTGATAAAAAGAATATTATGATCGAGAGCTTCGCCGCCAGCACGCCAAAGGCCGATTCGAAAACATCGTCAACGAGTGAAAAAAGTTCGGCCAATAACGTGCCGGCTCTTGGCGGCGACGAAATTTGGATTGGCGAAAAAAATCTTCGAAGCACCCCTGAAATGATTGAGGCCGTTATTGACGGAAAGACTCATGAGATCGCGGCCCGTGAAGGTGCGACCATTTTAGAAACTCTACTCGAAGCTGGGCTGAACCCGCCTTACTCGTGTATGGATGGCGCCTGCATGGCTTGCATGGCAAAACTGGATTCGGGTTTGGCTTACCAAAAAGAACTGGGGATTTTGGCCGAAGAAAACGTTGAGGCTGGCGAGTGCCTCACCTGCCAGGCTCGGCCCGCCTCCGCCAAAGTGCGAATCACTTACGGGTAGTTAGGGGCATTTGTAAGCTTCGCCGGTGACAGAGGTTCCGAGTGCAGAATATTGTCGAACGACCAGATAGTTGGCGCCCTTGTTCGCGGCCTCTTGCTTCAAATCTTTTAGCGCCTCTTCTGCCGAACCCTTTACATTCTGAGACCGACCTTCAACTTTACTAATGAGAGCGCACTCTTTTGGGGGCTCATCGCGTGACACCTTTACATTGTCATCTTTTGGCAAAGCCGACATCGAGGCGCAAGCTGAAACTACGAACAGAATATTTGACACGACGAAAATTCGAACTAAATTATTTTTCAATTTTCTACCCTTTCTTAAAAGTCTCATTCAAAAACTAGAACGTAAAATTACCCTGAATAACAATATTAACATCTGGTGCATTATTTGTGTAGAGGCCGCTTGATTGATCATTATAGCCAAGGCCAAAATCTTCAACGAACATTGCGCGAAACTCACTGCCAGCAATTGTTCTATAACGAAAACCGAATGACTCAGACCCCAGCCAGTGCGTCAGAGCATTCCAACCAGATGATTGCTGGTCATTGGCAACGACAGCTGGGTTCGTCGAGTTATCAACAAAACTCAAGGCCGACCGATCGAGGTAGGGCGACTCGGCCCGGGCACTTATGACAAAGCCCCAATAGTCATTGAGCGCAAAATCGAAGTTACCCTCGTACATCACGATATGATTAAATTGCGGCCAACCATCGATGGCCGGGTTGCGGCCGAGCGCGGTGTAACTTGCCGTAGCCCAAAATGCGCTGGCAGAAAAGAGTGGGATACCAAGGTGAACGCTCACGCTCTGATCGATCGAGCCCGTCGTCCCACCCGTGGCACCACTGTTGAGCGGGAACTTTGTTTCTGAAGAAATCGAAAGACCGCAGGGGCAGGAGTTGGGGACATCGCCCATCCATTTGAACATCCAAAGTTTGAATTTCAAATTGATGTTGTCCAAACCCTGCACTGGTTTTTGAGACGCAAAGTAATCAACATTATTTTTCTTTACCGAATAGATCGTCTGCCACTGCGGGTAATCCGCCCGATTGTAAAGCGATTCGCCATAGCCAAGAATGTGAAATGCATTGATAAAATGATCAAGAACCCCGCCCCAGCGATCGGCAATGGGCAGGTCGATTGAAACGCCGAGGCGATCCCAAAATGCGTGGCCCACCTCGAGGTTTAGGGTCGTCTGCTCGTAATCGGCCATGTAGTAGTAAGTATCGCCGTTTCGTTTATCTGTCATCGTCGTCGGCTCATTCCAGATATTCGAATCACTCAAGCTGTAATTGAACCACCACGTGTCGCCCCAGCCAGGTTGCTCGCCCGTTGGGATTTGATGGGCCCACGCAAACGGCATTGGTTGATCATAAGATGGAGGCGCGTCGGCGGACGCCAACGAAGCGCAAAATATAATGCCGGCGATGTTCGCCACCCAAAAAGAGTACAAAAATGAAATCCATTTCATCCATAATCTTTTTCGGCTTATTTTGAGACATTCTAGATAGCTATCGCATGTTTTGCGAAAACTTAAAGATCGACTCGACCCTGCACAACTAGAGCAATGTCGGGGGCGTTATTTGTGTAAACACTGCCGGTGTGACTGTACGGTCCGATACCCCAATCTTCGACGAAACTAAATCGCAAATCTTGGCCACTTTTTGGAGTATAGCGAAGGCCGATTGACTCAGATCCGACCCAACGCACAAGAGCATTCCAAGCCGACGAATCTTGATTGGCGGCATCGCTAACGGCGTCCACACCTGTGTTGAAGTAACTGACCTGACTAATGTCGAGCACCGGCGATTGGGTTCGAGCATTTGTAATAAAAGCCCATTTGTCGTTGATATTAAAATCAAAATTGATTTCATACATGAGAATGTGATTATTGCGTGGCCACTCTTCAATCGCCGGATTCTTACCCAACAATGTATAATCGGCGGTAAACCAAACAGCGCTTCGTTTCAAAATCGGTCGACCATAATGCAAACCTATACTTTGATCGAGGTACCCCGTCGTTCCGCCGTAGGCGGCCGTGCCTAACGGAACTTTCGTAAAACTTGAAATTGCAAAACCGCACGCGCAAACTTCGGCGGTTTTCACTTTATCTTCTTTTTTCTTCGGCCCCTTCCAAACCCACCATTTCATTTTAAGATCGAGATTTGAAACCCCTTGCAATGGGCGTTGAGAGGCAAAATATTCGCGACTATTTGTTTTGACCGAAAAGACCGTTGCATACTGAGGGTAAAGGTTTCTTTCAAACAGCGATTGGTTCCATATCGTTTCATGATACGCGTTGATAAGGTGATCCATTGTGCCGCCCCAGCGATTCGCATATGGGACAACAATCGCCGCTGCGAAATTATCCGAAAACGCATGACCAGCTTCGATCTTTAAAGTGGTTTGTTCAAAGCGTGATTCGTAATTGTAAATGTTGCCGTTGCGCTTATCGGTCAACGTCATCGGCACGCCCCAAACGTTGGCCTCATTTACCTCGTAGCTAAACCAATTCTTCGTACTCCAGCCTGGTTGTTCACCAACGGGCGTTTGATGCATCCACAAAATGGGGTGAATTTGTGCGTAGGAGGGCATCGCATCCGCAAAGCATCGCTCGCTAGCACCGAATATCTGAAGAAAAAAAATAATTGGAATTACGCTCGCTGGCGCGACCAAGAATGAAATCCATTTCATTAAATTCAATATCCGCCTAGCGCTTCTGCGTGACTCGACTTCGAATAAACTGCCCCATTTTCTCTATGACCTTCGCCGGTATTTCGTGGCCGCCCGAAAAAGCGTAGAAATCACCGTGCAAGCCAGCATCACTCAAGAAACTATTAAGGGCCTCGGCTTGCTCAAAACCAAGTAGCGCATCGTTTTTGCCGTGGCTTTGAAAAAACGACAACCCGCTGCTCTTAGCAACAACGGATTGCCATTGCGGCTGATTGATCAAGGTGCCCGACAATATCACAAGACCCGCAGGTTTCTTATTGTGATTCAGAGCTAAATCTGTGGCGAGCATAGCCCCCTGGCTAAAACCACCAATCACTACGGTTGAGTGATCTTTCTGTAACTGATCGTAAAGCGAAGTTGCTGCTCGACGCGCACTTTCAAGCCCGGGTGGGATAGTTTGCGACATGTCGAGCGGCTCGCCCCGTACCATTGCCGCCTCTAATCTTTTAGAATCTATTTGATACCAAGCCCGCCCATAAAACCCCGGTGCAATGATGACCTCATGCGGAGCATTCGGAAACACCCATGTCACTTCACTCGAGAGATTCATCATTTCTGCCATTGGCATTAGGTCACTGGCGTCGGCGCCATAGCCGTGAAATAGCACCACGGCCGGCCCGCCGGGCTTACCTTCGATTGTTAGAGTTTTTAACGACCCAATAGACTTGTCTATAGCTGTTTTCATATCCAAATCTTATAGCATTTCTCATTTTGAGACAAAAGCTCGATTTTTTAAATCTCGCGTTGAGGCAATGATAGAATATTTTGATACACGGAGAGGTTAAAAATGATTAATTTACGTCGCTCTATGCGCTCGCTAAATAAAGGTGTTGAACACCGCAAAAAGACGGTCAAGCGTTTCAGCCATAACCACACCACCCTCGACGTCGTTGAGAATCTGGCCTATGAGCTTAAGCCGATCGTTTACTTCTTCTTCTCAGTCGTTATTCTACGCGTCGCCGACGGCGGCGATCATTGGGTGAAGTTTGGCTCGGTGGGCATTTTAGCGTTCAGCCTTTACATCATTTATAGCCGGATGGTTTATCGAGGCCTGCTCGGCGGTTGATAACGCCATAGGCCCAAATAGCTGACATGATTTTCTAACATGAGAGCACCGCTGTGAAAGAATTTGACCAACTTCGCACAAAAATAACAGATTTTAAAGAACGCTATGGGCGCTTTAAAAAAGCGGCTTTTTTCGTCTGCGGTTTTCTTTTCGACGCTCTTATGCTCGACCGCATCGACAATCTACACGCCATAATTCAGCAAACCATTTACATCTTAATTGTCATGCAAATCTTAAAATATAAGACTCTTGAGCAGGGGGGCGTCTGGCAGCCGCCCGAGCGCATTAAGAAATGGTGGCATTACAACGACGAAGCGCTCAACTTTTTTCTTGGCACCTTGCTCAATTTTTACACCCTTTTCTACATTGTTTCGAGCTCAATAGCCGTCTCGTTTGTCTACTTACTCATTGTCTTTGGCCTGCTGGTATTAAATGAACTACCGCATCGCCACGCCTATGTTTTACAGCTGAAATACGGGTTACTTTCTCTCGCCATTTTTTCATTTCTCTTTATTATCGTGACGATCTCTTTTGGATTTGTGGGCTACGCGCCCTTTGTCGTCGCCTTGTTGATCGGCGTCGGCCTTTTTCAAACAATGACGATGTTCTTTAGTAAAAAGAATCTCGTAAATTTGGATGTCAGAAAAAACGTCTTCTGGCCCGCCATAGGCGTCGCGATTTCGCTTCTAGCCCTCTATGCCCTCAAAGTTTTACCGCCCATACCACTTTCAGTTCAAAGCATCGGCATTTATCACGGTATCGAACGCACCCGCAACCCGGTGACCGGCGAGCCCGATTACAATTTAATTACAACCCGACCGAAATGGAAGTTTTGGCAACACGGCGATCAGAGCTTTAGCGCGAAACCAGGCGACAAAATCTATTGCTTCGTGCGCATTTTCGCCCCCGCCAACTTCAAAGATAAAATCGTCTTTCATTGGCTCAAAGCAACGCCGAACGGTTGGCAATCCCGAGACAAAATCATCAATGAAATTTCGGGCGGTCGAGATGAAGGCTTTCGTGGTTACGCGATTAAATCAAACTACGAGCCGGGTGATTGGCGTGTACAGATCGAAACTCAAGACGGCCATGAAATGGGTCGCATCAAATTCAATGTCGACCCAATCAGCGCTAACTCAAACTAACGGCTAAGAAAAATCTCTTCGATATTCGGGCGCGGCGGCTTGGGCGGGGTCACTCGCGCCTTGCCCACCCAAACGAGACCACAAAGTTTAAATTCTTCTGGCTTAAGCCCCAAAATTTCATAAGTGATTGAAGAGGCCAATAGCGCACCAGTGCCCCACTTGGTGCCCACACCTTCAGACCAAAGATAAAGTGACAGATTTTGAATCGCACAAGCCATCGCCGCATAATCTTCTTCAAGTTGCGAAGTAGAACCCGATTTTTTAATTGCCGCAATTATCAGCGTCGCCGGCTCTAAGAATTTTTTTATCATCGCTTCGCGCTCGACCACCGAGATTGGCGCTGCAGCTTTTTTCTGTTTCAGGGCCACTTGCTCATCGGCAAGTTTTTTTCGAGTTTCAGGTTTCACTTCTACGAATAACCACGGCTTGGTCAGTTTGTGGTTTGGCGCCCAAATTGCTGCATCAATTGCGTTACGCAGAATCTCTGGTGATACAGGGTCACCAGAGAATGACTGAATCGTTCGCCTGTTTTTTATCAATTCTAATACATTCACGACCAAAGGCTATGCGATTCTGGCCTTTTCAGTCAACCGTACTCTACTAAAATAGAGAGATGGGTGACTCTTCAAGAAAATATAAAAAACCATTCGATTTCAAACAAGTGGCCGTAAGTTTTTCTTTCGCTCTAGCCATTGTTTTCGCCAGCGGCTGCTCGCCGTTTCATACCTCATCTGGCCAAGGATCTAGCAATGGCACTTCGGGCCATCACGGCGGCCCTAAAGGGGCCCAAGGTTTGGCGTGTTATTTGAACGGGTGCTTCAATACACTCCCCATCGCCGATATCGTCGACCCCAACCATGATTATCAGTATCAAGATCCTAAAAATTTTCCGACCGCGGGTTTACGAGGGCAATATATCGCCCCCGCCATGGTTATCGATCTAAACGGCCTCAATATGAAATCACCGCTTTCGGCAAATTTTTTGCTCGGTGATTTTATGAATGTCGACCACGGAAGATATGCGCTTTTTTCGTCGAACGTGCTGATGACGATTCAAAAAATGCGCGAAGAACTGAGCAAGGCTGTGTATATAACGAGTGGCTATCGAAGCCCGAGCCGAAACAATCAAACCGACGGGTCGGCTCAATGGTCGCGCCATATGTACGGCGATGCACTTGATTTCTCGAGTGACAGGCCCGACTACAATGCACTTCAGACCTTGTGCCAAAAACACCAAGCCAGCTTTACCCTGATATACAAAACCCATATCCATTGCGATTGGCGCTTGGCCCAGCTCGACCCGTCATTTTACAACGCCACACCGCCGCCGCCCTTAGCCGCACAAGAAACGGACATTGTTGCAAACGATGTGGCGGCAAAGAGTTCAATCGTCGAACTTGCCCGAACGTCACGAAGCATTGTGCTTGGCGTGCTCATTGGCGAAATCGAAACTGAGGGCGACCTCAATTATTCGTGGAGCATTCGCCTACCCGATCAACGTCAGATTTTTTCTGATCAAGCGAAAATCGAATTGCCACTTATGAGCGGCTTCTACAAAATCAAAGTAATTGTTGGTGGGTCGATTCAGATCGAGCGCCACCTCGATTTAAAATAAAAGAATTTAACTAGCGCAAACCGAGTGAAAGTAAAATGATCAAAGTTCTTTTTGTCTGCATGGGTAATATCTGTCGCTCGCCCGCCGCCGAGGGCGTGATGAAGACCCTCATTCGAGAGAACAACCTTAGTGATAAAATATTTTGCGAATCGGCCGGGACGTCAGGTCATCACGTCGGCGACTTGCCAGATTCTCGCATGCGCACCCATGCCGAACGCCGCGGCCACAATCTCGATTCGATCGCCCGCCAATTTGTTTACGAAGACTTCGCGAAATTTGACTACATTGTGACGATGGACCACGCCAATTACAGAAACGTATTGCGCCTCGACCCAGCCGGCGAATTTAAAGAAAAAGTGATACCGATGTCGCATCTTTGCGTGCGACTGAGCATCACCGAAGTGCCCGACCCCTATTACGATGGGCCGAATGGCTTCGACGAAGTGCTCGATATTGTTCAGGATGGCTGCATGGGTCTGCTCGACCGCCTCGGCTTCATTAAATACACAGGTTAAATTCGCAAGCGGCGAAACCAGCTCATATTATTATCGGGCAGTGGCTGATAGTTTGTAGCCCAAGAGCTGCGTTGTAACTGCGCTCGGGCATGACTCCATAAGGGGTAATATAAATTTCAGCCGTAACCGCCACCAAGGCCTCGAACATGTGGCCGCCGAAAACACTAAAATCGGAGCGCCCAAGTGCTGTATGAACATGCACGTAAGGCATTCCGTCGCGTAAAGTGATGTTACCGTTAAGCGCAATTAGCTCAAAGTCTTCATCGCTGAAAGTCTTTCGAATGTAGTCCTTTTTATGGATTTCGTAATAGCCCAACTGAGCCTCTTTAAGGGCCCCTATACCGCTTATTTGGCCGCCCTTGATCTTTTCGGCAATGATGATTTCAGTCAGGGTTGAAACCACTGGCTGATCTTTATCCAAAACTACTAAAACCTGTTGATTTGACCTCTTAACGAGCATTTAAACCTGCCATATAAACCTGTTAGAAACGCCGACATTGGCGCGAAGTCCGTTTTATCTCATCCAAAGCGTATTGGGGCAATAGATCTGTCCCTAAATTGGCACCAGTTACCCTGACTAATATTGTGGCAATCGAGCAAATCCTTCACCCGTAAGGGGTGTCTGTTAAAACCGGACCACAAAACTCTTTGCATTCAAAAAGACCCGTGTTACATCATTTCTCAAGATAACTGCTCGTTGCCAGAGTTAATGTGTCCGTTCCGGTCCTTCTCTTGTGCGCGGCTTCTACCCTAGAGGAGGTTTTCCGTGGGTAAAAAATTATATGTAGGCAATTTGCCCTACTCAACAGACGATTCTAGCCTTCAAAATATGTTTGAAGGTGCCGGTTCGGTTGCATCTGCTCGCGTGATCGTTGATCGCGCTACAGGTCGATCAAAAGGCTTCGGTTTCGTAGAAATGAACTCTGACGACGATGCAGCGAAAGCAATTTCGCAAATCGACGGCAAAGAAATCGACGGACGTAAAGTTCGCGTTTCTGAAGCTAAACCGCAAGAGCCCCGCGAAAATCGCGGCGGTGGCGGACGTGGCTTTGGTGGCGGCGGCGGCGGTGGTCGCGGCGGTGGTGGCGGCGGTCGCTACTAAGATTAGTTACCTAACCGGTGACTGATGACTGCTTCGAAAAGCTGCTATTAATTTAGAAAGCTTGTAAGCCCCTTTGCATTGCAGAGGGGCTTTTTTTTTGCAAGAATTTAGCCTCCATCTTAGAGAGGCAAAATGAAAATATTAATCAGCGGCGGCACTGGCTTTCTCGGTTCTAATCTTATTGAAGAACTTTTGCGACAAAACCATGATGTTGTTTTGATCACCCGACAGAGCGCCGAGCAAATCGGGCCATCCCCTTGCCGAATCGTTAACTGGCCACCGAATGAAATTGAACGCGAAGCGATTCTCGATTGCGAGGCGGCCATAAATCTAGCCGGAGAATCCATCGCCGGCCCACGCTGGACGCCAGAACGCAAAAATAAAATTCGCTCTTCGCGCATTCAATTTACTCGTGCCCTTATTGAAATATTAGCGCGCTCAAACAAACTCAAAACATTTCTCTCTTCTTCTGCCATTGGCTTTTATGGCAATCGCAAATCAGAAGTGCTGACTGAAGAATCGCCTCACGGCGAAGGCTTTCTCGCCGAAATCTGCCGCGATTGGGAGGCCGAAGCCGAACGCCTTTCTCGTTTCGGCGCGCGCATCGTATTTCTGCGCACGGGTATTGTACTTGATCGCCTGAATGGCGTTTTGGGCGAACTCGAACCGCTTTATCGCGTCGGCGCCGGTGGCGCTTCAGGCTCGGGCGAGCAATTCATGAGCTGGATTCATATTAAAGACTGGGTGCGCGCTGTCATTCACACCCTCAACACACCGTCACTCACGGGCCCCGTCAATCTTGTGGCCCCAGAACCTGTGATGAATCGATCGTTTAGTGCCGTTTTTGGCGAGCTTTTTCGCCTGCCCGTACAAATCCCGGCCCCAACGTTTGCATTGAAATTAGCACTCGGCGAACAAGCCGCCCTTGTTCTTGATAGCCAAAATGTGCGCCCAACCAAACTGCTCGAATCTCGTTTTGGGTTTAAGTTTAATATTCTGCAAGACGCTCTCGTCGATCTCTACGATTACGAAGAACAAGGGCATAAGGTGGCAGACCTTTATCGCCAATCTCAATGGGTTTCAGCGCCACTTGATAAAGTTTTTAGTTTTTTTAGCAACGAGAAGAATCTCGAACGCCTAACCCCAAAGACACTTGAATTTAACGTGCTACAGAAGTCGACCGCCGAAATTCAAAAAGGCACTTTGATCGATTACAAATTGAAAATCCATGGCGTGCCGGTCAAGTGGCGAACTCTCATAGCCGAATGGCAGCCGCCGCATCGGTTTATTGATACGCAAATCTGGGGCCCCTATCAACTCTGGCACCACACCCACACCTTCGAATCGCTCGCGGGCGGCACCCTTATGAAGGACAAAGTGCACTATTCGTTGCCGCTTGGTGCATTGGGGCGCGCTGCTGGCTTGTGGTACGTGAAAAAAGACGTGGCTCATATTTTTGATTTTCGCAGAAAAACTATCCGCGAATTGGGCCACGAGATTTTCTAAATAAATACTCGTCGTGCTTTTTCACCAAAAGGGCCTTGAGAACCCCAACTTTTTTGTAGTTTAGGCGGCGGTAGAATTTTTGGGCCCCTTTGTTAAAAGACGAAACACAAAGGTAGAGATTTTTAGATTTCTGAAAAACTTGGGTCTCCATGGCTCGCATTAATTTTTCGCCAATTTTGTGCCCACGATAACTGCCCTTAACGACGAGATTGCCCAAATAGGCGCCCCCGAGAAACCCAAACTTATAGAGCGCAAAACCCACAAGCTCGCGACCAACATAGGCGCCTAACAGTTCGCGATCTTGACTCGTTTTGGCCATTTGCTTGGCGTCTTTTTTGGTAAACCCAAGATTGCTCCACGGGCTGGTATTAAGAATTAGCGCTGAAACATCTTCGGTTGTGAGTTTTTTTATTTTACGAATTTGAATGCGCGGATTCGATAGTCTCGCGCGGCCGGCAGCTAATTTATTTCTCATGATTTAAAAATGGTAGCAGATTGCTTCTACAAACTCTAGCGATGAGCGGGAAGGAACTCACGCTCCTAAAACTTTCACGAGGGGGGGGAGGAAAGTGCGCATCGCTAGAGCTTAAGAAGTTTTTCAGCAAACGTACCGCTTCAACAAACGTCCAAGTGAACGTACTTAGAGCAATATTGGCGCCAGGTAGAGCGCCGCTCATGAGCTATTTAATGCGATTTGAGCGTGTAAAATAGTGATTGCAACGCCAATAATGGTCGCTGGGCGACGATTCGTGTCGGCCGATGTCGCTAAGGTGAGGCACCAGAATCACCGATGTCAGGTGCCGAATCGGCCCCAAAAAAGCTGGCCTCACTTTTGCTCTAGTGGATTGGCAGAGAAAAGGGGGGCCGATATGAAACAATTAATCTCTATCGCAACTACGAAACAATCTAACAAGTTTATTTTAGTCGCTGCACTTCTGGCGACATTCATGGCGTCGGCAAGTATCGCCGACCCCGGCATTCGACCAGGGGATAACGGGCGCCCCGGCAATGGGTTTCACAACCCGGGCCCACTATTGCCTCCGCCCCCACTGCCGATGGGGCCACCATACGGCCGACCCGGCGATGGCCGCGGAGATGGGCATGGCGATGGCCGGGGAAACGGCGGCTATCAAAATGGCAATTACGATAGCGGCGCAATGATGGCGCGAATTCAGAGGCTTGAAAATGAACTTCAAGGGGTATCAGAGCGAATTTCAAGACTTGAAATGCAAAGACTCGCTCCACCACCACCCCCCGTGATTTCGCCGTACCAGCCACCGGTGGCCTCGAGCTTCTATTGTACCGCTCGCTGTGGCAACGATACGAATACGCAATTTGGTGGCCGTGGTCGAACGCAAACCGAGGCTCAGCAAGCCGCGATAGAAGAGGTGCGCCGGCACTTTACCTGTTTTGCCCCGACTCAGATTGGCGAGTGCTCGCAAGAGCAATAGGGTTTAGAAATCGATTCGCTTTCTCGTTTTTTTTACATCAGAGCGCCGCGACTTGGTTTCGTGGCGTCTCTCTTTTGAGCCCCGCGTGGGCCGCGTTTTCTTACGCTTCTTCGGCACAAAAAAAGCCTTTTCGAGAAGGTCTTCAAGTTTTTCAAAACAGCGTTTGCGATTGGTTTCTTTGTCGCGCGACTCTTCTGAGCGAATTAACAAATCGCCGGCGCGAGTTAGCCTCGGGCCAAGATAAGTCAAAAGTTGCAGTCGCTTTTCAGGTGTAAACGATTGCGAGTCGACGAGATTCCAGCGAAGAATCACCGCCGAGTTGGTGCGATTGACGTTTTGACCACCCGGGCCGCTGCTGCGGGTGACCTCAAATTCGATTTCATGAAGCATAACCTGATCGAGATAACTCATTAATTATAATTGTCAGCTGAAACTTGCCGACCTAAAAGAACAATTTTGTGTTTAGGGGGCGAAATATGCTATGCTTACCACGTTCTGGGGGCGAAACGGCTTCGACGCGGGTCGTGAAGCTTCAGGAGCATGCCGGGGAGTCTCACCTCGATAAAAAAAGGCAAAATTATAATCGGCAACGATTATGCTCTTGCTGCCTAATTAAGTTTAGGATTTAACAGCACGCCGAAGCGCAGGGCGGTGACGCTTGCGATTAGGTGTTACTTTTGTCACCTCGATTTCATCTGTTTTCTGCAGGGATGAAATTTAAAACTTCTGCGGGAACGTCCACGAGAAAGCGTGTTCATGCGCGTTCACGTGGTCTGATAAATCATGAAATAAGCATGTAGTCGCCTGAAAGTGGAACTCTTGCGGACCCGGGTTCAACTCCCGGCGCCTCCACCATATACGGAACCTGAAAATGGTTCTAAGTTGTTAATAAGATTCGTTTCTCCCCTCTGGGGGAATCACCTTCAGGTTCCGAGGTTCTACAAGGGATCAATAGCTTGGAACGCTAATGAGGATTTGTGATGAAGTTTTTGGAATTCGATCCGAGTAAAAGTAAATCCAACAAAGAAAAACACGGAATTAGTTTTGAAGAAGCCGAACCACTTTTCCAGAAGAGTAATAAGTATTTCATTGGCCGTCACCTCCATTGGAATTACGAGTTTCAACCTGAGGGTCGGGAGAAAGTCTTGTTTGAAGACGGAAATGGTGGCTACTGGGTCTGCGTCTTCTCTGACCGTAATTTAGCAGAAGGGATCAGGCCAATATCAATTCACCGGCTGTTAGAAACTCAAAGTGGCGGTTTAATAGTTGATGTTTCAAAAGAACTTGTAGACAGTTATGAGCGCATTTCCAAAGCATCAGGAAATAGTCCGAAAGTCCTTAAGGAATTCTGGAAGACTTGGGAGAAGCGCTTGGCCTACGGGAAAAAAAGAGATAGTGAAACAGAAAGAAAATTGCGAGATAATTAGAAGGATATTAGCTAGGGATAATGCATGGATCCTATGAACCCTCAAAAGTTGGAAGTCGCGTATCATGAAGCTGGCCATGCAGCTATGGCTTTAAGTTACGGTCTTAAAATTAAAAAAAGCTCACTTATTGGAACGGCAGAATACCGTGGAGTCACCTCACTCGAGCCGTTCGAGCGGAAAAACACCATTGAACATGCGGAACGAGAGATAAGACTGAATTTGGCAGGTTTTGTCGGTGAAGGATTATTTTCAGAAAATAAAATAAAAATCGACCCTCCAACTCATCCGGAATTGCTAGATTCAATTAAGATAGTTCGAGATATGTTGAATGATGAGGGGTTCAGAAATTTCGCTAATGGATTACCAGATTTCTACCAGCGTAACCTTAATATGATTATAGATCCTACGGTCAGAGGCTACATCAATTGCATGCTGGAATCTTGCTTTGCAAAAATGATCCCTTTGAAGCCGGCAATTAAATCAATCGCCGAAGAATTGAATCGAAGAGACGAGCTTTCAGGAGAAGAGATTGCCGATCTTTTTAATTCTTGTATCCGGTCGAGCCTAGGCGCAGATCACATAAAACACTCCACTTCCGTTCTTCAGGGAATCAATATGTTAGGGGATGTTCCTAAATGAAAATGTTAATCTCACTTACTCTGATACTAATTTCTTTCGCAGCTAACGCTGAAGAGATGATTGAAGGCGTTAGGTTCGTTACTGACCTGCCCCCACGAATTGGCCCACCTTCTATCGGACTGAATTTGTTTAAGCAACATGTTTATCACTCAGTGTGATTGTTAGCGGTGCTGGCGGTTTACCATTTAAACTGCTGTGTGGTCGAACTTGGTTATAATG
>CAILEP010000035.1 GCA_903833275.1 uncultured Bdellovibrionales bacterium
GCATGGGCGCTTCCTTTCTTAGTTTTGGATGTCAGATACCCAAAATCTTATGAAAGATTTGTTGCTCATGCCTCTTTGTTTTTTAACTCACCGCATTCCACCATCAACCGTGAAGAACCAGAACATTTTAACAGCTCTTTTAGGAGGAATACCTATGTACAATCTATTGCTAAAACTAATGCTAATTTCTGCAATGATTCAGTTCGGAATCACAGCTACTGACCTCGTCAAACTTGGTTCGAAAGGAACACGCGATAAGGTGGAACGAGCTTCACGTGATGTTCTAAAGATGACTTGGAAGCCAATTTCGGTGTTTCCAGAAGAGGCCCAGCGAATAAAAGAACATTATCAAAAACCTGAATAGTGCATCCGAAATGGTGTTTTGAAGCCCACTTGGCATTTTTTGGCAGGTGGGCTTTAATTTTGAAGGTTATAGAATTCTGACTTCAAAAACGCATATTCTGTGTTCGGAACGATGGATGGCGGATGAAAAACGTACCTGTCTTTTAATTGGCGCCGGTTTTTCTTTGGCAGCAGGTCTTCCACTTAGAACTTGTGAATAAGAACGCAAAACGCAAGGTCCGGGTACCGGATATTATAGAGCAAGCCGCCCGGAAATTAGATCAGTCGGACATTCTAAAAATTCAAGAAAGTGTCTATACTGCAGACGACAAAGTTGATATCGCTTGGCAGCAGTATAACAATATGAACTCTGCGAATCCCGTGACCAGGGAGCAGTTTTTAAATATTATGCTCGCCGGGTACAGTCACCAGGGTCGCCGCCGCGCCAATGACAGGCAGCTTAATTTGCGCGAGAATGAGGGTGTAAAGCATGAATAATCGTATAATCAAATATAGACCCACACAGCCTTCAAGTTTATTATTGTATTTTAATACAATTATGATAGGATATCTATGAAGGCAGAGTTAGTATTTCGCCAAAAGAAGACCCTGCCTTTAAAATTTGGTGGTTCGATAACGGTCTATGCCGACTGTTACAAAATCGCCGACCCGAAGATCGGTTTCGACAAGGCGTATAGTTTTAGCTGGATTGCATTTGATCCCCTAAACACGAAACGCCGAGTTCTAATGGATCAGCATCGAGGCCGACCTTGCCATCTTCATGTTGAAGACCGCGAGGTCGAGATTGAATTACCTGGCTCTTTGGAAGAAGCCGAAGAACTCTTTCAAGGCGAAGTAACAAAGTATTTTGGTGAAGCGGAGGAATCTTGAAAACCTTTACACTAAAACTTGAGAAAGTCTCTCTTAAGGGAATGTTCGCCGATTTGAAGCGGGCTGCTAAAACCGGTGTGCCCAACATTATTGATGATGAAATGGCTTGCGGCTCGGTTGATGCAATGATGGAAGCCGTCTCGCGTTCTAAGCTTGAAGCCTTTGCGGCGATTGTTGAGCACAAACCCAAAAGCATCAAAGAGTTAGCAGAGCTCTTGAAGAAAGACCTCGGCAATGTTTCACGCGACGTAAAGGGTTTAGAGTTGATTGGACTCGTGGAACTGAAAAAAGATAAACGCGATGACCCACGTGCCGTGCGCCCCATCGCAAAGTATGAACTGATTGCATTTGATTTTACACCGGCGCGTAAGGCTAAAGCTGGTATCTGATTTTAAAATTAATCTGACGTAGGCGGAAGAACCCCACGTCGCTCTCGAAAAAGGAGATCGACATGGGCGCAAACGCTGCCTACAAAATTGTTAACTCCGAACCGTCGGAGCTGCTCTTTGAAAACCAAATAGTGCCCGAATATATCACGACGAACCGCGCAGCTCAGTTGCTCGGGATATCTGAAAACGCTTTACGCATCAAAGTGTGTCGCGGTCAAATCACCGCCCACAAGTTTGGTCGAAGCCTAAGATTTCGATTAACTGAAATCGCAAATCTCTTCACTAAAAAGGAGTAGATATGGCGATTTTAAAAAAGACTGTGAACGGCAAAGTCGTGTACGAAGTATTCGTTAAAGGAAGAGATAATACGGGTAAACAAGTTGGTTTACGCCGCCGAAGCATTGCCAACGAGCGTGACGCGAAGAGAATAGAATTTGAACTACTGACTGAGCTTCACGGCTTTAAGTCAAAAGTCACTTGGCGTAAATGGGCGGAGCATTTTCTTGAGAGATATAGAATCGAGTATCGAAACTCGACCTATTTGAACTACAAGTTCAATCTTGATAAATGGGTCAGCCCCGAGTGGAACAACCGCTTCATCGACGATATTGCCCCAAGCGATGTTCATAAAATAATTTATGAGCACATCACGGGCGTGTCGAGCTATACAAAACGCGGGATTATTAAAATAATCAAACGCGTTTTTAATATGGCGATTGAAGAAGGTATTCTGACTAGAAACCCCGCTGTAGGCATTCGCGTGAAATGCCCTGATGCAAATCAATTGGTGCTCAATAAAAATGAAATTGATGTTCTTTTGCGAGAAGCCAAAGCCGTCAAACATCGTTTTTATAACCACTGGGCCTTTGCGATTTTAACAGGGATGCGCTCAGGCGAACTGCATTGCTTACGTTGGACCGACGTTGACCTCGTCACAGGCTTCATCAATATTTCAAAAGCCTGGACCAGATATAACGGCGAAGGCCCAACGAAGACGGCGAAAAACCGCGTTTACCCAATCTCAAAAGAATGTCGAAGGTTCTTGCAAGAACTGAAACTTCAAACTGCCAACACCGAATTTGTCTTGCCCCGCCTGTGGGAGTGGGACCAAGGCCGCCAGGGCCAAGTTTTAAAAGATTTTTGTAAAGGCATCGACATTACACCAGTGACCTTTCATGACCTGCGAGCCACTTTTATTACGCAAATGCTCAATAACGGTGTGCCGCTCTCTAAAGTTATGGCAATTGTCGGCCATACCTCGCTCAAGACCACGCAGGGCTACTTAAGGCTGTGCGGTAAAGATGTCGAAGGTGCCACCGAAGGGCTCAATGTAACGATTCCGGAAGACGTCAGTGCCGAGGGAAAAGTCTATGAGTTCAAGAAAAAGCAGCCATGATTTTATTGAATGGGAGGTAACCACTGGTAACCTTTGGTGCTATAAACGTTATGAAAACGATGGGTTAGCGAAAAAGTAACTCACCCATCCATTTATTTAACCAAAGTGAGCGCTCGAAATGGGGCGTCGGCCATCAACGGCATCTACCCAAAACAAAGCGTATAGCAAATAACCAGGCAGAGAGCGACGTGGTAAAACATTGTCATGCCGGCGCCGGCTTCGCGAGCTCGAGTGGCCGTGTCGAGATGGGTGATCCCCCAGAAACTTAAAATTCGGGCGATAACTAAAAGTGTACCCAAAAGCAGTATTGCCAAATGCGGGGCGCGGATCAATTCAGCCAAGGTCAGTAGAATAAGGGCCAGCGGGGTTTGCTCGGTAAAATTGCCATGCGCGCGAATGGCCCGAATGAGCGGCGCGTGGCCGCCATCGGTGCCAACAATTTTAAATTTTACCCGATTGAGCACGACTCTGACAGTGAGAAATACTCCAAAGAGCCCAAAAAATACCGCAAAAGCGGCCGACGTAAGTGGAGGGGTAAAAGGCATGGTGATGCTCCTTCATTAGGTGTTTAAAATATTGTCAGCGATTTTATGCCAGAATGCCAGCCACAAGAATGTGGCTGCTGCTCTGATATTCCAATTGCCAAAGGTTCAACAACCCCGGTAGCATTCTGTCTATGCGAGGGGAGTGGCCTTGATATGATCTTTAAATTTTGGATGGCAATTTCATCGTTAGTTTTGGCTATGGCTTGTCTATCTTCAAATGCCCTCGCGCAAAGCCAAGAGCCCGTTTTGCCCCTACCGGCCTATGCGCCGTCGGATATTGAGGCGACCCCGGTCACCAGCCTGCACGGTGGGTTGTACCTTTGGTATTATCGCCCTCAGCAGTCTTGGGTCGATGAAGACTTTAGCGTTTATTACACCTACCTGACAGTCGATACGACCTATGAAGATTTCGGTGTGCGCCTCGAGGGCCGGTTTCGCGATACTTACTTTGCTGATTACTACGCGAGCAATGTTTGGTTTCAAGAAGCCTACGGTTATTATCGACAGCCGAATTACATCGTAAAAGTTGGCAAAACTTATTCGCGTTTTGGGCGCTTTTGGGATGGTTCAATTTACGGCAACGTTTTGTCTTTCGACGGATTGAAATTAAGCCCCGATAGTGGCTTTTCTTTCGAAGGCCAATTTGCTGACTATAGAAACATCAGCACAAATTATGTTTTTCAATATTTTATTCAAGATGGGTCGACCAACAATTCGCTCGACGGTCTTCACAGCGGCACCACCACTAGCTATAGCGGTATAACCGGACGAGACACCCTGACGATCAGCGGGGGCCGTCGGCGCAACGAAATCATCGCGCGCGTCGAGCCGACTATCAAGTTTGTCGATAGCGAATTTACAATTGGCGCAAATTATATGTATTTACTGGCGGATCTAACGACGCTGCCGCCGCCGCCTAATGCTCCAAATATTAACCCGGGCCGGTTCAATGTTCATCGCTATGCTTTCGATCTTTCGTATAAACGCGGCCCGTTTTCGATATTCTATGAATATGACCACCAACACGGTCGGACGGTTATCGATTACCCAAATGTCGGCGAGCCTTCGTCCAATATTAAGTACTATTGGGCCGGCATCAATTACAAAACCGGCAAATGGACGTTCTACTACAACTATAGCGAAGGCCTTTATCAGCCACAGAATCTGCACAATATTACGCAAGTGCCTGGGTTTGTGTATCAGTTCAGAAAATACATTCAGCTGATTTTTGAATACGGCTACATGTACCGCACGCAAACCGGCGGCTTCTATGGCAATGACAACAGCCTGAATTTTATTTTAAAGGCCAACATCTAAAAGGTACGCCGTAACTTTTTTCCACTTCGGACATTAATTCGAAATAACCTGCAGTATATCGTCAGCATAAAGGGTCAGCGCCTTGCGATTGATGCCGGCGATTTCGAAGAGCTCAGTTCGCGAACGGGGCTGGCTCTCGCAAATGGCAATAAGGGCTTTGTCGGTCATAATTCGAAAAGCCGGTAGGTTCTTTCTTTTGGCCTGGCTGAGGCGCCATTGGCGTAGAGAATCAAAAGTCTTGCTCGAATACTCTGCGGGGGCATTTGACTGCTTTCGGCGCCGAGCCGCTTTCTTGTTCGCACGTTTGGGTTTTTTCAGGCGACTGGCGAGCGATCTCGGCGCGCGAGGGGCTGAAATAATCTCGAGTTTCTCAATGTCGCGCTCAGAAATCTGATCAATGTTGGTGGCGAGCGAAAGTTTTCGATAGGTGATATTCTTGCCACCCTTTTCAAATGTAGCCTCTTGAGTTTCAAGATAGCCGCATTGCTCGAGTAGCGTGACAAGCTTTTCAAAATCGTTACGTTCGACTGAGATCTTTGAATCAAGCAATTGCTGAAAGAGCCGACCGGCAGCGAGAGACCCATCTTGATCGAGGGCTCTTAGCATTTGCATTGCAATGTTCTGCTCGTCTTGGTCAAGGCCGCGCTTTTGCATCAGCGATTCGACTTGAGTTGGATTACAAACATCGCATAGCCCGCAAGGTTTGCCAGAATCGTTTTGATCACCAAAGTGCGATACTAGGTAGACCATGCGGCACTTGCCCGAGGTGGTAAAATTCGCAATCTGCTTAAGCTGCTTTCGCTTTTGTTCGCGTTGCAATTGGTAGGTAGCGGGCCACGAGGCCTGGCCTAGAGTCATATTCTCTTCGGGGTCGATAGCAACCCCGCGATGAACCCAGAGTTGTTCGAGGGCGCGATCAAAAGTTTCGTGATCCATTTGTCGACGTAGTTTTTTCTGCACGTAATCTTTGCCGACCTGTTGCACATCGAGTTGGTCAAAAATGGACTGAAGCTTTGCTTCATCGGGGTAATTCATGTCGAAGAAGTACTCGTGGGTTTTTTGATCGGCAAACGACTGAAGCAAATAGGCCTGGCTCGGCAAACCGTCTCGGCCGGCGCGCCCAATTTCTTGGTAATACCCTTCGACGCTGCCTGGTAAGGCGGCATGAATGACAGTGCGAATATTGGGCTTGTCGATACCCATTCCGAATGCGACTGTGGCGACAATGACGTCGAGTTCGTCAGCCAAAAATTTAGTTTGAACTTTGTCGCGTGCAGCCGGGCTCATGCCGGCATGGTAAGACCCAGCTCGCAACGAACTATCGAGCACCTCAGTTAAAGCCTCGGCTTTTTTTCTGGTCGGAGCATATACAATCGCGGGCAAACGGTTTTGTCGTTTTAAAATTGACAACACCGCATCGGCACGATCACCGGGCGAGAGCTCGGCGACTTCAATGGCGATATTGGTACGGCGAAAACCTTGAATGACCCGCGTTTCAGATTTTAGATTCAATTGTTTGCAAATATCATCTTGCACGGCGGGCGTTGCCGTTGCGGTCAATGCAATAACCGGCGCCGGGCGCAGCTCTTTGAGGCGCTCGCCGAGAATGCGATAGTCGGGCCTGAAGTCATGGCCCCATTGAGAAATACAATGCGCTTCATCGATCGCAATTAGAGTCGGTGGGCGTCGGCCTAAAAATTCAACAAAGCCCGGTACTGACAATCTTTCAGGAGCAATAAATAAAAAATCGAGTTCATCGGCCAAATATCGCTGGCAGACGGCTCGCGAGTCTTCGCGGCTTCGCCCCGAGTGAATGCGTTCAGCCGCAAAGCCCAATGACTTAAGTTTTACGACTTGGTCTTCGATCAGGGCCAATAGCGGGCTGACGACAAGGGTTGTCCCGCCGCGAGCCACCCCGGGTACTTGATAGCAAATAGATTTGCCTGCACCGGTCGGCATTACGAGCAGCACGTCTTTGCCTTCGGTCACTTGCGCACACACGTTCTCTTGGCTCGGTCGAAAAGCCGCGTGACCAAAACGATCTTTTAAAAGTTGACCAAGCTGAGCGACCGAAGTCTGTGCACGGGGAGTTCTTGAGGGCCCAGGGCTACCACCAGCTTGCCCAAAATTGGGCGAGGCCCCGTTGGCTGGCCCCGCGGTCTGCATGGAGGCACCGTAGGGCGCCCGCGGCGATTGCGCGATTTCAGAAATACGAGCCGACACTTCGGTTTCAAGCTCGGTCATAAAATCTTCAAGTGTATTTTTGTTGTCTTGGATCTCGCCCAGCTTTTTCTCCCAGCGAGCGGTGAGCTCGGGGCTTTTGACGCTTTCGTGCACAGTCGCGATGACTTTGTAACCAAGGGCCGTGGCGATCAGTGATTTTTCTTTTCGCTCGATATATTTTCGAGTCAGCAAAGTCTCGATAATATTCGCGCGCGTGGCCGGAGTCCCAAGGCCCGAGCCGCGCATTAGGTCTGCGAGCTCGCGATCTTCAAGGTTTCGACCGGCGGTCTCCATACCAGTCAAAAGTGTCGCATCAGTCAGATGCGGCGGGGGTTCTGTGTTTTTTTGAACTGGCTTAAGATTCACTACTTCCACCGAAACACCGGGCGCGAGCCCGCTCGGCAGATCGGGGTCTTGTGAGCTGGCTCTTGTTTTGAGATCCAAAGCCTTCCAGCCGATATTCTCAACAACAGTGCCTTGGGTTTTGAATAGATCGAGTTCGCCAAGTTCGGTAATAATTGTCGTCACTCGTGTTACATAATCATGCTGCCAGGCCATCAAAAGACGTCGGCAAATAAGGTCGTAAACTTTTCGTTCGTCTGGGCTCAAATGGGTGCGCGAAGCTTCAGTTTTAGTCGGGATTATCGCATGGTGATCTGACACCTTTTCGTCGTCGACAAAGCGACTGCCGAGCGGCGCAAGGCCCGTGGTCTCAGCGAGTTGGGCATCATAAGGCCCGCGAATATTTTTTACGATTTCAGGTAAAGTCTCAGCCACCGATTGAGATAAGTGGCGACTGTCGGTTCGCGGGTAGCTGATCACTTTGTGGCGTTCGTAGAGATTTTGCGCGAGAGCTAGTGTTTGCGCGGCCGAGAACCCAAAAAGCCGATTGCAATGTCTTTGCAGCTCGGTGAGATCGTAAAGAAAAGGAGCTGCCTGTTTAACTGTTTTGCCGTCAAGTGAAAGAATTTTAGCGGTCTCTTTCTGCATGCGCGCAATCAGCTCGTCTACTTTGGCCAAATCTGGCGGCAGTCGTTTTTCTTTGGCGGTTATGGGGTTTGCCGTTTCATTTTTTTCGCCGATATAGCCACCTTCAAATGGCCCGGTGGTGGATTGAAATTTGGCTTCGATAACGTAATAGTTTTCGGGGACGAAATTTTGAATCTTAAGGTCGCGATCGACCACCATCGCGAGCGTCGGGGTTTGCACGCGCCCGACAAAAAGTTGGTCTTGAGTTGTAATGGCGTAGGCCCGCGAAAGGTTCATGCCGTAAAGCCAATCGGCGCGGCTGCGCGCGCGGGCCGCATCGGCCAACGAGTCATAGGCCGCCGACGGTTTCAAAGCGCGTAGACCGGCTTTGATCGCGTCTGGGGTCAACGATGATATCCACAAGCGCTTTACGGGTTTTTTGCATTTCGCCAATTCGTAGATATAGCGAAAGATAAGTTCACCTTCACGACCCGCATCTGTTGCGCAGATCACTTCGCTGCAATCGGCGAGAATTTTTCGAACAATTTCAAATTGCGGTTTGGTTTTTTCGACGGCGACCAAGGGCCACTTGGTCGGCAGCATCGGAAGATGGTTGAAGCTCCAGCTCTTCCAAACCGAATTTATCTGATGAGGCTCGGGGAGTGTGACCAAATGCCCAATGGCCCACGTTACGGTGTAACCATTGCCGCGAAAACAGCCCTCACCCTGTTGATTTGCGCCTACTGAGCGCGCAATGTCTCGGGCCACCGACGGCTTTTCAGCGACGATAACTATATTTTCAATCTCGGTTTGAATTTCGATCCCTTACCCCTGTGTCTGCACTCAATTTTTAGCATCGCGGGGGCCGCCATGTCATCACCAGGCTTTGTTAAAAAGAAAAAAGCCTCGCGGGGGGACGCGAGGCTTTTAGGGGGGTAACTGCGACCTTAGGGGGGTAAGGTTTGTTGCAATCACTTACCTAACACTAGAGCAATTCGGGGGCCCGCCAGGGGGCTTTAAATTTGTTTTGAAAGGTGACTTTGCTAGGAGTGCCAAAACGCGGCTGCCTAAATGTTGGCACCTGTCATTTTTGTTTACGATTCTATCTGGGTGCCCGCTTAGCCCGGCGGGGCACTGGTCGCGCCTTACCCAAGACGGGCGTCTCAATTTGAGACGACGCGGTGGGTGCTGCGAATTTGACGAAGCTAGGGGCTCTTGCGCCAGGTGACTCGAAAGAAAACCTTAGAGGTGAGCGGGTTGCCGCCGTAGGAGTCCTTAAACTCAACTGGCAGATAATCTTGGGTTTCGGCCGCGCCGAAATAGACGTTCATTTCTTTTCGCTCGATAATTTTGCGTTCATAACCCAAGGTGAGGGCTTTAACCCATCTCGCACCGGTAGAGCCATCTGTAAGTTGAATCTCGAGTTGCTGGGGCGTTCGTTGCAACACTTCAACTCGCCCGAAAAAATTGTTCTTACCGAGTTGGTAAACGAACTCTTCTAAATAACTATTGAGAGTCATCGCCTCTTCGCGATTTCGAATTTGGCCCCAAATAGTGGAGGTGTCCAGTTGCCCACTACGTATCATATGACTTGTGGTCAACCAACTCGAATAGGCCATTTCGTGCTGCAAAGGCTGCGGGCCAATGCCTCGGTCGAGTGCAGATACTTTTGCCGCTGACGCCCCAACTGTGAAATGACTATTCAAAATTTGGTTCACTCGAACGCCATAAGAATCGGGGTTGTGCATGTCTAAATTGACTTCAGAGGGGCTCGGCTCGTGACCGCTAAATGTTGAAGCTTCGATCGTCGTTTTCTCGCCGATCTGAAGTTTTGCGCCGACGACCGTAGAGGTTATGTGAAACACATCTTGTAAGTGGTGGGCCAGTGGCGCGTCTGAGTTGCCTTGGGCCGAGGCCCGATGCATAAAAGCCGTTGGGCCGGCTGTTGCTTCTCCGCGTGGAGCAAAAAAGAAAGTCAATTTGTGCTGTCCATTTTGACCAAGTGACAAAATATCATAGAAGGTCAGGCCCATGATGGGTGAGCTGTGCGGATGTTGTGCGTCGACGTAGGGCACTCCGCTCTTGTTGGTTTCGCCAGTTTGCAAAAGCTCGGGTGTGCCAGAGGTGGGCACTGTCCATTTATCGATGGTGCCCATCCAAGACAGACCCACTTCGTTCGCGTCAGAGGTCTTTTTGTTCACCATCAGCATCCACATGTTGGGGCCTGAAAAAGCGTCGCGCCCCCGCGGCCCTTGCTCGGTGGTGTAAACCATAAACTGATTATAGTGAAACATCGTTGTCAGCGAATGGTCAGCCTGGCCCGGCATGCACATCCCCATGTTGGGGTCCCAGACTTGATTGGGTGGGCACTCATTTGGCATGCACATGCCGCCCATTGACGGGTCGGGATGCTGGTTGGGTGGGCAGGTTTCATTTGAAACAGTTCGATCGAAATTCAGCTCTGATTTTTTGACGTCCCAGTTCGCTATAGCAACGGACTTAAATTCGCTATCTGAATGTGCATCTGAAAATTCAACGAGTTTAGAATCACTCGCGCTGGCCTTAAACTTCAAGCGATTTGGCCCATTCGCGGCTTCATTGGCGGTGTAGAAATTATTTTTGCAGGCAGCGATTACGAACGACTTAGAATTCTTCTGTCCGTTTGAACCCAAAATGTTTAAATCGATTTGCTTTCCGATTTCACTTTTTTGACACAGATCTTCTGCTTGGGTGGTGATCGCGATTAGCAGCCCGAAAACAAAGATAGAAAGACTCGATAGTTTCATTCAAAAATCCCTTTGGTCTAATGAGTTCGTGTACTTGAATTTAGCTACTAAATTTATCATATTCAAGAGACCCAAAATTGAAATTCTGTTGAGTCGTGTAAAAAGTATAGGAGTGTTAACGCAATGGTCAGTTTCGTTAGCCAGAATTGCAAATTGGGGCACGCTTGATCGATTTTGAGAACACGGCTTTCGATCTGCGATATCTGACTCGGTTACCTGACAATTTGTCCCGAAATTAGTTGCCGCGTCGCCTGGCGATAACTGAATTGCTGGCGGCGATAGCTTAGAGTGGCATACCTATTGCTCCTCTCTAAAGTGTATCCAAACGAGGAGGCATTTATGTACGGGCATTGGTTTTTAGTGGCGAGCCAAAGGTCAGCAAAGATTTTTTCTGAAATCCCCGATCTGAGAAAGCTTGGTTTGGTGCAGTTGATCGAGAATCCGTTGGGCCACGAGAAAAGAACGGCGTTGATTCGTAAGCAGGCCGGCAGGGGTGTGCGATCAGCAGGCCGAGGCCAATCTGTTCACTATTCGGATGCCGGAAATCACGACCCTCAAGTCGACGCCTCCCAACAGTTCGCTAAAGAAGTTTCGAGATTTCTCGAGGCAGCTAGACAAGAAAAGAAATTTCTAACATTAACAGTCGTCGCCGAACCGCACTTCTTAGGGATGTTGCGAGCGAGCATGGGTTCCGAGCTTAATAAAGTCGTTGTTAGATGGCTAAATAAAGATTTACAAAAAACTCCGCAAACGCGTTTAAGCGAATATCTATTGGCCAAAAATAAAGAAGCGGGTGACACCGCCGCCGAGTTCAGTGTTCGATTTATGTATTAGGCCGATCGTTGTAATTGCGCTTTTGTATTGCGGCCGGGGCTATTTTTTTAATGAAATTCGTGGTTTGATTTGCTTTTCAATTTTAAGAAACGTTTCTAGTTTTTCTTGATACGAACCTGTCAATGTGCCGTCAATTGAAACATCTGGAGCCACGGTTTTGGCGAGGTCGTAAATAAGACTTTCAAGGCGAGGCAATAAGAGGGCATTTCGGATTCGATTAAGAAGTACGGGCGCCTTGAACGGTTTGCTCACGTAATCAAAGAGGCCAGTTTCGATCGCGTTGATAACCTCCGGGTCTGAGCCATTGCTGGTCAAAAGGATGATCGGGATCTCGGGATGATTTTGGGTGATGTATTCGATAAGGGCGAGGCCGCTCATTTCTGGCATTCGATAGTCGGTGACAACGCAATCGATTTTTTTACTCTTGATCAATTCAAGAGCCGCCGTGGCTCGGTCGGTCGTCAACACTGAACTGAAATCGTCTTCGATTGTCTCTTTGATAAGCTCAAGCAGATCAACGTCGTCATCGACAAGCAATATTGTGGCTTCGAAGGGCTGAGTGTTGTTCATTAATGTATTAAACCCTAAGTTCGTGGTTAGAATCAAGTTTTCTTAGACCTGACCTGTTTTAGGTTTTACTTTTTCGTGCCGTGAGAAAGATTGGCGATAATTTTGTCTGGGCTGGCGCTCCAAAAGAGAGCACCAAGTTCGGCAGCGGCGCGGGGCATGCCATAAACAACACAAGATTCTTTTGATTGTCCGATTGTGAGTGCGCCGCCCTGTTTGAGTTTGAGCATCTCTTGCGCCCCGTCGTGCCCCATGCCAGTCAGCATGATTGCCACTGATTTGTTCGAGAGGCCGATTTTTTGAATCGAATCGAAAAGTGCTGCGACGGAAGGTTTGAAGCGGGTCTCTTTTGAGTCTGTTCGAGTCGTCGCAAAAAGATTAGGCCCGCGAATTTCGATGATCATGTCAAGAGACCCGGCGGCGATATAAGCGTGATTGTTATGCAGCTGCACGGGGCCCTTAACTTCAATCGTCGGGCGTTGAGTCTGAGCTTGAATTCGACTGGCGAACACTGAAGTGTACTGTTCTGGCATGTGTTGAGCGACGACTATAGGTGGGCAATTGCGTGGCAAGCCGCCGATTATATCGCGAACAATTTCTGTGCCCCCGGTTGATGAGCCGACGGCAATAAGGTTGTACGCATTGAGGTCGATTGAATGGCTGGCTTCAATTACGGGCTCGACCGCTCTTAAAGAGGGGTCCGCTTTTCGAAAGAAGGCTGTGATGATATCGGTGATTTCGGTGGTGAAGCGGGCTAAGTCTGAGCCTTGAGGCTTTCGGATGTAAGACGTCGCGCCGAGCGAAATGGCTTCAAATACAAAATTGCGGTCGTGAAGTGAGTAATCGGTTACCAATATACAGCGAGCGCCTGTGCTTCGCGAATACTCGCGAAAATTTGAAAGTTTAAGAAAATCTAAACCCGTTCCGCCTTCGAGCTTCATGTCGAGAGAAATAAGATTCGGGCGCAACTGGTCGACCATCTTTGCGGCTTTTTCGGCCGAGCCGACGGTGGCCACTATTTCGACGTTGGGTATTCTTGAGAAAACTTTATTTAAGATAACCTGAACGGGCATCGAATCTTCGACTATCATAATTCGAGTCTTTTGATTCTTTTCTGTGGTCACATCGATCTCGCGTTTTTAATCGGCGTAAATTTTTAAATCGTAATGTTTGCTATAGTTTAATCGACTTTCTGATTGCGAATCATTAACTAAATATGAGCGATAATGCGCGTTGCTTGTAATGACTGGCCTTTGGGTTAGTGCGAAGGTCGACGAATTAATTCGGCCTTAATATTACGTGTGATACATGCGGTCTTCAAACGCGGCGAGTGCTGCTTTTGCGCCTTCGCCCATGGCGATTATGATTTGCTTATAAGGGGTTGTGGTCACGTCGCCAGCCGCATAGATCCCTTTTGCTGAAGTATGGCCTTTGCCATCAACCACAACTTCGCCAAACTTGGTGAGCTCGACGACGTTTTTCAAGAAGTGACTATTTGGCACGAGGCCAATTTGAATAAAGACACCATCGAGTACAAGCTTCTTCGTTTGTTCACTTTGGCGATCAAGATATTCGACAGCTTGAACTTTTTGGCCATCGCCGACGATTCTGTCAGTACGGGCGTTGGTGATAATCGACACATTTGAAAGTGATTTGAGTTTATCTACTAAGATCTTATCGGCCTTCAACTGCTCGTTATATTCAACGAGTACAACTTCGCCGACGATACCAGCTAGGTCAATTGCCGCTTCGACACCCGAATTGCCGCCACCGACAACCGCAATCTTTTTGCCCTTATAGAACGGGCCGTCGCAGTGCGGGCAGAAGGCGACCCCGCGCCCGAGATATTCTTTTTCGCCCGGCACGCCAAGCTCGCGCCATTTGGCACCGGTCGCGACGATAATTGAGTCGGCGGTTAAAAATTCTCCGCTTTCAAGTTCGATCTTGTGAGCTTTCACGGCAATTTTCTGTGGGTCGTCGCTCGTGCCTTTTTCGATCAGCTTTACTTTTCGATTCTCAAAAACGTGAATGGGGTAACTGGCGACGTGTTCGTTGAGTTGTGCCGCCAGCTGAGGGCCTTCAGTGTATTTTACCGAAATGAGATTTTCAATCCCCTTGGTGTCTTGCACTTGACCACCAAATTTTTCGGCGAGCATCGCCGTTTTCAATCCTTTGCGGACACTATAGATGGCGGCGGATGCGCCAGCGGGGCCTCCGCCTAAGACGACAACATCGAACTGGCCTAGGTTGGCATCAACCAAGGCGGATTCACCTGAGCTCACTCCAAAGGTCACTTCGAGTTTTGAGATAAGATCGAGCAAGGTAATACGCCCTGAGTGAATCATCTTATTATTGACCGCAATACTGGGTACGCCCTGAATGCCGAGCGCGGCAATCTCTTCTGGGGTGTAGCCACCATCAATCATCTCGTGCCGAAAATTGCCGTGCAGTAAAGCCATCTGATTAAGGGCTTGCACCACGTCGGGGCAGTTTTCGCAGGTCAGAGAGATATAAGTTTTAATATCGATGGGCCCCTTGATTCGTTTAATTCTTTTTATCAACTGCGCATCTGGCATTTTGCCTTTGCCGTCAGCATTTAAGATAGCCAAAACCAAAGAGCTGAATTCGTGGCCGCCGGGTATACCTTTGAAAGTAATTCCGGTGGCGGCACCTTTATAATTAATATGAAACTGCGGCATCAGTGACTGCCGGCCATCAGCGCGCGCGCCTATGTGCGCATTGATTTTTGGGCTAGTGGACGCCACGTCACTGAGAAGTTCAATCAATTGCGATTGATCTTCGTGCGAGGTGGGTTCGTAAACGAGCTCCACCAGATTTTCAAGCGGAGCAAACACTGTCTTTAATTGTTCTTTTAATTCAGAGTCTAACATTAGGCACCTCTAGATTGTGGGCCACATATTCGCCGCTGGCTTTGCGGCCAGCGACGCAAACAAAAAGCTTTCGTTAGATTTTGCCGACGAGATTTAAACCAGGCTTCAGGGTCTTTTCGCCTGGGCGCCATTTTGCCGGGCAGACTTCGCCAGGGTGGCTCGCCACAAAGAGAGCGGCTTGAGTTTTTCTGACCAGCTCGTCAGCGTTGCGACCAACAGCATTGTCTTGAACTTCAGCCATTTTAATTTTGCCATCTGGGTCTACTAAGAATGTGCCGCGGTAAGCGAGACCTTCTTCTTCAATGTAAACTCCGAAAGCGCGCGACAAGTAGCCAGTGGGGTCAGCGAGCATTGGGTATTTTATTTTTTTAATAGTTTCAGAAGCATCGTGCCAAGCTTTGTGTACGAAATGGGTATCGGTGCTCACTGAATAGACTTCGACTCCCATTTCTTTAAGCGCGCTATACTTATCGGCCAAATCGCCCAGTTCGGTGGGGCAGACAAAGGTGAAGTCGGCTGGGTAAAAGAAAAAGATCGACCATTTGCCTTTTAGGTCAGCATTGGTAACCGTTTTAAAAGCGTCACCGTGGTAAGCCTGCACCTTGAAGTCGGGCACTTTGGTGTTGATGAGTGTATTCATAAAATTCTCCTTTTGGTTAATAAATGAGCTTAAAGCCCACGGGTTATATATTGTTATATTACGGCCAAAACGCGTATATGGTAAAATCGATAAAATAATTGATTTGATAGAGAAACTCTATATAATGAATACCACTGAAAGCTTGGCTAGGGCAGGCTTTGCCAGACGATAGAGGGGGCAGGAGTGGTCTCAAAATTGAACTTTTCATTGACGCAGCTCGAGTATGTGATGGCCGTGCATAAGTATGGGCACTTTGCCAGGGCGGCCGAGTCTTGCAATGTGACCCAGCCGACCTTGAGCATGCAAATTCAGAAACTCGAAGAGGACCTCGGGACTGTCCTTTTTGATCGGTCGAAAAAACCTATTTTATTGACTGAGGCGGGCGCAAAATTAGTCGCGCAGTTTCAGAATGTCCTTTTTGAGGCAAAAAAAATCGACGGAATTATTCAGTCAAGTCAGGCGACCACGTTGAAGGGGATACTCAACATGGGCGTGATACCGACGATTGCTCCGTATATTCTACCAAAACTATTGCCGGTGCTTGAAAAACGCTTTCCGCAAATAGAGCTGCAAATCTCTGAAATGCAAACTCACCGAATTGTTGAGGCGCTCGAAAATGATGAATTGGATGTGGGCCTTTTAGCGACCCCCCTAAAGCTAGCCCAGATATTTGAGCTCCCGCTGTTTTACGAGCCCTTTTTTGTACTCTGTAAGAAAGGCCACGAGTTGGCGCACCATAAAAAAATCAAATACGCCGAACTTAAATATGGCGACATTTGGCTGCTGACCGAAGGGCACTGTTTGCGCAATCAAATTCTCGATGTTTGTTCGGCTCGCCCAGATAAGCTGTCAAAGGCTGGTCGGCAAAAATATAAATTTGAAAGTGGCAGCCTTGAGACATTGAAGCTTTTGGTTGATTCTTATGGTGGTTATACTTTGCTGCCAATGCTGGCGACCGACTCGATCGGTGTAAATACCCAGCTTTTGCAATTTGAGAGGCCAATACCCGCGCGTGAGGTGGGCTTGGTGTATCGCCGAAAGCATCATAAGTCTGAACTTATCGAGTCGCTCGGGGACGCCATTCTCGCATCTATACCTGATGAGTTAAGAAAGATCCGTCAAAAAGATTTGGATGTATTGTCGGTTGAGGCTTGAGCCGCCAAAAAATTAATATCACGACTTTCTAAAAAGGTTTTGGGGGCGCCGGCTTTTGCAGCGTAAATCATCGCCCGCCCCACCAATTCTGTCGAGGTGACCATGTTTGGCGCGATCAATTTAACCAACGGGTAAAGTGGGCTCAAGAAAACGTATACATATTTGTACCAAGAGACTTTCGAGGTTTCGCCATTGGCTGGTTGGATGTAGCCCGGCCGAAACATATATTTGGCTTTAAACGGTAATTTTAAAATGTCGTTTTCAGTTTTGCCCTTTACCCGGGCCCACATAGTGCGGCCACTCTCGGTGCTATCGGTGCCAGTGCCCGAAACGTAGATAAAAGTCATTTTTGAATTGGGTTTGGCCAAGGCATGTGCGACGGCGAGAGTGAGATCATAGGTGACAATTCGGTATTGTTCTTCGCTCAGGCCGGCTGAGGTAATGCCTAGGCAAAAGAAACAAGCATCGTAGTCAGACAAGGCCTCAGCGTGAGGTGACAGATCATTTAGGTCTGAAGTTATAACCTCGTAGACCTTCTGCTTCGGCCCCTCAAGGTAGGGGGTGAGAAAAGAGCTTTTGCCGAACTTAGATTCTTTGATAGAGGCTCGACCGACAAGCAAGATGCTTTCAACGTCTGTGCTAAGAACGCACTCGCGTAAAACGCCTTGGCCGACCATTCCGCTGGCACCGAACAATATGATTTTCATTAGATTGAGCATAGCGACTTTTTAGCAATAGACAAAAAGAAAAAAGCCTCGCGGGGGGACGCGAGGCTTTCTTGGGGGAGGGTAATTGCTCCTTAGGGGGGTAAGGATTGTGCAACCACTTGACTATCACTAGAGCAAATTGCGGGCCTGCCCAGAGCTCTTTAATTTCAGGTGGCTGACAAATTTACCAATAGTGCCAATTCTGGGCGCCCAAACTGGCGCCAGCTGTCACTTTCAATTGGTCACGCTTTAGTTTGTCTCAAAATGAGACAGTGTGAGTTGAGAGCGTTGTTGTTAAGTTTGAGCTTCGCGAGCGCTTGTTGATTCGTACGAGGGGTCGCAAGAAATGTCCCTAATAGCATACAGCCGAAACCGATTGAGCCGCTTAGGTATATCATATTGCCGTATTCGCGGCACAGAAATACTGTTGCAAAAGAGCCTACGCCAACCATGACTTCTTTCGGAAACAGGTAGCCTTCGTCATTAGCAAGTTTGTCATATCGGCTAAGGGCACATTCGCCCAGAGTCAAAAGTACAATCCACAAAATGGCCGAGGGCAACGATTCAACTGATAAAATCTCAGGTAATGCGAGTAAGCCCATAGCAGAGAGAGCGAAAAGCAGAGTCCAGCGATAGTTTATTGAGGCGACAAACTTCAAGATGCGATGTTGAAAAAAAATAACCCCAAGGCTGTTGAGCACGATCATCGACCCAAACCAAAACGGAAGATTTCCGGATTTGTGCAAAAGATATTGCGGCAAAATTGTGAAAACGCCTGTTAGTTTAATTCCAGTGGCGATGCCGATGAGGGCCCAGCCGATGAGGGGTAAGGCCTTCAAGGGTTTTTGCTTCTTCTCTAAATTTTCGATCGCTTTAAATGATGTTAGGCTATCCCAATCTATTTTGAATGAGAAATAGGCCGTTGCCAAAAGCGCAAGAGCCGAAATTGCAAGCAGCATATTTTTATTTTCAATAAACATTAATAGTAGCCCCGAGATCAGACTGCCCACGTTAAGCGAAACTTTATTGTCGGCTGCGCCTTTCAGTGACTGCGCATTGACGAATTTGCAAATATATCCTGAAACAGCGACGCTCAATGCGAATAGCCCAACCGTCAGGATATTGATCGAAACGAACATCCCCATCAAAGCGAGGACACCAATAACCAGCGATGTTCGCATTCCGACAGAAGTGCCAAAGTAGAGAAAGACCGGCGCGGCAAGCAGCAGTGCGCGATAGCCTACTGCAAGCGTTAGGTGAGTTTGGGTGTCGGTCCAAATATTGACCTTTGCAAGTAGTAAGAAGAGCACCGTCGCTGTTAAACATCGAATTAGGACCATTGGGTTGTTCATGGGCAAACCTCGATATTTTTAAGAACAATCTCATTAGCCAGTGCGAGGTTGTTTTTGAGTGTAAGGGCATCCTTGTGGCGAAGTGCAACGTAAGCTAAAAAGTCCGCATTGTCCCGGGCATCGCGGCGCACGATTGAATTGACCTGTTTTAGAATTGAAAAGCGAAAGTTTTCGCTTCCGAAAATTTCAGTAAATTGATCGCGGATGGCGATTTCGTCGATATGTGCGATCGTTCCGTCAATTGAGCTGATGACTCCTCGTACTCCAGAAAAGAAGACTCTTTTGAGTGCGGAGGCAGTTGGCTTTTTGCCGGCACACACTTCGAGCCACGTGGCCCAAGGGTTGAAGTTTTCGAACGACCAGGCCGCAAGGTCCCATATCCACATGCCCGCGGGTCTTCGATTAGGTTCAACGCTCGCTAGACGGCTGTCGGTAAGATTAAAAAATTCGTGATGAAAGGCACCACCGCGTGAACCAAGATTTGTTAGTAGAGGGCGAAGTGTGTTTTGCATTGTAAGCTCTAGGGCCTCGTCTAGAGGGGCTGGCACAATGTGTTGATATTCTGCTCGGTAAGCACCCTCTGTCGTGTATTTCTCTGTGACCCAATACGACCCGTTGACCCCATCAAAGCTAAACTCGTTGCCTGAGCTCAGGTATTCTTCGCATATGACACCATTTTTTAAATAGGGCGCATTCTCTTCAAGCCAAAGCAGCAGGTCGTTTCGGCTAGAAATTTTCATGCAACCACGACTGTTGCCTTCTGAAGCGGGCTTGATGAAAAATGTCCCGGTTCTTTCAAAGAAGGCTAAAAGCTCGTCGGCGTCATGTATTTTTTTAAAAAATGGCTTTCGATAAACAGATGGGTCCATCGGAATTTTCGCCTCGAGTTCTCGAAAGAGGTGTTTGTCGAGCATAGCCTTTGCGGTTCGATCGTCGTCACCAAACAGCCCAAAGGCCTTAGCTGTGTGTGCGGCGCCTATCACGCCCTTGTCTGAAAAGGGTAAGCAGCCAATCAGATTTAGGTTTTCGCTCTTGAGATAAACACGAAGGGGCCCTTCTAAGTCTGATCTTTCGGGCTGCGCGTCGAAGCAGAAACGAGTTACGCTCAAGTCTTGTTTGTCTACGTGTTCCTTTATTAGGAGAATCTCGGCGCCAAATTTTTCAAGCGCCATGTTTTTAATTTTTTCGACATCATAGATTCGAGAATTATTGTAGCCAAAAACGGCGATAACATTAGTCATTTTTTTCATAGTTCACCATCTGTAGAATTATTATTTAATACCTTTGCTACGGAAAAGAATTCGCGACGACTCGCCTTCATAGAGCATGACTGGGTTGAGTTGTGAGCGGCCGTGCAGAATTTTAAAGTTCGCTAAAAAAGCCACGGTGCCAGTGGAAGGGTTTGAGGCCAGGGGTTTTAATGTTTTGAGCCCGACACGCATCTTTTCGATTATTGCCGTGACGGCAGGGTCTTCCGATCTCATGCGTGGGCCAACAGTGTTGTCGATTCGAAAATCGAGGCGGATCGCCAAACCTTCGACATCATCCCGACGCAAGATTGGCTTCTTCACCTGAATGCCTTGGCCCTCAACATTGGTGCCCGAGAAAAAGGTGGCTTCAGAAGAGGCGAGTTGGCCCAATTCTTCGTCAGTCAGACAACTGACGACATCTTTTAAAAGCCAAAACCATGTTGGTGTCCGACTTATGTCTTTGCAAACAGTGAGGCTCATTATGTTGATGTCGCGATCTTCATATAGATCGTCGCTATGTGGGCGAATAATGCCAAGGCCTTTGCCCCAGTCAACGGCCCCGCCAGCTTGTTCTTTTGGAAATAGTTCTTTGTGCTCCTCATAAGGGTACTTGATATCGATGAGGCCAACGATCTGGGCCATGACCTCATGTACGAGCAGCGCCAGGTTTTTATCGGGTTGGCTAAACATATATTCGAGTAGTACGGCTGCAATACGTTTTTCGGCTTGACCAATATTGCGCAAGGTTTCTAGGTGCGAAGGCTTGATAAATTCGAGGATGAGTGACTGAAGCGAGTAAAAACCGATTTGAGAGTTAAAATTCTCGTGACTATGCGCCCACCACGAATCGATCTTCGCGCCCAGATAAGACATGTCGAGGCGCTCGACCGTCTCTTTGTTGAATTCGGTACGTAATATACCGCCAATTATTTCGTGGTGGTTCATCGCGCGGGCGTCGTTCCAAAGTTCGTTTCTCATTGCAGTCTCCTTTTTGTTAAATTGCAAAAGTCGTCGGTTGGGTTTAATTGCAAGCAAGGAGCCAGCGCTTGGACTCTATAAATCGCCTTCAAATCAAAAAGAACGAGGGCTGAGCTAAGAATTGTCGCTAAATATTCCGGTTTTGGAGACTCAGTCTTAGAATTGAGAATTCTGAATTAGCCTGATCTCAGCATTTGTTTGGGCCTTTGCTTAATCGGTATTGACGAAAGAAACATCCAGAAAAGATGATTAAGAGATGGCAGCCCACAGTCTATTTTTTCAAATTAAAAAATATTTTCGCCGCTTTTGGCTCAGCGCCTTTTGTGGAGTGTTAGCGGGCACCTCTTCTTCGGTGTTTTTATTTATGCTGACGTGGTCGAAAGTTACGCGCGAGAGCCATCCGCAGATTATATGGGGTCTGCCGATTATCGGGCTTTTAATTGGCTGGGTTTATTTCAAATTTGGCCACACCACCGGGCGCGGTAATAATCTTATTATTGACGAAATTCACGACCCCAAAAATGTTGTGCCGGTTCGCATGGCGCCGTTTATTTTGTTCGGGACTTTTTTGACCAATCTATTTGGCGGGTCGGCGGGGCGTGAAGGTGCGGCTGTTCAAATGGCGGCTTCACTATCGGACCAGTTGAGCCATGTTTTTAAAATCGATAGCGCCGAACGAAAGATGTTACTGGTCGCGAGTGCAGGCGCGGGCTTTGGTTCGGCGATTAGCACCCCGCTCGCGGGTGTTATTTTCGGTATGGAGATGATTGGCATCGGTCGTTTGCGATTCGTGGCTTGGTTCGAATGCCTGGTGGCTTCATTCGTCGCTTTTTATGTAACTCGCTTCTTGGGTGCTCCGCACGCGCTATTTCCGAAATTTGATGTGCCTGATTTTGACACGAAAACGCTCGCTTGTATTATTGTCGCCGGCATTTTTTTTGGATTGGCGAGTCGAGTCTTTGTTCACCTCACCCATCTCGTTGAACGCGCCAACGCTCGATTTATTAAATACCCGCCGCTTATGCCATTTGTGGCTGGTATCATAATCGTATTTTTGTACTGGCTTGATGGTACTTATCGTTATTCAGGGTTGGGTCTTCAAGTGATTCAGGGGGCGTTGAGTGACCCGGCCTCATTGCGAGACCCCGCGCTCAAAGCCTTTTTTACCGCGCTGACGGTGGGTTCAGGGTTTAAGGGTGGTGAGTTTATTCCGCTCGTATATATTGGCACCACACTCGGCAGCGCGCTTGCGACTTTGTTGCCAATATCGTTTAAGCTTCTCGCCGCTGTTGGCTTTGCTGCTGTTTTTGGTGCGGCAGCCAACACTCCGATTGCCTGCACGATAATGGCAATGGAAATTTTTGGTGCTTCTATTGGTATTTATGCTTTTGTTGGCTGCATTGTCGCGTATCTATGTTCAGGCCATAGAGGCATTTACAAAACGCAAAGAGTTGACGGAAAGAAAAGTGATCGCCTTAAATTTCGATTACCGATTGGGCCGCGAAAACTCAGGTGAGAGCTTTTCGCCCTCCCAACGAGAGACCACGGTCGTCGCCACGCAATTGCCTAGTAGATTGACCGACGTTCGGGCCATATCCATAAAGGCATCGACACCTAAAATCAAAACTAAAGCTTCAAGTGGCAGGCCAAAGGCAGTCAGTGTGGCCGATAGAACGACAAATGAGGCTCGCGGCACGGCGGCCACGCCCTTTGTTGTGAGCATTAACGTCAACATCATGGCGACTTGGGTTTGAATGGGCAGATCAATGCGTGCGGCCTGTGCAATAAAGACCGAAGCCATCGCCAAGTAGAGTGTAGAGCCATCAAGGTTGAAGCTGTAGCCAAGTGGTAAGACAAAACTCGCAATTCGATTCGGTACGCCCATTTTTTCTAAAGACTCAAGTGCGCTTGGGTAGGCTGATTCGCTCGAGGTGGTTGCAAACGCCAGTGTGAGGCTTGGGCGCAACTCACGAAAAAACGCCACGACATTAACGCGGGCCCAGGCCAGCGCGGGCACCAGCACGATAACGACGAAAAACACCAGTGCGATATAAAGCGAACCCACAAGTTTTATCATGGGGATTATGGTCGACCAGCCGTGTTCGGCAATGGACCCTGCCATGGCGGCGCCAACCCCGATAGGCGCGAGGCGCATGACGATATCGGTAAAGCGAAACATGACATGGGTGAGGCTTTCGCAGAACTGTAAAACGGGGCGCCCGCGCTCGCCCGCAAGCAAAAGAGCGACTCCGAAAATGATCGAGAAAAGAACGATTTGAAGGACATCGCCCTTGGCGACGGCGTCGACAAAATTGGTCGGCATAAGGTGTTCAATAAACCCAGCGAAGGTAATTTTGGTGGCGGCGGCTGGGGCCGTTATATCGACGACGGGTGCCACGGCTTTGGCAATAGTGAACCCTTCGCCTGGGTGCAAAATATTAACGAAGAAAAGCCCGATTATCAGCGCGAATGTCGTTGCGATTTCAAACCATATGATGGCACGAAGACCAAGCCGACCAAGACTACTAGCCGAACCAGCCGACGAAATGCCGCAAACAATAGAAGAAAATATAAGAGGCGCAATAATGCATTTGATGCCATTAAGAAAAATAGTTCTTAATGGTTTGATGGCTAAACCGATTTCGGGCCAGAGGGCGCCGATAGCAAAGCCGAGAACGAGGGCAATCAAAACGGCGCTGGTGAGCGAGATCTTATTTAATATTTTTTTCATGTAACAGAGAAACTAGATGGTTTTCTCGGCGTTGACAAGCGTACGTAGCGCCCGACGATCGTGTCGCGAAAGATCTTCAAAACGAATGCCAAAGCCAACGGGTTGGCCAGCCTTCGAGGTGGCCTTTCGAACCAGGCGGGCGGTGCAGCGCACGTCAAGGTGCCCTTCGAGTTTCATTCGCATTTGCATGCGGTCGCCGACATTTAAATTCGAGGCTTCGCTACAGCGAACGAAAACGCCACTTTCGGAGAGGTCAAGAGTGGTGGCGGCGACTCTTTCGCCAATCCAGGGCATGAGCACGATCTGTTTTTCGATCGGAAGGCGAGCAGGGGTCTTCCACCACTGCATTTTTTTGTCGATGATGACCGCCGCTGTTCTTCGCTCGAGTAAAATAGCCGAAAAACCCATAAAGAGTGCGGTCGCAAGCCACGCCTCGAGACCTGTAAAATTTAGCTCGACATAGCCGACCCAAAGATTATTGAGCGCCACACTTATTGCTGCAATGGGGGCCAGTGCCAGTAGTGATTTTGATGCCATTTGGGCGGCGGCACTAGCCGCCAAAAGAAGGGCCATCATGATGACATTGAGATGGGTTAAATATTTAAAGCTTCGAAAAATTTGAGAGATCGGAAGCTCGTAGTCGATGGCGACCTGTATCGGCAAACTCGCCGCCACTAGCAATAGTATGATCGAGTACATTAGAAGTGGCCAGGGGCGCTGTTTCATTCTTGGCCCCCAGAGAAGTGGTAACAATAACTGGTGACGCGATTGACGTAACGAAAGGCCTCGCGAAGATTGCTTTGGGCCAACCAATCTTCGTCGGCGTCAACGATGTCTTTTTTAACTCGCGCTGCGCCCGAGTTGTAGCTCGCTAAGATTACAGATTTTAGATCTGTTACATTGTGCTCGGCTAATATTTTTTGAGCTGAATCATCTGCCCAGTAGTCATTTAAAAACTGTAAATAGATTGCGCCGCCTTCGATCGAGCGAGCCGGGCTCAGGCGCCAATCGCGTTTGTGGTAGTTCTTTAGTTTTGGATTGTAGATTTCAATTTGCGACTTAGCGAGAGGGGTAATTTGAGTTAACCCCAATGCACTCGCCCAGGTTTCAGCCGTTGGGTTGAATCCTGATTCCTGAGCAATAAGGCCTGCGAGTAGGTTTGGATTGAGCCCGTAGCGTTCAGAATAGGCCTTAATAAGCGTCACATATTCAGCTTTGGGCTCAAAAGGGGCCGTGGTTATGATTTCAAAAGGGGCGAACATATCGCAAACGGGCGGCAAATACTTTGCATTCGTGTAGGCCTCATCACTACTTGCGCGATAGTAAAATGAGATATCGTGATTTCGAGTCGGGTTAAGGCGAAGTGAGTAATAGGTGTAGTGGAGGGTGTTGTGGTCAATCGCATTGGCTTGAATATCGCGCATGAAGGCGTGGGTGACGTCTCGACCGTTGTATTGAACGCGCAGATCGAGCGGCTTCGAGCGATCGAGGCCGGTGATTTTGCTAAAATCGACCTCAAGGTCGGCCGGTTGGTGCAGCACTTGTCTTTTTGGCGAAAAGCTTACGGGCCCGGCGTCGGTGCTCGCCAGGTTTCGGGCCTGGCCCTGAGTGTTGAGGTTTGAACTTAAGCCATCTCCACTGCCAAACTCAATTGAACCAAACGGCGAATGCGGGCCCGCGCACGCGGAGAGGGCGAGTGACATCAGAATAAAAACTAGGCGAGCTGACATTTTGCCTCTCAATTTATTTCAACCTAAAGACTCAGTGGTGCACAAGAGATCGTGGTGACGTGCTGCTCGAGCGCTTAATTGCCGTATGAAGCGGGAGTGTAGTTGACGCCAATAGTGGCGCCAGATGGCGGTATATAAAGTGCGCCGGTGAATAAGATGCTATTGCTGGCCGTATCGTAAGACCAGCCGCCATTATTAAGCGGGTTTGTACCTGCGTTGGGTACAGTCGTGCCGTTGACGGTGACGACAATTGTGCTCGCCACAGGCACCGAGGCCAGAACAAATTTTGTTGATAAGGTCAAAATGCTAGCGGCAATTTGTTGCAACTGCGTTGCATAGTCGCCGCAAATACTGGCTTTGACCCCTTGTACGACGGGGGCAAGGCCGGTGTTAACAGAGTCGACCATATCCAGATAGCGTTGGCCAATAATTGAAGAGCTGGCCAGTGCTTTATGGCTGGCAAGGCAAGTTGCATCCATAACGGTAATTGCTGAAACGTTGTAGCTTCGGTTGGTTGGCGTCGACATTGTGAAGGTATCAAGATAGTTGACATAAGAAGCCACGGTGTCGAGCGTGCTGGCTGTATAATTGTGGTCTGTGACGCCACCTCTAAAAATCCAGCTATTCTCGGGGCGATTGGCGCCGCTGAAATCATCTTCATCTGACAATATGATAACGGCCATAAAGTCGCCAGTGCGTAAAAAACCAGGATTCAAAGGGCTCGCCAAGGCGTCGCGCATGCTTGAAAAAATTCGTTCGTCGCCAGAGCCTTGATCACCCTGCATCGCATTTGTAATAAACGTATTCACCAAGTTGGTGGTCAGCGGGTTAATCATAAACACGCCAGTATGAGAAGTGAGATTTGTGCCATCGCGAAATTTGGCAAGCGTCGGGTTGTTTGAAAAGTTCACTTCAGACTTGTAGGCATCTGAGGTTGTGACCGCTAACTGAAAATTAAAACCCTTGGTTTGAAACTCATTGATAAAGCTTGTGAAGTTCGCTGTCATGCTTTGTTGTAGAGGCTGCATAGAGCCTGAATTGTCGACCACCCAGAGAATATCCATTTGAGGGTTAATGGTTTGCCCAGCTGATTGTTGAAAGGTCTGACCCTGTGGTAGCAATGTAAATGAGCCACCTTTAGAACCGCATCCAATAGACGCTGACGCAAGTGCGGCAACAGCAATAGCAGACAGTTTAAGATTGAGGCTTTTCATATAATGCTCCCTATGTGCACCACATAATTGTGATGACACCAAAATACGGCAGATCGAATCGTTTCCGAATTTTGATTTAAAGGTCAGCGTTTTGTAGGAGCATACATACAGCAAACGTCCTGGACTTAAGTCCTTATCGGTTTATGACATCAAACATTAAATTTGGTCTAGGTTGTGTAAGCCGCGCATATCATTTCAGAAATGTGACATTCTCTTATTGAGACCACCAACTCGCTAATTTTACTGTTTATTTTTCGGTCGGATTTATCGATATTATCGAAAGTGTAAAACAATTCGACAAAAAAGCCGACATTACCTAGACCTCAGTCTGGGCTCAGTGCCGATTTACAGGTTTTCATAAACTGCGCGAAACGGGCGCGGTAAATGAGAAGCTGTTGTGCGGCTGCCGCTAACGCGTGGTTTGGTGGCCTCGGGCCCGAACTGGCGAGGTCGCTCAGTGCCAGTAAAAAATCTCGTTCTGAGACAAGTGGCATTTTTTGGCTGAAAATTTCAAGCGCCGTTTTCAGATTGAGTTCATCAGGCGAAGTCGAAAGCGCCCAGGCCGCCCAATCGAGAGTTGTCGTGAAGTTGAGGTCGCCGGGGTTGTCTCTATTTTTGTCGGTATTTTTGTCTGTAGCTGGCGATTCATTTTTTGAATTGGGCTGTTGATTTTGCGCAGCTTGATTGGGGTGGGCTTCAGCATCGGCCTTTTCAAATTCAGGCGCCGACCATTGCCGCCAGGCCTTTGACTCTGATTTTGAACGCGGCGACTGAGTTGAGAGGCCAGCGTAAGGGTTGCGACTGTTGTAACGGGTTCGAGATTCGACGTCGCTCAAGATAGCATAAGCCTCATTAATGTTTTGCAGCAAATCGTGCGAAAAGTGAGGGTTGCGGTCGGGGTGATATTTCATCGCCAGGCGACGATAGCTTTTTTTTAATTCTTCAACCGAGCTCATTCTCGAAACATCAAGGCGTCGGTAAAGGTCGTTGGATTGAACATCTTCGTTCGATTCAGCGGCGGCTTGCTTGCCGTTGATATCGGCAAGGGCGCAAAGCGGCATCATCGTCGATAAGATTGACAGTAATAGGCCTATTCTAATAACCCTGAGGGCTCGAGAGATAACCATTAAACGCATGCCAGTAGTCAGTGCAATCGCGGTGCCGTCGTGTTGCGATAGCGACCCTTTAGTGCGAGTTAAGAGACACGCCTGATACAGGCTCTGCGGACCAAGGTCGTGTTTTGAGCACGAAAATTAAAGGACAGATGCTCGCAAATTTAAAACTGAAATGCTTGTGCTAGCATTTAGCAATGATTGAAATTTGGATGTTTTATATTCGTAGACTCACTTTTCGCTTAACCCTTCGCTTAACGTTTCGCTTAACGTTTCTCGCCGCGTTTTTAACTTCGACAGCCGTGTGGGCCGAAGCTTATGTGACCCCGACCGAAAAGGTGGCGGATGCGGCCTGGCCGAAGCTTGCCGATGATCTCGGTTTTAGGGGTATGGATTTGGCGATCACGCGCCAATTGAAAAAATTCAATAAAGCTGATCTGCAGGGCACGATTCGATTTGGGTCAGATGTGTACTCGCTCGCATCGGTAAAAGACTCTCTGGTTCGTTTTCAACAGCTAATTACGAACTTCAAAAAATGTACGAAATTGAGTAAGCGCTCAGATGCCTGTGGCGACAATTTAACAGCGCAGATTAAAAAATATTTCAATCTCTACCGGCCGCACCTCGAGCCCGCTGACCCGCGATTTGGTGAGGCCAAGGCGACGTTTTTTACAGGCTACTACACTCCGCTTTTGACGGTTTCAAAAACTCTAACGCCCGAGTTTTCACACGCGATCTATGCGACTCCTGTTGACAAAAAATTGCGGCATGCGAGCCGCGACGAAATTGATTTTAAAGGGGCACTCAATAATCAGGGGGCCGAGCTCTATTACGCCAATGATCTTTTTGATCTTTACCTCATGCACGTTGAGGGGGGCAGCCATCTTCTTGTTAAAAACGGCAAGGGCACCGATTCGCAATACATTTCATACGATTCTGAAAACGGCCTGAAGTTTCAATTTATTGAAAAATTCATGATGGCCAAGGGGTGGATTAAAGAGCCCACGATAAAAGCGCAGCGAGAATTTTTCAAAGCGCACCCCGAGTTGCAAGAAGAAGGCTATTCGACCTGCCCCTCTTACGTGTTCTATAAACTATCGCCAACGCCTCCGTTGGGCAGTGGTGACGTGCCGCTCACTGACAATCGTTCGATAGCAACGGACACCGCGCACTATCGCTTTAAGGGCACCCTTAGTTTCGTTTCGACAGCGCGCCCCGAAGAGACCTCTAAAGGCCGGCATAGCCAAGATAAAATTCAAGACGCCCCGAGCGCTGAAGTTAAATTCAAAGATTATTCGCGTTTCTATTTAGACCAAGACACCGGAGGGGCCATTCGTGGCAAGGCTCGAGTCGATTTGTATTTCGGCGAGGGCGCTTATGCGGAGTACGCGGCGTCGAATGAAATTCAGCGCGGCGACCTCTATTTTCTAATGTTAAAACAGAAGGCCCATTAAAAGCAGCGGTTTGTCGGCGTAAAATCGCTCCGCCACGATCTCGAATTTATTTTTTAAGTAAAAGTTAACATTTCGAGCGCCAGGCGCTGTTACGATATGCACTCCGTGGATCTTCATTTTTTTTAACTCGATAAGATATTCTTGTAAAAGAAATGTGCCGACCCCGTGATCACGAAAATCGGGGTGAGTGTTAATGTGAAAGTGGGCTGGGTATTTAGTGAAATAGTCAGCAAACAGCACAAAGCTTTTGATATTTGATTTGATTGCGTCTTGCGAATTGGCGCTGTCGTGACAACCGGTCAGGTATCCCATTGTTCTCTTTGAAGTCAGGTCACAGGCGAAGAAGAGTTCGTCGCGGCAGTTCTCGATGTAAAACGAGGTCCATTTGCTCCAGAAGGTCTCTTGTTGATCGCTGGGGGCGGATTGTATAGCTGCGGAGGCCGAGAGAAAAAAAATCTCTTTCATATCCTCAAGGCGGCGCGTACGAAGCTCGGTATTTTCTAGGATCTCAAGGTACATTGGTCGTAACCGCCTGCACGGGCACGGTATCTAAGGGGCGCATGAGTAGGGGCTTGTAGCCAGCGTTGCGTAGGGCTTCAAGCAAAAATGGCAACATCACAACCGTCTGCGGTTGGGTCTCATGCATCAAGATCACTCCGCGACCCTCGCGATTGACTTCTTTCAGGGCATTACGAAAAAGCTTTACCGGGTCGGGGATCTTCCAGTCGAGGGTGTCGATGTTCCAGGTGAATTCGGTGCGCCCGCCTTGAGTTAGATAAGCGCGTAAATCTTTTGTCGAGGCGCCGTACGGAAATCTAAAAAATGAGACGTTGATGTGAAGAACATTGGCCACAAGGTTGAACGCATCATCGATTTCTTTGACCCCGGCGTTAAAAGAAAGTTTCGGCATATTGGGGTGAGACCAACTGTGTGTTCCGATGACGTTGCCCTCTTTATACTCTTCGACAATAGTTTGGGGGCTTTCGAGAACGCGCTGACCGACGGAGAAGAAATTGGCATGTACGTTTTGCGATTTCAATATTTGAACAATGAGCGGCCCAAAAACCGGGTGAGGGCCATCGTCAAAAGTGAGATTGACCAGACAGCGTGGGAAGTAGCTGCCTGAGATATAGCCGCCTTTTGAAGTATTAACTGACTTTACCTGTTCGGGGCCAAAGGTGGGGCTGACTTGATCAGAGCACTTATTGAGAAGCTCGTGCTCAATCTCGGCGTGGGCCGAATTTAGGGCCATTCGTTTCAGCTCGAAAAAATCAGAGATTCGTTGAAAAAGTGCTTCTTGACATGGGGCTATAGCCGCCGAGTCTTCGCTGTTAATCTCTTCGAAAAATGCAATAAGATCAATTGGCCGTAGCTTTTCGAGAGCAGCGCAACGTTCGGGTTGCGTGAAGCGACCTGAGAACAGTTCGCCTTTTAATTCTTTAATTTTGGCATCACTGATGTGTTTTTCATTTTGGCTTGGAGCACTGGTAGCGGTCAGCACTACAGCCTGTGTCGTTTCTTCAGCTGTTTGAGCTGAAGATTTAGAAGAGCACGCACCAAGAGTCAGCGTGAGGGTCAAAAAAATCCAGGCAGCCGAAGGCTTTTGGTTGAATGCTAAATTGCCGCGACGAGTGCATATTGGGGCCACGAAAGTCTCCTTAAGAATCAGCTTGTTTTTAGCAGGTTTAATGGCGCTTGGTTGGGTTTTTAGAAATACCTGATGGGTTTTGAAAAAAGTAATCGCCGAACTGTCTAAAGATTAGACGATTACGTATTTACAGCACCTTTGCCTCGAGCCAAAATGTCTCTCGGGAAGGCCGATAGCATTCCGACAAAAGCAGCGAGGGTCGCGTGAAGGGTAGAGTCTGTATGGCCAGAGATGACGGTAAAGAGCATACCTGAAAGCCCGCAAATTTCGAACAAGGCAAGCTGGATGATCAATAGAACTATCGGCGACCCACGCAATTTCGGCCACAGTTTTGAGGCCGCGGGCACAGCGAAACCCGCAAGTAGAAAAAATGCGCTGATCGAAAACGTTATATTTTGAAGGGTGGTGAGCTGTGCGGTTATTTCTTTTGGGATAATCTGCGAAGCCGCATACCAGGCTAGCAAAAGATAAACGAGCAGCGAAACTAGGGCCGCGAACCAAATCAATATTTTAATCTTATGAGATTGATTCATGGGCCTCGCGTCTCACAATGAGACAAAACCGACAAATATTTAGAAACCAGACTAAAGACCCGGTAATATATTTACATTATCAACTAAAGGGACGCAATGAAGTACGCAACAAGGAGCCCATCTTATGAAAATCACGGAAGTTAATGTCTTCCCAGTCAATGAAGACCGCCTTAAAGCCTATGTCACCATCACCATTGATGGAGTGTTTGTCGTTCGCGACTTGAAGGTCATTCGCGGCAACAATGGTCTATTTGTGGCGATGCCCTCGAAAAAACGTAAGGACGGGCAATTTAAAGATATCGCCCACCCGCTCAATCAAGAAACTCGCGAAGAAATCGAAAAGGCCGTGTTTGATGCCTATGAAAACGCGGCGAAATCGATGGGTGATAGCCTGTCTTCGCTGAAGCCGAGCACCAGCAGCAGCGACGAAGGCTATTAGCCGAGTTACTTTTCTTGAGCGCTTAAATACAAGAGCACCGCATAGCCATTGCGCAAAACGCGCACCGAATTAATCTGGTCTTTTTTTAAGTTTCGCAAGACATCAGTGTCGTTCGTAACTTCGACGCGGTTGACGTCGAGAATGACATCGCCCACGGCCAGATGGCCTTTGGCCGCTTGCGAATCAAATTCAACTTCTACAACCACTGGGTAGTTTTTCTTCAGTTGTGGCAAACCGAATTCATGCGCAATTTCGGCCGAATAATTGGTAACTGAAAAGCCAAGATTGAATGGTGCTTTCTGGCCGCGATAGACTTTTTTCTTAGCTTGCACCTGTTTACGATCTTCAGGGTTTTCTTGCATGGTGACTTGGGCTTTTCGCGTTTTGCCCTCTCTGATAAATTCAATGGCGAACGATTTGCCAACATCGGCGTCAGCAATTAGTCGGCGAAACGCTTCGGAGTTGTCGACCTCTTTGCCGTTAAACTTTGTAACAAAATCATATTCGCGTAAGCCGGCCTTCTGCGCAGGGCTACCGTCCATTACGCTCACAATGAGTGCGCCGTTTAATCGGGTGAGGCCCATTTCTTGAGCGGCCTGCGGGTTAATCGGATAGGGGTACATATTGACCCCTAGGTAGCCGCGGCGAACAACCCCGTCTTTTTCAAGAAGCGCGATAATCGTTTTTGCCTCATCGATCGGGATCGCAAAGCCGATACCCTGAGAGTTCGCCGCGATCGCCGAATTCACACCGATGACTTCGGCTTTGGTATTAACGAGCGGCCCGCCTGAGTTGCCAGGGTTAATGCTCGCATCGGTCTGAAGAAACGGAAAGCGATTGAGGTCGTCAATTTCGCGGCCGATGGCTGAAATAATCCCTTTTGAGGTGGTGTGCCCAAGCCCGAGCGGGTTACCAAAAGCGGCGACCCAGTCGCCCACTTGCATGTCGCGGCTGTTGCCAAGTCGAGCGAACGGCAGAGCTCTTTTTGCATCGATCTTGATCAAGGCCAAATCACTACGCTGATCGCGGCCGACGACTTCGGCCGTGAAGAGAGAGTGATCTTTTTCAGAGAGCTGTACTTTAATGACGTCAGCGCCTTCGACCACATGATTGTTGGTTAAGATCAGGCCATCAGCGCGAATAATAAAACCAGTGCCGAGCGATTGTTCGGGGCCACGTTGCTGCGGCGCTTGGCCAAAGAAGTCTTGAAACATATCGAAGAAAGGGTCTTGGCCTGGGTTCGGTGCGCGGCGCTGGCGCTGCTGTGGGTGGGGCAGGCGAGAAGAGCTGATATTGACCACTGTCGGGTTTATCAATTTGGCCAACTCGACAAAAAGGTTTTCAGGCAGTGGTGAGCCGAGATTCATTTTCGGGGCACTTTCGGCATCCGCTGATTTTATTCGTGAAGTGAAAGTGAAGGTGATGACGGCTGTTGCGATGATGAGCGCAAAAGCCGCAAAGAGTATGCGTTTTTTACTGTTCATTTTTGGCCTCCGTTGGCGGTGCTTTTAATTTTTATTTAGCCTGTACAAACTTTAGTTGCAAATCTTGAACGATCGCATCGAGATAGGTTTGTTCGCTGGGTGTTAAGTTGTTTTTGGTTTTGCCTTTGAGTAAAACAAGCAAGTCGATGCTGTATTGTGCGAGATCCAAGTTTTTTTCAAATTTGTCGGTTTGCGGATTTTTTTCGAGTCCAAGACTAACAACAGCCGAAGTCGCAATTGAGATAACCAATGTTGAAAAGCTGGCCTCGAGTTTATTTGGGCTCGGTTCGTGAACAGTCATTTAAACACCTCAATGAAATAAAAAATAAACATCCTCTGAAAAATAAATTTACATCACCGATCGGTCAACAAGAACTTAGATGGGTCTAAACCGGGTAGTATCCAATGAGTTGGCGCACTCGAGTTGCAATTGGCGGGTGGGTGGCGACCAGGCGTGTCCAGCGCATTTCGCGCAGTGGGCTAACAATAAAAATGTGGGCCGATGACAACGGGGAGTGAAAGGGGCGTGTATCGGCATAGCTGCCGAGCTTCCAAATGGCGGTCGCTAGATGTTTAGGGTCGCCGAGCAGCTGCGTTGCCAGGTGGTCGGCTGCCAAATAAAACGAAGGTCTTACCGAAACGCGTAAAATCATGCCGATAAGGGGCGACAAGAGCCGGGTAAATATTTGGGTGACTGGGGATTGGCGGTTCTTTTTTTCTACAATCAAAACCCGCACACAAAAATCGAGCGATTCAGAAATTAAGAAACAAAAAGAGGCCATAAAGCTACCGACGGCGAAGGCCAAGGTGTTTAAATTGCGAATGCTGGCGATTTGGTAGGCGATAACCGCCTCAAGTTCTGCGTGCGTAAGTTTTTTGATAACCCCTTCGGTCAGTATCAAAACACCATTGCCAATATTGCGGCCAAGCGCTCCGGCTTGCGGGGCTGTGTCGTTCAGAACGACTAAGCTCGGTACCGCGATTCGAGCTTTGACGCTCAAGCGTCGAACCATTTCATTGAGGCCGTAAGGGTCTTGACCTTCGACCAGGTGCCCGCCGAAACGTTTGAGTATTCGACGATCTTCGTAGAAATATATAAATGAATTTGTGGCCAAAACCACAATGAGCGCGAGAAGCAGGCCATCGCGACCGCCCCAGCGATGGCCTAAGACGATAAGCGTTATAGAGAAAAGCGTGAGAAAACTCCACGCGCGAACGATTTGATTCATTGGTAACCATCATAGCTAATAATTTTTTTGAGCAAAAGAGAAGAATGGCACTTGCGTACTTGCGTTAAAAATCAAAAAATATGTGAACACCCGGGGGAATTATGAATTTAGACATTATGGCGCTCAACGAGGCCATTAAATTAGAGAGTCAGTTCGTCGATCGTGCCATGAAAGAGATTAGCAAAGTGGTGGTCGGCCAAAAAGAAATGATCGAAGCCATATTTATGGGTTTGTTAACTGGTGGCCACGTTCTGCTTGAAGGGGTGCCGGGGTTGGCAAAGACGCTGACCATAGCTTCGGTGGCTCGTTCCATCAGCCTGGGGTTTCAGCGTGTGCAGTTTACGCCTGACCTTTTGCCGACCGATTTAATCGGGACCATGATCTATGACACCAAGACCGGCGAGTTTCGCACAAAACGTGGCCCGATCTTTACCAACATTGTTCTGGCCGACGAAATCAATCGCGCGCCGGCGAAAGTTCAGTCTGCGCTTCTTGAGGCGATGGCCGAGAAACAAGTGACGATAGGTGAGACCACGCACAAACTTGAAGTGCCCTTTCTGGTGCTCGCGACACAAAACCCGCTTGAGCAAGAGGGCACCTACCCGCTGCCCGAAGCCCAGATGGATCGGTTTATGTTCAAGGTCATGGTCACCTATCCAAAAAAGTCAGAAGAAATGGAAATTTTAAATCGGATGGCGACCGATAAGCAGCCGCAAATTCAACCGATGATTTCAAAAGAAGAGCTTTTGAAGGCACGTGATCGCGTCGACATGATTTACATGGACGACAAATTGAAAACCTACATCGTTGACATCGTAATGGCGACCCGAGAGCCAACAGAGCACGGTCTGGCTTCAATGGCCAATTTGATTCAGGTGGGAGGCTCGCCAAGAGCGACGATTTCGCTCACTCGCGCTTCAAAAGCCCAGGCGTTTTTGCGCGGCCGCGGTTATGTCACGGCCGACGACATCAAAGCGATTGCCTATCACGTTTTACGCCACCGTATTATTTTAACTTATGAAGCCGAAGCCGAGAACATAACAACAGAAGACGTAGTCAAAGAGGTTCTCAATCATATCGATGTGCCATAAAAAATATGAGTTTACCGCCTGAGATTTTAAAAAAAGTAAAATTGCTCGAGCTTTCGACCCGGAAGCTCGTCAATAATATTTTTGCAGGGGAGTATCACTCGGCCTTTAAGGGTCAAGGTATGACCTTCTCCGAGTTTCGCGAATACACTCCTGGTGACGATGTTCGTTCGATCTCTTGGCCGCTCACGGCACGTATCGGCAAGCCCTTTATTAAGAAGTACGACGAAGAGCGTGAGCTTTCGCTTATGCTTGTTGTTGATGTCAGTGGCTCTGGTAGTTTCGGCACCGGCGAATATTTCAAAGGCGAAGTTATTGCTCATCTTGCGGCTTTGATCAGTTTCGCTGCGGCAAAAAATAACGACGCTGTCGGGTTGATTTTGTTCTCAGATCAAATTGAACATTTCGTGCCGCCGAAAAAAGGTCGCGGTCATGTCTATCGGATTTTGCGCGATCTTTATTTTTTCAAACCTCGCGGTCAAGGCACTAAAGTACAATTGGCCCTTGAATATTTGCAGGGCGTGCTAAAAAAACGTTCAACGGTTTTTCTTTTCAGCGATTTTTTCGACAAAGGATACGATCGTGCACTACGACAGATCGGCCGTAAGCACGATTTGATCGCTTGTGTGGTGCAAGACAAGGCTGAATCAGAACTGCCGGATATGGGCTTAGTCGATCTTGAAGATGGTGAAACCGGCGAAACCATCACGGTCGACACCTCGTCGAAATTATTTCGCGCTGAATACAAAGCTCAGATGCGGCGCCTGCGCGACGATCGCGATCAGGCCTTGAAGCGAGCGCAGGTTGATCGCATCGAAGTGGACACCTCAAAGGATTTTGTTGACCCGCTCATTGGCTTTTTTCGCCGTCGGAATAAGAAATGAAGTCAGCGGCAAAAGTTTCAACCCAGATCCCGCTCAACGCGCCTGCCAAGACCACGGCGGGCAAAGACGCACAAAAGCCGATGGCGCAATGTCAACTTGAGCGAGCGCCGCAGGCCAAGGGCCCGCAGAACGTCGGCGAGCATTTGCTGCTGAGTTGCCAAGGCGAACTTGGCCAGGCTCTGCAGAAAGAGGCTCAGGTAAAGGCGCCCGAAGGTGGCGACTACTCGCTTGTGATATTACAAGTTTTAGAGACCACTCCGCAAAATTTCAAGGCGGTGGTGACAAGCTATCGAGTCGGTCAGCACCAAGCAGAGTCCTTTGAAATTACTGATCGCAAAGTGAGTTTTTTGACTTCGGCGCAGAATTTCACAGTTGAGACAGTGATTGACCCGAAAGATCAGCAACAGGGGCAACCCCCTAAACCCTATGCCTCGGTAGGCCCGTTTTTGATTTCTTACCCTCTCTGGTTTTGGTTAACGATTGCCGGTGCTTTTTTGGTTATTTCAGCCGTCATCGGCTTGGTTTGGTATCGGCGCCGTCGTCGGCTGAGACTTCAGGCTGAACTTGAGAAGCACATGACAATGCTTTCGCCATTTAGTCAGTTCAGTAAAGATGCGCGCTTGAGTGTGAAACGGATGAATGGTTTGAAAACCGATGTTGAAGCGGTCGAGCTTGTGAAGAAGCTCGATGAAGATTTTCGTCTCTACTTAATTCGAGAGCTTAAAGTGCCGGCGCTGCAAGTGGCGAATAGCGAAGTCTTGCGCGAGATCAAGCGGCGCCATCGTGGGCTCTATGAAGATTTTCAAGGCGATCTACGTCGGCTATTGTTCGAATTTGAAAAAGCCCGACAGGGTCAGGTCGTTGTTAAGCTCAAAGACTGCGAAGAGCTTTTGTATCTTTCGCGTCAAGTGGCCGAGCGAATTTTTGCCGGGCACTCGGTGAGAGCAGGGGCTTCGAGTGGTGCAGGGCGGAGAGTCTCAAGATGACCGAATGGCATTCGTTGTGGGCCTTTCTATTTATTCCGTTGGTTGTGGTGGCGGCCTTTTATCGCTTGCTGAATCGCAAGGGTTTAATTTCTTCGTTGCGCTTTAGCGTGCTCGAGAATTTGCGCCACGTGAACCGGGGCGCTCGGGCGCGGCTGAGCGAATTGCCGCTGTTAATTAAAGGCCTGGCCATCGTGCTGGCGATCTTGGCAATGGCGCGCCCTCAAGAGGCCAACACCAAAATTAAACGTAACATAGAAGGTATCGACATCATGGTGGTGCTCGATATTTCAGATTCGATGCTCATAGAAGATATGAAACCTGAAAATCGTATTGAATCATCGAAGAAATTTATTGGTGAGTTTATTCAGGGCCGTTCTTCTGACCGCATTGGGCTTGTCATTTTTTCGGGCGAATCTTACACGCGAGTGCCGCTGACTCTCGATTACCCGCTTTTGCTTGAGAACTTAAAAAAGGTCACGATCTCGCGTAACATAAAAATGGGTACAGCTATTGGGGTCGCCTTGGCTAACGCCGTGTCGAGATTGAAAGATTCAACAGCTCGTTCGCGCATCATTGTCTTTATGACGGACGGCGAGAATAACAGCGGCACCATCGACCCCGAAACCGCACTCGAGATCGCTAAGGGCTATGGTATCAAAATCTATTCGGTTGGTATGGGGCGCGATGGCGAATCGATGCTACCGGTTTATATGACCGACGCCAGTGGGCACACCGTGAAACAATACCGACCTATTCACAGCGACATCAACGTACCCTTGTTGCAGAAATTTGCCGAGCGCACCGGTGGGCATTTTTGGCGCGCCACCGAAGGCACTCAGCTCAAAGATGTCTTTAAAGAAATCGACGAACTCGAGAAAACTAAAATATCAACAGACAAATTCACGCGCTACTCTGAGCTCTATCAACCATACTTGCGCTGGGCGATGATTTTCTATCTAATTTCGATTTTATTGAGCCGCACGTTATTACGGAGAAAACCATGAGCGATTTTCGCTTTGAATCTCCACATGCCATTCAATTATTGTGGCTCTTGCCGGTGTTCTTTTTTCTAAATCGAATGTGGGCCAAGCGGGTGAAAGAGCAATTGGCGCAATCATTGGGCGCCAAGCTTCACCCGTTTTTGACGGCCTCGCTGGCTGACACAAAACGCCGTTGGAAGGAGCGCCTCGAATTGCTTGTCTTAGTTCTCTTTGTGATCTGTTACGCGCGCCCCCAGTCGGGTGAGGGCCATCAGACCGTGAAGAATGAAGGCATCGAAATTATGTTTTTGTTCGACGTTTCAAACTCGATGATGGCTGAAGATGTGAAGCCAAGTCGAATGCAATTCGCGAAAAATGAAATTGGCCATTTTATTGAAATTTCAAGCGGTGATCGCATGGGTCTGCTCGCTTTTGCAGGGTCAGCGGCACTGCTATCGCCGATGACCACTGATCAAGAAGCCATTAAAATGTATGTCGAGTCGTTATCGCCCGACAGTGTGAGTACGCAGGGTACAAATTTCGCAAAAGCTCTACGCGAAGCTCACGACGCGTTTAGTCGCGGTGGCCTTGGTGAGCAAGAGGGGGCGCACGTCACCCGCGCCATCGTTATCGTTTCGGATGGTGAAGACAATGAGCCAGGCGCCAACGAAGAGGCCGAGTCGCTTGCCAAAGAGGGCATTCATATTTTTGGCCTTGCGGTTGGCACCGAAGAGGGGGCGGCAATCCCGATGCGTGACGATCAGAATCAGGTGCGCGGCTACAAGCGCGAAAAAAATGGCCAAGTGATTATGTCTAAAACCAACGGCGCCCCATTAAAAGAACTGGCGCGCCTCGGGAATGGCTCATTCTATCATGCTTCATACGAATTCGATGCCGTGAAAGCGATTCGAGGCGACATCGAAAAACTGCAGAAGTCGCAGTTTGAAAATGGCGAAGTGCGCTCTTACAATGAGAGATTTCAACCGCTGCTGGTTCTCGCCGTACTTCTGGCCCTGATCGAAATAATTTTGGGCGAGAGAAGGGCTGTCGGACGTATTTGGCGAGGTCGTTTTGAGGTGCAGCATGATTAATCTACTTGGGGCCTTAGGTCTTTTTCTTTTCGCGCTCGGTGTTCAGGCGACACCGCTTAAGGCGATTGAGAAGAATCGCGAGGCGATCAAGGCGCTCGAGAAAGAAAATCCAACCGCAGCGGAAGCCGCTTTGTTGGCTGCACTTGGCGAGGACCCTTTTAACCCGCTTATTCATTTAAACCTGGGGTTGATTTTTGAGGCGCAAGAAAAGTATGACAAAGCGCTGAAAGAAGAAGAGTCGGTTTTGCGTATCGAAAACACAACCCCTGAAGTGCAATTTTATGCCCATTTTAACGCCGGCAATGCCGCGGCAAAAAAAGAAGAGGTGGGTCTAGCTCTCAAGCACTTTCAGGCGGCCCTTGATTTGATGCCTGATTCGAAAGAAACCAAAACGAACATTGAGTTGCTCATAAAGAATGGGCAGGGCAAGGGTAAGGGCGATAAAGGCGGCGGTAAAGGCAAAGATGACGATAAAGACAAAAAGCCAGATGATAAAGGCGATAAGCCTGACCCTCAAAAAGATGATATTGTGAATGGTCGCAAGCAGAAGCCAAAATTTAATAGCGACAGCTTGACGAAAGAAGATGTGCGTAAAATATTAGATGAGATAAAGTCTCAAGAACAACACATTCGGGCTTTAGATTATGCAAACAAAAATAAAGACGCTCCGCCGGCCAAAGATTGGTAAAAAAATTGATTAAGTTGGTTAGTAAGTTATTTTTTTTGATTTTTGTGACAAATATGTTTGTCGGCTCATCACTATTGTTTGCCGGTGATCAAGTGACGGTGACTGCGACAGTTGATCGCAATCAAATGCGGCCCGGCGACACATTTACCTACTCGATCAGTATTACGTCTGAAGGTTCAGTGAGTGTTGAGCAGCCGCAACTTCCGGATGTTTCGGCGTTTGATTTAATTAATTCTTGGTCGGGCAGCGAAATGCGGGGGGTCTTCACCAACGGCCAAGTTCAGACCCAGCGCTCGCAGACCTATAATTATCAATTCGTCGCCAATCGCGAAGGTCAGTTTACCATCGGCGCGGCGCAAGTTCAGGCTGGCGGTCAAACACTTAATACCAATCCGATCACCATAACCGTAAATGCGGCGGCAGCCCAGGGGCCGACACAAGGTTCGAACCCGGGGCAGCAACGCCGAAGAGCGCTACCGCAAGCGCCGCAAGACCAACAAGGGCAACCCGAAGACGATGATGAAGATATGTTCACCCAACTTTTGCAGCGTCGCATGCGTCAGTTCGGCGGAGGCGCGCGGCCGACACCCGGCTTAGCCAGAGGCAACCCCGACGATGTGTTTTTTGTCAGAGCTGAGGCTGATAAGCGCAAGATGTATGCGGGCGAACAGGTCACCGTGGGCTTTTATCTTGTGACCCGCGGTCAGATTATGGATATCGACACCTTAAAATATCCAGATCTCAAAGGGTTTTGGAAAGAAGATATCGAAATTGCCACTCGTCTCAATTTTCAGCCTGAAGTTATAAATGGGATCGCTTACCAGCGGGCGCTCTTGGCGAGCTACGCGCTTTTTCCGATTTCACCTGGTAAGTCGCAGATCGATTCTTACCGCGCCAAGTGCAAAGTAATGGTGGCCAATCAGCTCGGTATGCCCTCGAGCGCCGAAGTGGTAAAAGAGAGTGAAGCGATACCAATTGAAGTTTTGCCTTTGCCCGAAGCCAATAAGCCTGCCAATTTTTCAGGCGGCGTCGGCGAATTTACAGTCTCAGGGCAGATCGACAATCCACATGTCAAAGCCGGGCAGCCAGTTACCCTCAAAGTGCGCATTGATGGCAAGGGCAATGCTAAGGTCATTGATTTTCCGAAATTAGATTTGGGTTCGAACGTTCAAGTCTATGACCCAAAAATCAACATGAAATTTTTCGCCAATGGCCGTAGTTTTAAAGAGTTCGAAACTTTAATCGTTTCGCGAGCGCCGGGCGAATTGAAGATACCAGCTATCAGCTTTTGGTTTTTCAATCCTGAAACTAAAAATTACGTCGAAGGGCGGACCACCGAGCTCACGGTACAGGTCGACCCCAGTGACGGAACAAACTCGATCACGGCTCAAAAACTTGAAAGCCCGACAATCGCCAAAGCCGCAGAGCCGAAGGCGGCGACGCTGCCCGATCTTGTTTTCGCGTCAGAGCGCCCGGCGTCGCTCTCAACCCAACAGCAGCTCGGGGCCTGGGCGGCTTTATTTCTTCTGACGATTTTGTCGCTTTGGGGTTACGGCTGGAAGCTTTTTCGTTCAAAAGAAAAGCGTGAAGATCTTCGCCAGAAAATCGATCGCCGGCTGAAAGAAATAGAGTCATCACTCGACGCCGGTCGTTGGCGCGAAGTGGGCGTACATGCCACCGAGTTGATTTCGTTTATGCTAGGTGAAATAGCGGGCCTCGGCGGGGCCAGCTTTGAATTCGATAAGCTTATCGATAAAGCGCCGCCTAGTTTTAAGCGTGAATTAGCCGGGCCGTTGAATGTGCTAATGCAAAAACTCGCGGTAGTGGCCTATGCACCTGATGCGGTGGTTGGCGCTCTTCGAGAAAAACCAAATCTAAAGAAACTCTTGAGCGAAACCCGTCAACTGCTTGGTCGAGCGGCTGAATATGATTTCAGCGTTGCAAGCGAGAATAAGTAATGAAGAATTTTTTGACGGTTTTTCGGGCCACAGGTTGTTTGATCGGCCTCCTCATTGCCATTGTGTGTTCGTCGCCAGCGGTATCTCAAGACCTTCATAAAGTGAATCTCGCGTTCAACGATGCTGTGCCCGCCCCAAACAAAGCCGCGCAAGATTTGAGCGCCATTCGTAAGGCCGCTGACGACCAAAAATTCGATCAATGCGCAAGTCTCGCTAAAAAGGGCGAAGCCCAATTCGCAGAGTATGGCCCATGGCTGCGAGTGGCTGGCATTAGTTGCCAGAGGCGTTTTTTTGAAAAATCCAAAAAGGGCTACAAAGATCTTTCGGCCCATATTGCGAATACCTGGCAAAACTCAATTTGGCTATTGCGCGGGCCCCATGTAACCGCTCTTAGACAAGAGTTGATCGATGGCACATTGGCATTGATTGACTCTGAGATTAAAGACAAACGTAAAAAAGCGTGGGCTAACATTAACAAGCTGACTTCAGTTAAGGATTGGCTTGATCATCACGAGTTGGCAGTGGTCTATCGCGCCGCGGGCGATTTGAGTTTTGTGGAGCAAAATTCGCGCGCCGCTCGCGACTACCTGGCGATGAGCTTGCGCGAGGAGCCCAATCGCAATGTTGAATTGCGTTTAAAATCGATTAAAGAGCCGGCAAAAGTTGCCTCAGCTGGCAAGGGCTCTGAGAAAGAAGATGTCGCCGAAAATGACGTGCCGTCGAACGAAAGCGCCACCGAACCCCCTAAGGCGACTGGCGGCGCAGTTGATAGTGTGACAACGACTAAATCAGAGACCGCGCCCGATTCGGCCGTAGAGCCCGCTACAGACGCTGGCGAAGTGAGCTCGACGGTCTTATCAACAGCTGAGAGCAGCGACGAAGAGAACGCCATCTTCAAACGGTTTCGCGAAGCGGTTAAGGCGCAAAATACGCTTGTGGCTTTGGATGAAGCCATGACTTTGTTAAAAAAATTCGCCGGCGGCACAAAAGCACAGCAATCATCAAAAGAAGTGCTCGCCCTGATTTTGAGTTTAGAGGTAAAGGCGGCGAACGAGTCGACGGCAGATAAGTTTATGTCGATTAAGAAAGATGCGATTAGTCGGATGAAGAACGCCGACGGCCAGCGGCTTTTTGACTGGGCGGCCACATTGGCGGCAAAAGGTTACTACAATGACGCCGTCGAGCTCTCTCAAAACAGTCTCGAGCAGGTCGGAGGCCAGCCCATTTCGACAAAAATACTTTTGCTCTGCGCCCAGTCGGCGACCCATGTCGCAGATTTGAAAAAAGCTCGCGAATTATTTCTCAAGCTTGCGCGTGAACATGCCGGCACCAAGGCCGCGAGCGAAGCGACCTTTCGTATGGGTATAATTGATATGCGCGAGCAAAAGTACTCAGAAGCCGCTGAACAATTTGAAAAGTATTTGGGGTTGGAGAACAACTCTGACTACGAAGCGTCGTCGATGTACTGGCTTTGGCGTTCTCAACAAAAAACCAAATCAGGCAAGGCCAGCGATTCGGCTGAGAAATTGATTTCGAAATACCCGCTGAGTTATTTTGGTCTGCGAGCACGCTCTGAGCTCGCCGGCGGGTCGCTTATATTTGAAAGAGACTTTCGCAACAAAGTGCAAATTTCGCTTCAACTTACGCAAAGTGATTACGCTGGTTATGAGCGTTACAAGACACTTGCCCTGGCTGGTTGGAGTGAAGAGGGTAAGGCTGAGCTGGCCGCTCTCCCCATGCCGGATTCACCCGAAGCCAAATTAGTATTCGCCGAACTTTGGGCTCATGTACATGACTACGTAAAAGCCTCAGAGCTTTTGCTGGCCGCCTTTCAAAAAAACCCCGACTACGTGACGGTGGCGGCGATCAGAACAATTTACCCCACTGAATATGGCCCCGATATAAAGCGCGAGGCCGGTCGTTATGCCATCCCGAAAGAGTTGGTGCAGGCTTTAATCAAACAAGAAAGCTCATACCGTGCCGACGTTAAGAGCCCTGCCGGCGCCATTGGGCTCATGCAGCTCTTGCCTTCGACTGCGCGTGAAGTCGCACTCGATATGAAAATTAAAATGAGCGATGCCGCCGTCGATCTCACGCACCCGCAGGTGAATTTGAAAATTGGCACCAACTATTTGCACCGAAAACTTCGTTTATTTGATGGCCATGTGCCCTTAGCGCTAGCGGCTTACAATGCAGGCATTGGCAATATTCGAACGTGGTTGCGGTCGCGCCAAGACCTCAAAGACCTTGCTCATTCGCAGACGTCCCAACCTGAGACCGAGCTTTGGTTTGACGAGTTACCGTGGGCTGAAACGAGCGGCTATATCAAAGGTATTTTGCGCAATATGATGATCTATCGATTACTAGACCATGGGCAGTACGTTTTAACTGACCCGGTCTGGAAGTTTACTGAAAAATCGGACTCCTCGACCTAAATAGGGTTGAGCCAGCCAGACTTGTTGGATAAACTTTTAGATATGACAAACGCTTATCAACGCAGTGGTTCAAAGATTCTTAGCGCGGCTTCGGCCTTAATTATAGTCGGCCTTCAAGTGGGGTCACTGTGGCTTTCTGGTTGCGCGACGACTTCGTCGAAAGACCCCGTGGCGCCGTTGTCAGACGTACCAAAGATCATACCCGAACAGGGTTATACGCCGAATACGCATTATGGCCCTATCGCGCTTGACGATAACCCGCGGGTTGATCAGTGGATTAAGTACTTCACTGGCCGTGGTCGTAAATACATGCATATCTATCTTGAACGCTCAGCTCGTTACATGCCGTTAATGAAAGCGACATTTCGCGAACGCGGTATGCCTGACGAACTGGCCTACGTCGCCATGATTGAGTCGGGCTTTAGTTCTTCGGCTTTTTCAAATGCCAGCGCTGTCGGCTATTGGCAGTTTATTCGTGAAACTGGTAAGCGCTATAATTTGCGCATAGACCCCTATGTTGACGAGCGTCGCGACCCGATTCTTTCGACCCAAGCCGCCGCGACTTACCTTGATTCATTATTCAGTCTTTTCGGGGATTGGCATTTGGCACTTGCGGCCTACAATTCGGGCGAGCAGCGTGTACTCAATGCTGTTATGAAAAAGCGCACCCGTAATTTTTGGGAGCTCGCAGCTTTGCGTAAAGCTCTGCCCAAAGAAACTGTTAACTATGTGCCAAAGTTTATCGCGGCAGTGAGAATCGCTGAACACCCTGAGAAATACGGCTTTACTGACATTGATTTTCAACCGGCCTTTACTTTTGATTCTGTAGTGGTTGAGAAGCCTATCAGTCTTGAGACGCTTTCAGCTGAGCTCAAAGTTGATTACGACGATATGAAGCTTATGAACCCGCGCTATAAGAGTGATTTTGTGCCGGTTTATAACGATCGCGTGAATGCGGTTCGTGTCCCGGTCGGCATGAAAGAGCAGACTGTATCGGCGATTACCCGATCATTTAGCGAAGCCCCAAAGCATTTTGTCTCGTCATTTGAGTATTATAAAATTCGTCGCGGAGAAACTCTTTCTCATATCGCCAAGCGCTTTCACACTTCGGTGGCCAAGCTTCGCGATCTAAATGATTTCTCGCGCCGCACGACCATACGCGCCGGCAAAAAAATAAAGGTTCCAGAAAAATTTGATAAGGCAATGGCCAAGGGTGAGATGACCAAAGCCAAAGTCCATGAGCCAGCAAGCGAAGACGTTTCGTCGGTGAGCGAAAAGACAGCCCTCATTGCGAGCCGCGAGGTCGCAACTGAAACGCCGGTAAAATCTTCAGAAAAAAAGAGCCGTTCACACGGCAGCAAGAGTGCTCATGCCAAAAAGTCTTCCGCTGCCAGCGCGATTGCAAAGGCTGATGGCGATAAGAAAGTGCATGTGGTTCGCCGAGGCGAGAATCTTTCGACGATTGCACGCAAATACAAGGTCACCATTTCGCAAATTGCCCACGCCAACTCGTTGACTAAAAGGTCGAAAATTTTCGCTGGCACTGAGCTTATAATCCCAGATTAGTTGGCAATAAATTTATAACGCTAACAGGCTATTTTTTAAGAGCGGCTCTAGCCGCTCGGTAGGCCATATCAAAAAATGGCCGCGAGTCTTGATCGGCCGTGGCGAGAGTTTCTTTGTAGGCGTTTTCGATTGTTTCAAGAGAAGTACCAGGCGGCAGGCCAAAGACCTCATAAACATCAAAATTATGCCCATTGAATTGAAAAATTATATTGAGATTGCGCTCTTGTCGCCGAGTGTGCTCAGGGGCATTTTTGAATTCCACCAGATCCAGCTTGTTTTGACTTTGAGATTCACGTAATTTGAGCCGGCTGGTTGGGTTCTTCTTTGGGCGCCACATCAGATAGGCCACGACAAGCACCACGACAGAGCCATAGAGATAAACATAGTTGCTGGTGCTTGGGTCCATGAGTCAATTTTTTCGTGTAGGTGTTATGCATGTCAACGAACGCATCTAATAATTCGCCAACTAGGCCGTCACCGAACCCTTTTGAGCGCCAAGCACCCATACCCGGAGTTAAACACGTCCTGCTCGTTGGCTCAGGTAAGGGCGGGGTCGGCAAATCAACCATAGCTGCGAACTTGGCAGTGGCTCTAAAGAGCGAAGGCTTAAAGGTCGGCCTGCTCGATGCAGATGTTTATGGGCCCTCGTTACCAAGAATGTTTGGCGCCCTCAACCAACGTCTAGCCATAAGTGATGCCGGCAAGCTTCAGCCACTGGTTCGTCATGGTCTTTGTTTGATGAGCATTGGCTTTGTGGTCGACGAGAACAAGGCGTTGGTTTGGCGTGGCCCGATGCTTTTTAAAGCGATTGAACAATTTCTTCGCGATGTCGTTTGGGGTGAGCTTGATGTGCTGGTTGTCGATCTACCACCGGGCACTGGCGACGTGGTGTTAACGTTAGCACAGAAAGTACCAGTCTCCGGGGCTGTGGTCGTTTGCACTCCGCAAAATATTGCTTTGGTCGATGCTATGAAAGCTGTCGATATGTTCGACCAAGTTAAAGTGCCCGTGCTTGGAGTGGTCGAAAACATGGCCTATCTTGAGCAGCCAAGTGTTGGCGGGGCGGACCCCGTTCGTATTCAGTTGTTCCCGAAGGGTAATCTTGATGGGTATATCGAAACCAAAGGTTTGAGTAAGCTCGGTCAGGTTGCCTTCGAGCCGAGAATCGGTTTGAGTTCTGAGGCGGGGCTGCCCATATTGGTCAGCGAGCCCGAGAGCCCAATGGCCGAAAATTTTCGCCAGATGGCGCGAAAACTGATTTTACTTCTTAAATAATCCGTCTAGCGGCTTAAAGCGTTGGCCGCGGCGAATTTCATCGAGCGAATAGAAAACCCCGCGCCATGAGATGCCGTTTTGTCTATGGCAAATGAACGCCGAGCGTAGGCTTATTAACGGAAACAAAACAAAAGTGATCGGCAGCCACAAAACCATCAGTGGAGAAATTCGGGCCCAGCGACCGAAGGCATAGGCCGTATATAAAAAATAGCTTAAGGCCCCAGTCACAAAAAAAATTTGTGCGAAAGGGCTGGGTGCGAGCGGTGGTATGAAAATAGAGCTGAGTAAAAGCGCCCAGGTGAGAAAAATAAACGTTAAAAGATTCGGCATTGAGTATTGAAACATCGCGAAGCCATTTTTCTCAAGCCCGCGAATAAAGCCGCGCAAGTTCGGATACCATTCAATTTCAATTTCGCTCATGCCGTCACAGAGACCAAGTCTGCCACCGGCCTTTTTAATAAGAAAAGCCAAGCCTGAGTCATCGACGACTTCCATCTTTAGCCCTTCAAAGCCCTCTGACGAATCAAAAGTCGAACGCCGAACCAGATTGAATGCCCCGATGCCCAAAGCGTCGGGCAGGTTTGGGTCGCTCAAGCGTTTTTGGTCAAGGACCACGGCCCCTTGGTGTAAGAACTGATTGACAAAGATTTTGAGCCAAAAAGAGTTCATGATAAATCGCGGGCTGATGGTTAAAAAATCGAGCCCTTTTTTTTCGACGTAACTCAGAGCCCTCTTCAGCGCTTCGGGCCGAAAATGAACATCGGCATCGGTAAAAAGCAGCCACTCGCCGGTTGCGGCCTTTACGCCTTCATTGAGTGCGTGAACTTTGCCAAGCCAGCCTGGCGGCAAGGTTTTGATTTCGACAACTTTAATGCGTGGTTCGCTAAGGGCCAGTTTTTTAATTAAGGCGTTTGTGTTGTCGGTCGATCGATCGTCGATCAAAACAATTTCAAGAGCGGGGTAATCGATTTTCAACAGCGAACTCGCGGCTTGAAAAATTGTCTCGCCCTCGTTACAGGCCGGTATGATCAAACTGACTTTTGGCCAAAGAGCCGTTCTGTTTTCATCGAACCAAACGTCTTTTAGATATTCAAGATTGTCATAAAAGCGAATGAGTCGCGCGGTGAGCGAAAAATACCAAACACCGAGAAGGGCCGTCGAAACATCTAAGAAGGTGTGAAGCCACATTCGTAAATCAGTTCTGTTGGCGCGCAGCAGATTCGCGAACCATCTCAAGAATTTTAGCTAAGGCCACGTTTAGGTCGTTCTCTTTGGTGAAGCGGCCAATCCCGAAGCGAATAGTGGCGCGGGCGCGAGCCGTAGGCAGCCCAATGGCGGCCAAAACATGCGACGGGGCGCCTTGCGAGCAAGCCGAGCCCGCGCTCACGGCTAGACCCGAAAGACTGAAGGCAAAAGCATCGGCCGAAAGTTCAGAAAATGAAAAACTGATATTCGATACCAGGCGTTCGCGACGATGGCCATTGAGGTGCGCCGTCGGGATCGCATTGAGAACGCGATCGATAAATTGATCACGCAACAATCTCAATCTTTCAGTCTCGCTCGTCATCTCTCGTTGGCAAATGTCACAAGCCACACCCAGGCCGACAACACCGGGCACATTCAGTGTTCCGGGCCGAACGCCGTGTTCTTGGCCGCCGCCGAACTGCAGGGGTAGAAGTTCGATATTTTGCCGAACATAAAGAAAGCCAACGCCCTTTGGGGCATACAATTTGTGGCCAGAAACCGAGAGCAAATCAATATTCAAGGCATTGACATCAATTGGCACGCGACCGGCCGCTTGAGCGGCATCAACGTGAAAGATTACATCGTCAGGCAATATTGCGCCAATCTCGCCAATTGGGTTGATCGAACCAATTTCATTTTGACCAAACATCACCGAAACAAGCCGTGTTGTGGGTCTAAGAGCTTTGCGAACTTGGTCGGCACTCACTCGGCCGTCGGCGTCAACCGGCAAATAGGTAACTTCAGCGCCCTCTTTTTCAGCCTGATGGGCCACATCCAGAACCGCTTTATGCTCGACCGCCGTTGTAATCAGATGGGGGCGGTTATTTTTTGCTTCTGTGCTCTTATTTTGCGAAAGCGCCAGGCGCATAACGCCAAATAGGGCCAAGTTATTGGCTTCGGTGGCGCCACTGGTAAAAACGATTGTTCGTGCCTCGGCACCAAGTAACTGAGCGCACGCAACCCGCGCCTTTTCTACGGCCTGAGAGGCTTGCCAGCCATAAGCATGCTCGGTTGACGAAGGGTTGCCAAAATCTTCGCGCAAATAGGGGAGCATAGACTCCAGAACCGAGGGGTCCACTGGGGTCGTCGCGTTATAGTCTAAATAAATTGGCCGTTCCATGTTGATCACTTTGTAAATCGGAAGCTAAATAAAGTCTAGCTCCAACAGTCGGCCATAAAAAGTGAGGACGCGCCATAATGCTCGATGAAAATTTACGGTCGTTTGACCTTTATAATCCTAGCGATGAACATAAAATGTTGCGCGCCTCGGTGCGCGAATTTGTTGTGGCTGAGATTGAACCTCAGGCCCTAGAGTTCGACCGAAAAGAGCAGTTTAATTTGCCACTTTTTCGAAAACTCGGTCAGCTTGGCTTGCTCGGCATAAGTGCCCCTGAAGCTTTCGGCGGCTCGAATATGGACGCTCTCGCCTGTGTGATTGTGCACGAAGAAATAAGTTGGTCTGACCCCGGGTTTGCACTCGCTTATCTCGCCCATGCAATGCTTTGTGTAAATAACTTCGCCCGCAACGCCAGTGACGATCTTAAAACGCGTCTTCTGCCGAAACTCTGTTCGGGGGAGTGGGTAGGGGCCATGGCCATGTCAGAGCCCCACGTCGGCACCGATGTGCTTGGCATGAAGAGCACGGCGAAGCTCGTGGGTGACCATTACGTTATTAATGGCCGCAAAATGTGGATCACCAACGGCACCCTCGATGAAAATAAAACTCCAGCCGACGTTTGTATGGTTTATGCCAAGACCGGCGAGAAAAAAGGCCGACCACTTATTTCAACATTTATGGTTGAGAAATCTCACCCGGGTTATTCTGTCGGGCAAAAGATCAAAGACAAAAATGGCATGCGGGCTTCGAATACGGCTGAAATCGTTTTCAATGATTGCAAAGTGCCGCGCGCCAATCTGGTCGGCGCCGAAGGCGATTCAATGCTTCATATGATGAAAAATCTTGAAATTGAACGGGTAACATTAGCAGCAATGAGTTTGGGGATTGCCAAACGTTCGATGCAAGTTATGAATAAATACGCGCGCGATCGCGAGGCCTTTGGGCAACCACTAGCCGCATTCGGGCAGATTCAAAAATACATCGGCGAGAGCTACGCCGAATATCAGGCCGCCCGAGCTTACGTTTACGACACCGCTCGCAAAATGGATCTCGATAAGGGTGGTCAGCGTCTCGATACCGATGGTGTAAAAATTGTTGCATCAACAATGGCAAAAAATGTCGCCGATCGAGCGATTCAGGTTTTAGGCGGCTACGGCTATGTTGGCGAATACGTGGTCGAACGCCTCTGGCGAGACGCTAAATTGCTTGAAATTGGCGGTGGCACGCTTGAAGCGCACCAAAAAAATATTACTAATGATTTAGGTAAAAACCCCGGCGTTCTCTTTTAGTAGCCGCGCGGGTTTACATTCTAAACTAACTTTGATACTCTGCGCGTCAAATTTAAAAAGGCGTGTAGATGATTTTTGAGGGCAGCGAAAAGAAATTTGAATTAACGGTCCGTGACGACGTTAATCTGCTTGATTGGCCCGAAAGCCACTATGCTGGGTTGGTTCGCGCCGCCAATACTCAAATTTTATCGAAAATTGAGAATCGCCACACCAAAGCGTATTTATTATCCGAATCGAGCCTCTTTGTTTGGCGCAATCGCCTAACGATGATCACTTGCGGTACAACCACCTTAGTTGATGCTGCGCTACGAGCCTTTGATTTTTTAAAGCCTGAGCAAGTCGAAGCTTTTTTCTACCAACGTAAGAACGAATACTTTCCGCAGCTTCAGAGCACTGATTTTATCAATGATACCAAAAAGCTCAATGCTCGCATCAAAGGCAAAGGTTTTCGCTTAGGGCGGCCCGATGAGCACCATCTCTTTTTGTTTCATTCGGATCAGTTCTATAATGCTCAACATGATGATAAAACTCTCGAAGTTTTAATGTATGGTTTGCAGGGTAAAGCGCGCTCGGTTTTCAACACGACAGGTCTTGATACTAAGACCATTCGACTCGAGACCGGGGTTGATCAGATTGTGCCTGGCTTTCAGGTTGATGATTTTGCATTTTCACCCATCGGTTATTCTCTGAACGCCATACAAGATGATCGCTTCTACACCATCCATGTAACCCCGCAAGATGAGAGCCCCTATGTTAGCTTCGAAACCAATCTGACAGAACAGAACAGCTCACCTGAACTTATTCAGAAAACCCTTCAGTCGGTGCTGGCAGTTTTTCAGCCGCAATCTTTTGATATTATCTATTTCGACCCGCAGACCCCCGATCGGCGATCATCGGCGGCGCTTTCGCCGGCCGTATCAGATTATGATTTGCGATCTGAAATACTTGAGAGCTTGAGTTGCGGTTATGACATCCAATACAGCCATCATTCGCAAGGCAACGTGAAGCGCACTCGGGCTCATAAATTTAAAATTTAATTCGAGGTAACCAATGGCTCCAAAAACGACTAAAGACACCGAGGTCCTTATCAAGAGCTCTAAAGAGGCGGTCGAGCGTAATGACGCAAATAATTTTTCGGTGCATTTTGATATTACTGAGGTTCTTTACTCGAAGAAAAGCCCATTTCAAAAAGTTGAAGTGGTGCAAACCAAAGGTCATGGGCGCATGTTGCTCAATGATGATCTCGTGATGATCACCGAGCGCGATGAGTTTGTGTATCATGACATGATTACGCATGTGCCGCTTTTTGTGCACCCCAACCCGAAGCGAGTTTTGGTCATTGGCGGCGGCGACGGCGGCACGGCGCGAGAGGTTCTGCGCCATAAGTCAGTTGAAAAGTGTGACATGGTCGAAATCGATGGTTTGGTTGTTGAAGCTTGCCGGCAGTTTATTCCGCAAACGGCTGTCGGCATGCAAGAGTCACCCCGCTTCGAACTTTTTATCGAAGATGGCGTAAAGTTTGTGCACGAAACTAAAAATAAATACGATGTTATTATTGTCGATTCGACAGACCCAATTGGCCCCGCGACGCCGTTGTTTGGTATCGATTTTTACCGTGATGTTTATAAGTGCCTCGCCCCAAATGGTATTGTGGTGAGCCAGGGCGAATCGCCCTTTTATAATGCCGACACACAGGTCGCGATGTCGAAAATATTGGGCCAATTGTTTCCGATCGTTAGATACTACAATTTTACCAATCTGACTTACCCCGGCGGGTTTTGGTCATTCAGTTTTGCCTCGAAAACTCTTCACCCTGTACGCGATTTTGAATATCTGCGGGTGGGGCAGTCAGGCCTAAAATTCAATTACTACAACGCCGAGTTGCACTCGGCGGCATTTCAATTGCCGTCATTTCAACTTCAAAATATCGCTCAGTATTTGAAAGACGGAGTGGTGACGGCCGCATTCAGTGCAATCGGAAAAAATGGCCGACAATAGATTCGCTGACGCTTTACCTTTTGAAACCCAAGATCTCGGGACGGGTGATTTTCACCTGGCCGGGCGAAATGTTTCGGCCGCTGAAGTGGTCGAGCGCCTGGCTCCGCACCTGACAGACGCCCGTATGGCACGCATCTCTCAAGTCGTTGGCGAGCGCACCTACTCTGTGGCCGCGGTCGTAGAGCACCTTTACGACATTGGCAATATCTCAGCCGTTATGAGGTCGACCGAAAGCTTTGGCTTTTTGCCCTTTCATATTATCGAGCGACCAGGGGCTCGCTACAAAATGTCAGATCGCATCTCACGGGGTACGGAGAAGTGGCTTGATATCCGTAAATATAGAGTTGAGTCTCGAGTTCATCAGACTGTCGCCAATGCGCCAGCCAACGAGTTGACCAATCTCCTGACCACCGGCCCCGGCAATCCGATTGCGGCTAACCCAACGGCCGATTGTTTCGATTCACTTCACTCAATGGGTTACAAAATCTATGCCACCGATCTTGATGCCACGACAACTATCGACGAAATCGATTTGTCGCAAAAAATCGCCATTGTAATGGGTAATGAGCACGAGGGCATTTCGCCTTACGCTCGCGAGCATGCCGATGGAAGGGTCATGCTACCCATGTACGGTTTCGCGCAAAGTTTTAATATCTCGGTGGCGGCGGCCCTGACGTTTTCGCAAGTTCACCGGTCGCGACGCCTGCAGCTTGGCCGAAGTGGTGACCTTACGCCCACTCAAAAACTGAACCTCACCGCCCAGTACTTTTTGCGCACTCTACAAAACGCTGAAGTTTATTTTAAATAGCTCGTTAAAGCGGCACGGCACTCGTTAGAGTTGTTTTGAATTTTCAGCTTGTGAAAGTTCAGCCTCAAGAGCTTGGCGCTCTTGTTCGAGGTGAATTTTTTCGCCTGAAAGAGCAGCTCGGCGCATCTGATCTGTAGATTTATCTATAGATTTATCTGCAGATTGATCTTTTAACATTTGATCTATGGTTTCGATTTTTCTCACGATTTCTTTTTGATTTTTCTGAAGCGCGGTAAATTTCTGACCATTGTTGTAGCCGCGCACAAATTCATCTCGCAAAAATAGCGGGCAGGTGGTCGATGAGCTTTGTTGGTTTCGTCGACCTTGCTCGAAGGCAACCGGGTAGGTGCAAAACTGCGCAATACCGCTGTCAAAGCCATTCTGATAAAGCGCCTCACTCAGCGATTGGTCAGTGTCTTCACACAAAACTTTCACCGCGCGCTGGCTATTATCGGCGAGTCCGCGCGAACCGTCGCGTCGGCCCATTTCGTACCAATCGAGCTCCTGACAAGCTTCTTTGGTGTGTGGGGCATGCGCACAGCCCGGCAGAAAACCAACCGAGATAAGGCTGAGCCCAAGAGCGGCGATTAGCTTCGAAGTTGAAGTTAGGGTCATTCGCATACTAGAGAACCTCATTGTCATCGAATTTGAGACACGTCGAAATGGGGTACGGGTTAACAATATAGCGCGAAATATATAGGCGATTGGGTAAATCGCACAAGACTTGATCAATTTCTAGACGACGCTACGCGCCATGACGGGTTGGCTCGCTCGACGTATTGCTGCTCTCAATAAAAATCAACTAGGTACTCGGCTATTAATCCAGTTAGAAAATCAGGTAAAATCGAGATGAAAAAACAGACAAAGTCACAGTTAAAGTTACAGTCAAATTCGCAGCCAAAGAACAAAAAGTCGGCTCTACTTTATGGCGAAACGGCGATTTTAGAAAGCCGCCTTGAGCGCTTTGCCAATCGCACTCTAGTTCGAAAGTATTTAATTGAATTTACCTGCCCTGAGTTTACCTGTGTCTGCCCTCGCTCGGGCTTTCCGGATTTCGCGACGATCTACATCAAATACGTGCCAGATCAGTGGTGCGTCGAATTGAAGTCGCTCAAGCTTTACATCAACTCGTTTCGCGATAAAAAGATTTTTCACGAAGACGTCACCAACTCGATTCTCGACGATATGATTAAGCTGTTAAATCCGCATGAAATCGAGGTCAAAGGCGACTTCACCGTGCGTGGTAATATTCATACGGTGGTAACGTCTCGCCATGAGAAAAAAAAGAGCTAGGGTTTCGCCTGACGCGAGAGTCCTAGCTCTTTAGTGTTGCAAGGCCCAGGGTCTTTCATCGACCTGGTTTACATGAACCTAATACACGATTCATGCCAGGCAAAAACGGCTCTTGTCAGGGCGCCCGACAATTGGCCTTATTTGGCCGCTTATCGAACGTGACAATCTACCGCGAACTGCCCAGTCTTTTGACGTTGACTGCAAATTAGCCAAAGGGCAAAACATTCTTCATCTAGTTCTTTAAAGCAGGTGAAGTGACAATATTTTTACGCAGGATGTTGTCTCAAATCTGAAACGCGCTCGTAGCTCAGCTGGATAGAGTACCTGGCTTCGAACCAGGGTGTCGGAGGTTCGAATCCTTCCGAGCGCACCATTTTAGATACGGTACGAACCATGGACCCTTGGGTTTCGGAGTTCGTACCGCATCCAAAGTGGCCCAGGTTGCATTCTGGCTTGGCGCCAAAGATCTCAATGTAAACGCCATTTTCACGCACAACGATCCGCCGAATTCGACTTCGAAGAATTTCGGCCTGCGCTGCAACCGATAGAGCCTCGAAAGCTCCATCTCTGAAATCTTTGATAAAAGTCATGACATTCGAAATATCTAAGCATCTCTTATTGTTATACAATTTTAGTTTGCGATCTGCAAAAAGCACCATTTTTCGGCTCTTTTTTCGCGACGACCCGAACGCGGAATCTCATCCATAAAAAGATCGTAAAAGGTTTTAAAATGAGCGCGTTGAACGAAGCAAAAGTTAAACGCTAATGATCGACTCAGGGATTGGTTTTTAAAGATTTGCGGAAATCCGAGTTGACGGAAGAAGCCAGCAACTGGCGTGATTACTGCGTGCAGTGATAATTGAATTGTTGGCTCGCGGTTGGCGATGCGGAGAAGTTCATAACCAATGCTGTTGTACTGGCAGAGACATACCACTGGATCGAGCCAGGAAAGCCCGCTGCGGGCGTAATGACGCAGTAAGGAGCCGTGGTATAGGCTGAGGCAAAAGTAATGGTACAGGCTGTTGGACTTCCGGTGCCTAGGGTTACAACTCCACGGGTATCATTACCCGTAATTGCGGGTGATGTTCCGCAAGTTCCAACGGTCGCCGCTGTTCCAGAATTCGTAATATGGCCATGAACATCAAGCAGTGCTCCGGGCGCCGTAGTGCCGATGCCGACGTTACCGGTGTCAAATGTTGTAGAGGTTCCGTTACGACCTACTGTCATCCAACTTGTACCGGAATTTTTAAAGATGACACTACCGCCGACGCTATTGACGATGGCATTGAATCCATCGCCGACACCAAAAGAGGCGCCTCGCGAATTGGTGGTATCGGTAAACAGCGCTATGGGCGAAGCCGAGGACTGAACGTCCAGCCTTTGAGCCGGGCTCGTCGTGCCTACACCAACATTGCCATTCGTGAAATTAACGCTGCCGGTGCCGAGCGATGCGATGTTGAGAGAAATATTGGTGTCGGTGCCGCCCGCGACTCCAAGGGTCGGAGCTGAGCCATTTGATGCATTAGTAATATTAAGGCTATTTGTTGACGTATTTGCAGTTGTGTTGCCGCTTGAAAAGCTTAGAAATTTATTGCCGTAATTGATGTCAGTCATTGTGACAGAAGAAGGGAACCGCCACGAACCTGAATAGAGCCCAAGGACTGTTGAACCGCCGGCGACAAAAGAGAAACCGCCGTCACCATTGGCTTTAAAACCTGAATTTGTATAGTTCGTAAATGAATACGAAGGCGCAGCGGCACTTCCATTCGGCATGAATATCTGACCACTGCCAATCGTGAGTGCGGCAGATGGGCTTGTCGTGCCGATTCCAACGTTGCCGGCTCCATTCAAAGTCATGACTTGCTTCGTTCCAACCGTGGCTGCTCCATCTACTCCGTAATTCCATAAGTAAAAATCAATCGCATTGTCGCCCGCGACCCCACTACTGTGCCTGGTCTTAATCGAATGTTGATATGACGTACTGTTGTTGTATGCGAACACGATCTGGTTGTTTCCAAAATAACTTGCTGAATTGCCCGCACGGAGACCGATGGCTGTGTTACTTCCAGTTCCGCCACCTGATTGATTTACGTCTAACAAATAGCTTGGCGCCGTAGTGCCGATGCCGACGTTGCCGCCTGTGAATGTCGCCGCATAGCCAGCTCCGGATTGCGCGACCGCTAAAGCCGTGTTCGCACTATTTGTATTTATCGTCTCTTGAACCGTCGTGATTCCGTTTCCGCCGGTTTGAGTGACGCCACCGCTTAGCGTCCATCCGCTGCCGTAAGTTTTCGTTAAAGTGCCGTCACCCAAGTAGATGGTTCCGGACTGACCAGCCCCTGTGATGCCGTTGTTAATCTTAACAAAACCGGTTTCGACATCGAGACCATAAGCTGGCGCCGTCGTTCCGATTCCAACGTTGCCGGCCGAGGAGATAGTCATTCGATTCGTGCCGTTTGTTGTTGTAGAGTTTGCAGCGGTATAAAAATTAATATCAGTGGCTGCATTGAAGTAACCAGAACCTCCTCCAATTAAAACAGAACTTGTAGATGAGGTATTTGCTCCCAAGATTATGGCCTGGGGACTTTGAGCCGAGTTGTAATGTGGCATGCCAATTCTTGCGGCCTTATTTGTAGCGTCGGTTCGTGTTTTTAGAACATTATCCGCTCCAATAATTAGTCCTATGGTTCCATCGGAGATATCTAGTGAAGCACCGGGGCTTATCGTCCCAATCCCGACGCGCCCACTTGAATCAACTCGGAGGCGTTCAGAACCCCCTGTAGAAAGGGCTATTGCGCTTGCAGCAGGTTGCCATAATCCAGACGCTGTATCTGCCGAGAACGTATGAGATGGGAGGGCAGCGGTGCCTTGAGAGGCCGCAATCACGCCGCCCGAATAAATGTTTCCGGCAATTCCAACGCCTCCGCTGACCGTTAAAGCGCCCGTCGTGGTCGATGTAGATGCCGTCGAATTAGTGACCGCTCCGGTGCCGGCACTCGTAAAGCCGCCGGTTAAGGTCGAAAGGCCCGTTACCCCTAAAGTCGTACCTACGGTGGCCGCGTTCGTGACCGCGAGGCCCGTACCTGTACCCGTGATCGAGACATCACCTGAGAACGTGTCGTTTCCGGCGATCGTCTGGCCACCGGCGGTCGTTGCAAGCGTGAGCCGTGAGGCCGACGAATTCGTGTAATAGAGACTTGTGCCGTCGTATTCGACAGCGCCTGCTTCAGGTGTTGAAAGTAAGGTGCCTGAGTTAAATTTCAAAGGCGATGTTCCAGCGGTTGCAGTGCCGGCTTTTAACGTCAAGATTGCACTCGGTGAAGTTGTTCCGATTGCCGTTTGACCGCTTGAATTGATCCGCATTCTTTCGGTGCCACCAGTTGACCAAGCAATAGAGCTCGCTGCTGGCTGCCAAAGCCCTGAAGCCGTATCCGCCGAAAATGTATGCGATGGCAGGGCCGCCGTACCTTGCGACGATGCAACGACGCCGCCGAGATAAATATTTCCGCCAACGCCAATGCCGCCACCGACAGTCAATGCACCGGTTGTCGTCGATGTTGAAGCCGTGTTGCTGGTGATCGCACCAGCCGCCGCACTTGTGAATCCGCCGGTTAAGGTCGTAAGACCCGTTACACCTAAAGTTGTTCCAACCGTTGCGGCGTTTGTTACTACGAGGCCCGTTCCGCTTCCGGACATCGTGACGTCTTGAGAAAACGATTGCGAGCCTGCACCGTTGGTAGATGCGATTGTTCGACGAGTCGCGGTCCAGTCCGTGTAGTAAAGACTTGTTCCGTCGTATTCGATCGCGCCCGAAAGCGGTGTCGTGAGATTCACGCCCGAAGTTAACTGCAAAGGTGCAAGCGTTGCGGTGCCGGCTTTAATGTTTAAAAGTGCGGTCGGAGAAGTGCTTCCGATTCCAACTCGGCCAGAGGTATCGACGGTCACTTGAGTCGTGCCGCCGGTTACAAGGCTTAAATTATTTGCGTCAGCAGTACCAATCGATGCCGCAGCTCCAAAGCTGTTGCCGCCAGTTTTAAAATATCTCGAGTCGTATCCGCCCGAAGGAAGATCTGCTGCAGCCAGCGCACGGAATGTTGGCGTCGCATTTCCGCCGCTCGAGGGACCTGCAAAAACAGTATTTGCGACTTGGGTCGCGAAGGCAGAACCCGTGATGGAAATACTTGAGCACGTCCATGATCCGCTCGGTGAAATAAACGTCAGAGTTTGGTTACTCGCGCAGATGGCCGGCATTTGCGAAGCATTGATCATGTTGCCGAGCTGAGTGGAAAGACCAGATACATCGGAGATCGCAATCGCGGTATTCACCCAGTTCGTGCCGTTGTATTTTAAATACTGTGACGATGCGAGTGATGAAATGCTGTAGGCGACACCATTGAGTCCGGTGTTCGTGATAACCCCTGCGTTCGTCATGGTCACGTCGCCACTTGGTGTGACGGCCGTTGCGACACTTGATCCGTTACCGACCCAGATACTGCCAGAGGCAAGAGTTGAAGTTTGCTTATTATTAAATGTCATAAAGTCAGCTTGAGCCAGGTATCCATCTTGAGTCGCACTCGATTTTGAAATCGAGATCGCGGGTGTCGCTCCAGCCGAAGACGAAAGTGGTGCTGTTGCGGTGACACTTGTAACCGAACCAGTCGCGGGAACGATCCACGACATATTTCCGCTCGTATCACTTGATAAAACGTAACCGGATGTGCCCGGAAGAGCAGGTGGAAGTTTTAAAGCGTAAGACGTTGTAATTGTGGCTGGCGCCTGAAGAGTTGCTGTCTTCGGCGTGCCTTCACTGTCATTAAGAACAACGCTTGAAAGAGTCGCGTTTGTCGCGGCGAAATTTCCCGATCCATCACGCTTCATCAAAGTCGAAACCGTGTTGGTGCTAACCGCGCCGTTCGCGAGTAGCTCTGCCGCGTGAACGTTAGCGGCCGTCGAACCACCAACGCTTGCAACAACGGTTGCCCCTTGAGTGCCGGTGACGTTACCGGCAAGTGAGCCCGTGAAATTTGTTGCGGTGGTTGCGGTTGTCGCAGTCGTTGCACTTCCAGCCGTCAGAGCGCTTTGTGCCGTACAGGTCCAACCGGTCGTCGTGTTCCAAGTGAGAAGCTGGCCTGATGCGCAGGCAAGGGGTGCCAGCGTAGATCCGTCGTTGGAATCCGTCGCGACGAGTTGGCTGACACCTGGGTTCGTAAATAATTTGGCGGTCGTGATGGCGCCGTTGTTAATTTTGGCCGTCGTCACCGCATTCGCGTTGATCGTTGGATTAGGATATGTGCCGCCAAGATCGCCGCCCGCAGAACCACCAGGCGTCACACCTGTGATCGTAACGTTTCCGGCGTTCGTCAGCTGACCTTGAGCATTAACCGTAAAACTGGGGACTTGGGTCGCTGAACCGTAGCTTCCTGCGGTGACCGCAGTGTTTGCAAGGTTCACCGTGACCGAGCCCGAGGTGCCACCACCGCTTAAGCCGGTCCCTGCCGTAATGCCGGTCAATGTACCGACTTGCGGAGAGTTCCACGAAAGATTTCCCGAAGCATCCGTCGTTAGAACTTGCCCGGCGCTGCCAAGAGTTGGTGGAAGTGTGAGCGAGTAACTATTAGCTAAGTTCGAAACCGTTTGAAGTGTGACTTCATGAGAACCTGAATCATAAATTTGAACGTTTCGGCCGGTGATGTTTGTGCCCGAGATCGTTGAAGCCACAACCGAGTTTGTGGTCGTAATCAAACCCGATGTGTTAATCGCGGTCGTTCCACCAATTGTTCCCGAATTGATTGCACCGCCGAGGACATGACCTGCTGTTTGGATCGTCGGCAGATCAGTTTCAACTAATGAGCTCGATCCGGTGACTCGTCCGTATTGGTCAACGGTCACTTTCGGATACGTGCCGGCTGTCACTCCACTTGGCGAAAGCGAGATCGTTCCCGATGTCGTGATCGGACCGCCCGTAAGACCTGCTCCGGTCGCAACTGAAGTCACCGATCCGCCCGAAGTCCCGATGGTTTGGGTTGAAGTGCCGGTGCTAAACTCAATGCTGTTTGAGCCGGAGTCATACCAAATCTGCCCTGCCGACGGCGAAGTCGGCGCCGAAGAAAGAACGGGCAAACTCGCTCCGCCCGAAGAAGCGTGCATGTACTGGGTGGATAATCCACCAATCAAATTTTGAAGCTCGGTGAAATTCGCGGGACTCAGTGCCGTCGCCGGCTGGGCGTTGCCGCTGCTATCTTCAACTCTGACAAGCGATGACAGTGGAGCACCGCCAACAGCCGATGAGTCCGTGGCGTAGGCCGAATGGGTCAACGTTGTGACCGGCATTTGATCCCAGGTTGCCATCGCACTGTCTTTAAAATAAATCAAGACCTTGCGTTCATCCGAAGCGCCCGGCGTATATGTTACGGTCCCCGAACCTGATGCACAGTTCGTGGATGCGACCGGAAACGAGCTTCGGTTTGCAAGGGTTTGCGCAAACGTCCATGTGTTCGTGTCGTTTCTGGTTCCAGTTCCGTCGTTAAGGGAAACTGAAAAAAGACCCTGCGAATTCGCCAGGTTTTTGGTCTGGGTCTCATCGTAAAGAATGCACTGGTGATCTGGACTCAAAACCTGAACACGGAACTGCATCGCCGTTGATTTAAACGGCGTTCCGTTTGCGTCCGCGATGCGGCCTTGGAGCGTGAGAGACTGCGCAAGAGAACTTTCAGAATAGAAAAAGGCCACGACAACCGTCGCGAGACACAAAGCAAGTTTGTTGATACGGAAAGACCTCGTTTTTTTCATAGACCTTAAAGAACTCATCGGCGAAATCGCCGATAGTCTTTGCAGGGCTTTAGGCAATAAAAATGATCTCTACTCACATTGAGATTAAGGTCCGAATCTCGTTATGGACCAGGAGATTGCGATGCAGGTAAATCATTTTGATCTACAAGACCCAAGATAAAGGTCTTAGTAATCAAATAAAAGTCGCATTTCGACGGTCGAGAAAATCGCGCTGTGCTCGCCGTGTTCGGTGACCTGGGGATCAGAATAATTAAAGTGCAGATCGTTATACTGACCGAGCCAGTGGAGTCCAAGCCAAGCGTGCTCGGAAATATTTTTTTCTATTCCGATCGAGCCGTCGAAAATAAACGGTGAGGTCACCGTAAAGGTAGCGCCCGAGGATGTGGGTGAAGCCGATAGCGGATACTGAAAATGCATTAAGATACTGGCTCGCGTCCACGGGTTGAGGTAACGCACGTAACTTCCGCCGAGGCTTAAATTGATGAGGTCGACATTTCGTAACGTCGGCAGATTTCCAGAGTTTTCAAAAAGAGCGAGCGGGATCTGGTGTAACTGAAGGCCCCACAGCCAACGAAATTCAGAAATATAAGGAAGATTTGTGTTGGGCGCGGGCGTAAATAGCAAGTTCGACCGGCTGGATCCTTCGAGCGTCATGATTTGCCACTGCGCATGCGTCGTCGAAAGTCCGACCGACGAGTTATCAAAGCTTAAATCCGTTGAGCGCAACGAAACACCTACGTCCACTTTGTCTGTTACTTCAAAGTTCGCACCAAAGTTCCAACTTTCAGTTGGAAGGCTGTGATAGCTGGTTTGAACGTCAAAAAGATTTTCTTGATAAGCGAAGTAAGTGGCTCCGACTCCGGCAAAAAGCTTAAGGCCAATCGGCGGCCGTTTTGGAGGGGCGCTGGCGGTTGCTTGAGGTAAGGGAGCCGTAACCGGCGGATCGATCCTAGGGACCGGCGGCAGCTCTCGTGGCGCGGGTGGTTGGGGAATAACCAGGGGAACTGGAGGCAGTTCTAAAGCCCGCACTTGAACAGATTCAGAAGGTGGTACATTCGAAACCGGCTTAAGGATCGATTCAATGACTTTAAGTTGGGCCGGTGGAGTCACCGAAACTGGAGGTGGTGGCGCAACAGTTGTCGTCGTTGGTGCCAGTGTGGTTGTGGTTGATGGAATGAGGGACGTGGGTGGAGCGGGCACTAGAGTCGTCGGAGTTTCCGGCGGCACCTGAGCAGGCTCGCGCGGCGCTAAAACCGGCGCATCAACGATGACGTTGATAATACCTGTCTGGGAAATCAGATCAGGGCGATTTTTCGCCTTTGAGGTCACACGCCAGTACAGTGTTCCCTCTTGAAGTCGGTTCAGCGCAAATTCAGTTTTTTCGACTTCAATCGCGTCCTTGATGTCGTGAAAGTCAGAACTGACAGACGTTTCAATCCGAAAGAAATCACTTCCAACAAGGTCCTTCCAAAGAAGAGTCGCTGACTGATCGAAGCGACCCTTGTCGTCCCGCTTGACATGAAATTCCATTTTTTCTTTTTCGAGCTGCGGTGGTGTCAGTGGATTTAAAGAAAAACTAGAGACAGGGCTTTGATCAGAACCCGGCTCCTCGCCGACGATACGCCAGAAATAAGTGGCCGATGGCTTTAGCAGCGTCGTGGCGTTTTCGCCTTCGACGGTGATCGTTTGAAGGTCGGCTTTAAATTCAGGATCCTGGGAAACCTCAAGCCGCATCGACTTTGTTAAAGACGGAGACCAGGCAAATTCGACCGGCTTTCCGTCATCCCATAACGTCGCAGCCGGTTCAGGGCTCAGAAGCGTCACGGCGTGAGTCGTCATTTGAGTTTGTCCGCCAGCTGAAATTTTTAACTCTTCGTTCGCTTTAACGACCTGTGGCTCAGTGGACTTCGATGCATTTGTGACGTTCGCTTCACCATGTAAAACAACGAGATTCAGATCGTCACCGGAAGCGCCCAGCCGAATCGTCGCTCCGTCAGAGGTGACATTAGTTTCCCTGCCCTTGTACTTCACAAGCAGAGTAACGCCTTTTCTAATGTTAGTTAAAAATCCTCCCGCGCTTAAATTCACGGCCGACTTTTTGTTTTCGTCAGAAATTAAAATCGGGCTATTGGGTTCAACCGTAAAATTCTCAAGGTTTTTAAGTTTAACCTTCGCTGCAGATTTTTCTCCAGTGAATACGCGATCATTTGAAAAAACATTGGCGTCTCTAGAAACGGGGCTCCAAGACACGTCTGTGTCGCCTTTAATCCGGATATCTGCGCCGACGGGTTTAACAGAGCCGAGACTTTCGCGTGCGTTGGTAATATCAGACCTGTCGTTGCGATTGAAGAAAAGGTATCCACCGGAACCGAGCATTCCGATCAAACAAAAAAACATTAAGATGAATTCTGGTCTTCGTCGCCAGCCCGTGGAGCGAGACATTTAGATATAGATCGGCTTAAAATGAGATAACCTAGATGAGCTTTGGACGATTTATGGGAGATTTCGACCTAGGTCTCGTGACGATTGTCGATCATGACCTACGTCAACGATTCGAGGGGCTGATTATTGCGTCTGGCCGATGACGTTGAGCTGGTATCGGTTGCCCGAGATGGTCGTGCCTTGGAGGTCTTTTAGATTCGCACCAAGCGACACGCTCGCCGTGCCGCCGAGCTGAGTCGACTTTTGCAAAAACCCGCCGTTTGCCACGCCGAGGCCAGGGGCATAGGTCGCCACCGTATCCGGATTGTTCGCACGATTTCCTAGAAACGTAACGGTGTTTGTCTTGTTGCACGCTAAAAGCGACAGCTGGGCCAATATGAAAACGCTATATTTAAGCCACTTCATGATACCGGTTATCGGCGTTTTGATCGAATTTCTTAAGCACGACTTTTAGCCGGAGCTCTTGGTTTTTTTGGCGTCTTCTCTGCCGTGGTATCGCGAATAGACTTATTTGGTTTATGTCTTTGGGATGCGCCGTAAGGGATAAAGGAAAATGCCCCGGCGAGAACGCCTTCGAGTTCGACGGCATTTAGATTTTGGCTTTGAAGCTGCATAAGCATTCCGGCAAGTTCACCGGCCTTCATTTCAATTCGGACTAAATCGGCGATGACGGCCGATGTCGGTTTTTGGGCTTTATGCACGATATAAAGTGCCAAGGTGCTTGTTAGAAGATGGTTGAGAGCCGACGAGAGTTGGCTGGGCGTCAGTGGCCGAACCGTGATGGGCTTCGCCTTCGTCTGGTGGACCGCCTTTCTAATTTTTGATTTCAAGGTCCCCTCCTTCACCATTAAGCAAAAAACAATCAGTAACCCGTAGTTCCAGCATCGTGTTTAAGTCCCCACTTCGCAAGCAAAATTAATACCCGAAGCTCTGGCTACGTTGATGCTTCAGATTCGGGGTAAGCTTGGTTAAGATACGGAAAATATTTTCAAAAAACCTGACGCGCTTAAGAAAACGAAAAGGATTTACCCAGGAAGACCTTGCCGAAAAACTCGGGATCTCCGTGCGCTATATCCAACAACTCGAAGGCATCAGGTGTCCCGATGTAAAGATTGAAACGATCGCGGTCCTTGCCAAGGCCCTTCATGCATTGCCCGGAGAATTTTTTGAACCCTAAGCCGTTCGTGGAATGTATAAAAAACGATGGCGCGAGAAGAGTCATTGAGTGATAAAAAGTCCAGACGAAATTGAGCACGGGCTCGAGACGACAATTAGGCGTGCGATTGATGACAATCGGATCGTTGGAACCGTCGTCATCGTTGCTCTGAACGGACAGGTGCTTTATCGAAAGGCTTCGGGCTTTCTTGACCGTGAGGCTCGTCGACCGATGCGAGAAGATACGATATTTCGATATGCCTCGCTAACGAAGCCGATCGTATCGGCTGCGGCACTTTCTCTGATCGATTCTGGAAAAATGAATCTCAACGACGAGGTCACGCGCTGGATTCCCGCTTTCAATCCTCATCTTGCGAACGGACAAGCACCGACGATCCGGATTCGACATCTTTTAACTCATACTTCGGGCTTAAATTACGGATTTTTCGAACCAGACGGACAAGGACCCTATCATGCACATGGAGTGTCTGACGGACTTGATCATCCTCATATCAGTTTACAAGAAAATTTAAAGCGCCTTGGGAACTGTCCGCTGCTTTTTGCGCCAGGAACCGAATGGAGATATTCGCTCGCGACAGATGTGCTAGGCGAAGTCGTGAGCCTTGCCGGCGGAGCAGATCTACAGGCGGTCGTTAGAAATCTTATAACTGGGCCGCTCAAAATGAACGAGACGGAGTTTTGGGCTATCGATCCCGATCGTCTTGCGGCTCCCTATGCGGATGGAAACCCTAAGCCATTGAGAATGGCGGTTGAACATCGTCTTCCCTTTCGCGGGGGCATTGCGTCCTTTTCGCCGGCACGTGCGCTCGACAAAACCGCGTACCCTTCTGCGGGAGCCGGAATGGTCGGTACTGCCGATGATTTTCTGAAGTTTCTGGAGTCCCTTCGTCAAGGTGGCGCGCCCATTCTTAAGCCAGAGACGGCGCAGGCCATGACCTCGAACCAAGTTGGCGAGATACCAGTCGCGGCACGCGGGCAGGGCTGGGGCTTTGGTTTTGGATGTGCGGTTGTGACCGATCCGAAAACTGCAAAGACGCCGGCGCAGAATGGAAGTTTTGAATGGGGCGGCGTCTATGGAAACTCTTGGTGGGTCGATCCGAAGGCGGGTCTCACCGTGGTTGCTCTGACCAATACAGCTTTTGAAGGAATGGACGGAGCTTTCCCAAAGGAAATTAAAGCTGCCGTTTACGGATTATAACGCCGGCAAGGCATGCGACGTTAGTCTCGTTCAGTCGTGCTAAGTCGCTTAAAATCGTTTAGACGACGGATCTGTGCTTAAATCGCTTATAAGCTACAATCCGCTAATTTTAATATTCATATACATTGTGAATATTGGATATGTTTGTTAAAATTGGTCATGAGCAATGCCCTGCAGAATCTTCTTAAAACGACGGAGACCTTTACCGCAGCCGAAGGCCGCGCTTGCGGTGTTGCCCCGAGTCTACTTGCTTATTACGTGAAGACAGGCCTCCTCGAGCGAGTTTCACGCGGCGTTTATCGGAATCTTAAAAAAGACCCTTCTACTCCTATGGAGTGGGCGAATCTGGTGGCGACTGTCGATAGTGTTCCGACCGGAGTTGTATGTCTTATTTCGGCTCTTGTTATTTATGAAATGACTGAGGAATTTCCAGAGGAACATTGGATTGCTGTACCCCGAGGTCAGTGGCGACCGAAAAGAAAAAATACGCGAGTCATTTGGCTCACGAATATGAAGCTTGGCCTTACAAAAATAAAAATCGGTAAAAAATCGATCCCAATATTCAATCGCGAGAGAACCGTCGTCGATGCATTTCGCCTTCTGCCGATTGAAACTGCGATCAAAGCACTAAAAATTTATCTGACGTCGACGGAGTCTCACAACCCGGATCTTCGACGACTTAATGCATACGCGAACAAACTTCGCTTCGATATTTCTCCCTACGTCATGGCCCTCACAACATGAATCAATCTATTGAGCGTTCGATTAAAGACAGAGTTAAAAGAATTGCGCTCGATCAAGGCCGCGAATTCGGCGCAGTTTGGCTCGAAGTTGTTCTTGAGCGCTGGCTCGCACGCATTCATAAATCAAACTACAAAGAGCATTTTATTTTTAAGGGCGGAATGTGTCTTCGCGAGTATTTGCCCATTGGTCGCGAGACTCAAGATCTCGATTTCTTACTGAAGGGACTCCCGGCAACTCGAGATGCTCTCGTGAAGACTTTCGATGAAATCAGTCAGATTGATCTTGAAGACGGCTTTAGCTTCAAAGCCATCAGCGTAAGCGACCTTGCGCATCCACATATGAAATATCCGGGCTTCGCCATCACCATGCGCGCCGAGCTCTCTCAGACCAGAACGCCTCTCAGGATCGACATTGGCATCGGTGACATTGTAAAGCCTCAAAATCTGACGATTCATCTATCGGAAAACAAGGGCGGTCCGCTCTTTGAAAAAGAAATCGATCTGTGGGCCTATTCGCCCGAGGCGATTTTCGCGGAGAAATTTGAAACGGCCGTCAAACGAGATTCTTTGAACAGTCGAATGAAGGACTATCACGACCTTTAATTGCTGGTCGCAGCCGGAATTCTCGATCATGAAAAAACCAGAGAAGCGATTCGAGCTACATTCAAGCATCGAGGCACAAAGTTGTCGTCCAGTCTTGAGTTTCCCGCCAACGCGATCGAGAAAATGAATACACTTTGGATGAATCATCTAAAAAAACTAAAGGCCTCGAAACTGAAACCTGCTTTGCCACCGCACTTTTCTGACGTCCTGGCGGAAATCAACAGATGGACTGAGGCGCTGTCGCTGAAAGGTTGATCGGCGAAGAGTTGTCAGCTCGACCAGGCGCATACCAGTTTAGATAAGCGCGGGCTATGTGGCGACCTTTGTGCATAGATGTGTTGGCGGTATCGGCACGACGGCTCCGGCCTATAAAGTCGATGTCGTCGGCGACGTGGTCGTGACAAACACTTCGAATTTTTACGTGCGAGACAACGGTGGAACACCTCGAAGTATTGCCTCAATCGACGCCTTCAATTCCATGTCGCTTGGATCTGGAACGACGAGCCCTTTAAGAATTGGCGATAACGCCTCTGGCGTAGAAATTGGTGGCGTGCCCGGAAATCCTGCCAGCAAGCTCAGCGTTTACGGCAATCAATCCATCGGTGCCGGCTATGCGACGGTAGCGGCGCCGACGAACGGACTTCTGGTTCAAGGTAATGTTGGAGTTGGCACAACTGCCTGTAGTTAGAACTTCCGATTTCATACTGAAATATCCTAATTTTTCAGATCTGTCGGAAGAATAACAAACGAGCCCGCTTCCAAAATCCTAGATCACCGTGATGAAAATTCAGTGGCATCATCGGCTCTCAGGCAGAGGCTTGTCGGAAGGCGCCGTTCGGTGAAGTTTATGGTTCATTTCGACAAGTGACGGTAGTCCTTGCGAGGCCTTCTCAAGGGCCGCTTTTCGAACGGTTCCATAAAAGTTAGCGGCGGCGCGAGTGCCGCCCCAAATTCCTACGACGACAAGTACGGCGCTGATAATTTCCTTCATCTGATCCTCCTAAAGTTTGTCTTTCCAACGTTTAAAGATATTGAACACGGTTTTGCTGTCCCACTTCGTTCGGCCGGCTCGGTTTTTCAGACCGCGCCTTGAGAGCTCGCGTGCGACTTCGCTCTTATTTTGTCCTTGTCTTTTGATGAGCTCGACAACAAGTTTGCAGATGCGTTGCTCGGCCTTGTTAAGCACAAGCTTTCCGTCCTTCACCGCGTGACCATAAGGAATCGATGGGTTGCGGTAATTGTCGGGGTTACTGGATCGCCCCTTGCCGGTGCCTCCGTGGACGCTCTGGGAACGAAGATGTGAAGTCACAGTGCTACGGGAAACGCCGAACTGCGCGGCAATTTGCGCCTTCGATTTGCCCTCAAGCTGGTGCAAATCGCGGATTTTAGCTGAATTTAGAAGTTGCGTACAGAGGCAGATTTCAATAAAGTCGCATAGATAAGGTGTGTTCGTACCGTATTCGGGTTGGCGCACCAAAAACTTTCTAATCGCCTTTCATACTTCGTTGCCCCGCCCTCGCTTCGCTGCGACGTGCGATTACGCACGCCTCACTTCGCTCGTTCGGTAACGCCTCGTCTGAAAGGCAATTAGAAAGTTTTTAGATTGTGGGGCGCTCAGCTTGCAGGGCTAGTTGCCTATGGCATTCGTGGGCCAAAAGTCATGGGTCAAGTTGTCGGAGAAAATGTCAGGCAAGAGGCCAGACAAATACAAGCGGGTGGCGAACTAGGTGGGGTAGAGCACCTTGAAGGTCATCTCATATTGATCCAAAATGTTGACATCAGAGTAAATATGCCGTAAATTTACCCACATGATAGACAGATTGATAAAGCCCCAATTATTGAAAGCAGCTAAAAGTGCTCTCTTAATAGGGCCAAGGCAAACGGGTAAATCAACTTTGCTTGGGCAACTTAAGCCTGATTTGACAATTAATTTAGCCGATGAAAATGAGTTTTTAAGATATTCGGTTGAGGCCAATTTGCTGTCGGAGCAAATTCAATCTAACGCTTACAAGCTTGTTTTAATCGATGAAATTCAGCGTATTCCAAGTTTAATGAATACGATCCAATTTCTATTAGATGATGCGAAGGTGAGAAAAAAACCTTTACGGTTTTTGCTGTCGGGCTCTAGTGCTAGAAAATTAAAGCGTGGCCATGCCAATCTGCTACCAGGTCGAGTTTTTTCTTACCAGTTATCCGGTGTCTGTGCGGCTGAGGTTTCGTATAGTCTTGATATAAATCGCTGCATGAAATTTGGCTTTCTGCCAGAGCCTTTTTTAGAGAAATCTGAGTTTGATGCGCAAAAACTTCTAGAGAGTTATGGTGCCACCTATTTAAAAGAAGAGATTCGGTCTGAAGCGCTATCGAGAAATCTTCAAGGGTTCGCTCGCTTTTTGATGGCAACCGCGAGTGTGGCAGGGCAGGTTGTCGATATGTCTAAAATGGCTTCTAAATCAAAAGTTTCGAGAAGCAGTGCAGCCCGTTTTTTTGAAATACTTGAAGACACCTTGATTGCTCAACGAATTGCCACCTATGAGGGCGCCGAGGGTGCCGATATTATAAAACACCCCAAGCTCTATTATTTTGATGTTGGTGTACTCAATGGTCTTCTGAATAACTTTGAGTGCTCAGGTGATCGAAAAGGTTTGTTATTTGAGCATGTGGTTTATAATCAACTTAGAAATTCGTTTATGGCGCGTGATTTTTCAGTTCAAATTGAATACTTCAGAACCAGACATGGCCTTGAAATTGATTTTATTGTTAAGGTTAAAAATAAGACTTGGGCTATCGAAGTTAAATCTGGTCATGTCACGGATTCTGATTTGCGGGCCTTAAAAGAATTTAAGCAATACAAGTCATCGGTTGATCATTTCGCTGTCGTCAGCATTAATGAAAAGAAGCGAATGAAAAATGGCATATTAATTTGTGATTTGCCGACGCTTTTGAACGAAATGGGGCTTTAGGTCGGCCGCGCCGACCGTGAAAAAACAATTTGCCCCTCTTCGGTCAAAGTGAGTTTTTTCGAGGTAGATCGAATGATTAGTTTTTTGCCTAAGAAATCTTCAAGGGTCGCGACCTGTAGACTTACGGCAGATTGGGCGATTCTCAGTTCTTCTGCTGCTTTTGTGAAGCTCTTAAGCTTTCCAACCGTCCAGAAAACGTTGTCTCCGATGGCCATCGCCAGTATAGAGTACGCAATTGCAAACCTGGGTACGAGCCTCATCGTAGTTCTTGGGCACACAAACTGTGGCGCCGTAAAGGCGGTATCGCGGGCAAAAACACGCCCACATTTGTCTATTAGGCATTGGTTCAAATATTGGTTCAAATATTGGTTTAAACATTGGCCTAAATATTTGGCTGGCGATCGTGTCCTCACTCCTCATAAAAATTCAGATCATCACCAAAGGTCTCGCGCATTCGATAGGCCGAGTAGAAGGCCATGACGATGCAAATCGCGCCGACGAGAGAGGCGCTTTGAATGAGTGTGAAGCCAAAGCGGGGCGATGCGAGCATTTTAAAGGCAAGGGTCAGTGGCACGACCGCCCCCCGCACGAAATTGGGCACGGTGGTGGTGACTGTTGCGCGTAGGTTTGTGCCAAACTGCTCTGCGGCTGATGTTACGAAAATGGCCCAGTAGCCAGACGCAAAACCCATGAAAACACAAAGGCCGTAAAAAGCTGTAGAAGTAAAATTATGCCAAGAGCAATAGACGCCGACGCCTACAACAGTGAGGCCTAAAAAAATAAGCACAACTTTGCGTCTTGAGGCCCACCACTGACTTAAAAGCCCCGAGGCGATGTCGCCAAATGTGAGGCCAACGTAGCAAAATAGAATCGAGTGCCCGGCCGATACAGAGCCGGTGACACCCAATTCGCGCGTCAGTTCGGGCGCGAAAGTGACTAAGATGCCGATCACGTACCAAATCGGCACGCCGATAAAAATGGCGTAAAGATAACGCTTAACGCGATCCATGTTTTTAAAAAGCAAACTGATGTCACCACGACGCAAGTGGGTTTGCTTTTGGGCGTGCGCAAAGAGCACAGATTCGAGAGTGCCGATTCGTAACAAAAGAAGGCCAATGCCGAGGCTGCCGCCGACAAGGTATGAGGTCTTCCAGGTAAAAAGATCGCCAATTGCGCCAGCAAATATCGCCCCGCAAATTCCGACTGTCGCCACAATGGTTGTGCCATAGCCGCGCATTTGTCGCGGTAGAATTTCGCTAACCAAAGTAATGGCAGCGCCTAATTCGCCGGCGAGCCCGACCCCGGCCAAAAAGCGCAGCGCCGCATATTGAGGCACTGTGGTGACAAAGGCATTTAATATATTGGCGATCGAATAAAGAAATATCGAGCCAAACAAAACCGACAGACGGCCTTTTTTATCACCGACGATGCCCCAGACGACCCCTCCAACGAGCATCCCGACCATTTGCATGTTCAGTAGTAAGACACCGACATCAAGAATTGTGTTTTCTGGCACGCCAATTGATCTTAAGCTGCCGACGCGCACAATACTGAAGAGCACGACGTCATAAATATCTACGAAATAGCCCAGCGCTGAAACGATCACAGTTGCATTTAAGAGAAGGCGCCAATTGTGGGGTTTTGTTGTCGAGTTGGTCATCGGCCAAGTAGAGCACACGCCTGTCGCGCTGAGCAATTAATAGTGTGTGCTGGGCCAAATAATTTTTTGGGCCACCTATAAATAGTTTTGGCAATCGTGACGACAAGAAACTATCAGCCCGGCGATTTCAGTCAGGCTCGAAATAAAAGGAGACTCAATGAAAAGTAAGTCGATTAAGCACGGGCCCAACCGTTTCAAAATGTATCTAAAGGCCGCGGGCAAAGGCTATGAAGTTGGATTTTTGAGCGGCTCAAAATCACTCTTTGTGGGTAACTTTGTAAATGCTGCCGAAGCCCAAACTTGGTTTGTTATGATGGGCAAAGAATTTTCGCGATTTTCAAAGAAATTCTGGGCGAAACCACTAAAAGCCAACGCGTTCTATTATAAATTTATCACTAACAACCTCTACAAGCACTACTACGATTATCTCGACAAGTGCTTTGGTAAATACACTCGTAGTTATCATAAAGAATTTAATCGTGATGTGAAGGTCTACAATCGGCTTAAGAAAGACTGGCCCCACAAAGACATCCATTACAGCCGTAAAGTCGCTTAATAGACAAAGCTTAACTGGCTTCTTGGCCTAGTTGGTAATCTAAGATCGGCGTCTTTAGCAAGGCGCCGATTGTTTTTTAGCAGATTCGTCTTCATAATCTAACTTATGCGATTTCTATTTTGGTTTACTCTCGCCCTTCTTTCGATTGCCGCTTACTTTTTCTTCTTTGGGGCTGATCAGGGGATACAGCTGGCCTCAGGTTATTTTATCGAGCTCGCCTTGAGTGTCGATAATCTTGTTATTATTTATATGGTGTTCAGTTCGTTGAAAGTGAAGCCTGAAGACCAGCAGCGTGTGCTCTTTTGGGGCATCTTGATTGCGGCGGTAGCTCGCATTGCGTTTATAGTGGGTGGGCTCGAGTTACTGAGTCATTTTCATTTCGTTATTTACATCTTTGCCGGTATTTTGCAGTTGAGCGCATTTCAGGTTCTTTGGGATTGGCTTAAGGGTGACCGCGCTGAGCTTGAGCAACGCGAGGGGCGCATCCTTGGCTTTCTAAAGAGGCATTTGCGTTACGATTCGACCTACAAAGGGCATGCGTTTTTTATCAGTCGAGATGGCAAGCTTTGGGTGACCACTGGATTTATCGCCTTAATTCTTGTTGAGATTAGCGACCTAATCTTTGCCGTCGATTCGGTGCCAGCTGTTCTCGCGGTCACGCGCGACCCAGTGATTGCGGTGCTTTCAAACATCTTGGCGATTTTCGGTTTGCGCTCACTTTACTCGTTAATAGCAAAAAAGCTTGAATCGTGGCGTTTTCTTAAGCCGAGTTTAGTTTTCGTGCTGAGCTTCGTGGCGCTCAAGATGGCCGCGGCAGACTCCTTCGAGATCTCGGCGCTCACATCACTCTTCGTCGTCTTGGCCACACTCTCAGTGGGGGCGTTGGCGAGTTGGCTTTGGCCCCACAAGAAGCCTCACCGGCAATAGGTGCGGTTAGGCCCGCATCAAGTTCAAGTTCTTCGTAAAAATATTTCAAAAAACGCCGTCAGTATTGACACTTAACGTGCCGCATTCTAAAAATCGGGCTCTCGTTAATATCTTAGAAAAGGGGCCTTGGATGAGCGGGCGACGACTTCTCTTTATGGCGGTGCTTTACCCAACGTTGTTGTGGGCGGCAGTGCCTGCGACTGTTCAGGAGCTTAACGAACACTCTTACAGCGAAGTCATTTCAGAGCTCGCCAAATCTGGCGCCGAAACAAAAGAAATTCTATCGCTCATGGCCGAGTTAAACGGCACTGGCACAAGTGTCGAAGAGGCAGCAAAAAAGCTAGCTCTACAGGCCGACGAGAATATTCTATTTTCGATCTTAGTGCGAATTGAGCACGAGTTTGTTTCGAAGAACATTCAGGGTAGTTTGGCCGAAAATTTGATCGAAATCGTCGGTAAAGTTGCGAGCCAGAAATATGAAGACATTTTGCGAAGTTTTCGCGAGCAATTGAACGACAAGGCGCTCAATTTTGGTCAGCATCGAAAAATATTGCGCCGAACAATAGAAGCGGCACTAGCGCAGGTGAGAACTCGCACTGAAATTGGTCAACTGACTCAGGTTGAAATTGCGCCAAGCGAGGTGTCAACATTGCCGTTTGGTATGAAATCCTTCAAAGAATATTTGACCAAAGCCGCAAGCGAACAGGCGAAGCAAGGTAGCAGCGCAGGCCGAAACGCGAAGAATGGTCAGCCGAGCACTCCTGAAGGTTTTGTGCTAATGGCCACGTCGCAAATATTGACCGATGAAATTCGGCGCGAGCGAGCCGCGGGCACCGCTAAAGCCTTTATTGGTCGTGAAGAAGAGAAAGAGCAAGCGCGTAACGTGATGTTGCGGTCTAAAAATAAAATGCCAGTTTTGGTTGGGCCTTCTGGCGTTGGTAAATCGACAGTGGCGCTTATGTTGGCTGAAGATTTTTACGATGGTAAAATACCTGATTCGGAGGTTTTTAGAGAGCAATTTAAAAACGCTGAAGTGATCGAAACTTCTCCGGCCCGAATTTCTCAAATGGCTTTGTCCAATGAGCCCACGGCCCAAGCCGCCGCGCTCGAAATGTTTTTCGATGATGTTCGTCGTGTTGAAGAAAACTATCGCGAACGCACCGGCAAAGTGAAGCCGATCATCGTTTTAATTGATAACGTTCAGTCTTTTGATCCGCCCCAGATGGCGGCACTTATGCAGACTCTCGAAAACAACAAAACCCCTATTCGAGTTATTGGTACGGCCCTGAGCGAAGCTCTCGACCTTAAAACCAAAATGACGGCCGGCATGGCTAAGGTTTTTGAAAAGATCGCGATCAGAGAGTTTTCAGTTGAAGAGGCGCGTGCTCGAATCGTTGAAACGTGGGCGCCAGAGTTTAAGAAAAAATTTAACGTGACCTTTGATAATGGCGCCCTTGACGCTGTTTTTCGGGTATCGAAGTACTTGAAGCCGAACAGTGCTCTGCCCGAAGGGCCGATTCGCGCTCTCGAAGACTATTCTATCTATATACATGCTAAAAATCCGAAACAAGAAATCGTGGTCACCGGTCGAATGATCTATGATTATGCCCAAAAAATTACTGGCTTGCCGGTCAACCCTCTCGATGCAGCTGGTTTCTCCGAATATATTGATGGCGTTAGGGCCAAGTTAAATGAGCGTGTTGTTAATCAAGAGCCCATGGTGAAAGTTGCGGTCGACGCTCTCGAGCGAGCTTTAAGCGGTGACCCGCGTAAGCCAGTCTCAGTTCTTTTTGCGGGCCCAACAGGGGTCGGTAAGACTCTGGTCGGGCAATCTCTTGCTGAATTCGCGTTCAATGATAAAAATCGTTTCTTTGAAATCGACGGTACCGCTCTTCAAGACGGTAAATATTCGTTGGGTTCAATCTTTGGTGTGCCAACGGGCATTCAAGGCGCGGATGTTTCATCTGGTGAACTCATGGAGTGGATGGATGACCCGGCCCGCGGCAAATTCGGCGGCATTATCCTGATCAACGAAGCTGATAAAATGCACCTGGATGGCTGGAAGCGCCTGATGGAGTTTCTAGATCGAGGCGCACTCTCTGGTGGCGACGGCAAACTTCGCTACGGCAATCGACATATCGTGATCTTCACATCGAACAAGGGCACGAAGAAAGTGTTTCCGGATTCGTTTGTCGGTTGGTCAGATGCTGAAATTGAAACTCGCGCTAAAAACACCTCAACGCAGTTTCTTAAAAACATGCTGCTAGAGCGTGATCTCGAGCCGTCGAAAAACGAAGTTATTTTGACGCCCGAAATTGTCGGTCGAATTGATTTGGCGGCATTGGCCTTGCCGGTTACCAAGACCACGGCACCAAGAATTACTGAAATTGAAACTCGTGAGTTCTTAAAGAATTTCAAAGCGACCTACGACGTTGACGTTGAGGTGAGCAAAGAGCTCAATGCGCAACTTGGGTTGACGGGCGTAAACTTTTTGTCAGGCGCGCGTAATATTCGAAATCAGGTGTCAGAGTATTTAACTCCCGCATTAAATGCAGCCCGAAAAAAATGGGCTTTAGCAGGTGGCCACACCTTGAAGTTGTCTCTTGAGGCCGCGCAGCCAGGGCAAGCGCCACAAATTGAAATCGAATTTAACGGCGAGAAGATCACGAGCCCGGCGCCTCAGTTAGCCCATGAAAACCCGCTCGAAGACCCCACCGTGCGCGACATGCTCGCTCATCTCTCTGAAAAAATGCACAGCCACATGCCCGAACAGCCTGAGGCGGTGGATATTATCGTAAGCGCTGTTCATGGTAAGTACGGTGATGTAAATCGCAAACGCCCGATTTCAATTTTGTTAGTGGGCCGCACAGGTCTTGGTAAGACCGAAATCGGCAAAGCCTTGGGTTTTGCCGTCTATGGCGATACCGAGAGATATTCGGCAATACCAATGAGCGATGTTGTTGATGAGCAGAGCTGGAACGAAGTGTTCATCCCGCAATTTGAGCGCGCACTAATGAACAACCCACAAGGTGGCGTTATTATACCTGACGAGTTTTCAAACGTCGGTGGCGGCAACGTTCAGAAGAAAAAGGCTTTGCTGCTTAAATTTTTACATTTGCTCGAAGAAGGCACCTGGGTTTCGCCAGTCGACCCAACGCGAGTCTACGATTTGCGAAAGTACATCGTATTGTTTACCGGTAATGATCTTGAGACTCTTACTCAGGGTGTAACCAGTGACGAAGAGAATTTGAATATCTGGAAGGACAATCACTCGCGTGCGAAAGTTGAAACTCACTTAAAAGCCAATGGCGTGCCTGAGTCGTTTCTCAGCCGCCAAGACGCGGTTTTGATGATCAAGCCTCTTACTGGTGAAGGCAAAGGTCGAGTCACTGATCGAATATTGATTGAGATCAGCAATCGGTTAATGAAACAACATAAAGGCGTCAAGTTTAAGTGGGGTGAGAAATTCACCTCGCAGATGGGTCATAGCTTTTTTACCCACGCTCGTGGGGCACGCAGTGTGCGCTCGGTTCTTGAAAACACCGTGGCCGCCATGGTGACCGAAGTTTTGACGAAGTTTGGCTACGATCAGAAAAATCTCGACGGCTCTGAAATTCACTTTTCTATCACCGATAACGCCATCACAAAGCCCTATATCAAGGGTCACGAATTGCCTCAGCGTGAGGTGATTTTAACGGCAGAGCTCTATAAGGGCGGCGAGCGCCGAGAGTCGCTAAGTGTAAATGCCACAGAATCGGCAGAGCCCATACAGCTCTTAACCGAGGCTGAAGCCGATTTAGCGAGTTATCACGAATTGGGGCATGCGCTGTTGAACGACGAGAGCCTAACGGGCCTCAGGCTTGTTCGAATCAGCATTCGAGGTCGATTGATCAATGGCGAATCTGTTATTGGTTACAATAGATATGACACTGTTCGCGGGGCTTCTCCGAGCCTTACTAGGCGCAGCGTTTTGGCGCGCTTAAAAATGCTCTGGGGTGGTCGCTTGGCCCAAGAGAAAGCTAATTTCGACCCCGATTCGGGTTGGGAAACTGACCTCGCGAACATGCGACAGATCGCCACCGATTATTTCAAAAAATACGGTTTGAAAGATGGTCTTGAGGCGATGAACCTCGATAGCGATGGGCGCCCTCAGCCAAGTCGCGAGCAAACTGTTGAAATGCAAACTGAGATGAAAGCCCTTTTTGATGAATCACGAAAAATGGCAGAGCAAGAGCTTGAAGTCGTTTGGCCAAAGCTTCTTGAGGCTCACGCGTTGTTAAAAGAGCGCGGTGATATCGAAGGTTCAGAGTTACATGCGAAACCTGCAAAGACCTGTGCCGACGAATTAAAGTAGTCAGGCAGATGCAATACGCGCGCACACGCAATCGTTTCGACCCTCTCTCTGAGAAACCGTTTCGCCTTTCTCGATCAAAGCTTGAACTGTTCATGAATTGTCAGCGCTGTTTCTACCTCGATCGCCGCTTAGGGATCGGGGCGCCGCCGAGCTTTCCGTTTAACTTAAATAATGCCGTTGATGCGCTTTTAAAAAAAGAATTCGATGAATATCGCGAACGGGGCATCCCGCACCCCTTGATGACTAAGAACAAGATCGCAGCCGTGCCGTTTCGTCATGAGAAGATGGATCACTGGCGAGACGCTCTTCGTGGCGGGGTTTCATTTCACCACGCCGAAAGCAATTTTACCTTATCGGGCGGTATCGACGACCTTTGGCTCAATGGTGCGGGAGAGTTGATTATTGTTGATTACAAAGCCACCTCGAAGGCTGAGCGCGTATCGCTCGATGCCGATTGGCAAATTAGCTATAAGCGCCAATTAGAAGTTTATGCTTGGCTCTTTAGCCAAAATGATTTCAAGGTAGCCGAGGTGGGCTATTTCGTTTACTGCAATGCGCTCGCAACTGGGGCGCGCTTTGATCAGCGTCTTGATTTTGATATTTCGTTTTTGCCCTATAAAATTTCGGATGGTTGGGTCGGGCCGGCATTAAATCGCGCACGCGAATGTTTGCTGCAAAGCGAATTGCCGATTTATGGCGAAAACTGCGTTTACTGCGGCTACAATGAGGCCATTGGGCGTCTTAACAATCAGCTCAGTCTTTTTTAGTTAAAATTTAACTACAAAAAATCCACCTAGACCGGCGTATTTCAATGCATAAGGATCGGATGTAAGTTGCTCGTGATTGAAGGGTGATTTATGAGCCACGCAGCAGAGAGGGGGGTGTGTATGACATTAGTTGGCGCTATATTTACGGGATTAATGTTTTTATTTTTCGTCGCGCCTTGGATATCAATTCTATTGAGCCCATTTTTGGGGCTTGCCGCGGCAGGTTCAATGGCCGGAGGCCGTTCGCTGCGCGCCACGCAAAGAACTTTGGCGAGATTTCGATTTTATGCCAGCACTCGAGAAATATTGTCTCGTTATTTTTACGCCCTGCCACACGCAATTGCCGTCTGTTCCTGTGCGCGTGAGGTGGATGGTCGTAAAATTCTTTCGGTGCAATTCAAAGCACCAGGGGTTAGCTGGAGTCACCTAGTAAGTGGTACCACGTTTGAGGCCGTATCAGCGCGTTTGCAAAGCAAACTAAAGCGTGAGGCGGGCAGTATGCCGAAATGTGGCGAAATGAATTGCTGCAATCTAGGTCATTGCCCGCGTCGAAAGTGCAAACAGGCAGACAAAGAGTTTTTTAGAATCACGACGCCGGTCATGGTTTAGTTCGCGGCGGATGTTGCTGCTCCCAAAAGATTGACATTGCCAGCGGGCGGCCTATTTTTATAGGCAATATGAGTAAGCCAAAGTCGTCTTCGATTTTTAAGATTGAAGAGGCCTTCTTAGGCCTCGGTGTCTGCATTAGAGACTCGGAGCTTCGTGTTCTTTATCAAAATGAAGAATGTATCAGTCGTTGTGGCTCGAGGGCTGCCTCAATTTGCAGAGGCAACCTTGTGGGCCCACAGGCGGACGAAAAGACGGTTCATAGAGTGTTGATGTCAAACGAGCTTGCCTCAAATAACGAGTTGATCGAATGCGTGATCGTTAAAAATGAAAAGCATATAATTGCAATTCAAGTCCATGCCAACCAGCAGGTGGTGTCGTTGTTACAACAACTCGAGCGTTCTGAGTTAACCCCTGCCGAGTTGGCAGTGGTTAAATTGAAGCTTTGTGGGCGCAGCCACGTTGAAATATCTAAACAGTTGTTCATCAGCCGTGCGACAGTTAAAACGCATCTCAATAATATTTACGCGAAAATACCGGCTGGCTTAAAAGAAGAAATTTTGCACGTTCGAAACGAAGTGGCTAGTCCGTAATCCAATTTGAAGCGTACTCTTTGCCGCACCTTGGGTCGCGAAAAATGACTCGCTTAGGGTTTTTACTATTCTCGTAGTAAACCAAATTTCGCATTTCAAAATACGAGGACACCTGCCATGTGCCAATAAGCCGGGTTTGATCAAGGCTGTTTCGTTCTTCAAGAAAAATTTGAGAGGCCAGTTTGCGATCGCCTTGGCCGGGGGTTGATAGAAAGGTTTCGCTCACTTGGGTCGGAAGGTCGAGCGATATCGCCTGTTGCCCAACGGAAGCATCAAACCTCTCAGGCGTTTGAGTAAAATCTTTTTCAGAGTGCCAACGATTCTGTTCGTAAACCGGCGATCTTTTCGCCAATACGGCCATCGACTTCGCAATTTCGTCACAATGGTCATTCGAACTTTGAATTAGATCTTTCAGGTAGTCGTGATCATTTCGATAATCACTGAATGCCTGGCGCGGCAAAATCTCGACCGTCAGATTTTTCAGGTCAGGTTCGCCCGTTGCGCTATCGAAGCGCAATCGTGAGGGGTGAATAATAATATCAGAAGTTAGAAATCGCGGGTTTTCGCCAATTTGCACAACTTCGCAGCGCCCGGTCTTTTCAAATTCTACCTGCCACTGATAGCCTTCGCCTTCCATTATAAGGCTCAGCCTTGGTTCGGGTCGTTCGCCTTTGCAAATAAGCTGAGTTTCAAACTTCTGTTTGGGTGGCGAAACCTGTTTGGCGAGACTGCTTTTGACAAGTTCGGTCAGCATTTTCGAATAGTTTTTCGAAAGAGCCATATAATAATAAGGGTTGGGTTTCGGGGCAGGGTATTGCCGGTTCGTTTTGGTATTGAGCACAACGGTGTTGGTGTTGAGGGCCAGAGGGTCCTCGCTCGACGACTCGTGGGTGACAATAGTGACATAGAATTCAAAGGGCAGTAAGCCCGGCCATTTTTCAGCCGTACAAAGTACAATCTGGCTGTCTTCAGCTGCAATTTTGGCACGAACGGGCATTGCGGTCTCGGGGCACGGTTTGCTAATAGGAGACTCGGTCAGCGTGCGAATTTGTGAATCAGCTAACGAGTGACTACAAAGGCAAGCGAACGTACAAAAAAGCCCCACTAAATTTTGAAAATTCAATTTTAAGGTCATAGAAAAAGGTTATGGCGCTGCGGGCGCGAATGCAATTTATTTCGAATACAGTTATGACATTTGGGTTGCGATGTGAGCTGTACGATTCAATTTTTATGTGATGAGATTTAACTTATGAATTCGACAATATTTCGTTTGGGTCTAGTTTCATTTTTTGCCGACATTTCGAGCGAGATGCTTTACCCAGTAACCCCACTGTTTCTGACAGTTGTTTTGGGTTCTAGCATGCTGCAGGTTGGGGTTATCGAAGGGGCAGCTGAGGGCATTGCAAGTCTTTTGAAGACCTATTTTGGCGCGTGGTCAGATAGAACGCAAAAGCGCTTACCCTTTGTTTTCACGGGTTATCTATTGTCGGCACTTTCAAAGCCACTTATTGGATTGTCGTCGTCTTGGTTTGGGGTCTTGGGAGCGAGAGCAGTTGACCGCGTCGGCAAAGGCGTACGGACAGCCCCGCGAGATGCCCTGCTGGGCGAATCGGTGGTTGCAGAAGAGCGCGGGCGAGCCTTCGGGTTTCATCGCGGCATGGATTCGGCTGGGGCCGCTATTGGGCCACTGCTCGCGCTTTTTGTGACCAGCGAAAACATGCGGCAGTATTACTATTGGGCCGTCGTGCCAGGCCTAATCGCAGCCGCCCTTGTTCTGACGGTGAGGCCATTAGGGACTCCGCAGGTGACACCAAAGAAACCCCCAGCGCCAAAAGTGGCCTTTTCAGTTTTCTGGCGAGCCCAGACTTCAAATTTTAAAAAATTCGCCTTTGCTCTTGGTATTTTTGCGTTCACCAATTCGAGCGATGCATTTTTGCTTTTAAAAGTGAAGGCGAGCGGTTATTCGTTTTTTGCGACAATCATGTTTTATTGCCTCTACAATTTAATTTATTCGATATTTAGCCCTATTTTCGGTCGTTTTTCAGATCGATCGCGGCACGGCTTTATTTACGGTCGGCAAAGAATGTTTTCTATCGGGCTGCTGATTTTTGTTTTGGTTTATATTGGTTTTTCGATCGCCCATTTGTCCTTGTGGGCATTTGGATTGCTGTTTTTATGTTATGGTCTCTACATGGCGGCCACGGACGGTATCAGTAAGGCCTTAGCACTCGATTTTATGACCACAGAGATGCACGCAACCGGCCTCGGCCTCATCGGCACGATCACTGGCATTGCTACGATATTTGCGAGTGTTTCAGCCGGTTTCTTGTGGGATCATCTCGGGCCATCGTTCGCATTTCTTTATGGCGCCTCGGGTGCGATTGTCACTATCGTGCTGATTTTAGGGTTGAAAACAAAGATTCCACATTGACATAGGTCGTGGCGTGTAAAACCATGATGGTATGGCCTCAAATTCTGCATCGACAAAGAGTACGCACAATAAAGGACACCCGAAGCTTGGTATAAATCTGACGGGCGGCGGCTCTCGCGGCAGTTATCAGGCAGGCGCTTTACTGGCTCTCACTGAAATTATGCGCGACGAAAAAATGTTGGGCGAGCAGAGCCCCTTTGAGAATCTGTGTGGCGTTAGCGCGGGTGCGATCAATGCTTCATTTCTTGCCGCTGGTTCTAGTACGATATACGACACCGCTCGAAAACTTGTAGACCTCTGGGCTCGCATTCGGCCAAATCAGGTCTATAAAACGGATGCTTTATCAATGGGTCATAACGGTTTTCGTTGGATTCGGGATCTCACCTTTGGGCCGATTTTCGGTAAACGATTGGCACGATCGTTGCTCGACACGGCACCGCTTTGGAAGTTAATTGAAGAGGGCGTCAACACTGGCGATATCGCGATGCACATTGCCTCAGGTCACCTAAAAGGTTTGGCCTGTTCAGCCTACAGTTACGGACAAAACAAAACCGTGACCTTTTTGCAGACCAAGGCGCCAGTTTCTTGGCAGAAAAGCCGCCGAATTTCGCAGGCCACGACGATTCGAGCCGAGCATATTGTGGCCTCGTGTGCGATACCAATTTTGTTTCCGTCGACTGAGATCCACAGTGAATCGTTTGCTGACGGAAGTTTTCGTAATACTTCACCAGTGAGCCCTGTTATTCATATGGGGAGTAAAAAAATTCTCGCCATTGGCGTGCAGGGGCCCAATGAGGTCGAGGGTCGAGAGCCAACGCGTAACCCTGGCGTGGCCAAGATGGCCGGTTCGATTTTGAATGCGCTATTTTTCGATACATTTGATATCGATCTCGAGCGAGTTCGCCATATGAATGAGATTGTAACCGCGTTAAAGAAAGATGTTGAGACAGATCGATCTGATTACACTTATCTCGATTTGAAAGTGATCAGGCCTTCGCGCGATATTTCAGCGGTTGCAGGGCAAAAGGCCCAAGCCGGGTTGCCGGGGACGGTTGAATTTATGTTGGCCGGGTTGGGCACAGTCGAAGAGACCGCAGAGCTGGCGAGCTATATTCTATTTGAGCCGAATTTCACTCAGGCTTTGATTGAAATTGGTTATCAGGATGTAAAAAGTCAGAAAGACGAACTGGTCGCTTGGCTACGTCAACCCTAGAGAGGTTCTAACTTTGGGCGAACAAATAAAAAAAATTGATCTCGAGAACGTGCATGCAGAAACTTCGAGCCGACGAGGGGCTAGTGGCTTGCTCGAATCGGCCTTGCGAAGATTTCGAAATTTGGCTTTCATTTTTCTACTGATTCCGGTTATAGCCATTTGCACTTCGGCCATTGGTTTGTCGCTTGTGCCCGCAATTTTTCTGGTCAAATATATTCATCGCTTTACCATCGCTTGGCCGGCATTCGGGCATTATTTTGCAGACGGCACCGCCATTGCTGTCGGCTTTCTCGTCTATGGGCTGACGCTTATTATCGTAGTGCCGACCTTTAATTTTCTTTTGCCATTTCGAGTAAAGCCCTTTCGAGGCAATTGGTACTCGCTGCCATCGATACCCTGGTACGTGCACAACGCATTGACTTACGTTGTGCGCTACACCTTTCTCGAATTTGCCACGCCGTCGCCAGCCAATCTTCTCTTCTATCGTTTGATGGGGATGAAGATTGGCAAAGGTGTCGTCATCAATTCGACCAATATTTCGGACCCTTCGATGATTGTGCTCGGGGACTTCGTCACCATCGGTGGTTCAGCTCATTTAATGGCGCATTATGGGCAGAAAGGGTATTTGATTATCGCGCCGGTGGTTATAGGCAAGGGGACCACGGTCGGGCTCAAGGCCACGATTATGGGTGGGGTCACTGTCGGTGAAAATTGCAACATTAAGCCACACACGGCGGTTTTGCCGAAAACCGAAATCCCTGACGGGACAACTGTTTAAATTTAGCGGGGTTGTCGGGCGCGAAATGCGTCGCGGTGAATTCGTTTTGATCTATGCCCCATGCGAAAATGATGGGCGCAATTTTTAGAGCAGGTCTTAAATTGCTCTTCTTTTTCAATACAATGGTTGCAAACAATAGCGGCGATACCACACTGGGGGCAGTCGATTTTTTCTTTTGCGGGCTGACCGCAATGGGGGCAAAGCTTAAAGTTTTGTGACGGCGCCAAGTCTTGATCTACAGCCACTCGATAATCAAAAACAAAACATTCGCCTTCAAAATTGCGGCGCGGAGATTCTTTAAGGTAATTAAGAATGCCGCCCTCAAGCTGATAAACGTTGTGATAACCTTGTTCTTGCATTTCAAGAATGGCCTTTTCACAACGAATTCCGCCAGTACAGTAAATTAATACTTTCTGATCTTTCGTTATGGGTTGCTTTTTAACCCAAACCGGAAACTCAGTGAACTCACGAGTTTTGGGGTCGACGGCGCCCTTAAAGTGGCCAATTTCGTATTCGTAAGAATTACGGGTGTCGATCACCACGACGTCTTCGTTATCAATAGCGTGATCCCACTCAGCGGGGCTTAAATGATGATTTTTGCCCGATTCGCTCGTTGGCTGACCGGTGGGATGAGCCAAGTGCGGAGCTAGATCGGGGCGCAGTAGGGTGACTATTTCGGGGCGAATCTTTACCGAAAGTTCATGAAACGGGTGTCTGTCGGCAAAGCTATCTTTAAAGAAAATATCATTCGCAGAAAGTGTAAAAAAATTGGCGATGGCGGTCTTAAATGCGGCAGCGTTTTCTCGCGGTAACGAAAATGTGCAATTGATGCCTTCGGTGCCGACAATAAATAGCCCACGCAAGCCGAGCGAGTCGGTCTGTGGGGTTAGCCAGGCCTTAAGATCTTCAAGTTGCGTCAGTGACAGGGGCATAAAGCGATAAAATGTGACAACCTGAATTGGGCGAATCGACCCATTCAATTCTTGTTTAGACATGGCGGCAATTTAAGGTTTCTAGCCGGTTTTGGCAAATTCTTTGTTTACGATCAATTGAAGCGCGCGAAAGGCTTCGCGATTATGGGGTTGGCCCATGGTCACTTCGATCGTTGTAATGGCTTCGCGAGGGGTGCGGGGGTTGGTGTTATTAGGCCCCGGCAGGGTCAGTTCGCAAAAATCACTAGCCAATGCAACCACTTTGGCGAGCGGATGTATTTTTAAATTGCGAAGTTTGCGGGGGTAGCCTTGGCCGATGGCGTTCTCATGGTGCTCGTAGGCCACAGCAATCACATCGTCGGGCACAATGCCGAGACCGAGTAGCATTTGCATACCTTTGAAGGGGTGAGTTTCATAAAGTTGAATCTCATCAAAGGTCATTTTAGCCTTGGGCTTACTGACCAATTCGGCCGGCAGGCTTTTGAGGCCAATATTGTGCAAGAGGGCGCCAAGAGCAAGCTTCTCAACTGTCTGCTGGTTCTCCCACTTCAATACTTGCGCGATCATGACGCTAATACAGCTAACGGCAAGTGAATGTTGAAGCACTTGATCGTTGCAGTCTTTGAGGCTGGCAAATAGATCGCTGAGGTCACGGTGTGACTCTGACAGCGCGACTGTCGCCTCAACGATTTGTTTTGAATGAGTATAGGAGTCAAAACTCAAACCCATATGCTCGAGCTCAGTAAAGACGCTACCAGCGGCCTGCGAAAGAATGGTGGTTTTCTGATGTACGTTTAAGTTGGAGGCGGTCACAACTACGCCGGCAATACTAAGATTGTTGGCGATCAATTTCGAATACTCTTCTCGTTTGACCCAACGATATTCGACTGTTTTATTCTCGTAAGTTTTAAATTGATCTTTGTTCGGTTTCTGACCGGCGTTTGACACCAATACAAATTTACTGTCGCTCAGGCGAACATAGAGGTTGACCGGAACCACTGTGCCACCAATAAAATCGGTTATCGGCACAGGGATCATTTGTGGGTGTTTGACTTCCATAGTTATATAATCGGCAATTCCGTAGTGATTTCTAAAGGACGGCAGGGTATAAAAGAAAAAATTAGCGACCAAGCTAGACCACTAAGCTCGGCTACTAATCTAGCCAATGGTGCCGTTGCGCAGGCCCGTGCTGCGGTGGTTGATTCGAACGGATTATGATAAAAGCAGCGCCCAAGACGTTGGTCGAGTCTTTAGGCGAGCAAAAGATCGAGTTTTCAAACGAGCAGAAGAGAGACAGGCAATGACGGCAAGTGAGAATTCAGCGGGAGTAACAAAAGATACTGTGTCGCCACTATTAGTTCAAAACCTTTCGAAGAACTATGGGGCCATCGAAGCCGTTCGTAATGCCAGTTTCAATCTTAATAAGGGTGAAGTTTTCGGATTGCTCGGCCCAAACGGCGCCGGTAAGACTTCGATAATTTCGTGCATCGTGACCCTTGAAAAGCCGACCTCAGGCTCGATTTTCGTTGGCGGCTTTGACGTTCAAAAAAATCCGCGCGAGGCTAAGCGCAACGTCGGTTTTGTTCCACAAGAAATTATCAATCACGGCTATTTTAATGTTGAAGAAATATTGTCATTTCAGTCGGGCTATTTTGGTTTACTACACAATCGTGAACGCACCGATTACATTCTTCATGAGCTTCGCCTTTATGAACATCGGCATAAAAAAGTAAAACAACTGTCGGGGGGCATGAAGCGCCGACTTTTGATCGCCAAAGCGCTCGTGCATTCACCCCAACTTTTGTTATTGGATGAGCCGACTGCAGGCGTCGACATCGAATTGCGCGAACAATTATGGCAATTCGTAAAAAAATTAAAAGCCGAAGGTGTCACGGTGCTTTTAACCACGCACTACCTAGAAGAGGCCGAACAGCTTTGCGATCGCGTCGGTTTGATCGATAAGGGTGAAATCAAAATGGTTGAGAGCACTCAGTTCTTGATCGACAAATTTACCGGGCGATCGGTGCGAGTCAAATTTCGAAATGTCGTTGCCCCAAGAGATTTCGAGCTGCGCACTGGCGAAACCGTGGGCGACCTGATCAACAAAGAAAAACTAGATGTGAATCAAATTGAAGATATTAATATTTCAGAAGGCACTCTCGAAGATGCCTTTCGTCGGGTGATTTACCAATGAGTTCGAATGTTCAAAGCGAAAAATTTCGAGGCTCAAATGTGAAAGGTCAGGCCGATCTTTTTCTCGGCCCGTTTTACAGTTTGCTTCGCAAAGAGGTCATGAGATTTCTAAAAGTGAGCATGCAGACCATTCTGACGCCAATGGTGAGTTCATTATTGTATCTACTTATTTTTGGGGTCAGTCTCGGCGCCTATATTCAAATGAAGGGTGGGATTTCGTACCTCGAGTTTTTAATCCCCGGATTGGTGATGATGGGTTGTCTTAATAATGCATTTCAAAACTCATCGAGTTCGATCATTATCGCTAAGTTTAGCGGCGATCTTGAGGACCTCAAGGTCGCCCCGATTAGTTACACCCAGATTATTTTGGCGGTGGCCTTGGGGGGTCTTGTGCGCGGCGTGGTGGTCGGTACGATCACCTACGTTGTTGGCGCTATTTTCTGTTACTTTAAGGCTGACACCGTCATCGCCATCCATCACCCTCTTTGGCTTTTGGTTTTTATTGTTCTGGGTGGGCTTTCGTTTTCGCTGCTGGGGCTTGCCGCCGCATTTTGGGCCAAAAGTTTCGACCAAATGGCCGCGGTCAATAGCTTCATTCTTTTGCCATTGATGTATTTAGGCGGAGTCTTTTTTTCGATCGATAATCTGCACCCCTTTTGGCAGTCGATTGCTCGTGCCAATCCGCTCATTTATTTTATAAACGGAGTGCGCTATGGCATTCTGGGTGTTTCTGATGTAACTCCAGAGCATGCTTGCGTTGTGGCGCTCGTCACCTTGGTACTAATGTATTGGTTGGCATTTCGAACTTTGGCCCGGGCTTCTTTTTTACGATGGTAGTGTAAAATGTTTGATAATCTTTCAGATAAATTATTGTCGACGATTAAAAAAGTACGTGGTCAGAGTCGTATTACCGAGGCCAATGTCGACGAAGCTATTCGCGAGATTCGCTTGGCGCTTCTCGAGGCCGACGTTAATTTTAAAGTTGTTAAACTTTTTCTCGATCGCGTCAGGGTCAAAGCTCTCGGTCAAGAAGTTCTCACGAGCGTATCGCCCGGGCAGCAATTTACCAAGATCGTTCATGATGAACTTTTGCAGGTTTTGGGCGGCAGTGACCCGGTCGAAATTAATCTCAAAGGGTCGCCAGCAGTTTTAATGATTGTCGGCTTAAATGGCGCGGGCAAAACAACGACCGCGGCGAAACTCGGCCTGCACATTCGGCAAAAAATTAAACGTAAACCGGGCTTAGTTTCAGTCGACATTTATCGCCCAGCGGCTCGCGAACAGCTTGAGATTTTGGCGAAACAAAATGATTTGCCAATTTGCACCGTGCCGATCTCTGAGCCACAGAAGATGGTCGAAGAGGCGCTCAAATGGGCCAAAGATAATTTTGTTGAAGTGTTGATTGTCGATACAGCCGGCCGAATGCAAATCGATGAGACTCTTATGGCTGAGCTGACCAAGCTTAAAGATTTTTTGAAACCCCAAGAAGTGGTGCTGGTGGCCGACTCTCAATTGGGTCAGCAATCGGTGAATGTCGCCGAGGGTTTCAATAAAGCAGTGGGGCTGACCGGTTTGATTTTGACTAAAATCGATGGCGATGCGCGTGGCGGGGCGGCTTTAAGCATTCGCGAAACGCTCGGCATCCCGATTAAATTTCTTGGCACCGGCGAAAAAGTGTCGGCTCTTGAGATCTTTCACCCAGATCGCTTGGCTTCGCGGTTGCTCGATATGGGCGATGTCTTGACCCTTGTTGAGAAGGCTCAAGAGGTGATGGATGAGAAAGAAGTGCGCGATTCTGTTAAAAAAATGGCGCGCTCACAATTCACCGTAGATGATTTTCTTAAGCAGCTGAAAATGCTTAAAAAGATGGGCGGTATGGAGAGTATTCTTTCAATGCTGCCGGGTATGGGCCAATTGACCAAACAAATGAAGCAAATGGCCCCTCCTGATCAAGAAATGAAAAAAATTGAGGCCATTATTCAATCGATGACTCAAGGTGAACGAACCAATCACAAGGTTCTAAACGGCTCGCGGCGCCTTCGAATAGCTAAGGGCAGCGGCACCCAAGTTAGCGACGTAAATAAATTTATCAACCAATTCGAACAGTCGCAAAAGATGATGTCGCAGATGATGAAGATGGGCATGGGCAGGGGCGGGGCCGGCGGTAACCCATTTGGTGGGGCCCCTGGCGGTAAGGGTGCCGGTCGATTTCGATAGTAACTAAAAGCCTAAGCACATTAATGAGTCAGGCCTGCACACTCTTGGCCTCAGTCTCTGCTGGGTACTAGATATCCGCGAGTTTTAATTTGACCTAACTTGATATCGCCAAGGTTGTTGAAATTGTTATCGCCCATAAAGATAATCCACGATTCAAATCGCACATGTCTAAAATCACCCTTATCAAGCACGGCCCGAAAAGCTTTGTCAGAGTTCAAGTCGGGCTCCGAAAAAGCATGCGGTATAATCGAATTGTAATTATCTTGCGGATGGGTGTGGCGTTTTCGAACGGTCGCGATTAGGTTTTTACGTTCTGAATTCTGCATCAAGAGCAGCCAGGCTGCCGCGCTCAACCCCTGAACCTGTTGAACCGCCCCTTTAATTATTTTTTGATCGATGACATTGCCGTCCTTATCGAGCAGTTCGACGATGCCCATTTCGATTGGATTATTAATGCTGCGAGAATATGAGCTCCATAAGAGGGCATGATCGGTGTGGTCAGCGGGGCGGCGAAGAGTTTTTGCTGAAAATGGAATATACGAACGAGCAAACGGCAGTAAAAAAGACGGGGCTTCATAGACGCCAAACGTTTCTGTTTTTAATAAATCTGAACAATCAACTTTAGAGTTTTCAGCCAAGACCAGCTGGCTTGCCAATAATACAGTTAGAAAAATCCAAATCTTCATTGTCTTGGCCTCAGCGAAAATTAATTAGTCTTATGGTATATTGAAAACTTCTCGTGTTTCTGTGCGTAGTCGATAACTTGTGCGTCTACTTTCGAGAAATGGATTTTAAAATGTTGGGTAATGGGGTCAGATAATTCGATCGGGATAAGGCCACTGGTGACACCGTAATCACTTTTTAGAATCTGATCAATCTGGCGTCGAGCAATACATTGTTCGGTGTTTTGTTGGTTAAATGGCAAAAAGGCTAAGGGCACACACGCCTCAGCTGTCGCTTGTATTTCGGCCGTCGAAGTGAGCACATTGGTCTCAGCGTATTTGCTTTTAAACTCGTTGAGAATGGTCGGATTGTGGCAAAGGGTTGAAGCAAACTCTTCGCCGCCAAAGACATAAAAGCGAATGAAGTCATATTTTTCGGGGTGGATTACTTTGAGTTTCGTTGGCTCGAGCATGTAATAAGTGACGGCCTCGGCAAAATCTTCTGCCGCATTGGTTTGCGCGTATTCGGACACAAAGCGAACCGTCGAATTGTTTCTTTTGGCGGCGCGCTCTGCCACCCAACCGCTTAATTTGAGCCAAGATGGTGAGGTATCAAGACGTTGAGAGTCAGTGAAAAGCACACTTGAACTCATTTTTGCCGGCACCTGGCTGAATGATAGATTGTGGGCGATTTCGTGCACGACCGTATAAACTCTAACTTGCGGCGAAGAGTCTGACCAAAGATCAAAGAACGACATCGTCGCGTTCGCGAGGATATTCGGGTCGTGCGGATTGTCCAGGTTCGAGATTAAGCCCCGTCGAATTTTAATGGTTTGTTTGTTCTCCGAAATCGGCAGAAGCCGATCGGGGTAAAGATGGGCGGCGTTAATGATCGAATCGAGCTGGCTGACTCCAAACGTTTCGGCATTTCGAAAAACGAGTTTTGAAGTATTAAGATTAAATCGCGCTTGAAGGTAGATCATTCGGCGGCCGATTTCGGCACCAAAAAGGGCATCGGCGGCGCAGATCACTTTTCTGCAGGTTGAGCTTTGGCGCACCCGTTTGGTCAGGCCTGAGAGGTCGCTGTTATCTGGCGAAGACCCAGTGGGCGCGTAGGGCTCGTCAGATTTTACAACTAGTTCGCGAAAAGCCCAAATTAATGTGGGCGACTCGTTTTTAAGCCTAAAGCCGGCGACTTCGGCATCAGCCTGGCTATCGCCAGAGGCGTCGCGAGCTTCTAAACTGGCAAAGAATTGGGCCATACGAGAAGAGGGGGTTCTGGTGGTTGCGCAAGCCGTAGTGCTCGGCGGGTAGACTTGAGCCATGGCCGTGCTCACGGCCAATATGGCCAGAAACTGTACAGTTAGCCGTAAAGAGAGACTTGTAAGGTGAGATATTCGTTCCTGTTGCATGGTGCAGATAGAGAGCAAAAAGGGGGCCATCGGGCCACTTAAAGCACCTAAACCGAAAGGAATTCAATATTCTTTGTTGCCGAGACGCCATTGAGTGAGGTAGATCTGGAAGCCGTTTTTAAGGAGTATCGCAAATGGTAGTAATTCGTTTAGCTCGCTTTGGCACCAAACACGTCCCTAAATATCGCATCACAGTTGCAGATCAAAAATATGCAGCGACTGGTCGATTTCTTGAAGTAGTGGGGCTGTATAATCCGAAGCCTTTGGGTAAAGATAAAGAAATTGCCCTTGATATGGCAAAAGTCCAAGCCTGGATGAAGCAAGGCGCGCAACCCACTGAGCGTGTGCGTAGTCTTATTCGTAAGTTTGAAAAAACTAACGAAAAATCTAAGTAAGCATTTCTAGGTTTCAAATACAGCAAGGGAGTCTCACATGGATAGCACCAGCCTAAAAGAACTCGTTGAGTTCATGGCCAAGTCACTCGTTGATAACCCAGATCAAGTTGAAGTTAATGAAATCGTTGGCGAGCAAACCACCGTTGTTGAGTTGAGAGTATCGAAAGAAGATCTCGGCAAGGTCATTGGTAAACAGGGCCGTACCGCTCGCTCAATGCGAACTATTTTGAACGCCGCCAGCACCAAGCTGCAAAAGCGCAGCGTTCTTGAAATCGTCGAGTAAGAAAACAAGAATAAAGAAAACCAGAATCTTGCGTCGCGTCTAGAATTCGGGCATATTCTGCCCGAATGACACAAAATCCATCGGGCTCAGAGCCTGCTAAATATTTGAATGTTGGATGGCTTAAAGATGCCCATGGCCTCAAGGGTGAAGTGTTTGTTCGCCTTGCGGCAGCAAAGGCTGATTGGCTTCAACGCCTTGATATCTTGCGGCTGCTCTCAAAATTTGATGGGCAGTTGAGCGAATTCGAAGTTTTGGCCAAATCAGTTCATAAGGACGGCCTTATTTTGAAATTAAAGGGTGTCGAATCTCGAGAGGCTGCTGAGGCCTTGAAGGGCAGCGTTGTTGAAATCCCCGCTGATTATTTAAATTCTAAATCAGGTGAAGGCATTTATTTGCACGAAATTCTGGGGTTTGAAGTGATCGATGGGCAGCTCGGGTCGCTCGGCCCCATTTTGAAATTCAGCAGCAATGGCGCCCAAGATCTATTGGTTGTAAAACCAGGGCGAACTGAACAATTAATACCGTTTGTTAAAGCCTTTATCGAAGAAATTAACTGGAGCGAAAAGAAGATTCGCATGCAGTTGCCCGAGGGTCTCATTGAGCTTTCAGTCTAAGTTACAATTTAACGTTATCACGCTCTTTCCGCAGATGGTTGAGGATGCACTCAAGCAGGGTGTCGTCGGTCAAGCGGTCACGCGCGGCGAGGTTATTGTTAACACCATCAACCCGCGTGATTTTGCCACCGACGGGCACAAAACGGTCGATGATCGCCCTTTCGGCGGCGGCGACGGGATGGTGATGCTCGTTGACCCCCTGGTCGCTTCGTTAGAATCCATTCGCGCCAAGGGCCAAAGTGTTGGCCACCGAGTTTACCTTTCGGCTCAAGGTCGATTGTGGCGCGATGATCTGGCTCGCGATTGGGCCAGTCGCCATCAAGTGATTACATTAATTTGCGGTCGTTACGGCGGCGTAGATCAGCGATTTCTCAATGCCCACGTCGACGAAGAGATTTCAGTTGGTGATTATATTTTGAGCGGCGGCGAGCTCGCGGCCCTTGTCGTGGTCGATTCGTTGGCCCGAATGCAACCGGGTGTTTTGGGAAACGTTCAGTCAAAAGATCAAGAAAGTTTCTCAGACGGCTTGCTCGAGGCCCCTTTATTTACTCGACCGCAAGAGCTTAGTGGTGCCCGTGTGCCGGCCAGTTTATTGAGTGGCAATCACGCCAAGATAAGTGAGTTTCGCCGTGCCATATCGCTGACGGTGACGCTTGAAAAGCGCCCTGATCTATTGACTAAAGCACACGAAATTGAGCTCGGTAAGGCGATGCGCCTTCTTGGTTCTTTGCCAGTTGAAGAGCTCAAGGCCTGTGGCTTGGGCGAGCAGTTGATTCGAAATATTTCTCAATCCGCATATACATTGCGCTAATTTAATGTGAAAACACCGCCCATGAATGATTCAAAGATAACTGAAAAAACAGAGGCCGCAATCGACGCCCCGTCATTGACGGTGGGGCTTGTGCATTGGCCCTGTTTTAACCAAAACGGTGAAGTGGTCTGTACCAATGTTACCAATTTCGACATCCATGATATCGCACGTAGTTCACGCACCTTCGGGGTTGAGCAATATTTCATAATCAATCGTGTGCAAGAACAGCTGATGTTTGTTCATCGGGTGCTTGATCATTGGCGCGTGGGTGAGGGCAGTGACCATAACCCCATGAGAAAAACTGCGATTAATATGGTTAAAACGGCTCAAACCGTAGAAGAGTCGCTTAAAGAGTTTAAAGTAAAGCCCATTTTGGTGGCCACCAGTGCTCAAAACCGCGAGGACTACCCCCAGATAGGCTTTAAAGCTCTGCGTGAGCTTATGTGGCATGACCGCTCAAGGCCGGTTTATTTGCTATTTGGCACTGGCTGGGGTCTTACAAACGACGTGTTAAAGCTCTGCGACTATGTGCTTGACCCCATTAAGGGGTCATCGGCCGATGATTATAGGCATTTGCCAGTTCGATCAGCAGTTGCCATCTGTCTTGACCGTCTGCTGGGGCAGTGATAGTTTGGCGAGCTCAAAAGAGGTAGAAAAAATGGACCTAATTAGACGTATTACGCTTAAACGCGCTGAAGATAAAAAATGGATCAAGAAACACGAAGACTTTCGCGTTGGTGACACCGTGAATGTGAACGTGACAATTAAAGAAGGCGAAAAAGAACGCGTTCAGGTTTACAAAGGCGTTGTCATAAAAATTCAAGGTGAAGGCCTCGGCAAATCTTTTACTGTTCGAAAAATTTCGAGCGGCATCGGCGTTGAAAGAACGTTTCCGTTCTCAAGCCCGAACATTGATAAAGTTGAAGTTGTAAGTCGTGGTCGCGTTCGTCGCGGTCGACTTTATTTCTTGCGAAATCTTTCTGGTCGCGCTGCACGTCTTGAGTCAGACCTTGTCATCAATGAAGGCGAAGCGAGACAGGTAGAAACGGCTGATGGCGCGGCTCCAGCTAAAGCAACTAAGGCTGAGAAAAAAGCCAAAGCTGCAGGCGCAAAAGCAAAAGCCTAGTTATAATTTCAGAATAATTTTTGGACAAGAGCGTAGCAACAAGACTACGCTCTTTTTATGTCAACCAAACGCAACTCCACGCCAAAATTTAGGCCACCGCAATTTGATAAAAATCAAATTTGCATCGGTGTCGACGAAGCCGGTCGCGGCTGTCTAGCGGGGCCTGTTTATGCCGGCGCCGTTATATTTAAATTCGACGAGACTTCCGAGGATATTCGAGATTCGAAACAAATATCCGAGATCCGCCGAGAAGAAATCTTTGAGTACATTTTAAGTCATCACCGCGTTGGCATTGGCGTTGCAACTGTTGATGAAATCACGAAGCTCAATATTTTGGGCGCGGCCTTATTGGCCATGAAGCGTGCAGTAGAGAGCCTCGAGGTATCGAAGGCAGAGCGGCTCAGTGGGCGCGTTTATGTTGATGGCAATCAGCAGATTCGTGGGCTCACGTGGCCGCAGACAACAATTATAGGGGGCGATCGGCACATGAAGGCGATTGCCGCGGCTTCAATTGTAGCAAAGGTTTCGCGTGACAGAGAAATTCGGCGATTGCATGAAATCTACCCCGAGTATGGGCTTGCCGCCCACAAAGGGTACGGCACCGAAGCCCATAGAAGTGCCATCGCCAAGTTTGGCCCGCTCGAAATCCATCGGCCCACCTTTGCCGGGGTCAGAGAGTATATCGGCACCAGGTAATGCCCTTGACCCCGGTCGCCGAAATTGGGAGCGCGGGCGTCGCTGTGAAAACATCGTAAAAGAATATTTTCAACAAAAAGAGTTTTTGGTTCTCGCGGTCAATTTGCCGTTGGTTTTTGCCGAAATTGATTTGGTCATGCTCTCGCCAGAAAAAGAAGTTTGGCTGATCGAGGTGAAATCAGTTTTTGATAGTGATTTGATTTTCACTTCGCCAATCAAAGCTCAACAAAAGGCTCGACTGCGGCGGGCGCTCGAAAGATGGATGGGGGGCGTGACGATACCTGTAAGGCTGCACCTTGCCGCGGTGAATCACCTCGACCGAGTGTCGGTCTTTCACGATGTGCTCGGCCTTTAAGAGTCGCGGTCTTGAGTTGCGAGACCGATGTGGTTGTGGAACAATATTCTTATGCATCGAATTCTTAGAACTACACTGACTGTTTTGGCTCTTGTCGCTTCGGTGGCAACTGCGCCGCGTGCGTTGGCGAGCCCCGAGCGCGAATTTATCATGAGCTGCACTTATGGCGTGTTGGCCGGCACATTGGTCGGCGCCGCGACGCTCGCGTTTACCAAAAGCCCCGCTGATAATTTGCAAAATGTAGCTCGTGGTGCCTCGTTGGGTCTTTATGCCGGGATTGGTCTCGGTTTTTACACCGTTTATATTTTGCCAAAGCAGCTTGAGAAAGAACAAGAGAAAATTCTCGAGGGTGAAACCGAAGATAAGCGTTCGGCGTTGCCGAGAGTGTTGTTGTTTCCGATCGCTGAGCAAAATAAAATCAGCGGTGGTTTCGCGCTATGGAATATCGCGAATTTCTAAAAAATCTAAAAGTTAAAGTTTTAAATTGCTAAAAAAATTAGCCGCCGAAATTGAAGTTTAAGCTCGCGCTAAACTTCACGTCTGATCCGAGTTGTCGGGTTTGGCCAAAGCGAAGCACGAGACAGTCGCCCGGAAACTTCATGTTGGCGTCGTACTCCCACGATTCGATAGATTGGCTGACCAGAGAGAAAACGCGCCGACCCACGAGTTCAATATATTTGGTTTTAAAGCCCAGGCCGACCCCGTAATCTTTGGTGTGCTGATTGGTTGGGCTATTTGTCGACTCGTCGATAAGCACGTTGTCGGCAAAAGTCAGTTCTAAGAAACTTTTGAGGTCGCTAATAAATTTAGCCCGAAGAGTTTGATTCAATATGCCGGCATAGGGGTAGTAATCGGCCGTCAAGTGGGTTTCAAAATTGGCGATACGCACATCGAGCAGCCCGTTGACAGTCGACCAGGGGTGCGGATTGATTAGTTTGGCCTCATTAATGTCGTAACTCTGAGTGACTCGAAAAGTAATGAACTTGAAATAATCTGGTTCGAGAGTGCCCTCGGGTGTCGCGTGATAGTGTTTGCGGGTGATGTAATTGCTGAGTACAAAGGTGGCCAAATCTTTATCAAAGTAGCGATCGTCATAATCAAACTGTAGGCCTGACGGGCTGGTGAAGTCTGTGTTTGAAGCGGCCTCGTGTTTTCGCCAAAAGGGCTGGTTTTGAAAGTCTCCGAAAAACTGATTGCTGGGTTTTTTCACCCACGGGATTTTCGAATAAATAACCTCGGGTTCGATTTCGTGTTTGTAACGGTTTGATTTGCCATCGTCGACACCATAGATTGCATTGTATTTTGTTTTAAACGAAATATCAGTTTCGACGAATCGGCGTTCGGCATGGTCAGAATAACCATCAACGGCAGAGGGTGGCTTAGCGTCAAATTTGTACTGCATTTCTTGATAGCTTACAGCGGGCTCGATATCGAGAAAATTGCCGATGTGAAACGGGTAGCTGAGGCGCGGGGTAAAAATAAAACGTTGGCCGGTGCGAATTTGATCAATGGTCGGGTCAAAGTAACCGCGCAGATTGGCGATGGGGGTAATAATGCGACCTTGAGTTGGGTCGCTCGTGGCTTCGTCATACGAATAGTTACGCCGTTCGAAATTGGTATAGTTAAAATCAACGCGAAAGAAAAAATTTGAAGAACCGATTCGATTTTCGATAAACGAGTAATTGATTTCGGGTAGGCGGTGAACCGAGTCGTCGTTTTTAATTAAGAAATCAGAATTTAAAAGCGTCGTGTAGTATGTCGATTCAGCGCTGATGTGGTGAGAGTCGAAGTTTTTGGTGAGCGAGAGGCTAGACTCCATGGCTGAATTACCAAGGCCAGGCACTTCTTCGTAAAAGTCTCGTGGGTATCGCGTGTCTGAAATATAATTGAGGCTCGAGCGCTGTACAAAATTGTTGGGCAATTCAAAAATATGTTCGTAGAGCAGGTAACCGCGATCAAGAGCTTGGGTCGGGCTACTTGATTGGCCGTCGGCGGTGAACGCTTGGTCGCGAATGGCGCCAGTGTGAAGAATGCCGCGGCTGCCTTCGCTCAGCAAATAGCGATATTCGATCTGTTCTTTGAGCCCCCGGCGAGCATAACTGCGGGTCGTAAAAGTGGCGTCTTGGCTGCGCGAAATGGCCCAGAAAAAGGGCAGGCCAAACTCCGAACCGCCGTTTGCAGAATAACTGAAATTCGGCACCAGAAGGCCTGACTGTCTTGTGCTTTTGAGGGGCACAAGAAGGCGCGGCAAAATAAGCACCGGAAAGTCGACTATATGAAGCACCGGATATTTAATGTAAGCGTAGCCGCCCATTTCGGCCTCGATTTCTGTGCCCGAAAAGCTCCAGGCCTCGGGGCAGGTGGCGCAAGCCGAAAAAGAGGCGTTGGTCGCCAAATATTTTTTATCCGAATTTTTCTTAATTGTGTCGCCGACAAATATAACGTTTCCGGATTCGACAGAGCCCTTGGTGATTTCACCGATTTGGGTTTTGTAGTTATAGACAATTTTTTCGCCAGCGATAAAAGTTTCTGGCCCCTCGAGGGTGATGTGACCTTCGGCCGTGATTTGATTGGTGTTTAAATCGATGCGCGCTTTGTCGCACTGCAGTTTTTCAGAACCAAATTTAATTTTAACATTGCCTTCGAGTGCCAACGAACGGGTGTCATAGTCTCGAGAAATACTGTCGGCAGAAACATCGAGGTCACTTTTATTGCTAAGTTCGGATTTGACGGTTTTCTTCAGAACTTCTGATTTCTTGGTTTTTTCAAAGCCCTTGCCGAGAGTATTTTTTAAATCAGCTTGGGCAAAGGCCAACGTGGGCCCCATGATAGATAGCCCGAAAGGCGAAAAGCCTAAAATAGGCAGGCCAAAAATGAATACCAAAAATACAAACGCGTATTGCGGTGCCTTCGGTGCCGAACCATGATGCATGCCAATATCTTGGCTGAGAAGGTCTAGGTACTCAACAAAACATTTAAAATTAAATCTAAATGTTGCGGCCGGCTTATTTGGTTTTCATCACGTAAACGCCGTCCCAATTCTCGGGGGGTGGTTCAGCGATGAACTCTTGGCAACGCTCGATGTATAGCTGAGAGGGTGGGTCTTCGGCCTGACACGTTAGAGCCTTTTCAAAGAGCTCTATGGCTTTACTGAACTGCTTTTCGTGGTATTGCAGGTAGCCTTCAGAGAAGTACTTACTCATATCCACGATATTGTCGGCCGGTTTGCCCTCAGAAATTAGCTCATAGATTTTGACTGGCTGCAGTTTGCCCTTAACGCGAACCCAGTCGACTTCTCGACACACAAAATCATCTTTGATCTCTTTATAGGTGTTTTCGCTGATGATGATGCGGGTGCCGTACTCTTTGTTAATACCCTCGAGGCGTGAAGCCAGATTCACCGGGTCGCCCATCACGGTGTAACTTCGCACCGTTTGCGAGCCCATGTTGCCCACGCTGCACTCGCCGGTGTTAAGGCCGATACCGATATCAATAACCGGAAGGCCCTTTCTGACATAGTCGGCCTGCAATTCTTTGAGCTTCTCGAGACTCTGAAGGGCGCAGCGGCAGGCGTGCTTGGCGTGATCAGGGTAGTGAATCGGGGCGCCAAAGAAAGCCATAACGGCGTCGCCCATGTACTTATCGAGGGTGCCTTTGTTTTTGAATACCAGATCGGTCATCGGGGTCAGGTAACTGTTCAAAAGATCACTCAGCGCGCGCGGGTCTAATTTTTCAGAAATCGTGGTGAAGCCGCGAACGTCTGAGAAGAACACCGTGATGCGCTCTTTTCGGCCACCGAGCTCGAGATTTTTCGGGTCTTTCAAAATCTCTTCGACGATCGCCGGAGAAACGTATTTTGAGAAAGTGCCGCGCAACTCTTTTTTACTTCGTTCTTCGGTGAAGTACTTATAGGTTGTGAGGGTCATATAGGTCAGAAAGACCTGAGCCATGGGCAAGCCACTCGAAACAAGTATGCCTCGGCCGAAGAGAAAATGTTTATCGATAAAGAGAATGGCTGCGCCGATTAGAAAGGCAAAGATAAGGCCGTACAGAGCGCCGAAGCGTGAAAGGGCAATACTGATAATGAAGCCAATGGCTAGCATTACCAAAGGCATGAGCATGTCTTCTTTTTTATTTTGCTTGAAAAAATCTCGGCGCAGAAGATTGTCGATGACATTGGCGTGCGTCTCAACCCCCGGAAAGTTTTCGTCAAAAGGTGTGACTCGCAAATCGAAGACGCCGATGGCCGTGGCACCGAGCACTAGAATTTTATCTTTGAAAAAATCGCCTTTCAAAATCTCTTTTTTGTCGTCGCGACGGGCTTTCTCATTCCAGGTTGTGACGGTTACGGTTTTCTTATTTTCGCTGAGAAGATCGGCGATTGAGGCGTGCGGGACCATATGCTGGCGGCCGGCGTAGTTAATCGTCATGGCGCCTTCGTAAGAAACGGGTACGTCGAAAAGCGCTTCGCCATCGTCGTTATCCATGGTGAACTTTTTTATACCCTTAACTTCAGCGAGTTTTTCATTGGGTTCAATTTTAAGATCTAAGTGCTGACCTGTGCCAACAAGGTAAGCCTGAAGAGCGATGGACGGCATATATTGTGAGCCCGTGCGAGTGATGAGTTGCGATCGGCGAATGGTGCCATCTTTGTCAAGCATCGCGTTGAAATAGCCATGAGCTTGGCTTTGGGTCGAGATCATCGGGATATTAATTGTCCAATTCGTGGTCTCCGGGACCTGGTTGAAGAGATTTCGGTTTTTGAAACTGCCAAGCCACTCTTCGAACGATTTCGCTGATATCGACTTTACCACCTCCCGTATTTGTGGCCAATTTTCTGAAATTGCCATTGCGACGTCATCAGCCTTTCGGCCAGTAACTTTATCTTCTTTTAGATTAAGAAAATCACGCGCACAGAAAGTCAGTTTAGATTGAAGAATTTTTTGATCGAGTTGGTAGCGTTCGTTACTGTTTTGGGGTGGAGGCTCTGACTTTCTTATTTCAGCTTCCATATCAGCAAATTTTTGTTGGTAGAGTTGAACAAATTCTTCAGGCAGTATTTGTTCAGCAGAATCAACGGCGACGATCGGGGTGGCCTCGCTCTCGACCATTTTTGAAAAAGGGCTGTTTTTTAAGACGATATCGTGACAACTGGCTTGATAGCCATCGGCCTCATCGTCGGGCCCCTGAATATCGGTGTCACTATAGAAATTGCCTAGCACGAAGTTTTTCTTATGTCGGGCGATAAACTGGCTAAATAATATGTCGCTGTCAGTTTCGGTTAGCTTGCGCTCAAATTGGCTTTTTATGACGGCAGGCAAGGGGGCGGCGCGATCTACATTTTCAACGAGGCGCACTTCGGGTCGATCGGTCGGCTCGCTCCAGACCACGTCGGCCGCGATCACTTTTGCACCGAAGGTGTAGGCGTTTTCGAGAGCCCGAGCGAGAACCTCTCTCGGCCACGGCCATCGACCAACTATATCAAGTGACGCATCATCAACGGCGAGAACGGCGACGTCGGGGCTCACCGGGCGTGGGCCTCGAAACCATAGACGCCAATCGATTGTTTTCTGATCAATATCTGACACGATTTGAAAAAACTTGCCCGCACTTCGGATATCGATTCGCTTTTGATAATAGTTAAAGGTCAGGATCGCAAAAGACAAAGTGAGGTAGGCGCCAATAGTCATCGGATGCACCAACAGAGCCATCACCTTTTTGAGTCGAGCAGTTAGTGGTATTTTACTTTTGGCTTTAGGTGTGGCATTTGGCGTCGGCGAAGCATTGGCATCAGACATAAAAACCTCTCTTATTACAAAAGGTTAAATAAGCTAGGAGGGGGTGACAATTGAGCTATTAATAAACTGGACTCAAAACGGCATGAAATTCAGGCTAGAATTGATTTGTGGACGTCTTATGACGTTCGTCGATCACTAGGGGGCGTTAGGTGGATGCAAAAGTTGAAGACCGAGAAGGTATTTTTGTCGTTAGCCTAAGTGGCCAAATGGACTTCGAAAGTGCCGACAGCCTGAAAGCGCAGTGTCTGCGAAATCTGAACCAAAAGAGTGTGATTTTTAATTTGCGAGATTTAAGCTTTGTCGGTTCGAGCGGTATCACTCCATTTCTTGAGCTGTTGCAAGAGCTGTCGAGAAGCCTGGGCCCCAAGTTTAAAATTTGCTCGGTGGGTACCGAGTTTATGCGACTTTTCGAAAGTGAATCTTCTGGTGGCATAGAGATTTATCGTGACGTAAATGATGCCCATCGCGCCTTTCAATCAAGCGAAGTGCAAGCTCTCACACGAATTCGCCCGTTTGGGTTGAAGCTCGAAATTCAGTAACCACAAAATTAAAGATGCCGAAATTTAAGCTACTCGCGATTGTAACTTTGATTGTCGTGAGCGCGGCCTCGCTCTACTTCTTGGGGCCGTATCTCAATTTCGCCACAGTGAAGGAGTATCAGGGGCAGATATTGCAAGTTTACGAAGGGCACAAAATTGAAAGCATCGTTGGCTACTTTTTGGTTTACGTCGCTCTCACGGCCCTCTCTGTGCCGATCGCCTCAGCCCTGAGTCTGATTGCAGGAGTGGTGATGGGGGTCGGTTATGGGGCGGCTGTTGTGTCGTTTGCGGCCACGTTTGGTTCGCTGCTGGCCTTTTGGCTGGTGCGCTATCTCGTGCGGGGTGCATTTACTAAGAGGCATGATGAGTGGCTTGAGGGGCGATTGGGTAAATATAAGGCGCAGGCCGAGGCTGTTAAAAAAGGCGTTCGCGAAGAAGGGCGCTTTTATCTTTTTGCGCTTCGATTGAACCCAATTGTGCCATTTTTTATTGTTAATATGGCGATGGGCCTTACTGATATTTCAGCATTTGATTTTTTCTGGGTGAGTTGGGTGGGGATGCTGCCCGGCACATGGCTTTACGTAAATGCCGGGGCCAAGATTGGCGCGATCGGCGCAGCGAGTGATATTTTATCGTTGAAGACGATTGTTTCACTCGCGGCACTGGGGTTGTTTCCGCTTCTCATGAAGAAACTAGCTCGATTCGGTAATTTCTAAGTCTTCGAGTGGGTACGAAACACAAGCGAGCCACTCGCCTTTTTGTTTTTCGGCAGTGGTGAGCCCGGCGTCGGTCAGCATTTTCACTCGGCCGTGGCCAGAGCAGCGGCAAGTCCCGCAAACGCCTACGCGACAAGCCGACGAAATATTTTCAACCTGCTCTTCGAGAAACTCGAGAATTGTTTTTTGACCACTGTACTTAAGACTTTTGCCCTTAAATACGATACTGGCTTCGCGATGGGGCACTTGTTGCGAGTCAAGTTCAAGGGGTGAAACAAATTTCTCGAGGTGAATTCTTTTGTCACTGACACCGGAAGCTATTAATTCGGCGATAAGCGCCTCGGTCATAACCGTGGGCCCGCAAAAAAAGAAATGAGCATCAGGGGCAATTGTCGTCTTGGACTTTATATAGGCGAGCTTAAGAAAGCCCCGGTCGAAAGTGGCATCATCGGCGTTTGATAAAATAGTGAAATATCTAAGCCACGAGCAATTGCTTGTGAGCGTCTTGAGTTCAGAATGATACGCGAGGTCTTTTTGGGTTCGGGCGCCGTAAAACAAACTTACATTTGTGGGCATCTTTGACTCGCGCGTGGCGCGGGCTTGGTGCTCGTGCACCATCGACATAAAAGGCGTTAGGCCGATGCCGCCGGCGATATAAATTCTTTGAGTTGAAATTGGTAAATTATCGACGAAATGACCGGCCGGAGGGTGGGCGTCGACAAGGTCGCCGACTTTTAAGCTGTGAAACCAAGATGAGCCGACTCCGTTCGGGATTTTTTTAATGGCCACTGAAATGCGCGAGAGTTCATTCGGTGAGCTTGAAATTGAATAGGAGCGAGCCTTGACCGGCTTGTTGGTATCGGGTGTGCCGATCTGAAAGCTGATAAATTGCCCACCCAAGAACGGCGAGAACGGGAGACCGTTTTGGCGCTGAAATGTGAAAGATCGAATATCGGGGGTGAGTTCTTTAATTTCGACGATATTCAAAGCTTCTCGTCGCGCCCAAACATCGGCGCCAAGGGTTGGGTCATTTAAGCGATTGCCCTTAAGTCGAGAATCGAGGCGCGCGCTAAGAGCACGAAAAATAAAGAGCAGTGAGAAAAAGGCGAAGACCGCAGCGGTTAAATTGGCAAAGCCTTGTGAACTGATGTTTGTTGAAAGTGCACTAAGCATGACGCGACTCGGGCGCGGCGCCAGGGCCAGTTGAATCAGAGTGATTCAGGATTTCTTGAAACGAAAGGGCCTGAACGGGGCAAATATCAATGCAGCCGCCGCAACCGATGCAGGGTGAGTTTTGTAAGCCGAAGTGACCTTTGATGGGCACTTTGTCTTTGTGGGCGTAGCTCGCCACGTCGATACCCATTGGGCATTGTGTGGTGCAAAGATTCAGCCCTTTGCAATCGTCGTTCGCGATAACTTGAAAGCGTGATTTAGCATACTTACCGTAAAGGCGCATGCCGGCGGCGAGTGGGCAGCCGTAGCGGCACCAAATGCGACTGCCAAGAAATGGGTAAGCGCCAATGCCGATCAGCGCGCCAAACATTAGGTCAATCACAAGATCTTGGGCCGATCGAAAGGCAAGCTCAAGATCGGGGGCCACTATAATTTTATAGGCGTTTAGAAAAAGCACGAACCCAAACACGATGGCAAACGCTAAAAAACCGTACTGTAGAATTTCGAATTTTTTAGCAGTTTCGCCTCGGGGGGTACGATCGGTCACCCAGCGATTGCCCCAAGAGGTTATGCCAATGGTCTCGGAGAGATTGCCGCAGGCGCAGAACCACGAACAATAGCGTTTGCCAAAAAACCAAACAGCCAACGGCACAAGCACGAAAATGTAAGCAAAGCCGCCGGCTGAAGTGAAGCCGTTATAAACATAAACGTAGGCGTTCTTGTTAACGGGCGAGTAGGTGTCGCCAAAAAACGGTTTGTGCCCGATCAGTACAGGTAAAAGGTAGGGCACAAAATAGAACAAGATAAATTGCGAGAAAAATATGCTGGTAAATTTCTTCTTTTGGTAACCGCTGATGGGTTTTTTCTTATTGAGGCCGTAGGGTGTCGTGCCCTTTAGTACGGCCTGGCCACTGATAAAACAAACGAGGGCGGTATAGACCGTGTTGTACCAGAAGCCCGTTGATTTACCGAACCAGTAAAAAGTTTGGGCCACCTCTGTTTCGGGCACAAACCAGGTCGGGTATTTGTAAATTAGATAAAAGCCAATTACGATCGGAAAAAAGAAAATCAAAAAAATGCGTTCGCCGATTGAGCGGGCTCGGGGTTTCAATGCTTGACTCATACTCGTGCTATTTACCGACGTGCAAGTTCGTCAGCGCCTTGTCAATTTTCGCCATGAGGTCAGGGGCCCTGTTTGCGCGCAACACCGCGGTTTCGCTAGTGTCAGTGCGATGGCCAGCAGTGCTGCCTGCCGTTTTGGCCTCACGAATTTGTGAGTCACGGGCGAGAGAGGCAACTTTATCTTTGATCTCGCTTTGCTTTTGAAACTGGGTCAGCTTCTGATTTTCAGATTCAACCTGCTCTTTGAGCTCGCGCACTTCGCGGCGGTATTCGTTGATGCTGATACTGAGTTCTTGATTGAGCTTTTGAAGTGCTGACTTCTGCTCGGTGAGTTTTTCAACCTGAACTTGTTGGTCACGCCAGAGAAGTTGCAACGTTTCAACCTGCTCGGTCATAGCCGAACGTTCGGATTTAATCGCCGCGAGCTCTTCGGTCTGACCTTCAAGGATGGCATTCTTATTTTCAAGTTCGATGGCGAGATCTTTCGAGTCGTTGCGATAGCGACCGAGAGCCTTTTGGACGTCGGTTATTTCGGCCGACGTTTGCATTTGTAGGTCTTCAAAGCGTCGATCGGCGATAATGAGATCGTTCTCAAGACGAATTTTTTCGCTTTGAACCTTATCTAAGTTTTCGCCTCGAGCCGCGAGAGCTTTATTTTGTTCGATAAGAAGTTCGATTTCGCTATTTAAACCCTTGATCTGCATTTCGTAGGTCGAGGTCAGGCCGAGCACGCTATTTTTGTGTTCTTTGTTTTGCTCAGTAATATAGGCAGTGGTTTCTTGTAAATTTTTACGTAAATCTTGAATCGTCGCCTCTTGTAAAGCCTTTTTGCCTCTGAGGCCGCGAACTTCTTCGCGCAGAAAAACCAGAGCGCGGCGAATACCTTGGCGATATTTTCGATAACGTGAGTTTGAGCGATCCGAGCGCACGAGCTCAGCTTCGATTTTAGCTTGGCGATCACGCCCGGCGGTGAAAAGTTCGGCGTAGCGAATTTCAAGTAAGCGAATTTGTTCTTTAAGTTCGCTCTGCCCTTCGCCCTCTCGTTTTTGCTTATCAAGGATATCGCGATTGCGACCGGCGAGAACTTTCGCTTGTTCTTTTAAAATTAAAACTTGATCGCGAAGATTGTCGTATTGCTCTCGAAATTGAGCGGTTTCGTTTTTGGCGTCCGTGCATTTTTCTTCGAGCAGAGAAATGCGTCGAAGCGAAACATTGAGTCGCGCCATCAGATCGTCGTTTTGACTGATAAGAGACTCCATGACATTTGAGCGAAGTATTTGCTCGGGCACTTGCGAGAGATTAATTCTCTCTGGCATTTGATCGGGCGTGTTCGGCTTTTGGTCTGTACTTGAGTTAAAATCTAGCCCAGACATTAGGCCTTCGAAAGATCCTTCTTTCATGTTTTACCACTCCTTGGCAAAGCCTCGCGGGGCGAGTGCTTCATCTAAAATTGTCTCAGATAGAGACAAAGCCTGTCAAAATTGTCTTCGACCCTATGCAGCAACATCAATACTCGACGTAAGTCTGCCGATGAGTTTTGTATGAAGAAGGGTTCAGAAGCGCATGAGTTAATGGCTGATCTTAAGGATCACCAGGCAGAGATGACGGCTAAAAAGGTCGCTGATGCCAAAATCAATTATTCGATGCTTGAACAGCAGCGAACCAAAATGCTTCAAGACCAACTCAAGAACCAGTTGCGCACCCGCGAGGCTGGTCGAGAAATGTCGCTTCGACGAGTCGTTTTGCGCATGGTGGTCGAGGGTCATTACAGCGAAGCTTCTGAAATGATTGACGTCTATCTTAATCATAAGCGGGTCTACCCGGCACTTTTTGATCGCTGCGAGCCGCATTCGAACCATGGCAAAGAGCTAATTAATGCGGTGAGAGCCAAGCGCAACTTTCCGGGTTTGAGTAGCCTTTCGATTTCAAAGCAGCAAGAGATTCTTGACCATGCTGTCGGGCATTTCGATGAGCTTAAAATCACTCTTAAAACTATTGAACGAATGGTGAAGGACGAAGCTTTGCAAGACATTCGCTCGTCTGTCTATGTTGTACGCACCTTGGTTTATTCAATTGTTGGGGTCGTGGCGGCCGCACTTTTTGTCGAATTTATGAGCGGTGGATTGGGCGCGCTTATCTGGGCGGTCTTTTCTCAAGCAGCTGACGATGCCTATACCCGTTTCGCTAGAGCCATCGGGCTTATTTAACTTCTTTTGATAGTCTATTTAGACAGCGTCGCGTGCACGGCCTCGAGCACCGGTATCAATTGGCCTTTGCTAAGTTTGCGGCCATTCACAAAAAACGTTGGTGTGCCCTTGACCCCCGAATTAACGCCTAGCTTGGCTTGAGCCCTTATCGCCTTATCAGTATCGGGGTTTTCAATACAAGCCGTTATATCTGCAGGCTTGATCTGATTGGCCGTCATATATTCGAGTACGTGTTCTTTTGCGTAGGGCAGCGAGGCGTTTGCTATAAAGCTATCTTGATGTTCGAAGATAATTTCATGCAATAAGTCGCCCTTGGCGGCGACTTTTTCTGAGCAATAGACAGCTTTGGCGAGGTAGCACGAGATACCGTCAGAGCTCGGGATTGCATCATTACATGCTCCATCGAGCGGGAAGGCGAAAAATCGAAGCTGCGCATCGGCGTGAGAATCAACAAAAGCCTTAATTGGCGAAACTGCATGTCGACAATGCGGGCAGCGAAAGTCGGCAAACTCAACGATCACCATCTTTGGTTGAGAGCCGCCCTGTATATAGGCCGGTGGTTCATTAAATTGAATCTCGGGGCTGGCTTGCCAATCGGCCACTGCGGCACGCACGATAGCGGGCAGCTCTTGAGCGTCGAAATGAGTTAATATCACTTGGTTGAAAAAAATAGCTCCGGCGGGGATGGCTGCCAAAAACGCCAGATACATTTTTGCCGGGCCCGCGAGTTCGGCGAGGTGGGCGCCCCAAGATTTCTTTGGTTGCTCGGTCGAGGTTTCGAGCGAAGCAACCACTAAGCCGAAAATAATAAATGAGATTAGATACTCACCCATGCAAAACAGGCAGTAGCTGCCGATTAAAATGGTCGAAATTGAGCCCATTACCACCGAGGTGAGCGCAGTAAAGCCCGAAAGCAAAGCCGTGTAGCGACCCAGTCGCACGTTATCGCTCGACCAGCCGGCAATCCAAATAAGCAACAAAAGGGCAAGAATCGAGTTGGTCATTGCCCCCCAGAGGGCAATAGGGGTGTTGAATATTGATGAGTATGGGCTTGCTGTGACCGTGTCGCAGTTGATTTTGGTGCTGATATTACAAATGCTCTCGCCGCCTTGTAGACCAAAGGTGAGGTTGAAATAATGATCGGTGAGGTAAAGGTGAACCCCCACAGCGATGAGTGTAAAAAGAAACGCGACTTTTAGTTTAGTTGAATTTGCCATGCTGATTTGACCCATCTTTTGTTGGCGCCTGGTTCATTTAATCACTTCGGTTGACTCTCGTGGGCGCGTACCGCCAACATTATAGAAGGCGCAAAGTTTTTAAGTCAAGGGAGGCGCTTTTTGAAGGCGTGGTACTATTTGGTCAAAGGGCGACCTCACGGGCCGGTAACGGTTGGTGAGATCGAGCACGAAATCAAAGCGGGTCATTTGTTGGCGCGTGATTTGATCTATCGTGATCGAGATACTCTTTGGCGAGAGGTCTCAAGCTTCGGCGAGTTTGCCCATCATTTTAAAAATAAGCCTGTCGCCACAACAACAGCAACAGATACGGCCGCAGCAAATTCAGAAGGTAAGATCGCCGCCCCAGCGGGTGATTCGTCGCAATGGGTGCTTTTGGTTCGCAAGGCGGATGGCTCGGGTTACAAGCAAAAGGGCCCTTTTACCACTAAAGACATCGTCAAATTGCTTCATGATCAAGAAATAATTCAGACCGATTACGTTTGGCGTGAGGGTTTGAAGGAGTGGTATAAAATTCTCGCCGTCGGCGAAATACAAGAGGCTCTTAACAATCGAGTCGATCAGTCGGTGACCAGCCCTACAATGACCGTGATGCCGCCTCCACCCCCAATGGGCAGCACGACCAAGTCACTCAGTCAGAAAAATGAAAAGGATCTCGCTGAAAACGATGCGCGCGTCGCCGATGCAGAAGAGCCGACCATTACCGACGTCGTAAAAGTTGAAGACGCGGTGGTGGCGACTAAAGACGACCATTCAGGTCGAAAAAATCGCGAAGTTAAAAAGGGTAAAAAACGGCCCGAGAAAGTCGAGGCCAAGGGCGCTCGCACTTCTTTGATGCGCTATTTTATAGAGATGACCCCGATTGGTAAGACTTTATTCGTAGCCGGGGCTCTCTCACTAATTGTCGTGGGTTTATACTCGAGTTTGTGGCTTGGCTCGTATCAAGATAGATTTAATTCGAAGTTAACGCCCCCCGAGATTGCTGAGATCCCGCCGCTGCCGAGAGAAAAAGCTGCGGCCCCACCACAGCCACCGAAATCGGATGCAGCCCCAGTGATGCCAGCGCCAAAGCCTGAATTGAGCGCGGCAAATGCGCCAGCTGCCGCGCCTGTGGCACACGCGCCGGCTGCGCCTACGGTCGCGCCCTTTGTGCCGCCGCCGGCTGAGGTCGAAATTAAGCACGCCCCGACGCGAATCCAGATTGAGCGAATCGCCAATGGCACTGAAAATCTCAGTTTTAAAATCAACTCAGACGCGAGCTCGCACTATTCGGTCATGGTGACGCTCGAATCGATTCTAGGCGAGGTGCTCGATTCGCCGAGCGTGTTCGTGCGAAAGGTGATACGCACTTTGCCCGAGCGCACGGTCGAGCTTAAAAGGCTCAAGATTCCGTTTGGGGAGTACCGGCTGATCGTTGAAAGTGAAAACGTAAAGGCGGCCACAAATCTTGATTTCGGGACCAACACAAAAGACTTTAAGGCTCGCCTAAATAGCCAGCGCAAAAAAATAGCTTTTGACCACAATCAAGAACGGCACAGCCTAATTAAAGTGGTGAGTCGTTTTGAGTTTGAGACGTTTAAGCTAGCGCAAAATATTGATTCGGCCGCAGAATTGCGCTCATGGAATGAGTTCTACCGCTCATGGCGGCGAACTTTCGAGCGCATCCAAAACCCCTATCTTTCTGAGATATCAGTCCGCAATCGGCAACGGTTTGTGCATGCAGATCTATGGGTTCAATTGAAAGAGGCGCGAACTCAGGTTGATCGCGAGTCTAAAAACGTAAATCGGGCGCGTTCTGAAAAGCGCCCGACCTCTAGTGCCCAGATTAGGGCTCTCGCTCAAAATATGTCGCAGATCAAAGAGCAAGCCGTACAGGCGTCTCTCTGGAAGTGAAAAAAGGTACGCCGTACCTTTTTTCCTTGTTTAGGCCTGAGTAACCGGCTCAACCAATGATTTGAATTCTTTGCCTGGGCGAAAACGCGGTACGCGTGATGCCGGGATAACAATAGTCGTACCAGTTTTCGGGTTACGGCCGTTGCGCTGTTTGCGAGAGGCGCGGTCAAAAGTGCCGAAACCAACGATCTTCACTTCGTCACCTGATGAAACGGCAGCTTGAATCACTTCAATGGCTGCATCAAGGGCGATTTCAGTCTGAGTTTTTGTGAATTTGGTTTTCTTTGCTACTTTTTCAACGAGCTCTGCTTTGTTCAAGGCGCTGTCCTTTGTTGAGAGATTTTCTGTTTTATTTTGGAGTCGTAAACTAATCACTCTGGTTTTTGCCGTCAAGTCTTTGCCGCAAATCTTTTAAGAAAAATTTTAAAATGTCGCGAAAGAGCGGTACATTTAAAAAAAAATTCTGTAGGATTGAAAAATATGTTGACTCCAATAAAAGCAAAATTGGCACAGGTTTTAGCTCCTGAAATGGGCATAACGGCCCAGCGAGTAGCTGAGCTTTTTGAGATCCCCAAAGATTTGGATCATGGGCATTTGGCCGTGCCGGTATTTTCATTGGCCAAGGAGCGCAAAAAGGCTCCGCCGCAAATAGCAAAAGAAATTTCAGAAAAGCTATTGACTTTGAAAATTGAGGGTGTGGCCAACGTGGTGCCTGTCGCCGGTTATGTCAATTTTCACCTCGACGAGCGGGTTTTGTTTCGCTCTTTATATTCAGAAGTGCAGCGCCAAGGCGAGAAGCTGGCCTGGGGTCAAACCGGAGCCGGTCAGACCGTTATTATTGATTACTCGAGCCCTAATGTGGCGAAGCCGATGCATGTCGGTCACCTGCGCGCAACTGTGATCGGGCAGGCGATTCGAAATTTAGCCGAAACCCAGGGTTATAAGGTGATCGGGCTCAATCATTTAGGCGATTGGGGAGTGCAATTTGGCAAACTGGCCTACGCCTACGAAAAATGGGGCTCAGAATATGACTTTAAAAAAGAGCCCTTTGAGTCGCTTTTTAAATTATATGTTCGCTTTCATAGTGAAGCCGAGAAAGACCCCGAGCTTGATAAGCAGGGTTCGTTAGTTTTCAAACGCCTTGAGCAGGGCGATGCTGGGCTTACAGAGCTTTGGCGTAAATTTGTCGATATTTCGATGGCCGATTTCGATCGGCAGTGGAAGCGCTTAGGCGTAAAGCATGATTTGGTGCGCGGCGAATCTTTCTATAACGATCGTTTGCGCGCCACCGAAGATTTGATTCAGAAAAAAGGCCTACTCGTTGAGAGTGAGGGGGCCATGGTGGTTAATCTTGATGATGAAAAGATGCCGCCGTGTCTTATTCGTAAAGGTGATGGCGCTTCTCTTTATGCCACGCGCGATATTGCCAGCGCGCTCTATCGATTTGAAGAGCTGAAAGCCGATTTGGCCCTTTATGTTGTGGGCAATGATCAAGCTTTGCACTTTAAACAAGTGTTTAGCGTTTTAAAGCGCATGGGCTTTTCTTGGTTTAGTAAATGCCACCATATTTCTTTCGGAATGTATCGCTTTAAAGACGACGGCACCGGTGCTGGCAAAATGTCGAGTCGTAAAGGGCAGATCATTCGTCTCGAAGACCTGCTGAATCGAGCCATTGAAATCGTGCGCGAACTCATGAGCGAGAAAAACGCCGAATTGCGAGCGAGCGACCTCGCCAGTTTTAATAAAATTTCGGAGCAAGTTGCGATCGGCGCCATCGTATTTAATGATTTGATCAATGATCGCGTGCGCGATGTCGAATTCGATTGGCAAAAAGCACTGAGTTTCGAAGGCGACAGTGGCCCCTATGTTCAATACGTGTCGGTGCGCTGCCGAAGTGTCTTGGCCAAATACGCGGTCACCACCAAGGCGGCGTTACCTGAGGTTGGCGAGTTGAATGCGCTTGAGTCGCCCGAAGAGCGCAATTTGATGAAGACACTTATGCAGTATGAAATGGTTTTGGCTCAAAGCTTTCGAATTTTTAAACCGAGCACTCTCGCCGGCTATCTGCTCGATGTGTGCACGGCCTTCAATCAATTTTATCATCACCACAAGATTCTGGTCGGCGAGCCCGCGCTCATAAAGTCGCGAATCGCGCTTGTGTATATCACTCAATCGGTGATCATTTCTGGTTTGCGAGTGTTGAATATCGAAGCGCCGGAGAAGATGTAACACCCGGCCTGTTTTCTGGTGGACGGTGCGTTAGATTGAATAGACTTTGGCATCGTCAATTCAGGGATTCATTTGCAAGAGAGAGGCCAGTTGTTAAAAAGCTCTTCGACGAGCGGCTGACAATTCTGCTGCGAACTCACGAAAAGCAAAAAAAATCGAATGAGTGTCTCAAAGTGTGACGAAGAAAGTATGATTTTAATCAAACGCTAACAAATCAGCGTACGATTTTCGACCGAATTGCTACTTCATTTTGAGATTTTTCGGCAGCTAGAAACTTGTCTCACATTAAAGCAGAAGCATCTGAAGTATTCAATTTTATTTAAGTTCCGCCGATAAGTCTAGTGCATGGTAGCACGTTATTTGGCGAAATTTATTTTATCGTTGATGGCATTAACAGTTCTGGTGAACTGTTCGGTGTCGTCAAGCGTGAGCCATATCGGCGCCGTCCCATCGATCCCGACAATTTCGATTAATGATGTTGCGCCTTTGCAAGAAGGTCAGAGCGCCAATTTTATTGTGACGCTCGACGTGCCCACCACTAATGATGTTTTGCTTTCGTACGAAACTATCGACGGCACAGCGCTTCAGCCATCAAACTACACCAAGGTTGACACCACGATGGTGATCCCGGCGGGGCAGACGACTGCGACGATTTCGGTTGCGACGGTTCATGATAGCGAATACGAACCCGACATGAATTTCACTGTGAAGTTTGTCAGCGCAGTGAATGCAATCTTGCCGGTTGCTGTTCAAACTAAAACCGTAACTCTTCAAAATATAGACGCCAAACCGACCGTGCAGTTTTCGCTCGCCGCAGATTCTGTCATCGAAAATGTTATGGGTGGCAATTATGCTGCACTCGTCACATTGTCGGGCAAAGCGCGTGACCCAGTGACGGTGGCATATTCGGCTTCAAGCCCGAATGCTCTTCAAGGTACAGACTATATTCTAGCCCCCGGTACGTTATTGATACCAGGCGGGGCCCTTTCTGCCGCGATCAATGTTACGATCGTAAATAACACAGTTTCGCAACCCACGCGGGATGTGCAGATTGCAATTTCGTCACCGTCGACCAATGCCACGTTGGGTTCTCTTGTACACGAAGATCTTTCAATTCTTGATGATGATCTGCCTCCGACGGTGCAGTTTTCTTCGAGCACGTCACTCGCTTCAGAGGCGACCACCCCGCATCAAATTAATGTCACATTGTCGAATGCAAGTTCTTCGATTGTCGAAGTCAGCTATGCAGTTGTAGCTGGTGGCACCGCAATTAGCGGAACCAACTATACATTGTCGGCGGGCACGCTGACCTTCATGCCGTTGACTACATCACAGTCGATTTCAATGAACGTTATCGATGACCACGTCTACACCGGCAACTTAACGGTTAACTTACAAGTATCAGGCCCAGTGAATGCGACTCTCGGAGCCCAATCAACGCACGTACACACGATCGTTGATGCTGAGACCGCGCCACTTGTGCAGTTTCAGGCGGCGACAAGTCAGTTGTCGGTGGCGACGAGCCCGCATACAATCCCGGTTACTTTATCGAATGCTGCTGGGGCTGTAGTAAAAGTGGATTACGCCGTGACCGGCGGTACGGCCGTCAATGGCACAGACTATACATTGGCTAATGGCACCCTGACATTTGCGATCGGGCAGACGACAGCGTCGATTTCAATGCCAGTTGTAAACGATCACCTTTGGCATGCGCCCACCGGTGGGCAGACGGTTCAGTTGGCGCTTTCGAATGCGGTCAATGCCACACTGGGTTCGCCTATCGCGCACACCCACACTATATTAGATGCAGTGACCCAGCCGCTTTTGAGTGTAAACAGCCTTTCAGCAGACGCGGGTTCGAACTTTTCATTTGTGGCCACGTTAAGTCAAGCGGCCGCTCAAAACGTAACATTTAACTTCTCAACTTCAGATGGCACGGCGACGCAACCGACGGATTATACTTCGACGGCGGGGACGGCGACTATTGCTGCGGGCCAAACGTCGGTGACGTTAACCGCGGTCACGACGCAAACTTCAGGTGGTGGCAAGACCTTTAATATAAACTTATCTTCGATCACGATCGCGAACGCCGGTACGACCACGGGCGTGGGTACGATGATCGTGATGCCGACTATCAATATTAATAATGTCACGACGAACGCTGGCAATAACGTAAATTTCGTTGTGACCTTGTCGCACTCGACGACCAACACAGTGACCTTTGTTTATCAAACCGCAGATGGCACCGCGCTTCAGCCCGGGGCCTATAGCGCTCTAGCTGGCACCGCGACCATTGCGGCCGGAGCCACAACCCTAACTTTGCCGGCGGTGACCACGCAACTGGCGGGTGGTGGTAAATCGTTTACCATGGGCTTAAGTTCAATCACCAAAGCCATTGGTGGGACCACTACAGGTACGGCGACATTAAATGTAATGCCAACACTTTCGGTGGGCAATACATCGTCGAATGCGGGCACGCCTGTTCACTTTGTTGTGACTGCGTCGCAGGCGTCTTTGACTCAAGCGATCACTTTTAATTACGCAACGGCGAATGGCACAGCAACCGCCGGCACAGACTACACGACGTCAACTGGCACCGCTACTTTGGCGGCGGGCGCGACCAGCGTTACTTTGCCGGCGATCGCCACAAATATATCAGGTAATGGTAAGAACTTTACTTTGACGATTTCGTCAGTGGTGAATGGATTGTTGGGCACCGCGACCGGCACGGCAACTCTTATAACGGTACCGACATTGAGTGTTGGTAATGTCACCACGAATGCGGGCACGAATGCTAATTTTGTTGTCACGCTTTCACAGTCGACCACCCAAGACATCACTTTTAATTATGCAACGGCAAACGGTACGGCAACTCAGCCAACGAATTACACTTCGGCAAGCGGCTCGGCTACAATCGCGGCAGGGGCGACAACCTTAACATTGCCCGGTGTTGTGACACAGATTTCTTCGGGCGGTAAGAACTTTACTTTGACCGCGTCTTCATTGGTTAATGCAGTTTTCGGCACGGCCACTGGCACCGCAACCATGAATGTCATGCCAACAATTAATATCGCGAATTTGACGACCAACGCAGGTACGAACGCTAATTTTGTAGTGACGTTGTCACAAGCTTCAACTCAAGCGATCATTTTTAACTATGCGACAGCGAATGGCACGGCATCGCAGCCGGGTGATTACTCTTCGCTCTCAAGTACAGCCACGATTGCGGCGGGTGCGACGACGTTGACCTTGCCGTCAGTGACTACTCAAGTCGCGGGTGGCGGTAAAAACTTTACTATGAATCTTTCGGCCATCACAAATGCGGTGGCGGGCACAACTACGGGCACTGCGACGCTTACGATTGTGCCCACTATTAATATAGCAAATATCACGGCTAATGCTGGCACAGCGGTTGGCTTTGTTGTGACCTTGTCACAAGCGACCACTCAGGCCATTACATTTAACTACACCACCGCAAATGGCACGGCCTCTAACCCAGGTGACTATTCGACCTTGGCGGGCAGTGCGACCATCGCAGCTGGGGCCACCACTTTAACGTTGCCTTCGGTCACGACCCAAATTGCTAGCGGTGGCAAGAATTTCACCATGAATTTATCTTCGATCGTCAACGCCGTTTCAGGTGTTACGACAGGCACGGCGACTATGACTGTGGTGCCGACAATCAATATTGCAAATCTCACAACGAATGCTGGCACCAATGCCAATTTCGTCGTGACTCTCTCTTCGTCGACGACACAAGCGATCACCTTTAATTATGCGACTGCTAATGGAACGGCAAGTAGCCCCGGCGACTATTCGGCGGGTAGTGGCACTGCGACTATTGCGGCGGGCGCGACCACATTGACGTTGCCCGGGGTTGTGACACAAGTTGTGGGCGGCGGCAAAAACTTTACAATGGGTCTTTCTTCGATACTGAATGCAGTGTCGGGCACTATAAGCGGCACGGCCACTTTGACGGTTGTGCCGACAATTAGTATCGCAAATCTCACCACAAACGCCGGCACAAACGCCAACTTTGTTGTCAGTCTCTCTCAGTCAACCACTCAAGCAATAGTATTTAACTATGCGACCGCTAACGGTTCGGCGACTCAGCCGACTGATTATACGTCATTGGGCGGTACCGCGACCATCGCAGCTGGCGCAACCACTCTGACCTTACCAGGTGTCACGACTCAAATCTCAGGCGGCGGCAAGAATTTCACCATGACACTCTCTGCCCTGGTGAACGCGGTGGCGGGCACAACCACCGGCACGGCGACATTAAATTTAATGCCCGCATTGAGTATTGCGGATTTGACTATAAATGCAGGTTCGAACGCGAATTTTATTGTGACTCTCGCGGCAGCTTCTGTGCAGGCCGTGACATTCAATTGGGCAACTGCCGATAGCACGGCACACCAACCGGGTGATTATACTTCATTGAGTGGCACAGCGACCATTGCGGCCGGTGCAACTGCATTAACTTTGCCAAGCATCACGACCCAACTTGTAGGCGGTGGTAAACACTTTACAGTGAGCTTGTCTTCAATCGTAAATGCAGTAGCAGGTACCACCACAGGTACGGCAAATTTGGTCACGGTGCCGACCGTTAACATTAATAACGTAAACGCAAATGCGGGCACGAACGTAAATTTCGTGGTCACGTTGACTCAGTCGACCACGCAAAACATCACTTTTAATTATGCAACTTCGGACGGCACGGCGCTTCAGCCAGGTGACTATTCAAGCCTAAGTGGAACAGCGACAATACTAGCAGGGGCGACGACATTGACTCTGCCCTCGGTGACCACTCAAATCGCGGGCGGCGGTAAGAAATTTACCATGCTATTGTCGCTACTCACGAACTCATTGCCCGGCACGACGACAGGTACGGCGACACTTAATATTATGCCGACAATCAATATCGGCAACGTAACGGCCAATGCCGGCACCAATGCAAATTTTGTTGTCACGTTGACGCAGTCGACGACTCAGCCGATTACTTTTACCTATACGACCGCCAGCGGCACGGCTACTTCGGGCTCTGATTTTACATTAACAACGGGCAGTGCCACCATAGCGGCTGGTTTGACGTCTACGACATTGACGGTCCCGACTCAGCTTTCGAGCGGTGGTAAGAACTTTACCATGAACTTAAGTGCCATCACGAGCGCGGTCGTTGGCACAACAGTTGGCACGGCTACGATGATTGTCATGCCGACAATTAGCATCGCCAATCTTTCGACGAATGCGGGTACAAACGCCAATTTTATTGTGAGTTTGTCGCAGGCGTCTCCGCAAGCCATTACCTTTAATTACGCGACGACAGACGGGACGGCTCTTGCCGGTACCGATTATACGACGGCAACAGGGTCAGCGACCATTGCAGCCGGATTGACAACTTTGACTTTGCCCGGGGTTGTAACTCAACTTGTTGGCGGCGGTAAGAACTTTACAATGACTTTGGGATCGATCGTAAATGCGATCGGAGGCACGACAACTGGCACTGCGACCTTGATAACGGTGCCGACGGTTAACATCAATAACGTAACAGCCAATGCGGGCAACAATGTTAATTTTGTTGCGACCCTGACTCAGTCAACTACTCAAAATATCACCTTCAGCTATGCGACGGCTAACGGCACAGCCTCTCAGCCTGGCGACTATTCGAGTCTTAGCGGTTCAGCAACTATATTGGCGGGTGCGACGACTTTGACGTTGCCGGCGGTGACCACACAGATTGCGGGTGGCGGTAAGAATTTTACAATGGCCCTTTCGTTGCTCACGAATTCTTTGCCGGGCACGACGACAGGCACGGCTTCTCTTAATATTATGCCGACCATTAATATTGGCAACGTAACGGCTAATGCTGGTACTCCGGCCAATTTTGTTGTTACTTTAACTCAATCGACAACCCAACCAATTACGTTTACCTACACAACGGCGAGCGGCACGGCGACTTCTGGTACGGATTTTACATCGTTAACGGGTAGTGCGACCATTGCCGCTGGTTCGACTTCAATCACGTTGCCGTCTGTTACAACACAACTTTCAAGCGGCGGCAAAAACTTCACCATGACTTTGAGTGCGATCACGAGCGCGGTTGCTGGTACGACAGTTGGTACAGCCAATATGATCGTTATGCCGACGATTTCGATTGCGAACACAAGCGCCAATGCGGGCACGCCGATTAGCTTTGTTGTGTCTTTGTCGCAGTCGTCTCCGCAAGCCATTACGTTTAACTATGCAACGTCAGACGGGACGGCGAGGGGTGGTACAGACTACACGATCACCAGCGGTTCAGCGACAATTGCAGCTGGTGCGACCTCTATTACTTTGCCAGCGATCACGACCCAGATTTCGGGTAATGCCAAGAATTTTAATATGACCATTTCGAGTAACATAAACTCGATTTTGGGCACGTCGGTGGGCTTAGCCTCATTAACACTAGTTCCGACACTTAATATTAACAACGTTTCGACCAACGCTGGCACAAACGCCAATTTTGTCGTGACCTTGTCTCAAGCGACCATTCAAGACATTACTTTTAGCTATGCGACGGCTGACGGCACAGCTCACCAGCCGGGTGACTATTCGACGCTTTCGGGTTCGGCCACGATTTTGGCCGGCGCTACGACACTCACGTTGCCGTCGGTGACGACGCAACTTGCAGGTGGTGGTAAGAACTTTACGATGGCGGTTTCGACGATTGTAAACGCGATCGGCGGAGCCACAACAGGTACAGCTACCTTAATTGTTATGCCCTCGATTTCGGTGGCCAACCTTACAACCAACGCTGGCACTAAGGCGAATTTTGTTGTGACAATGTCACAGTCGAGCCCACAAAACGTTATTTTTAATTATGCAACAAGTGACGGTACGGCTCATCAGCCGGGTGACTATACCACCGGCAGTGGCACGGCCACTATTGCAGCCGGTGCGACGACTTTAACTTTGCCTGGTGTGACGACCCAAGTTGTGGGTGGTGGCAAGAACTTCAATATGGTTCTTTCGGCACCAGTTAATGGCATTCTCGGTACGGCAACGGGCGTGGCCACCTTGACTGTTGTTCCCACAATAAATATCGCAAACTTAACGACCAATGCTGGCACTAATGCCAACTTTGTTGTGACTCTTTCAGTTTCGACGACTCAAGCGATCACATTTAATTACGCGACGGCCGACGGCACGGCTCATCAGCCTGCGGACTATACTTCATCATCAGGCACCGCCACAATTGGTGCAGGTGCGACGACTTTAACTTTGCCAGGGGTCGTGACTCAGGTCGCCGGCGGCGGCAAGAATTTCACCATGGCGCTTTCGACGATTGCGAATGCAGTGGCGGGCACCACCACAGGTACAGCGACTTTAAACGTAATGCCCACAATCAGCGTCAACAGTTTTTCGGTTAACGCCGGTTCGACTGCTAATTTCGTCGCAACTCTATCTCAGGTGAGTTCGCAAGCGATTACGTTTAACTACACAACGGGCGGTACAGCAACGGCCACAACTGATTATACGACTTCGACTGGCACAGCCACTATCGCTGCCGGTGCTTCGACGTTTACATTGCCAGTTACGACATTTAATTCAGGCGGTGGTAAGAACGTAACGATGACCTTGTCGTCATTGGTCAATGTGCTTGCGGGCACAACAACGGGTACGGCGACTCTGATCGTAGTGCCGACAATCAATATCAATAGCTTTACGATCAATGCCGGCTCAACGGCAAACTTTGTTGCGACACTTTCGCAGTCAACGACCCAAGCGATTACGTTTAACTACGTGACCGGTGGTACGGCGACGGCCACGACCGATTACACAACTTCTACCGGCACCGCGACCATTGCAGCGGGTGCAACGACATTTACATTGCCGGTGACAACTTTCAATTCGGGCGGCGGTAAAAACGTAACCATGACCTTGTCTTCGTTGGTGAACGTAAATGCTGGCACAATCGTTGGTACAGCGACCTTGACTGTTGTGCCCACTATTAATATCGCAAACTTAACGACCAATGCTGGCACCAATGCCAATTTTGTTGTGACTCTTTCAGTTTCGACGACTCAAGCGATCACATTTAATTACGCGACGGCCGACGGCACGGCCCATCAGCCAGCTGACTATACTTCATCATCAGGCACAGCCACAATTGGTGCAGGTGCGACGACTTTAAC